>CAMLON010000057.1 GCA_946481695.1 uncultured Bartonella sp. | reverse complement strand
AAAAAACCGGAAACGCTTTTATAAATCACCGCAGTCGCGGGTTAAAGGGCGTTATTATTGTAGCGGTTTTATGCGTGCCTCTTATTACCATAGGAGTTTATTCGCTTTTGGGAAATCCGGGACTTCAAAGCCATCCCTTCAACGATCTTATGATGAAAGATCCCGCAGAACTGACGCCCGAAGAAAAGCTTGTTCGCACGGAAGCACTTTTTGCCCGCAGTCCGGATGACGGAAAATTGGCGGACGAGCTTGCAACCGGTTATCTTGTTGCCGGACGTTTTCAGGATGCTGTCAATACATACGTCAGTGCTTTACGTTTGAATGGCGATTCTGCACCCCGTCTGGTGGGCTACGGGATGGCTCTTGTCGGCTATAATGGTGGAACGGTAAGTGAAGACGCCGAGAAAAGTTTCGAAAAAGCAGCAAAATTGTCTCCGGATGACTTCTATCCACGTCTCTTTATTGCTGAATCTCTCCGGCAAGCAGGGAAAATTGATGAAGCAATATCAGGGCTGAAAGATTATCTTTCGCGACAAGTGAAAGACAATGCCGGACGCCAGCGTGTTGAAATGATGATTAAAGAGCTGGAGAAAGCAAAAATTGACGCCGCCTCTCGCGAACAGGGAGCTAACGGCGGTGCGATTTCCGGAAACGGCGAACCAGCTTCCGGTACCGGAAATAAGCCGGTTGCCAGTGATAATGATAACAATGATGCCGTTCACGCAATGGTGGAACGATTGGCACAAAAACTTGAACAAAATCCGGACAATCTTGAAGGGTGGAAACAATTGATTCATTCTTGGCTGGTTTTGAAGGAAACCGGAAAGGCAAGAAACGCGTTAAAAGAGGGAATATCGAAACTTACAAAAGATAAAGCGTCAGAGCTTGAGACTTATGCAAAAGCGCAAGGGCTTGCGTCGAACTAAAAGTCTCTTAACGTGAAAGTCAGGAAACAAGATTATGAGCAATGAAACAGCCGTACGTTTGACAATCCAGAAAGGGTTGCGGCGTCGTAAGACCAAACGCCTGATGATGATATTGGGTGGGCTCGTCGTATTGGCGGTTGCAGCGGCGCTTGTTCTTTATGCCATGCGGGGTACCGCCAGTTTTTTCCGCATGCCTTCAGAAATAACCGGTGAAGATATTTCATCCGGCAGGCCTTTGCGGCTCGGTGGTTTTGTTGAAAAAGGTTCGGTTGATAAAGAAAACGGAACCAGAATAACGTTTGCAATTACCGATTTTTCCAACAAGGAAACTGTGAAATTCGATGGCGTTCTACCCGATCTTTTTCGCGAAGGTCAGGGAATCATTGCAGAAGGCCATTTTGTGCCGGATGGTGTTTTTGTTGCCGATCGTGTTTTGGCAAAACATGACGAAACCTATGTGCCGAAAGATATTGTCGATAGGCTCAAAGCCCAAGGATTGTGGGAGGCCTATCAGAAACATGAGCGTTGAGATCGGTTCTCTTGCACTCTGTGCGGCACTCGCTGTAGCAATATTCCAGACGATTGTTCCTGTCATCGGTGTTTACCGTTCCGATCGGCGTTTGGTTGATGCTGCCTCGCCTATTGCCCATCTTGTCTTTGTGCTTGTGCTCGTTGCATTTGCCACATTAATTCACGCCTATATTGTTTCGGACTTTTCGGTTCTGAATGTTGTGCAAAATTCGCATTCCGAAAAGCCGCTTCTCTATAAGATAACCGGCGTGTGGGGGAACCATGAAGGCTCGATGCTGCTTTGGGTTTTTATTATCACATTTTTTTCCTCTCTTATTGCACTTTTTGGCGGTAATTTGCCGGAGCGGTTGAAAGCACTGATTTTATCGACACAGGCGTCGATCACTACAGCATTTTTACTGTTTATTCTTTTCACCTCAAACCCGTTCATAAGAGTTAATCCTCCCGCTCTTCAGGGACGTGATCTTAATCCTATTTTGCAGGATATCGGACTTGCTATTCATCCGCCGCTTCTCTATCTCGGCTATGTCGGCTTTTCGGTCTGTTTTTCATTTGCAATCGCTGCCTTGCTTGACGGGCGTGTTGATGCAGCCTGGGCACGCTGGGTGAGACCATGGACATTGGTTTCCTGGATATTTTTGACCGGTGGTATCATGGTCGGCTCTTATTGGGCCTATTATGAAATGGGGTGGGGTGGATACTGGTTCTGGGATCCGGTAGAAAATGCTTCACTGATGCCGTGGCTTGCTGGCACTGCTCTTCTTCATTCTGCTATCGTTTTAGAAAAGCGTGGGGCTTTGAAAATCTGGACACTTTTTCTCGCCATTTTGACATTCTCGTTGTCGCTGATGGGAACTTTTCTTGTCCGCTCGGGCATTCTCACCTCGGTTCACAGTTTCGCGGTTGATCCGGCACGTGGACGTGCCATCCTTGCCATTTTGTTTTTCTTCATCGGCGCGGCATTAGTCCTTTTTGCCTTGCGTGCATCATCTCTTAAAACCGGTGGTCTGTTTCGTCCTATATCACGCGAAGGACTATTGGTTTTTAACAATCTATTTTTGACAACTGCAACGGCTACCGTGCTCATCGGCACGCTTTACCCCTTACTTCTGGAAACATTGACGGGCCAAAAGATTTCGGTTGGTGCACCTTTTTTCAATTTGACCTTCGGACCCCTTATGGTGCCGCTGTTATTGATGGTTCCGTTCGGCCCCCTTATGGCGTGGAAAAGGGGCGATATGCTTGCTGTTGCCAAACGGCTTTCGGGCGTTTTTGTACTGGCAATTATTGCAACATTGATTGTTTTTTACCAGACATCCTTGCGATCAATTCTCGCTTCCTTGGGGATTGGACTGGCAGCATTCGTCTTTTTCGGTGGCCTTTATGACCTCTGGTTCAAGAGCGGTACCAAAAGCACAGGATTTTTCGTCCGTCTAAGACGCCTTGGTAAATTGCCAAGGTCAAATTACGGCACCGCATTGGCTCATATTGGCTTAGGCATTACATTGTTCGGCATTGTTGTAGTGGCAACCTTCGGTCAAGAAAACATTTTGAGGATTGGGGCAGGTCAGAACGCAACGATAGCGGACAAACAGGTGCTGCTTGAAGGTGCCCGTAATGTTCATGGTCCCAACTATTCGGAAACCCAATTCCAATTTTCAGTGTCGAAGGCGGGCAAGGATTTGGGAACCATCACAGCAGCCAAGCGCTTTTATCCTTCGCAAAATATGCCGACAACAGAATCGGGCATAAAGAATTTTGGGCTGTCCCAACTTTACATTGCTCCTGGCGACGTTAATAACAATGGATTGGTGCTTCACATCTGGTGGAAACCGGAAGTTGTCTGTATCTGGCTTGGTGCAATATTTATGATGATTGGCGGGCTCTTTTCGTTGTCGGATCGCAGGCTCCGCGTAGGTGCTCCGCAACGCGCATTAACCCGTAGCAAAAAGTCGAAGAAGGGGGCTTGATGCGTTTTTTTTGTCGAATCTTTGCTGCCTTTTATTTTTGCTGTTTGATAAATAGTGCCGGCTTGGCGGTGTTACCGGACGAAGTTTTGCAAGATC
>CAMLON010000056.1 GCA_946481695.1 uncultured Bartonella sp. | reverse complement strand
AAAAAACCGGAAACGCTTTTATAAATCACCGCAGTCGCGGGTTAAAGGGCGTTATCGTTTTGGCAGTTTTAAGCGTGCCTCTTATTACCATAGGGGTTTATTCGCTTCTGGGAAATCCGGGACTTGAAAGCCGTCCCTTCAACGATCTTATGATGAAAGATCCTCTAGAGCTGACGCCCGAAGAAAAGCTTGTCCGCACGGAAGCACTATTTGCGCGTAATCCGGATGACGGGAAATTGGCAGACGAACTTGCAACCGGTTATCTTGTTGCAGGACGTTTTCAGGATGCTGTCAATACTTATGTCAGTGCCTTGCGTTTGAATGGCGATTCTGCTCCCCGTCTGGTGGGCTACGGGATGGCTCTTGTCGGCTATAATGGCGGAACGGTAAGTGAAGACGCAGAAAAAAGTTTCGAAAAAGCGGCAAAACTCTCTCCGGATGACTTCTATCCGCGTCTTTTTATTGCCGAATCTCTCCGTCAGGCGGGAAAAATTGATGAAGCAATATCAGGGCTGAAAGATTATCTTTCGCGGCAGGTGAAAGACAATGCCGGACGCCAGCGTATTGAAATGATGATTAAAGAGCTGGAACAAGCAAAAATTGATGCCGCCTCTCGCCAACATGGGACTGAAAATGGGTCGATTTCCGAAAACGACAAACCATCTTCTGGTACCGGAAACAAACCGGTTGCCAGCGATAATGATAGCAACGATGCCATTCATGCAATGGTGGAACAATTGGCACAAAAACTTGAAAAGAACCCGGACAATCTTGAAGGTTGGAAACAATTGATCCATTCATGGCTCGTTTTAAAAGAAACCGGAAAGGCACTAGGTGCGTTAAAAGAGGGAACTTCGAAACTTACAAAAGATAAAGCGTTAGAGCTTGAGGCTTATGCAAGAGCTCAAGGGCTCGCCTTGAAGTGAAAGTCTCTTATTGTGAAAGTCAGGAAACAAGATTATGAGCAATGAAACAGCCGTACGTTTGACAATCCAGAAAGGGTTGCGGCGTCGTAAGACCAAACGCCTGATGATGATATTGGGTGGGCTCGTCGTACTTGCGGTTGCTGCGGCACTTGTTCTTTACGCCATGCGCGGAACAGCCAGTTTTTTCCGCATGCCTTCAGAAATAACCAGCGAAGATATTTCATCTGGCCGGCCTTTGCGGCTCGGCGGTTTTGTTGAAAAAGGTTCGGTCAATAAAGAAAACGGAACCAGAATAACTTTCGCAATTACCGATTTTTCCAACAAAGAGACGGTAAAGTTCGATGGTGTGTTACCGGATCTTTTTCGCGAAGGGCAGGGAATAATAGCCGAGGGTCATTTCAAGCCCGAGGGTGTTTTTGTTGCCGATCGTGTTTTGGCTAAACACGACGAAACCTATGTGCCGAAAGATATTGTTGACAGGCTCAAAGCCCAAGGATTGTGGGAGGCCTATCAGAAACATGAGCGTTGAGATTGGTTCTCTTGCACTCTGCGCGGCACTTGCTGTAGCAATATTCGAGACCATCGTTCCGGTTATCGGTGTTTATCGTTCCGATAGGCGCTTGATTGATGCAGCCTCGCCAATTGCCCATCTTGTCTTTGTGCTTGTGCTCATCGCATTTGCCACATTAATTCACGCCTATATTGTTTCGGATTTTTCGGTTCTGAATGTTGTGCAAAATTCGCATTCTGAAAAGCCGCTTCTTTATAAGATAACCGGCGTGTGGGGAAACCACGAAGGCTCGATGCTGCTTTGGGTTTTTATTATCACATTTTTTTCCTCTCTCATTGCACTTTTCGGCGGTAATCTTCCCGAGCGGCTGAAAGCACTGATTTTATCGACACAGGCCTCGATCACCACAGCATTTTTGCTGTTTATTCTTTTCACTTCAAACCCGTTCATAAGAGTTAATCCACCTGCTCTTCAAGGACGTGATCTTAATCCTATTTTGCAGGATATCGGCCTTGCTATTCATCCGCCGCTTCTCTATCTCGGCTATGTCGGCTTTTCGGTGTGTTTTTCATTTGCAATAGCTGCCTTGCTTGACGGGCGTGTTGATGCAGCCTGGGCGCGCTGGGTGAGACCATGGACATTGGTTTCGTGGATATTTTTGACCGGTGGTATTATGGTTGGCTCTTATTGGGCCTATTATGAAATGGGGTGGGGTGGGTATTGGTTTTGGGACCCGGTAGAAAATGCGTCACTGATGCCGTGGCTTGCCGGTACCGCGCTTCTTCATTCTGCTATCGTTTTAGAAAAGCGTGGCGCCTTGAAAATCTGGACGCTGTTTCTCGCCATTTTGACGTTCTCGTTGTCGTTGATGGGAACGTTTCTTGTCCGCTCCGGCATTCTCACTTCTGTTCACAGTTTCGCGGTTGATCCGGCACGCGGACGCGCCATTCTTGCAATTCTGTTTTTCTTCATCGGTGCGGCATTAGTTCTTTTTGCCTTGCGCGCATCATCTCTCAAAACTGGTGGTCTGTTCCGTCCGATATCACGTGAAGGATTATTGGTCTTTAACAATCTGTTTTTGACGACTGCAACGGCAACCGTACTCATCGGCACGCTCTATCCGTTGCTTCTGGAAACATTGACAGGCCAAAAAATTTCGGTTGGTGCACCGTTTTTCAATTTGACCTTTGGCCCTCTCATGGTGCCGCTATTGTTGATGGTTCCGTTTGGGCCCCTTATGGGGTGGAAACGCGGCGATATGCTTGCTGTTGCCGAACGGCTTTCGTGCGCTTTTGCGCTGGCAATTATTGCAACATTGATTGTCTTTTACCAAACATCCTTTCGATCAATTCTCGCCTCGTTAGGGATTGGACTGGCAGCATTTGTCTTTTGCGGCGGCCTATATGACCTCTGGTTCAAGAGTGGTACCAAAAGCACGAGGTTTTTCGTCCGGCTAAGACGCCTCGGCAAATTGCCAAGATCGAATTATGGCACCGCATTGGCTCATATAGGTTTAGGCATTACATTATTCGGTATTGTTGCAGTGGCAACCTTCGGACAAGAAAACATTTTGAGAATTGGAGCAGGTCAAAGCGCAACGATTGCGGATAAACAGGTGCTGCTTGAAGGTGCACGAAATGTTCATGGTTCCAACTATTCGGAAACCCAGTTCCAATTTTCAGTGTCAAAGGCGGGCAAGGATTTGGGAACAGTTACGGCAGCCAAACGCTTTTATCCTTCACAAAATATGCCGACAACAGAATCGGGCATAAAAAATTACGGACTTTCCCAACTTTACATTGCGCCGGGCGACGTTAATAACAACGGATTGGTGCTTCACATCTGGTGGAAACCTGAAGTTGTCTGTATCTGGCTTGGTGCAATATTTATGATGATCGGCGGGCTCTTTTCGTTGTCGGACCGCAGGCTTCGTGTCGGGGCTCCGCAACGCGCTTTAACCCGTAGCAAAAAGTCGAGGAAGGGGGCTTGATGCGTTTTTTTTGTCGAATCTTTGCTGCCTTTTATTTTTGTTGTTTGATAAATAGTGCCGGCTTGGCGGTGTTACCGGACGAAGTTTTGCAAGATC
>CAMLON010000055.1 GCA_946481695.1 uncultured Bartonella sp. | reverse complement strand
GGGCACTTTCGGCTCGTCCAATAACGGTTTTCTCATGCTCAATCTTGCACCCTGGAGCGAGCGTCACCGCAGCCAGCAGGAAATTGTTCAAGACATCAATCAAATTATGAAAGGTTTTCCGGCTGTGCGTGTCATTGCGGCGGAAGGCAATTCGCTTGGCATTAGGGGGGCAGGACAGGGCTTGCAATTTGCAATTCTTGGCACCGATTACGCCAAACTTCAGCCGGTTGCCGATGCGCTGGTCAGAAAAATGCAAGAGGACCCGCGTTTTGTCCAGCCGCGGCTGAGTGTTGAAGCAACGCAGCCGCAATTGTTCATCGACATCAATCGTGAAAGGGCAACCGATCTCGGTATTGACATTACCGGCCTTGCCAATGCCGTGCAATCCATGCTTGACGGGCGCAAGATCGGCTCGGTCTATATTGGCGACCGCTCCTATGATGTGAAGCTCGTGTCGAATAGCACACCGGTCAATGACCCGACCGATCTTGAAAATATTTTCATGAAAACGGCAGATGACCGTTTCGTGCCGATGTCGGTAGTGACAACGGTTAAAGAAAAGCCGGTTCCGCCGGAACTCGGACGGGAATCGCGCATGCGCTCCATTGCCTTGACGGCAAGTCTTGCACCGGGTTTTGCACTCGGTGAAGCTTTTGAGCAGGCGCTCGAACTTGCAAAACCCATATTGCCTGCGGGAAGCTATATCATCCCGCTTGCCGAGGCTGCCACATTGAGCGAAACCTCCTCCGGTCTCATTATCGTCTTCGGCTTTGCCTTGGTCATTATTCTTCTTGTTCTTGCTGCACAGTTTGAAAGTTTCATTTCCGGCCTCATTGTCATGGCAACAGTTCCGCTTGGCCTTGGCAGTGCCGTTTTTGCCATGATGGTGAGCGGGGTAAGCCTTAATGTTTATAGCGAGATCGGGCTTGTGCTGCTTGTCGGCATTATGGCTAAAAACGGCATTCTGATTGTCGAATTTGCCGACCAGCTCAGAAACCGCAACCAGACCTTGCGCGAGGCGGTGGAAAATGCCGCCAATATACGTTTGCGGCCGGTATCAATGACAATGATTTGCGCCATTCTTGGCGGTGTACCGCTGATCCTTGCAAGCGGTGCGGGTGCAGAAGCCAGAATTTCTTTAGGCTTTGTGATTGTAGGCGGGCTTGGCCTTGCAACCATTGCAACGCTCTATGTCACACCTGTTACCTATCTCTTGCTTGGCCGCTTTATCCGCCCGAAAGCCGAAGAAGATTTCGAACTTGAGGAAGAACTCGATGCCGCACAAAATGGCAAAATATCCGGTTGAAATATGATCGGGCGTCTAAAACAAGAGAGGAATAGAGGAAAAATAAATATGCATCGATGATGCACCTGTTTTTAAAAGGTGAAAGAAATTTTTAAATCGTCCCGCTCCGCTAAAACGGACGACGATAAGAAGCAAATGAAAGAAAACTAAAGGCGCGGCCAAGATAATAATAAGCTATTTTGCTGATCCGTTGGAGGACTTGACGATTTCTCACGAGCCTCAAGAAAGGCCGATAATAATGCCGTGATATAGGGGCTCGTTGAACTTTCTTATGAGCGAAATAGATAAAGGCAATTTTACCTCTTTCACTTCAATGTGTTTCATCTTAAATTCTATTTTACACAATGGAGGGTAGCTTGCCATGTTCCGCAACGAAGAAAAATTCCGCGCCGCTTTTAACGCATTGAAAACCCATGCAGAAGATCCGGAGCTTGGCGATATTCGCTCACTATTTAAAAATGACCCGCAGCGTTTCGAGCACTTTTCATTGCGGCTTGACGATTTGCTGTTCGATTTTTCCAAATGCGGGGTCACAGCGAAAACCTTGGAGCTTCTTGACAATCTTGCCGATGCTGCCGGTTTGAAAGAGCGGCGCGAGGCGATGTTTTCCGGCGAGCCGATCAATTTGACGGAAAATCGTGCGGTTCTTCATGTTGCTTTGCGGGCTCCGAAGGGGAGTACAATCATGCTTGGCGATAAAAACATTGTCGAGGATGTGCAGTCGGTTCTCTCGCATATGGAAAAATTCTGTGAAGGGGTGCGCTCCGGTGCCTTCAAAGGCGAACATGGTGGCAAGATTACCGATGTTGTCAATATTGGCATTGGCGGTTCCGATCTTGGGCCCAAAATGGCAACGCTTGCCTTGAAGCCCTATCATGACGGGCCGGATAGCCACTTTGTTTCCAATGTCGATGGCGCCGATATTGCCGATACATTGTCGCGGCTTGATCCGGCAACAACATTGATTATCGTTTCTTCAAAAACCTTTACCACGGCCGAAACCATGACCAATGCACGTGTCGCGCGCCAGTGGATTGCCGAAAAACTGGGCGAGATGGCCGTTTCAAAACATTTTGCGGCGGTTTCGACTGCGCTTGATAAGGTGGCTGATTTCGGCATTGACCCGTCGCGTGTTTTCGGCTTCTGGAACTGGGTTGGCGGGCGTTATTCCGTCTGGTCGGCAATCGGCCTTTCGGTGATGATGGCAATCGGGCCGGAACATTTCCGAAAGTTTCTCGCTGGCGGCCATGCAATGGATGAACATTTCCGCACAGCACCTTATTCTGAAAACCTTGCCGTCCGGCTGGGGCTTATCGGCTTTTACAATCGCGTCATCTGCGGCTATCCGACACGCGCTGTCATTCCCTATGAGGATCGTTTGTCGCGTCTACCCGCCTATCTCCAGCAACTCGACATGGAATCGAATGGCAAACATGTGACCATTGACGGCAAACCGGTTACAATGTCGACCGGCCCTGTTGTCTGGGGAGAGCCCGGAACCAATGGGCAACATGCTTTCTTCCAGCTTTTGCATCAGGGGACCGATATTATTCCGGTCGAATTCATTGTTGCTGTGAACGGGCATGAAGAAAACTTGCGTCACCAGCATGATATGCTTCTTGCCAACTGCTTTGCCCAATCGGAAGCACTGATGCGTGGTCGCAGCCAAGAAGCAGCAAAAGCAATGTTGATGAAAGGCGGCATGAGTGAAGCGGAGGCCGAAAAGCTAGCCCCGCACAAAAGCTTTGTCGGCAACCGTCCGACATTGACGCTCGTCCATGACAAGCTCACCCCCTTCACATTGGGGCGGTTGATTGCACTTTATGAACACAGGGTTTTTGTTGAAGGCACACTCATGAACATCAACTCCTTCGATCAATGGGGTGTGGAATTGGGTAAGGAACTCGCAAATGAATTGTTACCCATGGTTTCCGGACACGAAAGTGCCGACGGCCACGATAGTTCGACAAGCGGTTTGATTGCTTATGTCAAAGAGCATCGCACGCGCTGAAAACGCGAATCTGAAACGATAGAAGGCAGCGTATCCAAGAAGGCGCTGCTTTTATATCGGGTTTGTCTATAAATCCTATTTTTCTTTTCCGTCACATTTTACTTTCATTTGTGACATCCCGCTCACGCCTACATCCCGTTTTGTCCGATAAGCCTTTTGCAATATTTCATTTTGTCGATATGTCGGCCTATCTGACAGATCGGCTTTCCGGTTGCGTTTCGCGAATTTGCAATCATGCTTTAAAAAATTAACTCATTCTGCCTTTGAAAGAGTCACGTGATAGTGCAATGAACAAGAGTGACTTTTGCCAAAGCTGTTTCCCGCGAGGGCTTTTTCCCGCTTTTGGTCATGCAAAAAATGGTCTGCAAATGGCTGACGGTCGTTATCGGCGTATATTTTTAAAATTCCGGTTTTGAAAAACTCCGGTTCATGGAAACTTGAAAGCCATGTGAACAAATCTCGCCCGAAAAGCGGTATTTTTGTTTGGCACATTTCGATGCAGCAGGGCTTAAATAAAAGAAAAAATAGAAACGTGTTTTTCCGATAATCTCTTTTTTGAAGGCAAAGCCGAATACTATGGGGCACTCAAAAAAAGTGTCGAGTGAAATAGCCGGAAACGGGGGAAGGCAAAAACGGGAAATGGGGCGATTGCTTTGCTTTTTAAAAAGCGCAACGATTTTTATAAGCCAGTATGATTTTTAAAAAGCGCAGTAATTTATCTATAGAGCAGGGGGATTGTTTTGAAGTTGGAAATTTTGATGGCGTGGCACATTTGTTTTTAAGGACAGGGGCGCAAGGGTTAAAGGCGCTTCATCCCATAAGCTGTCGGGAATCTTTCCGGAAAGATTTTGTCTGGCTTAGAATCAATCTTGTACCAAGTGCATTAAGATCGAAATTTTTTGCCGAATTCAACCATTCATGAAGAATGCCGCCCACCACACACACAAGCACGCGCGCGCCATCTTCCGGTTCCCAGTCATCGGAAAGCATGTCGC
>CAMLON010000054.1 GCA_946481695.1 uncultured Bartonella sp. | reverse complement strand
ATCTGTGGAAATGGGGCTGGCGCACCCCGACCCGAAAAAGGTTGACAATGAAGTGCTGGAGGCGATGGGTGGCTCGCCTGAAAAAGCCGCACAAAAATATGCCGATGATGTGGCGCTATTGCGCCAAACCGTGTGTGGCACAGACCCGAAAGACTGCAAATTTCTGGATGAAAAATGGGGCCTCAAAAAAACAAAAGCCGGAAAATACAAATTGACCGGCCCTGTCTCGTCTGCCAGTGCAGTTTCGGAAACCATCCGTTTGCAATATAGTGAGGGATTGCCACTTCAGGATGTGGCATTCGGGCACGTAAAAAATGCGAGCGATGTGTTGAAACTCATGAGCCTTCATGCGGCAAAATATGATCTTCTCGACAATACAATGGAAATTGCAAGAACCGGCGGCAATATTTTAATGCATGAAATAACTGACAGCCTTACTGCCGGTAGCGTGGCGGAAAACAAAGAGAGCTTTCCGGAACTCAGGTTCCCCCTTGTTATATTTGTCGGCCACGACACCAATATTTCACAAATCAAAACCATATTGGATTTTCATTGGAAACTTGCTTCCTATCCGGCAGACGATATTCCCCCCGGTGGCATGTTGATATTCAAGCGTTATAAAAATAACAAAACCGGCCGCTTGGCCGTGCAATTGTCATTTGCTGCCCGAACACTTGACGAATGGCGGTTTTTAACGCCGCTTTCAGAGAAAAACCCGATTGCCCGCGAAATTTATACCAATCCGGAATGCAGTTTATCCGGAAAAGACGAAAACAGCAGAAGGGACGAGAAAGGGGATAAAACGCAAGGAAAAACAAAGGGTGTTGAAGCACTAGAGAAACAGGATAACGCTCGACTAGCTGAAAAAAATAAGAGTAAGAAAAGTGGTGCTTCTGATCTTGGGACGCTTTGTGATCTTGAAACTTTTATCAGCCTCTATCGTGATAAACTTGACGATATTCCCGATAATCTTCCGCTATTCAAATGAGACTTTATTGGTTTGAAGATGGTTTTACAATTTTTTTAAAGAGGCGTTGCACGTTTGGCAAAAAGAAGCGGATTTTGCTCACGGTCATTTTGGTTTCGGATTTTCAAGATTAAATCAATCAAAACAATCGCAAAACAGTTGACAGTGTTTGAAAGACTTTTGCAGCGCAATTTTCCAGTGGTTTTTCCGGAAAGATTTTTTCCCACCCCCCAACCAAAAAGATTGGATTGTTCTGACTAATATTTCCTGCTTTCAAAATTGGCGGGGTTGGCAGAATTGCGGGTTCTTGAAAAAGAGGTGACTATTGATCGCTCTTTTTTGCGCGGGTTTTTCGCGGTTGTTTTTTATGATAGAGCAGATTTTTAAGGGCAGAGCGTGCAGCAACAACATCAATATTTGCCTTGATCACCTCTTCAAGCTTGCTTCCTTCGGAATAATTTGCCGGTAAAACACATTGGACACGGCCATCATCAATATATTTCGATGCCGTTTCGTGTGCGCCATTTTTATTGGCTTTATAAACCGCGATAGAAAGCCCGCCCTGATCTTTGACAAGGCGAAAACAGGGAACATCTGTTGTTCCGTCGCCAATATAGACCATATTTTCAAAGGGTACGGGACGGTCGGCCTTGTTCACATATTGATTGACCTTGACATCGTCGCTCAGATCGAACGCGCCTTTGTTGATGCGAAAAAGATATTGTGTTTTGGTTGTGTAATTGACGGCCAAGGCTGGAGAAAAAGCAACACCATTTGCGTCGAACAAGAATTTGGATGCATAAATTTCAGTAAACTCTTTTGCGATCGCCGTTCCGGCAATAATTTCATAATTTCCTGAAGAAAGCAGGTAATGTTTAACCTCTACCCCTTTTGATTTTCCGTAAATGTTGATGCGTTGAAACCAGCTTTTCACGCCATTGAACAATTTGACCGTTTCGCCAAGTTTCTTGAAATCTTCGCGCCGCACCGGAACTTCGGCGGCTTCGGCTTTGCGGAGCATCTGTGTCATATAGATGAGCACGTTATCGGCCTGATTTTTCTTTGCCAGTTGATTGACCTCTTCCCAGAAGTCTTTCGGTTTCATACGGATATTAGGCAAAAACTGCGCTTCTTGCATGTTACCGTCGGCCAATGTGCCATCAAAGTCATAGGCGATTGCCATTTCCGGTTTGCTATTTGTCATCAACTTTGCCTTTCAGATTGCCTTTATGGCTAGCGTTTTGAGAAGCTTTTTCAAAAGCCCGCCACGGTGCGCCAATTAATAAAATCTCTCACCGGAAAAAAAGCAAGTAAAGGCAATGTTTCCATTGTATTTCTTTATTCAACAACGTTTCCACAACTTAAGGTTTTAAAACAAATGTTTTTAGTACAGGTCGTAAACTTTCGCCTCCGGTTTTTAAAGACAAAATGAATTGGTGGGAGCGAGTGCTTTTGACTTACTAAATGAAAGTTTTGAAACTTTTTTCTGATAAGCTGTTCTACTTGATTATCGCCGAAATGCCAGATTTCATTGTGGCCAACTGAAAGCAAGTTTGAAGGGGGCAAGGGCAATGAGCGTCGCACCGTCAAGGCGTTTTTTCCCAACAAAGCTGTTCCGGTTTTGTGACCTCGCGCGCCAAGCAAAATTTTGCAAAGCTCGTTTTAGTCAATCACTTTCCGCATGAAACCACTTTCCGCCATAAACCATATGGCGGAAAGGAAGCTATATTGTTCAGGCCTTTTTTTCTGCCGTAACAAGCGGTTGTTTCAAAATCCCGAGCACAATGGTGGTGACAATTGTACCAATAATAAGGGCTGCAAAATAGCCGAGATAATTGATAACGACACCCGGAATAAAGGCAAGGAATACGCCGCCATGGGGAGCGCGGAGGCCCGTGCCGAGCCCCATAGCAATGGAACCGGCAACAGCAGACCCTACAACAAGCGCGGGAATGACCCGGAACGGATCGCGCGCGGCAAAAGGAATGGACCCTTCGCTGATGAAAGCAAGCCCCAGAATGAAGGTCGATACTTTCGAGGAGCGCTCGTCGGTGGTAAAGCGGTTGGGGAAAATCCAAGCGGCAAGTGCCAAGGCCATAGGCGGTGTCATACCGGCAATCATGGTTGCAGCAATCGGCCCGTAAACGCCAGATGAAATGAGTGCAACCGAAGTTGCATAGGCGGCCTTGTTGACCGGCCCGCCCATATCAACCGCCATCATGCCGCCGATGATCGCGCCAAGGAGATAGGCATTGGTGCCTTGCAGGCCTTTGAGCCATTCGGTCAAGAAATTAAGCAGTGCTGCGACCGGCGTTCCGATAGCAAACATCATCAACAGGCCGGTTATCAATGTGGCAATGAGTGGCAAGACCAGAACCGGCATCAAGCCTTGCAAGCTTTTCGGCAATTTTATCCATTTGATTGCGAGGCGAACCGAGTAACCGGCAATGAAACCGGCAAAAATGCCGCCAATGAAACCGGCGCCGATATTTTGCGACAGTAACCCGCCGATCATCCCCGGTGCAATGCCCGGCCGGTCGGCAATGGAATAGGCAATAAAGCCGGCAAGTGCCGGCACCATCAAGGCAAAACCGCCCTTGGAGCCGATGACAAAAAGTGCATTGGCAAATGTGCCTTCCTGACTGGTGACACCAACGCCGCCAATGGCAAAGGACAATGCAATCAAAAGCCCGCCCGCAACAACAAAGGGAAGCATGAAAGAAACACCGGTCATCAAATGCTTGTAGACACCGCCGGCCGTTTCGCTCATTTCAGCACTTTCCCCGTCCTGAACCGCTTTCTGCTTTTGCACTTCAGCGCTTTCAATGGCTTTCTTTATCAAAGCTTCGCCATTATTGATGGCCGGTTTTGTCGGGCAGGAATAAACGCGCTTTCCCGCAAAACGGGCACGGTCAACTTCGCGGTCGGCGGCAATAATAACAAGATCGGCCGCAGCTATTTCGGCTGACGTCAAAGGTGTGCCAGCACCAACCGACCCTTGCGTTTCAACCCTGATTTCATGGCCTAAAGCTTTGGCCGCTTCTGTAAGCCCCTCGGCCGCCATGAATGTGTGGGCAATACCTGTCGGGCAGGATGTCACGCCGACAATTTTAAGACTGCGATTGGCGCCATTCAAATCCTGACGAAATTCATCGGAACCGGCTGTTTTTTCTGTCCCGTTTTTTACCGGACCATTTTCGCTCGGGCTTCCGAAAACAATAGCAGAAGGGTTTTTGAGAAGCTCTTCAAATGTCACCCTTTGCACTTGCCCTTTGAAGCTTTTCACATGATCGCTTTGCCAATCATGATTGTTGCTCACAAGCAGCAATATATCGGAACCGGCATCTTTGGGAATGCGCGGCAAACTTCCCGGCTCGACGATTTC
>CAMLON010000053.1 GCA_946481695.1 uncultured Bartonella sp. | reverse complement strand
CCATCCACATGATTGAAGAACATTATCAGGTGCGCCTTTTTAATCGCATTGGACGACGCATCCAATTAAGTGATGCGGGTTCTGTCTTTGTAGAAGATTGTCGCCGCACATTGGCGCAAGTCAAACTTTCCGAAACAACTTTGCGTGAATTTAGCGGTCTCAAACGTGGGGCACTCGGTCTCTATGCGAGCCAGACAATTGCAAATTATTTTTTGCCACCAGTCATTGCAAAATTTCGCAATTTATATCCGGCGATAACTGTCAAAATGTCGATCGGTAACACCGAACAGGTCGAAAATGCTGTTCTATCAGGCCTAACAGATATCGGTTTTGCCGAAGGAACTATCAAAAATGAAAACCTCCATCGTCAAAAAGTGGCAGATGACGAATTGTTCACTATTGCCGCAAAAAACCACCCGCTTACGAAAAAAACTTATGCGAAGTTTAAAGATATATCAGCCTTTCCGTGGATTTTGCGTGAAAAAGGTTCAGGAACACGGGCCATTTTCGAGCAGTCACTTTCAAACCATGGATATGACTTCACCGATCTTGAGGTGATGCAGACTTTCCCGTCGAATGAAGCAGTGCTTTCGGCGGTTGCGGCATCAAATGCTCTGACTGCCATTTCAAAACGTGTAGCTTCGGCTTCGCTTGCCTCAGGACTTGTTGAAAGGTTGAATTTTTTATCCGTAAAGCGTGATTTTTTACTGTTACTCAATCCGCAACGCTTCAAAACCAAAGCGGTTGGTGCTTTTATTGATTTGCTTGATGGCAGATTTTATCAAACCGACAAGCAATAAGGTTAAAACAATGTGGGAAAGAAAACAGTCAGACGAACAATGAACTGCCGGATGGGACTGATGATGAAGAAAACTCTTATGATGCTTTTTGTGGGGTGTTCGTTTTTAACAGTGACACAAGCCGATGCGTCGAAACTCAATGATGTCCTTGACATTAAAACATTACGTGTTTGCACCACCGGCGACTATAAACCTTATAGCTTTTTGAAAACTGACGGTACCTATGAAGGCATCGACATTTCCATGGCGCATTCTTTGGCCAAGTCGCTTGGTGCCGAGGTTGAATTTGTGCAAACAAGCTGGAAAACGCTGATGGCGGATTTCCTTGATGACAAATGTGATATTGCAATGGGCGGAATTTCGATTTCGCTTGCCCGCCAACAACAGGTTTATATGTCGGAACCACTTGATGTGGATGGAAAAATTCCGTTTGTACGCTGTGAAGACGTAAAAAAATATAATACGTTGGATGCACTTAACCGCAAGAATGTTCGTGCAATCGAACCCGCCGGCGGAACCAATGAAGCCTTTGTCAGAAAATATATGCCGAATGCCAAACTCGAGCTCTTTCATGACAATACGACGATTTTTAAAAATCTTGTCGACAAAAAAGCCGACGTCATGATTACCGATGCTTCCGAAGCTCTTTATCAAAAACGTCACTATCCGACATTATGCGCCGTCAACCCGTATAAGCCTTTGGAGTTTTTCGAAAAAGGCTACATGCTTCCGAAGGGCGATATCAGTTGGAAACTTTATGTCGATCAATGGCTGCATTTGATGCAGAAAAATGGCGAATATAATGCAATTTCCGCCCATTGGCTAAAGGTGGATGATGTAAAACATTATGACAAAAAACATTCTGTCACCAAACATAGCCACTAATTTTAACGCATCGGAATGGAATTAGTGAAACCGCCAAAAAACGATACCCCCGTTGTTTTGCCAAACGGGGTCATATCGTCTGGTGTATTTTTTAGAAATCTGCTAATAAATCAAAAGAGTTGGCCGGCTTAAGATGGTGCAAATGAGTGGGTTTTAAATAGCTTTAAAATTTCAGAAAACGGTAGCATTTCATGGCTTCCGTTTCTCAAGACTCTTTCTTTCTAAAATCGATCACTGAACTTCTAACGCTCTATCATTCAGCCGATATTTTTTTGCCGGAAACAGCAAAAATACGCGTGTTTCGTTGCTTGAACGGTCAACGACAGCATTATCCGCAACCTTGGCTCCAACACGCAAGCAATAGCGCAGCATGGGTGGGAGCGAAGAAAATGCTTCATCGGGCTTGATTGCCTCTTCAGGCATAATATCCATTGTCACACCATGGGCAGCACGCAAATGAAGTCCGGATTGTGACCGACAAAAATGATAGAGATAGGAAAGTTCCAAAGCATGCGCTGCCGGATAGCGGCTGTTGAATGCCAGACTTCCAATGACGTAATCGACATTCTGGAGCACGCAAAAGTGCGAAATCGCCTGCCATAAAAGCCCTTGGGCACGATGTGCCTTCGATTTGTCAAAACATTCAAAAGGAGCGATTGTCAAAATCACCGGCGCAGTCTGGTCGCCTTCGACTTCGAAACTGTCACCGAGACTCGTCCCGTCAAGATTTTGATTGGCACCGAAAACATTTGTAAGTGTCATGTGGCAACTTGCAACAGGATTTTGCGGGTGTGCTTTATCACTGACAGTCATCACCCATTCGTCGCGATCATCCGACACATTTTTTTGGGCTGATGGTGAAACCTTTTGTTGAAGGTCATTGGATGCTTTCCGCAGACGGGCTTCCAAAGAACCGAATGTTGCAAGTAAGAGGGAATCGCTCATATCGCAACTTTCGTTATCCGGTGTTTTCAGAACTGTTCTTGCACAAGCTGTCATTTCAATGCTCCTTATTGAAGCGCTGTTGATTTGAAATCAATCAACATCATGTTCTGTTGTCGATTTAGAACTTTCTTGTTGCATGACAATGACGGGAAAGTGATTTTTTCAAGGCAATTCACAATCGACCCGAAATACGATTAATAATTGGTAAATATAGATTTTTTTGTATGTTTCTAGGAGCTTGAACTGGGTTAGCCAGTTAAGAACCGCGATTTTATTTCTGTCAAAAAAATGGCAAATGCAGATGTCAGAAAGCGGATGTATCAAAAATGGATATGATTTTTTGTTCTTTTTGACCGTTAATGCATAAAGGTTGACGACCAATCGAAACAGCTTTGCCGTAACCGTTTTGGAAAAGACGGGGCTGATTAATTCGGGAACGATGGGGGTGTCGAACCGGACGTTTTTCAACAAGCTTTAGAGAAAAGTGTAAGCGCCCGTTTTGAGCTATTTTTTGTTTCGGCAGGCTGAAGACGCTGATAATATCCTCTTGGTATAGAATTGCTATTTGAAGTGTAGACAAAAGAGCGAATGATTTTGGTAAAACGCGCGAGCCAAAGTGTTTTTCAGCTTTAGGAAATGCGGATGAAAATCTGCTGACGAGCGTGCCAAGATTTTGAGCCGATAGACCGCGGATGTTTCAAACCCAATTACGCGTTGAAAATTTTAGTCTGCTTTTCGTTTTCCCCGTTTCCAATGCAGCACTTCATCGAGCACGATCAGGACAGCGCCGATCGTTATGAAGCTGTCAGCAAGGTTGAAAATTGCAAACGAGAAAACATCACTGATGTGGAAAGAAATGTAATCAATGACATAGTGAAACCGCACGCGGTCAATCAGATTGCCAATGGCGCCACCGATCACCAGCAGAAAGCCAAATCGCGATAGCGATTTTTCCGGTCCTGCATTTTTCCATAACCAGATGACGAAACAGATAATGCAAAATGTCAATGCGATAAGCCCCCAATCGGAGACGGATGACAACATTGAAAAAGCAATTCCGGGGTTGCGGGCATGATAAAGTGAAAGAAACGGCAAAAGGTCGATTTCTTCCCCGACTGCCAATGTATTGACCACCCAATATTTGATTAATTGGTCAAGCCCGACAGTGATGATAAGCCCCGCTATAAGTGTGATGAGGGATTTTGCCTTCATGAACGAGCCTCGCGTGGATCAAGTGTCAGGTTATGACGGCGGATTTCATAAAGCATGACACCGGTTGCCACAGCAAGATTGAGTGAATCAGCGCGTCCCGCTTGCGGGATACGGGCAAGTTGATCGCAACTATCGGCAAGATTATCCGGAAGGCCTTGTTGCTCGTTGCCCATAAAAAGAATGATAGGTCCCTTTTTATAGTCGATTGTGCGGTAATCAACGGAACCTTTCAGGTGTGTACCGATGATTTGACCATGAAATCCGGTGCGCCATTTTAAAAACTCGTCGGCACTTAATTTAAAAAGCGGAAGAGCAAAAATCGAACCCATGGTTGCGCGTACAGTCTCAAGCGAATAGGGGTCGGTTGTATCGCCGACAAGGATAAGCCCCTTTGCACCTACTGCATCGGCAGTGCGAATAATGGTTCCAAGATTGCCGGGATCGCGGATGCGGTCGAGCGCTATATAAACATCCTCTCCCTTGGCATTTAATGTCGATATATTACGCCAGCGTTGTTCAAAAACACCAACCACCATTTGCGGATTGTCGCGCCTTGTT
>CAMLON010000052.1 GCA_946481695.1 uncultured Bartonella sp. | reverse complement strand
ATGCGCTTTTGCCGTTCAAAGAAAGGGGCGAAATCATCAATACCTATTCGGTATCGGGCACTTTCGGCTCGTCCAATAACGGTTTTCTCATGCTCAATCTTGCACCCTGGGGCGAGCGTCACCGCAGCCAGCAGGAAATTGTACAGGAAATCAATCAAATTATGAAAGGTTTTCCGGCTGTCCGTGTCATTGCGGCGGAAGGCAATTCACTCGGCATCAGGGGGGCGGGACAAGGCTTGCAATTTGCAATTCTCGGCACCGATTACGCCAAACTCCAGCCGGTTGCCGATGCGCTGGTCAGAAAAATGCAGGAAGACCAGCGTTTTGTGCAGCCGCGCTTGAGTGTTGAAGCAACGCAGCCGCAATTGTTCATCGACATTAATCGAGAAAGGGCAACCGATCTCGGTATTGATATTTCCGGACTTGCCAATGCCGTGCAATCCATGCTTGACGGGCGCAAAATCGGCTCGGTCTATATTGGCGACCGCTCCTATGATGTAAAGCTTGTGTCGAATAGCACACCGGTCAATGACCCGACCGATCTTGAAAATATTTTCATGAAAACGGCAGACAACCGTTTTGTGCCGATGTCTGTGGTGACAACGGTTAAAGAAAAGCCGGTTCCGCCGGAACTTGGACGGGAATCGCGTATGCGCTCCGTTGCCTTGACGGCAAGTCTTGCACCGGGTTTTGCGCTTGGTGAAGCCTATCAGCAGGCGCTTGAACTTGCCAAACCGCTATTGCCTGCGGGAAGCTATATCATTCCGCTTGCCGAGGCTGCCACATTGAGCGAAACCTCTTCCGGCCTCATTATCGTCTTCGGCTTTGCCTTGGTCATTATTCTTCTTGTTCTTGCCGCACAATTTGAAAGTTTCATTTCCGGCCTCATAGTCATGGCAACAGTGCCGCTCGGCCTTGGCAGTGCCGTTTTTGCCATGATGGTGAGCGGGGTAAGCCTGAATGTCTATAGCGAAATCGGGCTGGTGCTGCTTGTCGGTATTATGGCCAAAAACGGCATTCTGATTGTCGAATTTGCCGACCAGCTCAGAAACCGCAACCAGACCTTGCGCGAGGCGGTGGAAAATGCCGCCAATATACGTTTGCGGCCGGTATCAATGACAATGATTTGCGCCATTCTTGGCGGTGTACCGCTGATCCTTGCAAGTGGCGCCGGTGCTGAAGCCAGAATTTCTTTAGGCTTTGTCATTGTCGGCGGGCTTGGCCTTGCAACCATTGCAACGCTTTATGTAACACCTGTTACCTATCTCCTGCTTGGCCGCTTTATCCGCCCGAAAGCCGAAGAGGATTTCGAGCTTGAGGAAGAACTCGATGCTGCACAAAATGCCAAAACAACCGGCTGAATGACGAGCACAACAGGAGAAAAACAAAATAGGTTCGGTGATGCGCCTGGTATATAAAAATCCATTTTTTCTAAATCGTGCACCGCTAAAACGGGTGTTCATAATAATCAAACGATAAAAAATAGAAAGCGTGGTCAAGATAATAGCTGCAAGAAGAAATTTCTTTTGCCAACTTATTACCGGTCTCGTCAATTTACCTATCTCGCCAATGTTTGCCTATCTTACGAATGTTTGCGTATCTTGCCAATGTTGGTATGTGTTGAAGGTTGTTTGTGAATACCGGTCATTTTACCGGACGCTGCCGCATTTTGACGCTCTGCGGTTTTTAACATTTGAAACAAGACAATGTCGGGCTTTGAAAGAGGCTGTTGAAAATTTATCTGATTTCAATTTAGCGAATGGTTCCGGCTAAAAACGGCATCATCGCAAGCCGCAAGAAAAGCCGTTGATAATGGTGCACTATAAGGCCCGTTAAATTTTCTTTTCAGCGAAATGGATAAAGGCAATTTTACCTCTTTTACTTCAATGTGTTTCATCTTAAATTCTATTTACACAATGGAGGGTAGCTTGCCATGTTCCGCAACGAAGAAAAATTCCGCGCCGCTTTTAACGCATTGAAAACCCATGCAAAAGATCCGGAGCTTGGCGATATTCGCTCACTTTTTAAAAATGACCCGCAGCGTTTCGAACATTTTTCATTGCGGCTTGATGATTTGCTGTTCGATTTTTCCAAATGCGGGGTCACAGCGAAAACCTTGGCGCTTCTTGATAATCTTGCCGATGCTGCCGGTTTGAAAGAGCGGCGTGAGGCCATGTTTTCCGGCGAGCCGATCAATCTGACCGAAAATCGTGCCGTTCTTCATATTGCTTTGCGTGCGCCGAAGGGTAGCACAATCATGCTGGGTGACAAAAATATTGTCGAGGATGTGCAATCGGTTCTCTCGCATATGGAAAAATTCTGTGAAGGGGTGCGCTCCGGTGCCTTCAAAGGCGAGCATGGCGGTAAAATTACCGATGTTGTCAATATCGGCATTGGTGGTTCCGACCTCGGGCCGAAAATGGCAACGCTTGCCTTGAAACCCTATCACGACGGGCCTGATAGCCATTTTGTTTCCAATGTGGATGGTGCCGATATTGCCGATACATTGTCACGGCTTAACCCCGCGACAACACTGATTATCGTTTCTTCAAAAACGTTTACCACGGCCGAAACGATGACCAATGCGCATATTGCTCGCCAGTGGATTGCTGAAAAACTGGGCGAGATGGCCGTTTCAAAACATTTTGCTGCAGTCTCGACCGCACTTGATAAGGTGGCCGATTTCGGCATTGACCCGTCGCGTGTTTTCGGCTTCTGGAACTGGGTTGGCGGGCGTTATTCCGTCTGGTCGGCAATCGGTCTTTCGGTGATGATGGCTATCGGGCCGGAAAATTTCAGAAAGTTTCTCGCTGGTGGCCATGCAATGGACGAACATTTCCGCACTGCACCTTATTCTCGAAACCTTGCTGTCCGGCTGGGGCTTATCGGCTTTTATAATCGCGTCATCTGTGGTTATCCGACGCGCGCTGTCATTCCTTATGAGGAGCGTTTGTCGCGGCTGCCCGCCTATCTCCAGCAACTCGACATGGAATCGAACGGCAAACATGTGACCATTGATGGCAAGCCGGTTACAATGCCGACAGGTCCTGTTGTCTGGGGGGAGCCGGGAACCAACGGGCAACATGCGTTCTTCCAGCTTTTACATCAGGGAACCGATATTATTCCGGTCGAATTTATTGTTGCTGTGAACGGGCACGAAGAAAACTTGCGTCATCAGCATGATATGCTGCTTGCCAACTGCTTTGCCCAATCGGAAGCACTAATGCGCGGTAGAAGCCAAGAAGCGGCAAAAGCCATGTTAATGAAAGGCGGTATGAGCGAAACGGAAGCCGAAAGGCTTAGCCCCCATAAAAGCTTTGTCGGCAATCGACCGACATTGACGCTTGTTCATGACAAGCTCACCCCCTTCACATTGGGCCGTTTGATTGCACTTTATGAACACAGGGTTTTTGTTGAAGGCACACTCATGAACATCAACTCTTTCGACCAATGGGGTGTTGAATTGGGCAAGGAACTTGCCAATGAATTGTTACCCATGGTTTCCGGTCAGGAAAGTGCCGAAGGCCACGATAGTTCGACAAGCGGTTTGATTGCTTATGTCAAAGAGCGCCGCACGCACTGAAATTTCGAATTTGAAAAAATTAAAGGTAGCGTGTCTATGAAAACGCTGCCTTTATATTTATCTCCTCCATCGTATTTTGCTTCCCTCTCACATTTTGCCTTCATTTGTGACATTCCGTTCACGCCTACATCCCGTTTTGTCCGATAAGTCTTTTGCGATATTTCATTTTGTCGATATGTCGTCCTATCTGACAGATCGGCTTTCCGGTTGCGTTTCGCGAGTTGGTAATTACGCTTTCAAAATTAACTCGCCTTTGAAAGAGCCACGTAACAATGCAGTGTGAGAAAGCGACGTCGTGCCGAAGTTGTTTCCCGCGAGGCCTTTTTCCCGCTTTTGGGTCCGGCAAAAAAATGGTCTGCAAATGGCTGACAGTCGTGATCGGCGTATATTTTTAAAATTCCGGTTTTCAAAAAGTTTTCGGTTCAGCGAAAACTTGAAAGCGGCGTAAACAAATCTCACCCGAAAGCGGGATTTTTGTTTTGGCGCTTTTCTAGCGGGCGGGGCTTAAGCAAAAAAAGTAGGAAAATGTTTTTCCGATGATCTTTTTTTGACGGTAAAGCCGAAACCTTCGGGGCATGGGGAAAAGATGTCGAATAAAACAACCGGAAACGCGGAAAGGCTAAAAACAGGAATCTGTTCGCTTTTGCTTCTTTAAAAGGTGGGGCGATTTCTTACAACACACTATAATTTTCGAGAGCTGCGGTAATCGTTTTTTCGAGCAGGGTGATCGTTTTGAAGTTGGAAATTTTGATAGCGCGGAGCATCTGTTTTCGAGGGGCAGGGGAACGCAAAAGTTAAAAGCGCTTCATCCCATAAGCGGTCGGGAATCTTTCCGGAAAGATTTTGTCTGGCTTAGAATCAATCTTGTACCGAGCGCGTTAAGATCGAAATTTTTTGCCGAATTCAACCATTCATGAAAGATGCCGCCCACCACGCACACAAGCACGCGCGCGCCATCTTCCGGTTCCCAGTCATCGGAAAGCATGTCGC
>CAMLON010000051.1 GCA_946481695.1 uncultured Bartonella sp. | reverse complement strand
AGACCCGGGAGTTTTGCTGCCCGTTCATAAACCTCACGTGCGACCGCAATAGGAACACCGAACTTGTTTTCCGACTTTCCGGTGGCAATTTTCTGATGTGTCTTGGCGTCGACATTGGGATTGATGCGCAAGGAAACACGTGCTTTTTTCCCTATTGCAACAGCGCGTGCGGATAACTGTTGTAATTCGGGTTCCGATTCGGCATTGAAACAGTGGATATCATGACCAAGGGCAAAATCGATTTCTTCAACGGTTTTCCCGACACCGGAATAAACTATCTTGTCAGCAGGAATACCCGCCTTGAGTGCGCGACGCAGTTCCCCGCCCGACACGACGTCACCACCTGCCCCTTTTTTTGCAAGCAAGCTCAAAACCGCTTGATTGGAATTGGCTTTCAGCGCAAAGGCAACAAGCGCATTGGTGTCGGCAAACGCATGGCGATACTGTTCAAACTGTTGCTGAATGGCTGTAGCCGAATAGCAATAAAAAGGCGTTGCTAATTTTCTTGCTATATCGGCAATCGCTACATCTTCTGCATGTAGAAAGCCGTTACGATATTGGAATGGCTGCAATTAATGCCTCTGTTTAATCAAGCGATCGAGGATAAACGGCTTATCGACCTTGGGTTTTTGAACCATGTTACCGTTTGCATCTTCAACCATCGTGGATGGCGGCGGTTCAAGCGGACCTTTGCGCCCGCAACCGGCCAAGGCCACGCCACAGATTGTGACAATCATTAAACCGGCCAGAGTTTTTTTCATGATCGCGTCTCTTTCCAAAAAGCTTGTCCCATTTAAAAATAGCAAGCGTTACGCTCTTTCCGAACTATTTTAAACCTATTCCCATTCAATCTATTCTTTGTGTAGCGTTCAAATTCAGGCTTTGGCAAGGCGTTTTTTCCAATAGTCGATTTGGCGACGCACTTCTTGCGGAGCGGTACCACCATAACTTTTGCGACTTTGAACAGACTTTTCAACGCTTAGGACATCAAAAACGTCTTCCGTGATATCCGGATAAACAGTTTTCAAATCTTTCAAAGTCAGATCGGAAAGATTACATTTTTTCTTTTCAGCCAAAGCCACTGCGTGACCGGTGATATGGTGGGCTTCACGAAATGGCAGACCCAATTTTCTAACAAGCCAGTCAGCAAGATCGGTTGCAGTCGAATAACCGGAACCGGCAGCTTTTTTCATAACGTCGCGATTGACCTCAAGATCGCCAATCATACCTGCCATTGCTGCGAGCGATAATTCGAGCGACTGGGCAGCATCAAAAACCTGCTCTTTGTCTTCCTGCATATCTTTTGAATAGGCAAGCGGCAAACCTTTCATAATGGTCAATAAAGCAATCAGCGATCCGTTGATCCGTCCGGTCTTTGCACGAACAAGTTCAGCCGCATCCGGATTTTTCTTTTGCGGCATAATAGATGAACCGGTCGAAAAAGAATCAGGTAAATGGATAAAGTTGAATTGTGCCGTTGACCAGATAACAATCTCTTCGGCAAGGCGCGAAAGATGGATTGCGCAAATGGCTGTTGCACTTAAAAATTCCAGCGCGAAATCACGATCGGACACACTGTCGATCGAATTTCTTGTCGGCTCCCTGAAACCCAAAGCCTTTGCTGTCATGAAACGATCGGTGGGAAAGCTTGTACCAGCAAGGGCAGCTGCCCCCAAAGGCGATTCGTTCATCCTTTCGCGTGCATCATGCATACGCGACAAATCGCGACCGAACATTTCGACATAGGCCATTAAATGGTGACCAAGAGTAATCGGCTGGGCAACCTGCAAATGCGTAAAGCCCGGCATAAGTGTTTCAACTTCCTGATCGGCGCGACCAAGCAATGTTTCAATCAGATGTCTGATAGACTGTATTGTCTTGTCGGTTTCTTCCCTGACCCAGAGCCGAAAATCCAAAGCGACCTGATCGTTTCTCGAGCGGGCAGTATGGAGTCTTCCTGCGGCCGGACCAATCAATTCGGCAAGGCGGGCTTCAATATTCATATGAATATCTTCAAGCTTGCGCGAAAAGACAAATTTGCCACTCTCAATTTCGGCAAGAATGGTTTTCAAACCTTTTTCGATCTCGTCATAATCGGCTGCCGATATAATGCCTTGCGCAGCCAGCATAGCTGCATGAGCCGATGAGCCTTTGATATCTTCTTTATAAAGTTTTTTATCAAAACCGATCGAAGCGTTGATCTCTTCCATAATGGCTGCCGGACCCGAGGCAAAACGGCCGCCCCACATCTGGTTGCTTGATCCATTGTTCTTCATATATGTTAGCCCCCATCGAAAGGACGAAAAAATGGTTGCAAGAATTCTCGAAAAAGCAAAATCTTCCAGTAAAATCCGGAAAATAATTGCCACAACTACACTTGGTGTACTGAGCATATACGCGATAATGATGGGGTCTGACAACCAAGTTTACTCTTTTCCTTCGCTGATTTCTGTTGCCCATGCCGAAGCGGCGTCTTCCTGCACCGTCAAACCTGAAAAAATCGACAAGCTCAAACAAGCGGCAAACAGTTTTTTCAAGAATATGCGTTTTGCAGACGAACCTTATGATGCAGCCAAACTCAACTTCAAGGATGAAGCGGGCAAAGATCATACATTGGCAGAATTTTCCGGCAAAACCCTGCTTGTCAACCTGTGGGCCAGCTGGTGTGTACCCTGCCGCAGCGAAATGCCTGAACTTGCCAATCTTAAACGCTCCCTCGGCAATGACGCATTCGATGTCATGGCTATCAATATTGATAAAACAGCTACCGACGAAAAAGTGAAAGACTTTTTGAAAACCATCAAAGCCGACAATATTGTTTTCTATCGCGACCAATCCATGAATGTTTTTAACGAAGTACGCAAACAGGGGCTCGCTATGGGACTTCCCATCACCATGTTGATTGATAAAAATGGATGTTTGCTCGCTTCCTATAACGGTTCGGCACCATGGAGCAATGCCGATTCGGAAAAACTGATGAAAGCTGCAATGGAAGTCGATAAAAAAGACTAATCATCCGCTTTCTATTGTCGACAATACTTAAAAAATAATCACGATATGAAATTGACCGGTTGCAAACCGGTCAAAGCCGTTTTTTGGTAAAATCGGATTCAAAACCTTGACGTTTTTTTCGTTGCACGGCGAGATCGATTGCCCCAAGAAATGCCGAACGGTCACGTCCGGAAAACGGGCGTGGACCGCCTGTTACGACACCGCTTTCCCGCAAATTTTCAAACAAATTGCGGGTAGCCAATGCCGCACCGATTGAGGCTGCATCAAAGAGCCGGCCGGTAGGCGAAATAGCAACTGCCCCCTTTTTGACCACACGATCGGCAAGCGGCACATCATTGGTGACAACAATACTGGCCTCATCGGCTTTTTCTGCAATCCAGTCGTCTGCCTTGTTGAGCCCTTGATCGACAATAACAGCTTCAAGAAAATCCTCGTTCGGTATTCTCATGAAGCTGTTCGAGACGATAAAAGTTTTGATATGATAACGTTCGGCTACCCGATAGGCTTCAGCTTTGACAGGACAGGCATCGCCATCAAGAAACAACTTTATAATCGTTTTGTCTGTCATCGTTTTGCTGTTTCAGCCCTTCTTCCTTTTCCTTGTTCTGTTCTATAGAGCGCACCAATTGGCCAGGCTGCTGCTGACGGTTACGATAAAACATAATGGCTGCGTTGATTTCTCCACCGAGAATAAAAATGGCACTTAACATATAGAGGAAAATGATTGCCACCATGATCGAGGCGAGCCCTGCATAAGTGGAAACATAATTGGCAAATGTTGCCAGATATTGTGCAAATAACATCGAGGCTAAAACCCAAACCACCATGGTTACACCGATGCCGGGCAAAATATCAGCCAATTTCCGTTTTCCGGCAGGAAGCCATTTATGGGCAATCAACAAGCTGACCAACAGAACTACCACTGCAATGGCATAACGCCAGAAGCGGATTGTGCCGACATATTGGCCGATAACCGGATAATCATGTTGAAGAATATTGATAACAAGTGGTGCCAGCACCAGAAGAACACTGATAACCATCAATCCTATCGTGCCGACGATGACAAAAAACAAACTTTGAAACCGGCAAAAAAACAGGCTGCGCCTATCGACCACGCGATAGGCACGATTAAGCGCGGTTCGCAATGCTTCCACGCCGTTTGAAGCAAAATAGGCTGTTCCGATGACCGAAATAGTCAACAAACCACCGCGCTGAATGGTCATGACATTGACGACTTCCTTGACAATCGGTCCGGCAATTGCATCAGGCAGCATTTTCAAAAGCGCATTGACGCTTTGCTGGGTATAGGCACGTGCCCCGATAAAACTTGCAAGTGATGTTGCAAAAATCAGGAAAGGAAACAGCGCCATCAAACCGGACAAAGCTATATGACTGGCAAAAGCGCTGCCAGAATCACGGAAATAGTGGCTGACAGCGTTATATAAAATGCGCCAACAAAAGCGTAAGGGTCTTGGCTTCAAATCAATGTCTTTCCCGTTAATCAACCTCAATATATGAGGCTGATCGCAAGATTATCTGTATAAAATTATTTTAATTGAGAACGCAATCTATACAAGCGCTACAACAGCTATTTCAGTGTTTTCCCGTCATTTGATAATGTTACTCAACTTTAATGGACTTTGCCACAAGCCAATCTATCTATATTTTTAAATGAGACAGACGATTTCTCGAGGAGTCCAAAATGGT
>CAMLON010000050.1 GCA_946481695.1 uncultured Bartonella sp. | reverse complement strand
CGATATAGGCATTATAAATCGCCTCGAATTGTTCGTTGGATACGGCATTTGTTGTAGCCGAAAAAGCAAAAAGATAGTCGACAGTTGCAGCCATTTCGACAGCACCTTTAAAGCCGTGTCGCATAACCCCTTCTATCCATTTCGGATTAACAGCACGCCCGCGGAGTGTCCGCCCGATTTCTTCCTGCAAAGTTTTTATCATCGGCCGTTCGGGGCGCGACATATCATTGTGATAGACTTTCGGAAAAGCACCCTGCTTATCGGCAACTGCCGAAGCCATGCCCCCTTCAAAGGCATAATATTCACCGGAATCGAGAAGATCATGTTCGCGATTATCCTGATTTTGGACAACGGCATTGATGTGATGAAGCCGGTTTTCAAGCATATTTTGTGCAGCAACCCCGTCTTCCTTACCGTAAGCAAATGAAGAATGGGCAATCCATGCTTTACCAAGGTCGTTACGGTCATTCCATTCGCCCTTGTCAAGAAGCTCCTGAACGCCGGTTCCATAAACACCCGGACGAGCGCCGAAAACACGAAAACCGGCTTCTCTTTCCGCCTCTTTTGTACTCTTTCCGGTTTCAGTGAGCGTTTTAACGTCTTTCAAATAATGCGCATGGAGCGGATTATCCTCTTCCTCCTCGTCAAGCGAGGCAACAAGACGCACCGCCTGATCGAACAAGGCGATCTGTTCGGGAAATGCATCGCGGAAGAAACCGGAAATCCTTAACGTCACATCGACACGTGGCCGACCAAGAACAGCTACAGGAATAACTTCAACACCGGTCACACGGCGGGATGCCGCATCCCACAAAGGTTTGACGCCGATAAGTGCGAGAGCCTGCGCAATATCGTCACCACCGGTGCGCATATTGGCGGTTCCCCAAGCGGTGAGGCCAAAGGCCTTCGGCCAATCACCGTGGTCTTGTACGTAGCGGATAATGAGAAGCTCGGCCGATTTTCTACCCAATTGCCAAGCCGATTGTGTGGGTACAGCCCTTGTATCGACCGAAAAAAAGTTGCGCCCTGTCGGAAATACATCCGGCCGCCCGCGTGTCGGGGCACCGGATGGCCCCGGCTCGACAAAATGCCCGTCAAGAGCGGTTAAAAGCCCGTCAATTTCCGCCTTGCCGCAACTTAAAATCAATGGCCGCAATGTTTCTTCAATATTTTTAAGAATTGGCGCTGTTTTCGTGAAGTTTTGAGGAAGAGTGACCTTTCCGGAAACCAGCGCCAGCGCCAGAAGCTCGATGCGTTCGACCGTGTCACCATTTGTGCGCCATAGGCTGTCGGTCATGCCCTTCAATATTTCAGGCTTTTCACCTTGCCATTTTTCTGAAAAAACACAATCAAGCGGATCGAAAGCAAGTCCGAGATCATCGGCGATAGCGCGGTGTAAACTGCCATTTTCTCCATCGCCACGGGGAACACGTGCCGTTGCGACAAGGAGATTTTCCAATTGTTCGCCGGAAGGCGCTTTGCCAAAAATATGCAGCCCGTCCCTGATTTGCAATTCCTTGAGATCGCACAAAAAGGCATCAAGTTTTTCAAGTGCCAGATCATCGCTATCATGGTCTTCAATTCCGGCATCATGATTGAGACCGGTAAGCCGCACCAGATCAAGTATTTCGCCTTTGAGCTTTACGAGACGACGCGGGTCAACGCCCGACGCCTCGTAATATTCATCAACAAGCCCCTCCAGATCTTTTAACGGGCCATAACTTTCCGCGCGCGTCAAAGGCGGGGTCAGATGGTCAATGATAACGGCTGAAGAGCGTCGTTTTGCCTGTGTTCCTTCACCGGGGTCGTTGACAATAAACGGGTAGATATGCGGCATCGGTCCAAGAGCAATTTCAGGATAGCAATGGTTCGAGAGTGCCAAAGCTTTTCCCGGTAGCCATTCAAGATTGCCGTGTTTACCCATATGAATAATAGCATCGGCTTTATAAACAAAACGGAGCCAGAAATAGAATGCAAGGTAATGATGGGTGGGAACAATATCGGGTGCGTGGTAGACTTGCTTTGCATCCATTCCGAATGCGCGTTCCGGCTGTAATCCGACAACCGTTTCCCCCAACATTAAAACCGGCAAGGCCAATCCGTTGTCAACCACATAGGCATCGTCTTCCGGCGCACCCCAACGTGCAGTCACTTCATCTTGAATCTTTTTATCAAGTGATTGAAATAACTTCTTGTAAAGACTCAAAGAAAGCGCTGTCCGGACTATCCTTCCCTTCACCCCTTCATTGGTTGGACCTTCAATCATCAACCGCATGAGCTCATTGCCATTTTCCGGAATATTTTCTATTTCGTAGCCTTGGCTTTTCATGGCGTTAAGCGTCACAATCATGGCTGCCGGTGTATCAAGCCCGACACCGTGCCCCAAGCGGCCATCGCCACCGGGATAATTGGCCATGACAATGGCAATATGGCGCTCTTCCGGCTTCTTGTTGCGCAGTCTTACCCAGTTTTTTGTGAGCTCTGCAACAAAGTCGACCCTGTCTTTCAAAGGTTTATGGACGACAACATTACATTCTGTCTCGTCATCATATTCCACTGCCGATTTGAAAGACACAGCGCGGGTGAATACGCGTCCATCAACTTCCGGAAGCGCAACATTCATGGCTAGATCACGGGCGGTCAATCCACGCCCATCTTTTTCCCATTGCTCTTTGCTGCTTCCGGCAAAAACCACCTGCAAAACCATTGCACCGCGCTTTTCTAGGACAGTGGGTTTTCGTCCCGTATGCCCGTTTGAAACCGCAAAGCCCGTTGCATTCAACACAATATCGGGCGAAAGCCGGTCAAAAATCGAATCGACAATTGCAACGCTCAATTCATCTTTGAGACTTGAAACAAAAATCGGTAGCGCGATTAAGCCGCGTTTTTGAAGAGCGTCGATAAGTGCTTCGACGCTCGCTGTTTGCCCGCTCTGCACCAAAGCACGATAAAAACAGATCGCTACAACCGGTTCATGCGTGGCATTGTGAAGTTTTACGAGATCATCAACAGTTAACGGTGGGTCATCCGGCGACCAGAGACCTGCCTTCATCAAGGGGATCGCCTCGACAGGCTTTTCGTGGCGCCCCAGCAAATAATCACAATATTCAAGAAAGGAGCGCATATTTTGCGCACTCGCTTCAATAAGATAGTGCCAAAGATTGTGGCAATCCTCTTCGGCAACAGTAGAAAATTTTTGCAAATTTTCGTCTATTTTATCGTCACCGGGCAAAACCACCAGTTTGATATTTTTTTCCAGTGCCAGCGAGTGGAGAACTTGCAGGCCATAAGGCCAATAACTTTCACCACCTATCACGCGCAATACAATCAATTTCGCATATGACACGGTTTTTTCGACATAGGTGTCAACCGACATGGGGTGTGAAAGCGAAAGCAAATTGACAAGCCTCAGCGAAGACGTTGTTTTTTTCAATGCGGCTTTTGCAACCGAAAGGCTTGCCAATTCGGTATCAGCCGCCGAAAGAAAAATAACATCGGCCGGCGACTGTCCAAGATCAATCGCCTTGTCCTGTTCGGCTATGGTTCCCTTCTGGGCAAGAAGCAAATGCATCAGACATCAAGCGCTTCAATAGTTTTGCGCACCTTCTCCTCGTCGATTTCGTGAAGGCCAATAACAACAAGATGGCTTTTATGCTCTTCGTTTTTTTGCCAGGGGCGATCAAAATAGGAATCAATCCGCCGACCGACGGCTTGAACAACAAGACGTATCGGCTTTCCAACCACATTGACAAAACCTTTGAGGCGCAAAATATCATTTTCTTCGATGATCGTTTTCAACCGTTCCATTAATGCCTTGGGATCATGGATGGATGGTGCGTTAACGACAAAGCTTTTGAATTCGTCGTGATTGTGCGGAACGCCATTTGCATGGTTCATTTCATGGTGGGATTTGCGGTTTTCAATATCGCTCTCGGTACCGACGCCAAGCCCCAATATAAGATCGGTTCCGATACTGCCAAAACTCGACGTGACCATTTGGGGAACTCTGTCGCTATGGCTCGAAATGATATTGCGCACATTCTCGAGCTTATCCTCGTCGATAAGGTCGACCTTGTTGAGGACGATAAGATCAGCCGCATGAATTTGGTCTTCAAACAATTCTTCAAGCGGGCTTTCATGGGTGATCGAACTATCTTCGGCACGTTCGGCATTGATTTTGTCAATATCATCGGCAAACCGGCCTTCGGCCACCGCCGGAGCGTCAATCACGGTAATCACTCCGTCAACGGTCACCTGCGTTTTGATTTCAGGCCAATTGAAGGCTGCAACAAGCGGCTGGGGAAGTGCCAAACCTGATGTTTCGATCACAATATGATCGGGCCTATCCTCACGCTCGAGAAGTTTGGTCATAGTCGGAATAAATTCTTCGGCAACCGTGCAACAGATGCAACCGTTATTAAGTTCAATGAGATCATCATCGTGGCAATTATCAAGACCACAGCCTTTAAGCAAACCGCCATCCACACCAAGTTCGCCGAATTCGTTAATGATGAGAGCAATGCGTTTGCCTTTTGCATTTTCCAATAAATGCCTGATCATTGTGGTTTTTCCGGAACCCAAAAATCCGGTTATGACGGTGGTTGGGATTTTGCTCTGTAAAAATTTTTGTTCCGACATCAAACTTAGCCTTTCAATTTAAGCGGCAGACCAGCCGCAACAAAAAACACCGTTTCTGCTATATTCGCAATTTTCTGGTTCATGAGACCAGCATAATCACTGAATTCTCGCGCAAGCTTGTTGTCCGGCACAATCCCGAGTCCTACCTCGCTCGAAACAAAAACCGTTTCTACCTCAAGCTTTGCAAGACCATCGACAAGCTTTGCCATTTCTGTTTCAACGTTCCGGTGATGCTCCAATAAATTGCCAAGCCAAACGCTGAGACAATCAACAAGGACGATCTTTTGTTTACTATTATGTTTTGCAATCTCGCCTATAATATCAACCGGTTCTTCAACATTGATCCAGCCGGACTCGCGGCGTGAGCGATGCATGTCGACCCGTTTTCCCATCTCTTCATTGAAAATTTCTGCCGTTGCGAGATAGACCGGTACTTTATTGGCCGACAACACATAATTTTCGGCAAAAACCGACTTTCCCGAACGCGTCCCGCCAAGAATCAATGTTATTTTTGCCAAAAATCTTCTCCATTTAGGAATAGACATTTATCACTTTACAAAGAAAGCTGAAAAACCGGCTTCATGCCTTGATGCAGAATCAGAGTTCTTGAATGACGAGAACACAAACCGGAACCAGATTTTTAAGCCCATTCTTAAATACAATAATTTGACTGACCGGCTTGAATGAAATGCCCGAATTGGGTCCATTTTCTGAAAGTCCAGTTTATTTTTCGCAAATTCTTTTGCAAAAAACCGGCTCTTTTAGAGATAGCTGCTTAAACTTTATCGTGCAAGCCGAAAAAGCGCGTTTACATCGACGGCCTTTTCCAACTCGTCGGCTATTTTATTGAGTGCATTATCAATTTTTTCAAAATGTCCGGACGCATCCGGCTTTGCACCAAAATTTCCGATAAAATAATGACGGAAAGCATCCGCCGAAAACAAACCATGGAGATAGGTTCCCCAAACCTTTCCGTCAGGCGAGGCCG
>CAMLON010000049.1 GCA_946481695.1 uncultured Bartonella sp. | reverse complement strand
GCGGCATGGCAAGCGCATTTCCCGAATTGAAATAAGGGTTATACCAATTATTTTCCGCAACTTCTGCCCCCTCCGGCGGGGCGCTATAACCGGTAAGAAGTGCCGTAATATAATCCGGCCCTGCTTCGTTATAATTGGTAAAAATATCGGCAATGAAGGCAGGGAACGGCAAAGACACTGCGCGGGCTTTTGCCATGAGCGACAGGTCACTCGGATTGGCGCCGTTATTGGCAAATTTTGCCGCCTCGACATTTGGAAATGGTGAAGGAAAATAATCAGTCGGCAAGCCTTTGCGAACAAACATTTCCCCTTCGCTGTTCGGCCCGTCCTGAATATCATAGGTTTTGGCAAAAGCTTTTATTTGTTCCTCGCTATAGCCAAGTGCCTTGAGGTCGCGAAAAGAAACATATTTCAAAGAATGGCAGGTCGAGCAAACCTCTTTATAAACCTTGAGGCCACGTTGCAATTGCTGAAGATCGTAAGTGCCAAAGGGGCCGGAAAAGCTCCAATCCTGTTTTTCGGGAACTTTCAACGGATAATGCGCATCGCCGCCCTCTTCAGCAAAAACAGCAAGAGGCGCGAAAAGCAATGCCGCCACAACCAGCCAAAAAAGAGAGCGCTTTCTTACCATAGCCGCCACCTTGTTTTGGCCTTTGCTTCCCTTTTTTCAAGATCTTCACTAATGGAAGAAGGAACCGGCAAAGTCTTTTCAAACTTCGGCAAAAAGGGCATGATGACGAGGAAAAATACAAAATAATAAAGCGTGGCAATCTGCGACCAGAATACGCTACTTTCTGTAATGGGTGCTGCCCCCAAGGTACCAAGCGCCACTACGTCTACAATGAAGAGCCAATAAAACAGTTTGAACGCCGGACGATAGCGCGCAGAACGCACTTTCGAGCGGTCAAGCCATGGCACGAATAACCAGATCAACACCGCCGCCATCAATACCAGCACACCGCCGAATGTCGAGCTGATCGGCCCGAAATCGAATGTAATAGCGCGCAACATGGCGTAGAAGGGCAGAAAATACCATTCCGGCACAATATGCGGTGAGGTGGTCATGGTGTCACCGGCGATATAATTATCGGGGTGGCCCATATAATCGGGCATGAAAAACAAAAACCATGCAAAGAAAATCAGAAATACGCTGATTGCAAAAATATCCTTGATCGTCGCATAGGGCGTGAACGGTACCGTTTCCGAGGGCGATTTCACCTCTACGCCTGTCGGGTTGTTCTGCCCGACATGGTGGACAGCCCAGATATGCAAACCGATAAGAAAAACCAGAATGAAGGGAAAAAGATAATGCAAAGAATAAAAGCGGTTGAGTGTCGGCTGGCCGACATTGAAACCGCCCAATAATGTTTCATGAAGCCAGGGGCCGATAACCGGAATAGCCTTGAAAAGGCCGGAAATGACCGAAGCTGCCGATGTCGACATCATGCCCCAGACGAGTGTATAGCCCAAAAATGCGGTTGCCATCATCACCAGATAGATCAGCACACCGATAATCCAGATGAGTTCGCGCGGTCGCTTGTGCGAGCCATAATAGAGGCCACGGCCGAGATGAATATAGGCTGCAATGAAAAAGAATGACGAGCCGACGGCATGCCAAGGCTCGAAGAGCCACCCGAACTGGCCGTCGCGCATAAAGCGTTCGCGCGCATCAAAAGCCAATGTCACATCGGGAATATAATGCATCGACATGACAATGCCGGTTAGAATTTGTGATACCAGCATCAGCGTGAGGATGCCGCCAAAGGTATAGAAATAATTGAGATTTCTCGGCACCGGAAAAGATACACCGAGATTATAAAGAAAACGCAAAATCGGTAGCCTTGCGTCAAGCCAGCGTGTCAGAGCATATTTCGGATTATAGGATGAGGGTTTGGTCATCACATCTATCCGATCTGCAACACGTTATCTGACAAAAAACGGTAAGGCGGTATTTCGAGGTTGCGATTGGCGGGGCCTGAACGCACCCTTCCGGCCGTATCATAGACCGAACCATGACAGGGGCAGAACCAGCCGCCAAAAGCACCCGACTGCCCTAGCGGCACACAACCAAGATGTGTGCAGATATTGATGAGAACAAGCCATTGTTCGCGCCCCTCACCTGCCGAGCGGGCAAGATCTGTGGCCGGCTGGTGCCCTTCAAGATTGGGATTTCCCGCTTCCTTATCTTTGAGCTTTTCCAAATCGACATTCCGGGCATCTGCAATTTCTTTTTCGGTACGGTGGCGGATGACCACCGGTTGCCCGCGCCATTTGACGGTGACCGACATTCCCTCTTCAATGCCGGAAACATCAACTTCTATCGTTGCACTTGCCAATACTTTCTGATCGGGGCGCAATTGGTCGATAAATGGCCATGCAACAGAACCGACGCCGAGCGCACCGGCAACGCCGGTCGCAAGAAAAAGAAAATCGCGTCGTGTCTTTTCGCTGCTCATTGTAAAAGGTTTTTAACCTGTCGGAAAAAGGTTGGTGCCTGTTGGTCAAACGTATGTTTTTTAACACACAGCGCCAATTTGTCCACGTTTTAAAAAAATGATAGCCGGAACGCGACTGTTTTTGCAACTTTCCCGCCCAATTTCTGCTTCTATTACGAGTAACTTTTCTTCAATTGTTTCAAATAACGGCAGCTTGTCGTTTATCGCCCATAAAACGCTGCAATGCTTTTAAAATATGGGTTTTTGAAATATGGCTCACATGTTTAAACTATGCGACATGTTTCGGCTTTCTTGTTTTTCATCGCTTTTGCAGCGCTCTTCACTATTTCCGGCACTTAAAAAGCTTTGTTGGAGCCAGTTTTTTTCAGGTGGAATAAGCTTACCCCCAAAAAGCCCATGCCGATAATTTCATGAAGAAAATTCCATGGGAGAAGAGCGGCATAAATAGAATTATTTGAAGAGCGGCTGCCAAAACTTCATCGACGAACTTCCGGACAGAAAATCGTAGCTTCCGCTCATGCCACCCGCAACGAAAAACCTGTTTTCCTGCGGATAGCTATTTTCAGCGCGACTTCAACCTTTTCAGGAAAGCCGATCTCATTTTTCAAGCCTCTTCGTCAAGATCAAGGTGCCCGCCAACCTGCCGGTTCCACAAATGGGCATAGATACCGTGCTTCGAAAGCAATTCTTCATGCGTGCCATCTTCGACAATTTTGCCCTTATCCATCACGATGAGGCGGTCCATTTCGGCAATTGTCGACAAGCGGTGGGCAATGGCAAGAACAGTTTTTCCTTCCATCAGGCGGGCGAGATTTTCCTGAATGGCCGCTTCCACTTCCGAGTCGAGTGCCGACGTTGCCTCGTCAAGAATAAGAATCGGCGCATCTTTGAGCATGACACGCGAAATGGCGATGCGCTGGCGCTGGCCACCGGAAAGGCGCGCGCCGCGTTCGCCGACAAAGGCATCATATCCGGTCTTGCCGTTCTGGTCGCGCAGACTGTCGATAAAATCGGCAGCTTCGGCATCCCTCACCGCTTCAAGCAATTCGCGATTGCTGGCATCAGGACGGCCATAAAGAATATTGTCTTTCAGTGAACGGTGTAAAAGCGAGGTATCCTGTGTCACCACGCCGATTGCCGCGCGCAAGCTTTCCTGTGTGACATCGGCGATATTTTGCCCGTCAATCAATATACCGCCCTCTTCGACATCGTGAAAACGCAAGAGAAGATTGACAAGTGTCGATTTACCCGCTCCTGAACGTCCGACTACACCTACTTTTTGACCAGGCTCGATATGAAGGTTGAAATCTTTCAAGATTCCCTTGCCCTTGCCATAGTGGAAGCCGACATTTTGAAACCGGATGTCGCCTTTTTTGACGACAAGTTTTTTGGCGTCCTTCTTGTCTTCAACGATTCTATCCTGTGCAATCGAATGCATCCCGTCTTCGACAATGCCGATATTTTCAAAAAGTGCCGCCATTTCCCACATAATCCATTGCGCCATGCCATTGAGCCGCAAGACAAGGCCGATGCTGACCGCAACAGCGCCGACAAGAATGGCATCCTGCTGCCATAGCCAGATACCGAGCGCCCCCACAACAAACAATAGAATACAGTTCGACACATAAACGCTGATCGAAAATTTCGAGATAAGCCGCATCTGTTTATAAACCGTGCCCTGAAAATGCTCGAACCCTTCGCGGGCAAAGCTTTCCTCTCTTGCGTGGTGGGAAAACAGTTTGACGGTTGCAATATTGGTATAAGAATCAACAACCCGTCCGGTCATTAGCGAACGCGCATCAGCCTGCGCTTCGGATGCGTCGCGCAATTTAGGAATAAAATATTTAAGCAGCCCGATATAGCTGATAATCCACAAAAGAAACGGCACCATCAGCCGCCAGTCGGATGAGGCGGCAATCACCAATGTGCCGAGGAAATAGACAATCACATAATTTAAAACGTCAAAAAGCTTCATCACCGTTTCACGCACCGACAAGGCCGTTTGCATGACTTTTGCCGATATGCGACCGGAAAACTCGTTCTGGAAAAAGCTCATGGATTGGCCAAGCAGATAACGATGCACAAGCCAGCGTATCCGCATCGGATAATTGCCAAGCAATGTCTGATGCATCACCATACTGTGCATGGTGACAAAAAATGGCAGGATGAGAACGACCAACACACCAATGAGTGCAAGTTTTACACCTTGTGTTTCGAAAAATGTTGCCCGCGAATTGGCATTGAGCCAATCGACAATACTTCCCAAAAAACCGAAGAGCGAAACTTCTGTGACAGCGATCAAGGCTGTAAAAATTGCCATGAAGATCAACCACGGCCAAACGCCTTGCGTATAATAAAGGCAAAATCCCAAAAGGTTTTGTGGCGGTCTTTTGAGCTCCTTTTCGGGAAAAGCGTTCAATCTTCGTTCAAACCATCCAAACATGGTCGAGCTCCTCGTTATTGCTTTTTAGCTGTCCGGTAGTGTGTGTCCGGTAAAACCGGAACGCGTCATAAATGCAACGATTTTGACGTTAATGTGTTGCATTCGGTAGAATTGCGGTATTCCTTTTCTGCCATAAGAGGGCAAATTTTTCAAAGTCCGCACTTTGCCTGATGACCACTTTCGTTCAATTTTGACTTTCGTTCAATTTTGACTTTTGTTGGGGGGGCAAAGATACTCTTTTTAAAAAAAGACATATGAAAACCGGTTTGATGACGCCAATAAAACCGGATGCCTCACTCAAGTTCGCTTCCCCAAGATAATTTTTCATTTTTCCGCTTCAAGAGCGGAAACAGGCATATAAACTTTTCCCATTCAAAATTTTGCGCTTCAAAAAAAATCCAATATTGTTTGCAAAGAAAGACGTTTTCACATTTCGCGACGAACGACAATTTGCATAGAAAGATGATGCGCGAAAGCAAACAAATCGACGGGACGTTCAAATTTTTGAGGATTGATCGATTCGTCAAGGTTTTTGAATGCCCGCTCCCCTTTACAATGGCAGGGTGACAAGCCTAATCAACGGTCATGACACTTCATATTGCACTTTTTCAGCCTGATATTGCGGGAAACACCGGAACAATTTTGCGTTTGGGCGCCTGTTTCGGTGTGCCTGTCGACATTATCGAACCCGCCGGTTTTGACCTTTCCGACCGCCATTTGAAACGTGCGGGCATGGATTACCTCGAAATTGCAACATTGAAGCGGCACATTGATTGGCAACATTTTCTGACCGAGCAAAAGGCCGAAAACCGCCGTCTTATCCTTTTTACCACCAAGACGGATGCTC
>CAMLON010000048.1 GCA_946481695.1 uncultured Bartonella sp. | reverse complement strand
CATTCAATTTGTTTTTAAGGCCGATTTTCCATTTCTTGCCGTCGGCTTTGAGCGAAACAACTTCGGTGCGCACCATAATATCCGCACCAAGTCTTGCTGCATGGCGGGCATTGGCAACAACTAAACGTGCATCATCCACGCGGGCATCGGAATATTCGAAACCTTTGACAAAACCCGGCTTCAGGGATTCGCTATACTCTTTGGTAAGATCAAGAACCTTGGTGCGCCACAATTCCTGATGACGGCTTCCAAGATGATCGTAAATGAATAACCCCAAACGCAGCATCCATGCAGGGCGCAATCCTTTATTATAAGGCAATATAAAGCGCAAAGGACGAACAAGATGAGGTGCCATGTGCCAGATCACCTCGCGTTCCATCAATGCTTCTCTCACAAGACGGAAGGCATATTGCTCGAGATAGCGCAAGCCACCATGAATGAGCTTGGTAGAAGCACTGGAGGTGCCCGACGCAAGGTCATTCATTTCTGCCAGACCAACGGAATAGCCACGGCCAACAGCATCTCGGGCGACACCACAACCGTTGACGCCACCACCTATAACAAAAAGATCATAGTGTTTTTCGTTTTTCATTTAACCGACTTTCGACAAGGATGGTTTTCGTTATTCTAAGGATAGAATATGGAAGAAAACAAATGTCAACCGTAAAGCAAAAAAAATCACCAAATCTCCGTGTCTCAAAGAAATTGATTTCTGATTGAAATCAAAAAACGAAAATATAATGCCGTATATGCGGCATTTATCAACTATTGGTTTAACTCAAGATGATGTGTTTTAAAACAGAACAATTAAAAATTGTACAATAAATTACTTTCGCTTGTCGTTGAGACTCAAAAGCCGACAAAGTTTATAAAAACATGCCCTGATGCCTCGAAATTTTTCGGCGTCGAACGTTTTGTCCCCCCTCAAATGGCACGCATGCAAAACTAATTTTGAAGTGAAATTTTTATTCCCTTTTCGGTTTTAAAAAATCGCAAACATTTTCACGTTTTTCAAAAATAGTCCCGACCTCTGATGAGGCTTACCCGATATCAAAAGATAGAGACGACAATTATCGTGACACAGTATTATCTACCAATGTTGCTGACATTCCGGTATTCGATTAGCGGAAGTGGACAACCACAAAAACCTTTCAATTTTTTCTCGGACGTTTACCCAACTAGATGCGGCGGTTCATATCTTCCGCAAGGCATTCAAAACTTTTTTGCTAAGACAGAAATATCCGTTATGTGCTTTTTTGAATAAAGCCGAATGGACGGCAATTTTTCATAGCCGGAAAATTGATCGCTCAAGGCCGAAAATATCAGATTTATATTGTCGCCGCGTTTTTACAATGGTTTTAAAAATAAAGGGGCAAATCCGCTTTGCCCCTTAATCATTTTCTAAACTCTTCTCTCGACCCTTGAGATCAGGAAAGACTATTGGCGCAATGTCGCTCCGGTCGATTTTGCAACATTATCGATAATTTTTTTCGCCAGAGCTTCGATATCTTCGTCAGTCAAAGTGCGTTCATGGGGCTGGATTGCCACTTCGATTGCAATTGATTTCTTATCTTCTCCAAGGCTTGCCCCCTCGAAGACATCGAATATCTCGACAGACTGGATAAGCTTTTTATCGGCTCCGCTTGCCGCACGAATGACCGTGGCAGCATTGACCGATTTATCCATGACAAAAGCAAAATCGCGCCGTATCATCTGGTATGGCGACAGAACCAAAGGCGGGCGTGTTTTGGTTGCCTTCTTGTGTGGTTCGGGAATACGATCGATATAGACTTCAAAACCGCACAATGGTCCTGTTACATCAAGTTCCTCGAGAACATCGGGGTGGAATTCGCCAAAGGTACCAAGAATAATTTTCGGCCCCAATTTGATAACGCCCGAACGTCCCGGATGATACCACTCTGGAGCGCCAGTTTCTATCTGCACCTTTGAAGCGTCAAGCCCGCAAGCATCAAGCACACAAAGTGCATCGGCCTTGGCATCAAAAACATCAACAGGTTTGGCAGAACCCGCCCAAAAACGCCCTGAACCATCAAGCTTGTAAGTACCGCGGCGGATACCGCCAGCAACGCGTCTTTGTGTCTCGGGTGTATTGCCCTCGAATGTAGCCGAAATTTCAAATAGGCCGAGATCGGGAAAGCCACGATCGGCATTGCGTTGGGCAGCCGCAATCAATCCCGGAAGCAGTGAAGGACGCATATCCGACATATCGGCAGCAATCGGGTTCAAAAGTTTGAGTTCGGGCTTGCCGCCGCCAAATGCCTTGGCCTGTTTTTCCGAAATGAAAGACCATGTGATTGCTTCCATCAAGCCCCGACAAGCCAGAGCACGACGTGCAGAGCGCTGCCTGATCTGGATTGTGGTCAGAATTTGCCTGCTCACAGAGGACGGCCGTTCCAAAGGTTCCGGCTTGATATTGTTAAGCCCGTGGATACGCATAACCTCTTCGACGAGATCGGCCTTACCATCAATATCAGGACGCCATGTTGGTACTTTCACCATGACAACATCACCTTTGCCTTCAACAACAAAGCCTAAATTTTGCAATATGATTGTTGCCGCTTCATGGCTTAATTCCAGACCGGTCAAACGCTTGATTTCGGCAAACGGGAAGCGGATCACCTTTTGTTCGACACTCTTTTCCCCGATTGTATGGGCTTTTGAAGGCTTGCCACCACAAAGTTTCATTGCCATTTCGGTGGCAAAGGCCAGTCCCGGTTCCATAAATTCCGGATCGACACCGCGTTCAAAACGATAACGTGCATCCGAAACAATGCCAAAAGAGCGCCCCGTTGCTGCGACATTGCGTGGATCCCACAAAGCCGATTCAATGATAACATTTTTCGTATTTTCATCGCATCCTGTTGCTTCCCCCCCCATTATGCCACCGATGGACTGGACACCATTATCATCAGAAATGACGCAATTATCCGGTCCCAAATTATATTCCTTGCCATTAAGGGCAAGAAGTTTATCGCCCTTGCGCCCACGACGGACGGTGAGCTTTCCGTTTACCTTATCGGCATCGAAAACATGGAGCGGACGCCCGAGATCAACCGTGATATAATTGGTCATGTCGACAAGTGCATTGATTGGACGCAAGCCAATTGCATTAAGGCGGCGTTGTATCCATTTCGGCGACTGGACATTGTTGACGTCACGAATTTCACGCCATGAAAAGCCGAGACAGAAAGGCGCCTTATCACCAAAATCAAGCGACACGGTTACCGACGGCTCTCCTTCGCCGGAAATAGAAGGAACTTCAAGCGGCTTCAACTTTCCAATGCCGCTTGCTGCAAGATCACGAGCAATGCCATAGACACCCGTACAATCAGGACGGTTCGGCGTGAGGCCGACATCAATGAGCGGATCATTAAGACCACAATAGGCAGCAAATGATTTGCCGACAGGTGCATCGGAGCCGAGTTCGATAATGCCGTTATGTTCATTTGAAAGTTCAAGCTCGCGTTCGGAACACATCATGCCGAAACTTTCGACACCACGTATTTTCCCGACCGACAATGTGACATCAAGCCCAGGAATATAAGCTCCCGGAGGGGCAAAAACCCCGATCAATCCGGCCTTCGCATTAGGAGCCCCACAAACCACCTGAATGGGTTTATCGCCGCCGGTATCAACGGTCAAAATCTGTAAATGATCTGAATCGGGATGTTTTTTGGCTGTCAAAACTTTGGCAATTACAAAAACATCAAAGCTTTTGCGGTCATCGACGCTATCAACCTCGAGGCCTATATCGGTAAGCCGATCACAAATCTCGCCGAGCGATGCGTCTGTCTCCAGATGATCCTTCAACCAGGACAAAGTAAATTTCATTGTTCAAAACCTCTTTTCAAAACGCAAGACGCGGGTGTGAGTTTATGAATTGCTGAGACCGCCAAAAAGCGTCGGCACATCAAGCGGACGGAAACCGTAATGTTGGATCCAGCGTATATCGGCATCAAAAAATGCCCGCAAATCCGGCATGCCATATTTCAACATGGCGATACGGTCGATTCCCATTCCCCAGGCAAAGCCCTGATATTCATCCGGATCGAAACCGACATTTTTCAACACATTCGGGTGCACCATGCCGCAGCCCAATATTTCGAGCCAGTCATTGCCCTCGCCGAATTTTACTTCTGTACCGGAGCGGTCACATTGAATATCGACTTCCATAGACGGTTCGGTGAAAGGAAAGAACGAAGGGCGAAAACGCATCTTCAACGAAGGTACTTCAAAAAACGCCTTACAGAATTCTTCATGCACCCACATAATATTGGCAATGGTCGACTTTTTATCGACAACCAGCCCTTCTACCTGATGGAACATCGGCGAATGGGTGGCATCCGAATCCATACGATAGGTTTTTCCCGGAATGATAATGCGGATTGGCGGTTTTTGCTTTTCCATCGTACGAACCTGAACGGGCGATGTATGCGTGCGCAAAAGTCGCCTTTCGCCTTTCTCGTCCGGATTGAAAAAGAAGGTATCATGCATCTCGCGGGCGGGGTGGCCTTCGGGAAAGTTGAGGGCGGTAAAGTTATAATAATCGGTTTCGATATCCGGCCCTTCGGCAATGGAAAAGCCCATATCGGCATAAATTGCGGTGATCTCGTCAATCACTTGTGCAATCGGATGGATGCGCCCACGGGCTTCCGGAGATGGACGCACAGGCAATGTAACGTCAACTGTTTCATTTTTAAGACGCGCTTCAGTCGCCGCACGCTTCAGTGCCTTGCGTTTTTCGCCCAAAAGCTCCAGAACCCGATTTTTTAAACCGTTTATCACCGGTCCGGCTTTTTGGCGCTCTTCAGCGCTCATACCACCGAGGCTTTTGAGTTTTTCCGAAACACTGCCCTTTTTTCCAAGGGCGCTGACACGCACTGCTTCCAGTGCCTGCTCGTCTTGTGCAGCTTCAATTGCCGCACAGATTTCTTTTTCCAGACTGTCAATATCGTTCATGTCTTTGCCTGTTCTTTAGATTGGATGCCTGTTTTTCAAATTGGAAGAAAGAAACTCCATAGCGCTTAACATACGTTTGCCATCACCACCAAGGTAAATAAACCGTGCCAATTTTAACGGAGTGATAAAAATAGAAAAAAACCGGACAATTTTTTCAAGCTGTTTCAAGGTCTCCGGTGAAACTTGCTTTTTCCACGCGTCAAAAGCGGCATTATCGGTTTTGTTTTTTTCAAGTGATTGCGCCGACACTTGAAAAAATAATAACCACGCATCACGCGCCTGGGCTGTGGGAATTTGCATCACGGCTTCCGGCTGTTCCTCGAAATCGAAAAAACCCAGCTCATTTCCTGCCATAAACATATCACGCGGATGCGGCCTACCGTGGACAAGTCCGGCGTGATGTACTTTGCCCAAAGCTTCACCGCATTGAATCAATAATTTTTCGTGCGCCGCAACATCTGTCTTTTTTAAAAAATCAAGGCGTTTCTGCACCGTTTGGCCAACATCGGAAATCATCAAAGCTGGTCCATCAACAGCAAGTATTTCGGGAACCGCTATACCTGCCTTCCTGAACTTTTCAATTTTGCGTATTTCCTGCCCGTTCATAGCGAGAGCGTCACGCAATGGCGAAGACTTCATAAAAGCTGCCGGTAATAAAAACGATAAACTGCCATGAAGCCGCTTGCCCCACGGACGCTTTTCAATTCCTTGCCGCTTGATCCAGACCTTTTCGCCATCGCGTATGACGCTGGCAATGCGTTTTCCCTCACAAGATTGAAAAAGCTTCTTGTCAGTATCGCTCAGTGGCTTGGATATGAAAGGATTTATCTCGCTCATAACGCCTCAAAAACAAAAACCCGCAACCGGCTTAAACCAGTGCGGGTTCCGAAAGAATGTTCTGTTTTTTAAAGGAACGCGACCGGCTT
>CAMLON010000047.1 GCA_946481695.1 uncultured Bartonella sp. | reverse complement strand
GCGTGCTTGTCTATATTGCTTTTCCAAAAGCTGTGTTTTTTAAAAAATTTATTGGTCTTTATTCGCTTTGAGTGATGAAAACACGAAAAAAGAGCCAAAACAATCGCTTATTTTACTCGAATTTCTATAGAAATGACCTCGTTTCAAAAAACTTCAGACAAAAATATCGCAAAAATTGTTCCCGATAGAAAGGAAACTTCAAAGAGCGACTCGCTTTTTAACAATTGCGATTTCGATGATATTTCCTGAAAAGAGGCGGTGAAAAGTGACCATTTTGATGAAATTCCGGAACCAGAATTAAACAGAATGAAATAACAAAAAGAAGAGTTGAAAAAAATCGAATAAAAGTCGGATAAAACTTGTAAACGCAATGCGACAACTATTGAATGAAAATGTCGCTTTTATCGGGAAATGATATTGCCTTTACCTGCAATATATAAAAGGGGATCATCGGCATTAGTGCGGAATTTTCAAACGATACTGCCGATCTATCAAATATTGAAAAGCTCTGACCTCAAAACAATTTCCGATATATCGTCTTTTTCAGACAATTCTCGAAAAAGCGGTCTTTAGCAAAAATCTCCGAATGACATGAAAATTATGAATTCCGGATGAGCTCACCCGGATCTTCAATAATTGTGAAGCTTGTTGGGGGAGCCCCATAAAATCGGCTAAAACTCAGGAAGCTTTTGGGGGAACCATAGCGATTGTAATCCAGTCGGCAGTCAAAGCCGGTTTTTTCACATTTTCGATTTCAAGGGTTACGCCATAATGAAAAACGATTCGGCCGGAAGGGCGAATTTCCGCATTGGTCAAAACAAAATGGGCACGAACCTTTGCACCGGTCTTGACGGGGCTCATCAACCGCACTTTATCAAAACCGTAATTGATACCCATTGTTGTCCCCTCAAGCTCGGGAAGGGCCTCGTAGGCCAATGTCGACAACAGCGAAAGGGTTAGAAAGCCGTGGGCAATTGTGCCGCCAAAGGGCGTTTCTTTGGCTCGTTTTTCATCAACGTGGATCCATTGATGGTCATCGGTTGCATCGGCAAACTGGTTAATCATTTCCTGCGTGACAGTACGCCAATTCGAAACGCCTACTTCTTTGCCGATTGAAGCGGGAATATCATCAACAGTCACTTTGCCGGGCATGAATGTTTTCCTTATCAATATTTTGTCGCGGTCGCCTCTCATCGGCGAAAGACCGCTTATTTATGAGCTCAAGCTGCTTATACAGGCCAAATAATTTTCGCGCAAATTTTTGTTTGGAAAATGTGTGGTTTTGTTATCCTGCTTTCTGGACTTTGCGTCGATCAATCACGAGTCTTGCAATTTTTTACCGTTGTTATTAGACCTTTAAAGAAAAGAATTATGCGCTGAACGAGTGGCAAAACCCGATTTTAAACATATTTTATCGGGCTGATGAATGATCGTTTTTTACCGGAGAATTTTTTGAAATGACAAGCAATGTAGCCCTTATCGGTTTGGCCCGCGACCTTAAAAAACGCGAAGAAAGTGGCAAGCCCATCCGTATAGGGCTTGTCGGTTGCGGGGAAATGGGAACCGATCTGTTGACAGGTGTCGCCCATATGGATGGCATCGAGGTTGCAGCGGTTTCGACAAGGACACCTGAACGTGTGCTTGATGCGGCAAAAATTGCCTATGACGAAACGGGGCATGCAAAGGAAGTTTCCAATGCGTCGGAAATGACAGCAGCAATCGAAGAAGGAAAAATTGCCGCCACCGACGATCTTGATATGTTGCTAAAAAACGAGCTTGTCGATGTTATCGTCGATGCGACTGGCTATCCCGAAGCAGGCGCGGAAATCGGTTATAAAACGCTGCAAAACAACAAACACATTGTTATGATGAATGTCGAGGCCGATGTCACAATCGGCCCTTATCTTAAACATGAAGCCGAAAAACGTGGCCTTATCTACACACTTGGTGCCGGTGACGAGCCATCTTCCTGCATGGAGCTGATCGAATTTGTTTCGGCACTCGGGCACAATGTTGTTGCTGCCGGAAAGGGCAAAAACAACCCGCTCGATTTTGATGCAATTCCCGATCATTATGAAGAAGAGGCAAAGAAACGCAATATGAATGTGCGTATGCTTGTCGAATTCATTGACGGTTCAAAAACCATGGTCGAAATGACGGCCATTGCCAACGCAACCGGCCTTGTTCCCGATTGCCCTGGTATGCATGGCCCGAAAGCCGATATCGACCGGCTAAACAAAGTGCTTATTCCGGAAAAAGATGGTGGCGTTTTGTCAAAATCCGGCGTTGTCGATTATTCAATCGGGCGGGGTGTTTCACCGGGAGTTTTTGTGGTTGCAGAAATGCGTCATCCCCGTGTTTGGGAACGTATGGAAGATTTGAAAATCGGTGAAGGACCTTATTTTACATTCCATCGTCCTTATCATCTCACAGCAATGGAAGTGCCGCTCACCTGTGCACGCGTCATGCTTTACGGAAAGGCCGATATGGTGCCACTTGATCGGCCGGTTGCAGAAGTTTGCGCCGTTGCCAAGAAAGATTTGAAACCCGGAGACAAGCTCGATTTTATCGGACTTTATACCTATCGCGCATGGAATATGACAGTCGAGGATGCAAGGAAGCACCAGGCAATTCCTTGTGGTTTGCTTGAAGGGGCAACCGTTACCGCACCGATCAAGAAGAACGAACTCATCACTGTAAAAAATGCTGCAATCAATGAGAACCAGTGGATTGCACGCTTACGCAAAAAACAGGATAAACTTATTTACGGCTGATCGGGAGTTTTAAAACACCGCGGCTGATAAACGATAAAAATACGATTATAGCCACCATTGGATAAGGCTTTGTATTTGGCAAACAGGAAAGTCGATTTTTTGCCAAATGTGAAGCCAAGAGTTTGTTTTTTGCGTCAGATAACGTCTCTCGTCGAAAGGGGCCTATGCTATGCTATTGTAATTTTTAAAGCCCTTGATGCGTGACGTTGCCGGATAACAACCATCGAAAAGGGGAAACGGAAAGGCATAACCCGTCATCTACTTTCTGAAGTTCTCATGTGCCTTGGTCAACAAGACGGACTTCTCTTTATCAACGACACGCAACATCAAAGACCGGCAATTTTCCGTTTGTCCGCTTTACCTTCGATGATTCATGCGGCCGAGATTCCCATAGTTTCAAATTCTCGTTGGAATGAAAAAGGCCAAGAAGGAAGAAAAGGCGAACGAAGCGGGGCGTTCGAGAATAAGTGTAATTTGTTCTTCACGCCACAAGTTTATCACGCTGAGAGGTTATAGCTGCTACTGCGGTTTTTAAAGTGGAATTACGCGGCGGTTTAAGAACCGGATAAACAGAAATTCCGTCAACATGACTCAAACGAAAAGGCATTCTTCAACAAGCGCGCTCACGAAAATCACGGCGAGAAGATGCCCTACATAATCGTTTTATGAAATATCTATAGGAACCCGTCTCTTCGCATTGCGGAGCCAAAAATAGAGACAGACCGTTATTTGGGCTGTGAAAGCTTTTGAAATTCAATCAGGCAAACCCTTTAAAGGGAAATTGCGTTTTGCTTATCCCGATAATGACCTTCAATTCGGAACGCGTGGTTTGCGTGGTTTGGTGAGGATATTCCAGTAAAGCACAACGAAACCCAAAAAAGCCAGAATCCATAAAGTTCCGGCAATGTGAAGCGTTGGCAGATTGTTATTGGCAATGCCGGCAAAAAGCCGCAGCCAGACCGATAGAAACAGCGCAAGGTAAACCAGTACGACCGGCCAGGAAACTGTAAGTGGCCGACCGGCGTGACCAAGACTTGCGCGCGTCATCACGGCCATTGTCATCATGCCGATGCCACCGGCCATCCATAAATGTTGCACCGGTGCGCGTCCCCCCGGAATAATTCCGAACGTGCCAAGCGCCAAAGCGATAAACCCTAGCGGAATAAACAGAAAGCCGACATGAAGCACAAAAACCAGCGGTTCTTTTAAAGTTGCCAAACCACGCCAACGTTGAAGCCGGTAAAGATTGGCAATGCCACAAAGGCCGCACAATAGGGCGGTCAATTTTGTGTCGGGAAAGAGAATCCATAGAACGAGGCAAATAGCCGTAAAAACCATGATGGTTTGGTCAACGCGCCCGTGTGGAGCCGGCAGTTTTGTGTTCCCGCGTTTGGCAAGCCAATTGCGTGTGAAACTTGGCACAATACGGCCACCAATAATGGCAATGAGGAAAACCGCAATGGCAAGGGCGAGGCGAGCTCCATAACCGTCGGCAGCATAACCATCATTAAAGGCTTCACAATCGAAAATCAGATTGGCGCAGAAAAGCAGAACAAGCAAAATAAGCACTTTGAGATTACGCCAGTTTTTTCCATATATAATTTCACGCCCGATAGCGATGGTGAAAAGTAGCGGAAACAGCAAATCAAGGCCGACTGTCACAGTCGCTGGCAAATCGGATGAAAGCACCATGGCAATGCGCCCGATAAGCCAAATGGATACGAGGCCCAAAAGCGGCCAGCCGACAATTGGCAAACGACCGGTCCAATTGGGAACGGCAGTCATCAAAAAACCGGCAATGACGGCCCATAAATAACCGAAAAGAAAGCTGTGTGCGTGCCAGGAAAACGGATCAATTCCGATTGCCAGCACATCTTTGCCGGAAAAAAGGAAAATCCAGATAAACAGACTGAATACAGCCCAGATACTTGCGAACAAAAAAAATGGCCGATAGCCATAACTCAAAAGTGCCGGACCTTGCCACGCTCTCATCTGTTCGGCCGAACTTGCCATGATCATTTCCTAAAAAAAGATGCCGCCTTGTTGGCGGCATCTTAAGGTTTATTCCATGGCTTTGACAATGCTTTCGACCATTTTTTTGGCATCGCCAAAAAGCATCATGGTGTTGTCACGGAAAAACAGCTCGTTTTCAACGCCCGAATAACCTGTTCCCATGCCGCGTTTCAGGAACAGAACCGTTCCCGCTTTCGATACGTCGAGAATCGGCATGCCATAAATCGGCGAAGATGGGTCCGATTTAGCTGCAGGGTTGGTTACGTCATTGGCACCAATGACAAAAGCAACATCTGCATCGGCAAATTCGGAATTGATATCGTCAAGCTCGAAAACTTCGTCATAGGGCACATTGGCTTCGGCAAGCAGCACATTCATGTGACCGGGCATACGACCGGCAACCGGATGAATGGCATATTTGACTTCGACACCGTTTTCCTTGAGCTTGTCAGCCATTTCACGCAGTGCGTGCTGCGCCTGTGCAACAGCCATGCCATATCCCGGTACGATAATGACCTTGTTGGCATTTTTCATAATGAATGCTGCATCGTCAGCCGAACCCTGTTTGACCGGACGGCGTTCGACTTCGTTATGTCCGGCAGGACCGGCACTTTCACCACCGAATCCGCCAAGGATCACGGAAATGAACGAGCGGTTCATGCCTTTACACATAATGTAGGAAAGGATGGCACCTGAAGATCCGACAAGTGCGCCGGTGATGATCAAAGCCATATTTCCGAGAGTAAAACCGATACCTGCGGCCGCCCATCCCGAATAGGAATTGAGCATGGAAACAACAACCGGCATATCCGCGCCACCGATCGGCACAATCAGTGTGACACCGATAACAAGCGACAAAAGAACAATAAGCCAGAAAACCAGATGGCTTTCAGTTCCGACAAGCGTTGCGATGAGAAGAACAATTGCCACTGCAAGAACAATGTTGATCAAGTGCCGGTTCGGCAAAATGATCGGCTTACCGGACATACGTCCATCAAGTTTTAAAAACGCAATGATGGAACCGGTAAAGGTTATCGCACCGATTGCGACACCGATTGCCATTTCAACGAGTGCCCGCCCGTGGATAGAGCCGATTTCGCCAATGCCGAATGAATGCGGCGAATAAAGTGCACCGGCGGCCACCATAACGGCAGCAAGACCGACAAGCGAATGGAAAGAGGCAACAAGTTGCGGCATTGCCGTCATGGCAATGCGGCGTGCAATGACAGCACCGATAGCGCCACCGATGGCAAGACCTATAATGATGAGGACAAGGCCACCGAAGCTTGGACGGGCAAGCAATAGTGTTGTGATGATGGCAACAGCCATGCCGACCATGCCATAGGCATTGCCCTTGCGGCTTGTTGTCGGATGGGAAAGCCCGCGCAGCGCCATGATGAACAGGACACCGGAAACGAGATAAAGAAAGGCTGCAAAATTAATACTCATAGTTTCAAGCCTCACTTATCTTTTTTCTTGTACATGGCAAGCATGCGTTGGGTAACGAGAAAGCCGCCGAAAATATTGACGCTTGCAAGTACCAGTGCGATGAAACCGAAAGTGCTTGCAAGGCCTGAAGACGAAAGACCGACAGCAAGCAGCGCACCAACGACGATAACTGAAGAAATCGCATTGGTAACAGCCATCAGCGGTGTGTGGAGAGCCGGCGTTACTGCCCAAACAACATAATAGCCGACAAAAATCGCCAGTACGAAGATCGCAAACTGGAAAATGAACGGGTCAATAACACCGCCGGTCACATTGTGGACGGCATCAACGGCATTACTGGAGATTTGACCGCCTGCTTCGCGCACAGCGGCAATGGCCTGATCAAGACCTTGAAGGGCTTTGTCGAGAGCCTCGTTAGACATTATCTGGCTCCTTTTTCATCTGTTTTTTTATCCGCTTTGGCGGCTGGTTCTTTATGTTTCGAGGATGTTCGCTTTGCCGGTTTTTCAGCCTTCTCATCGGCTTTTTTCTCCGATTCTTCTGCAAAGCGGGGATGAACTATGTCACCGTCGAAAGTGAGCAATGTCGCTTTGACGAGCTCGTCATTCCGGTCGATAGTAAATGCCTTTGTCTCCTTGTTTGTCATGATATCGACAAAGGCATAAAGATTGCGCGCATAAAGCTTTGAAGCGGTAGCGGCAATGCGACCCGGAACATTGGTGAAGCCGATAATCTTAACCCCTTCAACTTCGACAATCTTATTAGCAACAGCGCCTTCGACATTGCCACCTCTTTCAACGGCAAGATCAACCACGACCGAACCCTGACGCATGGTTTTAAGCATCGCTTTAGTGATAAGGCGCGGTGCGGGACGACCGGGAATCAATGCGGTTGTAATGACGATATCCTGTTTGGCAATATGCTCGGCAGTCAAGGCCGCCTGTTTTTGCTGGTATTCCTTCGACATTTCCTTGGCATAGCCACCAGCCGTTTCAGCCGCTTTGAATTCATCATCCTCGACGGCGATAAATTTTGCACCAAGGGAAGCAACTTGCTCCTTGGCTGCAGGGCGCACGTCATTTGCTGTGACCGATGCACCCAGACGCCGTGCAGTGGCAATGGCCTGAAGACCGGCAACACCCGCCCCCATGATGAAAACCTTGGCAGCCGGAACGGTTCCTGCCGCTGTCATCATCATGGGAAGGGCGCGGTCGTAATATTCGGCTGCATCAATCACTG
>CAMLON010000046.1 GCA_946481695.1 uncultured Bartonella sp. | reverse complement strand
TATGGAATGAAGGCTATGGCCATGAAAAGACGAAAGACATTCACATTGTTGCCGTCGATTATGGCGTAAAGCGCAATATTCTGCGCCTGCTTGCCGGACTTGAAGCACGTGTCACCGTCGTTCCTGCAAAAACCACAGCCGAAGAAATATTGGCTTTGAATCCCGATGGTATTTTCTTGTCAAATGGCCCTGGTGATCCGGCTGCAACGGCCGAATATGCTGTTCCGATGATTAGAAAACTCGTCGAGACAGGTATTCCAATGTTCGGCATTTGCCTTGGACATCAATTGCTTGCTTTGGCAATGGGTGCAAAAACTGTCAAAATGCATCAGGGCCATCACGGTGCCAACCATCCGGTACAGGACAAAGAAACCGGCAAGGTGGAAATTGTATCCATGAACCATGGTTTTGCAGTTGACGCAAAAACCCTTCCTGAAGGGGTAGAAGAAACGCAAATCTCGCTGTTTGACGGTTCAAACTGTGGTATCAGGCTTGTCGGCAAGCCGGTCTTTTCGGTGCAACAGCACCCCGAGGCTTCGCCGGGGCCACAAGATAGCCATTATCTCTTCCAGCAATTTGCAAAGATGATCCGCGAACATAAAAAAGCGGCGTAATTGACCGCTTGCCGATTGGCTTTCCAACAGATTTAAAATAATCGAAAACCCGCTGAAAAAGCGGGTTTTTTCGTTTTAAATATTATTGTTTTGCCGATTTTATCGGAAAAGTCGGGAAGAGGAGCATGCACTGACCGCTCTTCCCATTCCAATGGTTCCGTTCATTTTTTACCAGCCATTAAAATCGGCTTTCCGATGCGATGAACGATTGTTTTACATAGCGCTACCCTTCAACTTAGAATAAGTCAGTCATGTTCAAGACAGCTTCCTCTTAGCACCGAACCCAATTTCGGACAGAAATTCTCCTGAAACGTAACGCGTTTCGGTTGAACTCCAGAGCAACACAGTGCATTTTCCGTTTCGTTTTTTTCCGTATTTCGTGCGTTTTACCGCGTTTGTTTTTAAAATCCGGCGCTCCCGCCATAGTCAACAAACTTGCCCGCATTAACAAAACCGAAAAGAGTTGTTCCGAGCTTTTTCAAAGAAAGACTATCTTCCGCTTTTAAAAACGTCGATGATAGCGTCTGAAACCTCTGACAGTTGATCTCGATATTTGTAACGGGATGTAGAGCTTTTTGAGGTTGTTTTTAACGCAATTATCTGTCTTCCGCTTTCTCGTTATCGCGATCTCGCACAAGTTCATATGTCGTTAAGCGCGGACTTTTATCTTCACGTACAAAAAAGCCGAAAACCAGTGTTGTTGCAAGCAACACGAAAAATGCGGTTGCACAAGGGGCGCCGGCAAATTTGAACGGCGCGCTGTCACTGGTGAAATAGCTGAAAACCGACGTATAGAATACCGGCCCGATCATCGACGTAATCGAGGTTATTGATGTCAAAGCGCCTTGAAGGGCACCTTGCGCATTGGCTGGAACTTGGGAGGAAGCAATCGAGCGCATTGGCACGTGGGCGATATATTCCGGCATAGTAAAAAGGTAAACGACATAAAGCATATAACCTTCAAAAGCGAAGGTGTAGCCGACCATGCCGACGAGCGCAAAGATAAGCCCGATCATCGAGATTTTCCAGTTGCTTAAATGCCTTGTCATATAAGGCAAGAGCAATCCCATTATGATGCACTGGCCGATGCCAAAAACGCCATAGGCGAAACCGATAGAAAATTCACTCCAGCCATAACGTTCTTTCGCCATAAAAGCCAAAGTTGACGGCCAAACCGCCTCGGCAAGCCAATAGAGGAAGAAGGCGAGTGCCACCCAAAGCACAGTGGGATAATGGCGCAATTCCAGCAAAGCACCGACCGGATTTGCCCGTCTGATCTCGAAGGGGCGGCGCAATGACAAAGGCAGAGTTTCCGGCAGCATATACATGGCAAAAACAAAATTGACGAGCGAAAGTCCGGCTGAAAAATAAAACGGCATGCGGGGGCCGATTTCGCCCAAAACACCGCCGATCAGCGGGCCTAAAAAGAAGCCGACGCCAAAGGCGATACCAATGAGCCCGAAATTGCGTGTTCTCGTGTTATCGTCGGAAATATCGGCAAGATAGGCTGAACAGGTGGAGAAACTCGCGCCGCTGACACCGGCAAGAATTCTGCCGATAAAAAGCATGGAATAGTTCCACGCAATAGCGCAAATAAAATTATCAATCGCGAAGGTGATAATGGATAACAATAAAATTGGTCGGCGTCCGAAGCGGTCGGAAAGATTGCCGATAAAGGGGGCAAACAGAAACTGCATGGTCGAATAGACCATCAGCAGAATGCCGCCATCAACCGAAGCCCGGCTGATACTGTCGCCGGTCAATTGGCTTAAATATTCCGGCATAACCGGCACGATGATCGCAATGCCGATAATATCCAGTAACAGCGTGATGAAGACCAGAACAAGTCCCTTGTGAACAAATTTTGCATCGAGACTTTGCGACATGACGAATTTCCATGCTTATACAAGAAATTGCTAATAGGACTATTGGAAAAAATAGAAAAGGGGAAAAACGCACCTCAATGAGGCTCTCTATACTATTTCGTAAAAGATCAAGACTTTTCAAATGCTTGAACCGGCAATATTTTCCCTAATATTTTTGGCCTTATTAAACGGTCATGTTTGCCGACGCACAAAACACAAGCGTGCACGCCAAAATGTTTTAAAGCCCGCCTTCGGATGAAGATGGTTGCTTGCTATTTTCATCACCCCGTGATTTGTACCGATCATTTTATGAAAGACACGAGATACCCTTGAACGCGCATGCGAAAACCGGATGATGACGACCACGTCTAGGAGACAGCGCAAAAATACTGGATAGAAAGTCTTTCAACTTCACGAAATCTCTCAAACGTGGATTTTTTAAAATCCGTCACATGATTCCATTTTTCCCAATTGGTAACCGGTTTTGAAAGCATTGACGCGTTGTGCAGAAGTTCCATGAGTGAAACTATCAGGCACAACATATCCGTGCGTCCGTTTTTGTAATGTATCATCACCGATTTTTGCCGCTGCATTCAATGCATAGCCGATATCACCCTCTTCAAGAATTCCGTCATCCTCGGTTGAATGCGCCCACACGCCGGCATAACAATCGGCCTGCAATTCGATTTTTACCGAAAGTGCATTGGCAGTCGACGTATCGGCGCTTGCCCTTCTCTTATTCATCCGGTCGAGAACACCGGTCAAATTTTGCACGTGATGGCCGACTTCATGGGCAATGACATAAGCTTGGGCAAATTCTCCCGGTGCTTTAAAATGGGTCGCCAATTTGTCGAAAAATTCGTCATCAAGATAAAGCTTTTGATCGGCAGGACAATAGAAAGGGCCAACGGCTGTACTTGCAAGCCCGCATGGCGAATCGATAGCGCCGGTAAAACGCACAAGGATCGGTAGCTTATATTTGGCATTGTGGCGGGAGAAAATCTCGCCCCACGTATCTTCTGTTTCGGCAAGAACCGTTGCAATAAAAAGGCTACGCCGGTCATTGGTTTGAAGCGGCGCTTTTGCTGCGCCAAATGGCGCTCTATGTTCATTCACCAGCGCTCCATCGCTGAATAGAAAACGTGTCGGACTATAGCCGAAGAAGCTGAGCCCCAGAAAAATAACAACAAGAATGAGAATTCCCGTGAAACCGCCACGCGACAACAAGGCAAAACCGACGCCGCTTAAACCTGTTCGAAAAACCGGACTTGCACCGTTATTCTCTTCACCGCGACGATCTTCAATATTGTCGCTTTGTCTGCCACCTTCCCACCGCATAAGCCTCTCTCCCAGTGCTTATTTCATTAAAGAGCATATAACTTCTTCCTCCAAGAAGAGAAGGCTCCCCTGACAGTAAAGCAAAAAAAATTAGGAAAAGCAAAATTTAGGGGGTTACTTTCCTGTCGACTTTACCTATAAGGCAGGCTTAGCCTTAAAAAAAGAAATGTTGAACCTGCCAGTTTTTTCTGTGCGGGTGTTTGCGATAGGATGCTGCCATGCCAAAACGCACAGATATAAAATCCATTCTCATCATCGGTGCGGGACCTATTGTCATCGGTCAAGCCTGCGAATTCGACTATTCGGGAACGCAAGCCTGTAAAGCCTTGAAGGAAGAAGGCTACCGGATCATTCTGGTCAACTCCAATCCGGCGACAATCATGACAGACCCTGACCTCGCCGATGCTACCTATATCGAGCCGATAACACCGGAAGTTGTCGCCAAGATTATTGCCCGGGAAAAGCCGGATGCACTGCTTCCCACCATGGGTGGCCAAACCGCGTTGAACACGGCTTTGTCGTTAAAACGCATGGGTGTTCTCGAACGCTATCATGTCGAGATGATCGGTGCTGATGCCAAGGCAATCGACAAAGCCGAAGACCGTGCATTGTTCCGTGAAGCTATGGCAAAAATCGGGCTTGAAACACCAAAGTCGATGCTTGCCAACGCAACCGAAATCAAGGAAGAGGACCGTAAACGCCACGACGCAATGCGCGACAAACTTATTGCCGAACTTGAAGGCGATGCGCTTGATAAAGCGCTTGAAAAACTTGAACATGATTGGCATCTGGGGGAAAGCGACCGCAAGCAGCGTTACATTGCCCATGCCACAGGAAAAGCCGGACAAGCTCTTGACGTAGTCGGGCTTCCGGCAATTATCCGTCCGTCTTTCACACTTGGCGGAACAGGCGGCGGCATTGCCTATAACCGTTCGGAATTTTACGAAATTATCGAACGCGGACTTGAAGCCTCGCCAACCACAGAAGTGCTTGTTGAAGAAAGTGTTCTGGGCTGGAAAGAATTCGAGATGGAAGTTGTACGCGATAAGAAAGACAACTGCATCATTGTCTGCTCGATTGAAAATCTTGATCCGATGGGCGTTCACACCGGTGATTCAATTACCATCGCACCGGCTCTGACTTTGACCGATAAAGAATATCAGATGATGCGTAATGCATCGATTGCGGTTTTGCGTGAAATCGGCGTCGAAACCGGCGGCTCCAATGTGCAATTTGCGGTCAATCCGGAAAACGGCCGGCTGATTGTGATTGAGATGAATCCGCGTGTTTCGCGTTCTTCCGCTCTCGCCTCGAAAGCCACCGGTTTTCCGATTGCCAAGGTCGCGGCAAAACTTGCAGTCGGCTACACATTGGACGAATTGGAAAACGACATTACCGGCGGAGCCACACCGGCTTCGTTCGAGCCGTCAATCGACTATATTGTTACGAAAATCCCGCGTTTTGCCTTTGAAAAATTCCCCGGTGCCTCGCATACTTTGACAACGGCTATGAAATCGGTCGGCGAAGTTATGGCAATCGGCCGTACTTTTCAGGAATCTTTACAAAAAGCCTTGCGCGGTCTTGAAACCGGCTTGACCGGTCTTGACGACATTGCCATTCCCGAACACGCAGAAGGCGACGAGAAAAATGCCATCCGTGCGGCGATCGGCACACCGACACCTGACCGTTTGCGTTATGTTGCGCAGGCTATGCGCATGGGGATGTCGTTAAACGAAATCCACCAGATCAGCAAAATTGACCCCTGGTTCCTTGAACAGATCGCATCTATTGTCGATATGGAACAACGCGTGCGCGAACAAGGCCTGCCGAAAGACGCGGAAAATTTCCGTATGCTCAAATCCATGGGCTTTTCCGACGCGCGACTTGGCAGCCTCACTGGCCTGGAGACAGAAGAAGTCACAAAAGCGCGCCATGAGCTTAATGTAAAACCGGTTTATAAACGTGTTGATACTTGTGCTGCCGAATTTGCCTCGCCCACAGCCTATATGTATTCGACTTACGAAGTTCCTTTCGCCGGCAAGATGCGTTCGGAAGCCGATGTATCCGACCGTAAAAAAGTGGTTATCCTTGGTGGCGGACCAAATCGTATCGGACAAGGTATCGAATTCGATTATTGCTGTTGTCACGCAGCTTTTGCACTCCATGATGCCGGCTATGAAGCCATTATGGTCAATTGCAATCCGGAAACTGTCTCGACAGATTATGATACGTCCGACCGACTTTATTTCGAACCGTTGACTGCCGAAGATGTGCTATCAATTCTAGAAACGGAAAAAGAAAAAGGCGAGCTTGTTGGTGTTATTGTCCAGTTCGGTGGCCAGACGCCGCTAAAACTTGCCGCCTCGCTTGAAAAATCCGGCATTCCGATACTTGGTACGTCGCCGGATGCAATCGATCTTGCCGAAGACCGCGACCGCTTCCAGAAATTGCTCATCAAGCTTGATCTGACGCAGCCCAAAAACGGCATTGCCTATTCGGTTGAACAGGCACGCCTTGTTGCCAATGATCTGGGCTTCCCGCTGGTTGTGCGCCCCTCTTATGTGCTTGGCGGGCGGGCTATGCAGATCATTCATGACGAACGGAACTTGCAATCCTATCTTCTGGACACTGTTCCCGAACTGGTGCCGGAAGAAATCAAAGCCCATTACCCGAATGACAAAACCGGACAGATTAATACTTTGCTCGGCAAGAATCCTCTTCTTTTCGATACCTACCTCACCAATGCAATCGAGGTTGATGTTGACTGCCTGTGCGATGGGAAAGATACTTTCGTAGCCGGTATTATGGAACATATCGAGGAAGCGGGCATCCACTCGGGCGACTCGGCCTGTTCGCTTCCGGTTCACACATTATCGCCCGAAATCGTTGAAGAGTTGAAACGCCAGACGATCGAGCTTGCCAAAGCGCTTCATGTTGGCGGTTTGATGAATGTGCAATATGCCGTGAAGGAAGGCGTTATCTATATTCTCGAGGTAAACCCGCGCGCTTCCCGCACGGTTCCATTTGTTGCCAAAACAATCGGACGGCCGATCGCCAAGATTGCCGCTCGCATTATGACGGGTGATAAACTTGAAAACGCTGTCAATCGTTATGGCGGTTACCCCAAAGTTCAGAAAAAACCGCATATCGCTGTGAAAGAAGCTGTCTTCCCGTTTGCCCGCTTCCAGGGTGTCGATACTTTGCTAGGGCCGGAAATGCGCTCGACTGGCGAAGTGATGGGGCTTGATTACAGCTTTGCCCTTGCCTATGCCAAGGCACAACTTGGCGCAGGTAACGATCTTCCACGTGAAGGCACATTGTTTGTGTCAGTCAAGGATGATGACAAGATCCGCGTGCTTGGCGCCGTCAAGCGCATGGCAAAACTCGGTTTTTCCATTCTTGCAACAACAGGTACGCAAAAATTTCTTGAACAGCATGGCGTGAAGGCCAAGAAGATCAACAAAGTTCTTGAAGGGCGTCCGCATATTGAGGATGCCATCCGCAACCGTCAGGTTCAGATCGTCTTCAATACGACCGACACAGCCAGTGCAATTTCCGATTCAAAGTCTCTGCGTCAGGCAGCATTGATGCAAAAAGTGCCTTATTACACCACCATGTCGGGTGCTGTATCCGTTGTCGATGCAATTGAGGCTTTGCAGAATGGCACGATTGAGGTGCGTTCTCTGCAAGAATATACCGAATAACTTTCTCGCCCACGGCTAAAGCATAACTTGCCGTGGGCTTATTTATTCCCTGCGCAGCTCACGTCCTTGCCTTCAAACCATTAAGCCCGCGAAGACCTAACCGGTTTGACTGCCACAGTGTGAAAACGCTTCTCGATCGGGCTTCTCTATCCATCGGCTCTCAACACTTACTTTCAATCCATGGTCCTACTTCGCCAGTTTTAACTGGAACGGCGTAAAAATACTTTTCAATCGGTTCTCTATCCATCTGCTTTCAGCGCTCGCCTTCAAGCCGTTAGAACCGGAATATTGCTCGGATTTGAAGCATGGGCATTTTCATTCGGCTTATTCTGCCCCATAGATGATCTTATTCCACCATATCATTGATCGTGCGAAGCTTTATCATTTTCAAACCATATTGCTTTACGCCCAAGGAGTAACAAGGAATGGCTGAACCGCGGAAACACATACTATCCCTCCCCGCCAGTCATTAGCGCAATTCCGATTCTTGCAACAAATAGCTTTTCAACCTTTCTTTCGCTCATTTCTGAACAGCTCTTTTATTATCCGCTCTTAACCTTCCTCCTCATGAAATGCAGAAAAGTGGAAATGCGGGAAAATGCAGCTCGTCGCATTTCTCTACCTATCACTTTTGCCGCTCATCACTTTCTATGTGCCGACCAGTTACCACGTGCCGGTCGCTTTCATTGTGCCGATTAGTTTCATTCTGCCAGGCGCTTTCAATGTTCCGATAATTTCCACTTCACTTCACAGAAGAAGTACCACTTCTACTTCTTTTGAAATCCCTTTTGACTGGATCCTACCCGGCTTGTCTCATGCTGTCATAATCTTGCCTTGAATATGCCCCCCTCGCACAAAATAGCGGGCCTCATGATCGGCATTGTCACGTTTTATGTTCCATTGATTCAATATTTTTTAACTTTTCGCATAAATTTAAAATTTAAAAAATAAAAAAATGACCAAGTGAATTTCAATAAATTATTTTGTTTCACTATGAAATAAAATTAAACTCATTATTATACTGAATAATCGTCTCATTATTATCATATAATTAATAGTATATTTTTTATTTTTTTACTATTTCTTTGCCACCTAATATCCAATTATATATTGTGAATTCAATTGTTCGTTTTCAATAAACAACCGTAAAATCCGGCCGCTTTTATAAGTTTTGTAAATGAACTTGATAATTTTGGTAAATTTTAAATTTGCGCTTTCAATAAAAGATGATATATATAGTCATGTTTTATTTTGAGGGATATATCATGCGTTTAAACAAACTTATTCTGGCTACTTCCTGCACTCTATTTGCAACACCGGCTCTGGCTGTGG
>CAMLON010000045.1 GCA_946481695.1 uncultured Bartonella sp. | reverse complement strand
TGAAACTCGTCAATATGGGCGGTGGTTTCCCGACACGCTATTTGAAAGATGTGCCTTCGGCACAAGCTTATGGCATGGCAATTTTTGATAGCCTTTCAAAACATTTCGGCAATCGTATTCCCGAAACGATCATCGAACCGGGACGCGGTATGGTTGGAAATGCCGGTGTTATCCGCTCTGAAGTTGTGCTGGTTTCCAAAAAATCGGAAAATGACAAATTGCGTTGGGTTTATCTGGATGTCGGCAAATTCAACGGCCTTGCCGAGACAATGGATGAAGCCATTCGCTATCCGATTGAAACAGCAAAGGATAGTGATGAAAAAGTGCCTTGTGTGCTTGCCGGACCAACCTGCGATTCAGCCGATGTGATGTATGAAAAAACACCTTATCCTTTGCCGATTTCACTTACCGTCGGTGATGAAATCCTTATTGAAGGAACCGGTGCTTATACAACGACCTATGCTTCTGTAGCTTTTAACGGTTTCGAGCCGATCCGCTCTTATGTTATCTGACCGGCAATGCCGCTGGATAAGAGAAGATCCGAATAAGCAACAATTGGCGCCCGTAGTTTTCTACGGGCGTTTTTCTTTGCGTTGAATTGTGCTTGTTCATAGTGGTAGAGGGTTCAAATAATGTTGTCAGTCAGGCCAAAATATCTTCCCCGCCACAAATATTTTTCTTCCCCTTCTTATCTTCCGCCAGCTTTTTTCATCGCGTGAATTCATTTGCAACGGGACTTTATAAGGTCGAATAAAGTCGAAGACATTGTTGTTCATCAGCGATTTTCACCGTTTGAGCCGCATTGTAAAAAATGCAACAGCACCTTTATCCGGAGGTGATTTAAATTTTATCGGGATTTGTTTTAAAAAAGCGGCAGGACGAACGGGATAAAAGCTGTTTTTTCAAAACTTACGAAAAATCGCATGTAAAGCTTCAAAATTCGCAACTTTTGAAGAAATAGGAATTCTTTTTTGCGCATACCGTTCGGGGAAAGCCGTGAGTTTCAACCGGAAACCCGAATAACTGTTTGTGCCATGGTGCAAGCGGAAGGGAAAAGACAGCCCGGATTTGTTATTTCTTGCGGTTCATCTTTCCGGCAATTGCTGCGTTCACAATGGCAAGTGCTGCTTTTTTCGTCAGGCGGAAAAGTGGTTCATCAGACCCTTGATCTTCTACCGCGACACTTTCAATCAAAGCTTTGTCTTTTGCCTTGATTTTCTGGTCTTTTGTCAAGCCTGCCAATTTTGTCGGTATATTGGCAGATTTTCTCAAGGACAGAAGGTGGCGAACAAAGCCGTTAAAACCGCCCTTTATATTAAGGCGTTCGGCAAGCGTTGAAATTCTGGTTCCCACTGCCGATTGGTTATAGGCAATGACATAGGGCAAAAGCACACCTGCTGTCATGCCGAAATGGGTCTGATAACGGTTACCTATTGAACGCGCGAGAGCACTGGTAATGCCTGAACCCTTTTTTGCTGCAAGCGCACCGGTAAGCGAAGCCGACAACAGGGCAATTTGCGCTTCATTATTCGAGGGGTCGCTTACCGCTTTCGGCAAATGATTAAAGACGAGACGGACTGTTTCGAGTGCGAGGGCATCCGAAACAGGATTGAATGAGGGGATGCACCAGCTATCAATCGCATTCGTCAGTGCATTCATGGCGGCTCCCGCAATGAAGCTTGCCGGAGCAGTTCCTGTCAAAACCGGATCGGCAATGACACATGTCGGTGTCAAACGTTTGTCATAAAATCTAAAACTGTTATTGTTTGCGTTATCAATCAAATAGGCATTGTCACTGATTTCGGCGCCGCTCCCGGCAAGCGTCGGTACAGCAATGAGCGGAGGGAGCGGTGTGTAAGGGGAAGGGCTTCCGAGTGTTTTGACATTGGCACCTTGAGCACAAAACAGGCGGGTCATTTTGGCAAGATCCATTGTCGCACCGCCGCCAAAGGCGAGGATAGCATTAAAACCGCCACTCAAATAAAGGCGAACGGTCAATTCCAATGTTTCACGCGTTGCTGTTCCATCCAGTGAAGAAAAAACGCCGAATGGCAATTTCAGTTTGTCTATTCGTTTAAGCAGTTTTTTTAACGCTGGAGATTGGCTAAGGCCGCGATCGGTCAAAACCATTATTGCTGTGACGCCGTTTTTCTCGAAAACAGAGCCAAGTGCTGCAAGGCTTTTTGGCCCCAACAAAATATCGGTTGGAAATGTCCATTCGTTTGCAATCGTCATTATTTATATTTACGTGAGAAGAGTAAAAAAAGCAAAACCCATAATCGTTTTTTGTGTTTTTTCCTCAAAGTTTGGAGTGTTAATGCCCGCCAACGGCTCCACTCACGGTTTTCGGCTTTTTCACAGCAAAAACCAGAAGTGTGAGAATTGCGAATAAAAGGGTAAGTATGAAGAAAGCGTCGATAAAAGCCATTACTGTCGCCTGTTGGCGGACAATATTGTAAAGTTGCATCAACGCCGAATCTTTCGGGTTCAAGCCCGCCATATCAAGTTGGCTCGCTAAAGAGTTCAACAGGTTGATTGCCTGCCGGTTTCCCCATTGCACACTTTCCGATAGTCGCTCATAGTGAAAATCTGTGCGTCGCATAATAATGGTATTGATGATTGCAAGCCCCACCGCTCCACCGAGATTACGGGTGAGGTTGAAAAGACCGGATGCGTTTTTAAGTTTTTCGGCGGAAAGTGTACCAAGCGCGATATTGTTGATCGGCACCATACACAAAATGAGCGAGCCGCCGCGCAAAATTTGCGGCCAGAACAATTCCCAGAAATCCCAGTCGGCTGTCATTCCGGTTACAAGCCATGTGCCCCAGCCAAAACCGGCAAATCCCAGCCCCATCATTAAACGCGGGTCAAGCTTGGTGGAAAGAAAACCGGCAAGGGGAGCGGAAAAAAACATCATCAAACCGGAAACGAACATCGTCTCGCCGATCATCAAGGCGTCATAACCGCGAATTTGTCCAAGATAGAGCGGGTAAAGATAGGTAAGCCCGTAAAGCCCGATACCCATAACGAAAGAAAAGATCGAACCGAGTGCAAAATTCAGATTTACAAAGGCCTTGAGATCGACAATCGGGTTTTTTGCTGTGAGTACACGCCAGAAAAACAGAATGGCAGAAACGCCCATAACAATTGTAAAACGGAAGATCATTTCGTCTTCCATCCAGTCATTACGGGGGCCTTCTTCAAGCACATATTCAAGGGAGCCGAGAAAGGTCGCCATGGTAATTAAACCGAACCAGTCGAAGGATTGGAAAAGCGAGCTGTCACCTTTATCAAAGTCGATAAGTTTCCATGAGGCAATGGTTACAAGAATACCGAACGGCACATTGACAAGAAACAGCCAATGCCAGGAAAAAGCATGGCTCAGATAACCGCCGACCGTCGGGCCGATCGTGGGGGCAAGTGTTGCCACCAGCCCGATAATGGGTGAAACAATCGGCTGTTTTGAAGGCGGGAAAATAGTAAAGGCGGCGGCGAACACACTTGGAATCATGCCGCCACCGATAAAGCCCTGAAGGGCACGGTAGGCTATCATCTGTTCAATGGAACCGGCCGTTGCACAAAGGGCGGATGCAATGGTGAAACCGGCTGCCGAAATTGTAAAAAGTACTCGCGTTGACAACAACCGGCCCAAAAATCCCGATAACGGAATCATAATGACTTCGGCAATGAGATAGGATGTTTGCACCCAGGCTATCTCATCCGAGCTTGCCGAAAGTCCTGCCTGTATTTCCGACAAGGAGGCAGAGACAATCTGGATGTCGAGAATAGCCATGAACATGCCGAAAACCATAGCCACAAAGGCCACGATTTTTTTCGGTTCGATATGTTCTTCCATGTGGGGGAGGCTGGCAGCGGTCATCAAAACCTCACTTCATTGCCAAGGGTTTTGCACCTTCCGGTTTTGTGCGCATGTCGACGCTGACAACAACGCTCATGCCGGCGCGAATGCGCCCTGTTGCAAGAATATTTTCAGGTATCGAAATTCTGACCGGAACACGCTGGACAATTTTGGTAAAATTGCCGGTGGCATTTTGCGGTGGCAAAAGTGAAAAAACAGCACCTGATGCAGGTGACAATGAAACGACTGTACCCTCAAAGCTTTCACCATCAAGCCCGTCAACAGAGATGCGCACTTTTTCACCACCATAGATCGAAGGAAGTTGGGTTTCCTTGTAATTTGCATCAATATAAAGGGCATTGACAGGAACCAGTGCAGCCAGACGTTGACCAACGACGACATAGTCGCCTTTTTTACCGGCAAGATTTCCCAAAACGCCGTCAAAAGGCGCGCGCAACACTGTAAAATCAAGGTCACGACGGGCTTTGTCGCGTGCCAGTTCAAGGCTTCGCGTTTCGCTTACCGCCTCGTCATGTTGCGCTTCAAGAACTGTAATATTGGCAGCCGCCGCAGCAATTTGCGCCTTGGCGCGCGTAACATTGGCAACGGCCTGATCGTAGGCCGACTGGGCATTATCAACAGCCGATTTTGCAACGAAACTCCCGACATTCAGTTCTTTTGCACGTTTTAATGTAATATCGGCATTGACGGCCACTGCATTGGCAGCGTCCTTTTGCGCATTGGCTTCGTCGAGCGAGGTTTTTGAAGCGGCAATCTGCGCTTCAATACGTGCAAGTGTGCGATTTTGCGTTTGAAGTTTGGCTTCTGCCTCGTCATAGGCAATTTTATAATCGCCATCATCCAGACGGAATAACACGTCACCTTTTTTGACATAATGGTTGGTTTCAACCGGTATATCGTCGATATAACCGTTCACTTTCGGGGCTATCGAGGCAATGTCACCTTGAACATAAGCGTCGTCGGTGGTGACAAGAAAACGCCATTCGGTAAGCCACCTGAACCCCAGCCACAAAACTGCAATAGCAACGATGAGTGCTATGATGATAGCAATTTTCTTGTGGGGGCGTTGTTTGGCCTGCATTGTCTTGAGTGTGGTGTTCGAGAATTCTGGCATGGTACAAACTTCCAGATCTGATGAAGGAATGCGGTGTTTATCCAAAACGGTCAATACCGTCAATAAAACGGATGAGCTATCAACGCTTAAGCCCGCTTGCGGTTGCAATTGGTGCACAAACCACGGATTTCAATAGTGGTTGTTTCCGGTAAAAAGCCTTCTTTTTGTGTCATTTGTAGAATAGTTTCGGCAAGTGTCGGATCTTCTACCTCTGCAACGTGGCTGCATTTTTCACAAATGATAAAAACGGTAGGCCCATGTTTATGGCATTCAGGGTGCAAGCAGGCCATAAACGCATTGACACTTTCAAGCTTGTGAACCAATTTTTCGGAAACAAGTTTATGAAGCGCGCGATAGACCTGTAAAGGCGCGCGAAACCCTTTGTCGCGAAGCCGGTCAAGGATTGTATAGGCGCTCAAAGGTGTGTGTTCGTTTTCAAGAACGGCGAGCACAAGCATCTGGTTGCGCGTCAGCTTATTTGTCATGGGAAAATTCCTTGATGGCTGCGCTCGTCAACCGGCTTGCAATAAAAAGAATAAACAGTGCAACGACAACGCTGGGGCCGGAACGGCTGTCAAACCCGATTGACGCATAGAGGCCGAGAACCGTTCCCACAATACCGATCAGAGAGGCAAGAATGGCCATCTGTTCAGGGGTTGTTGAAAAGCGCCGGGCAGTGGCGGCAGGTATAATGAGAAGTGCAGTTATCAAAAGGATGCCGATAATATTGATAGCAACAGCAATGACAATGGCCATAAGCAGCATAAAGATGAAGCGGGCGCGTTCCGGCTTCATATTTTCGGCTTTTGCCATGTCGATATTGATTGTCAGTGCCAGAAGTGGACGCCATAAAATAAAAAGGACAACCAGAATGAAGGCACAGCCAATCCATACTGTCAGTAAATCGGTGCGTGAAACTGCCAGAATATCCCCGAACAGGTAACTGTTGATGTCGACATTCGTCCAGGTCATAAATCCGATCAGGATAAGCCCAATGGCGAGCGTTGCATGGGCAAGAATTCCCAAAAGCGAATCTCCCGACAATTTTTCTCTTGCCTGAAGAATAAAGAGTGCAATGGAAACAATGACAGCAACAAGGAAAACACCGAGCACCGTATCAATATTGAAAAGCAGGGCAAATGCCACGCCAAGCAAAGCCGAATGCGCCATCGTGTCGCCAAAATAGGCAAGCTTTTGCCAGACGATAAAACAGCCGAGCGGCCCCGCCATCAATGCCACGCCGATACCGGCTAAAAACGCTCTTACAAGATAATCGTCAAGCATTGTCGTTGGCTCCGATATTTTTCGTTGGCTTTCCCGATGGAGCATTGATAACTGCACCATGAATGTTATGACGGTGGTTATGGTGATGCTCATAAAGCGCCAAACCATTATCCGGTATCGCACCGATAAGACGCCCGTAAGCCTCGCTTTGGGCAACCTCCGTTGGCGCCCCGCTGCAACAAATATGTCCATTCAGACAAATCACGCGATCGGTCGCTGCCATAACAATATGAAGATCATGCGAGATAAGAAGAATGCCGCAATCAAGCTTTGTGCGCAAACTTGCAATCAATCCATAAAGTTCGGTTTCTCCATTATAGTCAACCCCCTGTAGCGGTTCGTCGAGAACAAGAAGATCAGGCTTTCTTGCAATAGAGCGGGCAAGCAGAACCCGCTGCAATTCTCCTCCCGACAAATCGGCAACATTGGCATTTTCCAAATCTTCCACACCGGTTTCCGATAAAACCGATTTTATGCCTTTCTTATCAAGTTTGGCCGTCAAGGTCAGGAAACGGCGGACTGTCAAAGGCAGAGATGGGTCGATTACCAATCTTTGCGGCACATAGCCAATGCGCAAGCCTGCTTTTCTGGTTACAGTCCCCGCGGACGGCTTCAAAATTCCCAGTGCCATTTTTGCCGTTGTCGATTTTCCCGAACCGTTCGGACCGATCAATGTGACAATTTCTCCACGATAAATATCAAGATCAATGCCGTGGACAAGCCAGCGACCATTCCTTTCGATGCCTGCCTTGTTGAGCGATAGCAGCCATTCTTTATCCATTTTTCTATCCTTCGGTATCGGGGTTTTGCAGTCAGTCATCCAATTTTTGAATGATCGGCCGATCTTTTGATGAAAACTCAATTACACGCATAACCTTGACCCAGCCTGTTTCACACCAAAGTTTGATATGCAAAATCCTTGTACTTTTTTAATGGCTGACTTAATACAAAACCGTAATGTAATAAAGTAACATTCGGAGCTTGATAGTGTTTCGGTCTCTTTTTTATGCATTGTCGGCGTGTCTGTTTGCTGTCGTTTCAGGTGTAAATGCTCAAGCGTCTTCAGTGCCGCAAGTGGTGGTTTCCATAAAACCGCTTCATTCGCTTGTTGCTGCCGTGATGGGAAAATTGGGTACACCTGCTTTGATTGTGAAACAGTCAGGCTCCGAACATAGCTATGCGTTAAAACCCTCCGATGCAAAAATATTGTCTGAAGCCGATATTATTTTCATCGCCAACCCCGATATGGAACTTTTTCTTATCAAGCCCATCGAAAATTTTGGTTTGAAAGACCGGATGATTGCGCTCTCGCAAGCTCCCGGAGTTGAACTCCTTCCAATCAGGGAAGGCGGCTTGTTTGAACACCACGGTGATGACCATAATCATGGGAGTGACACGGCGCACGCCATGGATTTTCATTTCTGGCTTGATCCGGAAAATGCCCGAAAAGTTTTAGCCTATGTGGCCGATGTTTTGGCAAAGAAAGATCCCGATCATGCCGAAATCTACCATCATAATGCAAACGCATATGATAAAGTGATTGCCGAAACCGAAGAGAACATAAAACAATCTGTTGCACCGGTAAGCGACGAGAACTTTATCGTTTTTCATGATGCCTACCATTATTTTGAACACCGCTTCGGCCTTCATGCCATAGGGTCTGTCGCTCTTGATCCGGAACGTCAACCTGGTGCCCAACGGATAAGTGCAATCAAAACGACCATTTTGAAAGAAAAGGTTGTTTGTGTTTTCGCCGAACCCCAATATCCCAACAAGTTGGTCGATATCGTTATCGAAAATACGCCCGCTAAAGTCGGTATGCTCGATCCTCTCGGACAGTCCTTGCCCGAAGGCGCCGGACTTTATCCCGAATTGATTGCCAATCTTGCCGACAATCTGGTCAATTGCCTCACACGCAAATAAATTTTGACGATTAAAATTTTGGCTCTCGAATGGAACCTGATTGCCATATCTGCATTTTGAAAGGTGCAGAGGTTACAATCAATCTTTGCCAAGCGAACATATAAATCGAAAAACACAGAACCGATCCCGGTGGCATGTGTCAATATCCGGAATCCGGTTCCAGAGCCCATAATTGTGCTCCAGAATCGGAAAATGTCATTTCAAACAATGCTTCAAGAATCATAACCAATGCCGAAGTTGAAACCGCATGGGGGTGTTTTTCTGTGTGTCTCTTATAAGTGAGGAAAACAAACTTGTAAGAATCAGCAGGCGATACTCCGGCAAGTGCTCGGATATTGGCAGGAGATTCTCCGGTAAGTTCTCGCAACTTGAAAGATTCGCCCGCGATTCGTTAGCCAACCAAACCGATTCTGTAAAAACCGGCATATTTTTTCGATGAACGTCGTTTTTTCATCCTGAAATCCGCATTTTTTAAATTTCACGTTTCGTAAAATGCGGTTTTTTTGCTCCGACAGAGTCATGCAAAGCGAATTTTTTGCTAGAAGCCGGCTCCAAAAAGGCCTCTTTTAACGGTGTAATTGTTAGCCGGCACAAGTTTTGATTGAATCGATATAAAAAAATGAAAAAAGTGCATTTTTTTTCGATTTGGCTGTTGACACTTGGAGAAAGGAAGGTCTATATGAGCGCCACAACGAGGGCG
>CAMLON010000044.1 GCA_946481695.1 uncultured Bartonella sp. | reverse complement strand
CGCTTACCAAACGTGGCAAGCATCTGGGCGAAGATGTGCCAATGTGTGGCGTTCCTGTTCATGCTGCAGATGATTATTTACAAAAACTTATTGCCTGCGGTTATCGCGTGGCCGTTTGCGAACAGATGGAAGATCCTGCCGAAGCCAGAAAGCGCGGCGGAAAATCGGTTGTGCGGCGCAATGTTATCCGTCTTGTCACACCGGGAACTTTGACAGAAGACAAACTGCTTGATCCGGCGCGTGCCAATTATCTTATGGCGCTTTCGCGCACCGGATCGGGTAAAGATCAGGAATTTGCAATTGCATGGATCGACATTTCAACAGGAATTTTTAAAGTCAGCCGTGCTCATGCCGATCGTCTGCTTGCCGATATCATGCGCATCGACCCGCAAGAACTGATTGTAGCCGATAATGTTTTCCACGACGAGACGTTAAAGCCGCTATTCAACCAGCTCGGCCGCATCGTCACACCACAAGCAGCAAGCCTTTTTGATAGCAATATGGCTGAACGCAACATTTGTGATTATTTCAAACTGGCAACACTGGAAGGCCTCGGGCACTACAATCGTGCAGAACTTTCAGCAATTTCGGCTGCTATCGGTTACGTTGAAAAAACACAGATCAACGAGCGTCCACCTCTCATGCGCCCCTTAAGGGAAGATGAAAATGCCTCCCTGTTTATTGATCCCTCAACCCGCAACAATCTGGAATTGACGCGAACACTTTCAGGCCAGCGCGATGGCAGCTTGATGAAAGCAATCGACCGGACAGTGACCGGCGGCGGTGCAAGGCTTTTAAGCGAACGCCTGATGGCACCGTTGATTGCACCGGTAGCAATCAATGAAAGGCTTGATTCGGTTGTATATTTTCTTAACGATATGCGGCTTGCCGAAGGCTTGCAGGCTATTTTGAAGAGCGCGCCGGATATGCCACGGGCACTTTCAAGGCTCGTTCTTGGCCGCGGCGGCCCCCGTGATATGGCAGCAATCCAGCGCGGATTTGCTGTTATTTGTGATGTGAGAAACCTGTTTGCGGACAAACTTCTGCCGCAAGAATTAAGCGATGCTTTTGCAACCCTTGAAAAATTGCCGGTTGATCTGCACAGCCACCTTGATCGTATTCTTGCCGATGATTTGCCATTGTTGAAGCGGGACGGGGGATTTGTTCGAGAGAATTACAACAAGGAGCTCGATGAATTAAGAACCTTGAGGGATGAATCCCGCCGCTTCATTGCCGAATTGCAAGGCCGTTATGCCGAAGAAACGGGCGTTAAAGCGCTTAAAATCCGCCATAACAATATTCTCGGTTATTATATCGAAGTCACTGCCCTTCAGGCGCCGGCATTGACAGAAACGGATGAAGCAAAAAGCCGTTTTATCCATCGCCAGACAATGGCGAATGCCATGCGTTTTACCACGACCGAACTTGCCGATCTCGAAAGTCGCATTGCCAATGCAGCCGATCGCGCTTTGACAATCGAACTTGAATTGTTTGACAAGCTTGTTGAAGAAATTTCCGATCAAGCCGATTTTATCCGGCAAGCGGCCATGGCGCTTGCTGTTTTAGATGTTTCCGCCTCCAATGCTTATCTTGCCGAAGAACAAGGCTATTGTCGTCCGATTGTCGACCAATCGCTCGATTTCGAGATTGTCGCCGGACGCCATCCGGTGGTTGAACAGGCATTGAGAAAGCAGGCCAAAGAACCGTTTGTTGCCAATAATTGTGATCTTTCTCCTAAAAATGGTGCGAAATATGGTGCCATTTGGCTACTGACCGGCCCCAATATGGGCGGTAAATCAACATTTTTGCGTCAAAATGCCCTGATTGCCATTATGGCGCAAATGGGGTCGTTCGTTCCTGCCGGTTCTGCCCATATCGGTGTTGTCGACAGGCTTTTCAGCCGCGTTGGTGCAGCCGATGATCTTGCCCATGGACGGTCAACCTTTATGGTTGAAATGGTGGAAACGGCAACAATCCTCAATCAGGCAGGCGAGCGTTCATTGGTTATTCTTGATGAAATCGGCCGCGGAACGTCGACATTCGACGGGCTTTCTATTGCCTGGGCAGCCATCGAATATCTTCATGAAGTCAATCATTGCCGTGCAATTTTTGCGACCCATTTTCATGAAATGACAGCACTTACCGAAAAACTCGATCGCCTTCATAATGTGACGATGAAAGTCAAAGAATGGAATGGCGATGTCGTTTTTCTTCACGAGGTAGGAAACGGCGCGGCAGACCGTTCCTATGGTGTGCAGGTGGCAAAACTTGCAGGCCTTCCGGCGGCTGTTTTGTCAAGGGCAAAAGATGTTCTCCATCAGTTGGAAAAAGGTGAAGTCGCCGGTAAAGCTGCCAAGCTGATTGATGATCTCCCACTTTTTTCTGTAGCACTGTCGCGGGAAGCAGAGAACAATAAAAAAGCGTCTCAAATTGAAGAGGCGTTGAAGGAAATCAATCCGGATGAACTATCGCCAAGGGAAGCCTTGGAAGAACTCTACCGCCTGAAACAGCTGGCACTGGCTGGAAAATAACGGCAAGGGTTAGGAATAAACGTTCTCAACTGCCAAAGCCATAATTGTCGCACACATGTTGTTTTAAGCACTTGAAGAGCGGGCAAAGCCTGCTTTTTCACATTGTGCAGCAAGGAGGGATGGCTCAACAGGAACGGGATGATGTTAGACGGGAATCTATCGAATGACGATTTCGGGGCGCTCTCAATTCACATTGACCAATGTTGTTATTGATCACAGTGGTCTTGAAGTGTTCGCGCCATAATCGACGAAAAAAGAAGGCCGGTATTTAAAAAATTCGGTTTCGGCTCAAAATATTACAATTTTGCTTCCGCTCAAGCGAAGTGATTTTTAAGCGTTGTGATAAGGCCTAAAAGCTGCACTTATTCCCATCCCGCCGCCAATTCCCATTGTAGCAAGGCCAATTACATCATCTGACAGGTTTTTCATCTGGGAAAAAAGCCGTGTTGTCAAAATAGCCCCCGAAGCACCAAAAGGATGTCCAAGGGCGATTGCGCCACCATCACGGTTGATTTGTTCTTCCGATATGTCCAACGCGTCAATGGCGGCAAGCACTTGTGCTGCAAAGGCTTCATTGAATTCAATGACGTCAAAGTGTGAACAATTGTCGAGCTTCATTCTTTGTAGCAGTTTTTTTGTCGAGGGGACCGGCCCCACGCCGGCAAGATTGGGGTCAACACCGCTTACAGCGCTATCAATAAAAATAATTCCGTATTGAATGCCCAACTGTTCGGCTTTTTCAAGCGATGTCACAAGAACAAGTGCTGCCCCGTCATTTAAAGGGCAGGAATTACCGGCCGTTACCGTTCCGTTTTTTTCAAAAGCCGGTCGCAAATGTGCTAAAGTTTCAAGTTTTAAACCTGCTCTCGGGCAATCGTCAGAGGAAAATAGGCCTTTTGCTGTTTGAAGTGCTATGATTTCATCGTCAAAACGATGTTCAGCCTGAGCGTTCAAGGCACGTTGATGGCTTTGAAGCGCAAAACGATCCTGTCTTTCTCTCGATATACCAAAATGTCGGGCAATATTTTCAGCCATGTTTCCCATATCAGGGTCACCGACCGTCTCGGGTGAAAATCGTGCACGGGAAAAAAATTGCGGCAATTCGCGCGGCGTTTTCGGGCGTTTTATGCGCCAAGGGGCGGTAGATACGCTCTCTGCACCACCAGCAAGATAAATTTCACCCGCTCCCGCTTCAATAAGTCGGCACGCCATAACCACCGCTTCAAGACCTGACCCGCATTGTCGATCTATTGTTACACCCGGAATTTCGACCGGCAGTCCGGCGGTTAAAGCGGCAAGGCGCGCGAGATTTCCCCCGCCGCCCGCGGCATTACCGATCATAACATCGTCAATATCGGTTTTTTCGATCTTTGTGCGTTCGACGAGTGCCCGAATGAGTGGGCTTAGGAGATATTCCGCGTCAACAGATGAAAGCGCACCATATGCACGCGCTATCGGCGTTCTCAACGCCGCGATAATAACAGGTGTTCTGCTTTCATCCATTTTTAAAGCCTTGTAATTTCAGGATCGTCTTCTTCAACCATTCTGTTGACTATGACACGCGCAATTTTTCCGCTCCACGTCATTGGCCAATGATTGATTGTATAGAAATCTTTCGGGATTTTGAATTTTTCCATTAACGGGCGACAAAACTCGCGCAATTCATCTGCCGTTAACGGGGCATCTTTGAATGAAATAACGCTGATAAGACGTTCTCCATAAATGTCATCAGCAATTCCGAAAGCAATTGCTTCACTGATATTTGGGATAGTTTTCAATGCCGTTTCTATTTCGGCAAGATAAATATTGTTGCCGCCCGAAATAATCATGCCGCCGGCACGACCCATTACATAAAGTTCGCCATTTTTGTCGATCATGCCAAGGTCGCCAACCGTTGCCCCATATTGGTTACGGACAAATGACTTGCCATTGTCGCCCCATAAATATCCATCCGAGATCAAATTGCTTTCGACAAAGATAGTGCCGATTTTATTAGGCGCGAGCGGTAATAAATTTTCATCACGAATTGTAACTTTAACACCGGGAAACGGTTTTCCTACCGGCGACATGGAATTTTTATGTGAAAGCGTTCGGGGTGTCATTTTGTTGACAGCAACAAAACTTAATTCGGAGGCACCATAATATTGTAAAATTTCTGCATTCGGAAAAAGTGCACACGCATCTGCGTAATGTTGCCGATCGAATTTCGAAGCTCCGGTAACAAGTTGCTTCATTTCTTTAAAAACCAGCTTACGCTCATCCGCCCGTCGTTTTAATTCGTTGAGCATGGTTGGTACACCGACAAAACGGTCGGCAGTCTTCAGAAGCTCCAATACGTCATCGACATTGAATTTTTTGACACTTTCAAAAGTCTGTCCGCTATCCAGCGTTTCGATAAGAGCGTAAAGGCTTACGCCGTGTGCCATCGGCCCCGGAGCAACCGATTTATGTAGTTTTCCAAGGCCGAAGAACTCACGTCCGGGGACAAGCGAGTTTCGCCAACTTTGGCGATTTCTGATAAAAGCTTTGGGAAGCCCCGTTGTGCCGGACGTAAAACCGATAAAAAACGGTCCAAGCGGTAGATCAGCTATCGTTTTATCGGGGATAGTTCCTTCCAGAAAACGGTCATAAGTTGCCAGAAAACGGTCATAAGTTGACTGGGTGTCGGCATCTTTTTCAACATAAAGCGCTGGTAGATCAAGCGCTCGGGCAATTTCTGCAATGATGCAGTCTTTGTTCTCGCAAATGACAATGTCGGGACTAAGCCGACGCATGATTTCTTCAATCTGGTTTGGGGGCGTGGCAACAGAAAGAACAGCAACACAATGCGGGCTTGCCGAACCACCGGCAAAAATTTCTCCAAAGCGGAAATGGTTCGGGAGTGCGAGTAGCACCAGACGGCCATCATCCGGTAAACCGAAACGATCGGGGCGGCGTTTTTCCAGATTGAAAAGATTCCGTCTGAAAGCTTCGGCTCGCTGGTAGAGTGTTTTATAGGTGATTTCATTTCCGGCGATTGAAATCGCAATTTTGTCGGGTGTCAAAGTGGCATGTTTTGCCAACGCATCAATAACTGGCATTCGCCCCCCCCTAACGGTTCGGGAATAATTCGAGGCCGACTTCGCGTTTGAATGTCACGGCATATTTAAAAATAACAATATATACTAAAAAATTACAATAAAACTCTCCCGCTATAATTTACCGATCATAACGGGAGAGAAGATTTTAAAATCAGATTTGGCGAACAGCGCCTTTGGCTGCCGATGTCGTCATGGCTGCATAAGCGCGTAAGGCCTTGGAAACTTTGCGTTTACGAATCTCTTCCGGCTTCCAGGCTTTATCGCCTTTCTGTTCCATTTTCTTACGACGTTTGGCAAGTGTTGCATCGTCAACATCAAGATGGATTTTGCGATTTGGTATGTCAATTTCGATTATATCGCCTTCTTCGACAAGACCAATCGTGCCGCCTTCGGCAGCTTCCGGTGAAACATGGCCGATCGAAAGACCCGATGAACCACCGGAAAAACGGCCATCCGTGACGAGAGCACAAGCCTTTCCCAAACCTTTCGATTTCAGATAGCTTGTCGGATAAAGCATTTCTTGCATTCCGGGGCCACCGCGCGGGCCTTCATAACGGATGAGCACAACATCTCCCGGTTTGATTTTGCCGTTCAAAATAGCAACCACGGCTGAATCCTGACTTTCAAAAATCCTTGCCGGACCTTTGAATTTCAAAATCGAGTCGTCAACACCGGCGGTTTTGACGATGCAACCATCCTTGGCGAGGTTGCCGTAAAGAACGGCAAGGCCGCCATCCTTGGAATAGGCATGGTCGACATCGCGAATAACGCCTTTTTCGCGGTCAAGGTCGACTGTTTCGTAGCGCCGTGACTGGCTGAATGGTGTCTGTGTCGGAATACCACCCGGAGCAGCACGATAAAATTCATGGATTTCCGGATTATTTGTCTGTTTGACATCCCATTTGCGCAAAGCATCCTTCAATGTCGGTTCATAAACCGTTGCAACCTCGCTATGGATAAGGCCTGCGCGGTCAAGCTCGCCCAGAATTGCCATCACGCCGCCGGCGCGGTGGACATCTTCCATATGTACATTGGCAACGGCCGGAGCGACTTTACAAATAACCGGAACATGGCGCGAAAGCCGGTCGATGTCCGACATGGTAAAATCAACTTCGCCTTCTTGCGCAGCGGCTAGTAAGTGAAGAACCGTATTGGTTGAACCGCCCATTGAAATATCAAGCGTCATTGCATTTTCAAAAGATTTGAATGTTGCAATCGAGCGGGGAAGAACACTGTCATCATTCTGTTCATAATAACGCTTGGCCAGTTCAACAATAAGGTGGCCGGCTTTTTCAAAAAGATGTTTGCGGTCGGCATGGGTTGCGAGCATCGAACCGTTACCGGGAAGCGATAGGCCAAGGGCTTCCGTCAGGCAGTTCATCGAGTTTGCTGTAAACATGCCCGAACATGAACCGCATGTCGGGCAAGCTGCCCGTTCCATATTAGCAACTTCCGAGTCGCTGTTATGGTCATCGGCTGCCGCAACCATCGCATCAATCAGGTCAACGGCGAGCTCTTTGCCTTTCCATTTGATTTTTCCCGCTTCCATCGGTCCGCCGGAAACAAAAACCGTCGGAATATTAAGCCGCAAGGCTGCCATCAACATTCCCGGAGTAATTTTATCGCAGTTGGAAATGCATACCAAAGCATCTGCACAATGCGCATTGACCATATATTCAACCGAGTCGGCGATGATCTCACGGGAGGGAAGAGAATAGAGCATGCCATCATGCCCCATTGCAATACCGTCATCGACAGCAATTGTGTTGAACTCTTTGGCAACGCCGCCAGCTTTTTCCACTTCGCGGGCAACAAGTTGTCCCATATCTTTAAGATGCACGTGGCCCGGAACAAATTGTGTAAATGAATTGGCAATCGCAATAATCGGCTTACCAAAATCTCCGTCTTTCATTCCTGTGGCACGCCATAAGCCACGGGCACCGGCCATATTCCGGCCATGAGTAGAAGTTCTTGAGCGATAGGGAGGCATTTCAAATTTCCTTGAATAATTCCAATGTAGTAACGGTTTTGCCGCACAGATCAAATAAACGCAAGGATTTTAAGCGCTTTTTCGATCAATGCTCAATCACATTTAGATTAGAATCAGAAACAATTTTAAATTTAAACGCAATATTATTGCGCACCTTTTGGCCATTCTTCATGATAAATAAGGCTTTCGAGCGGTACGCGTTTGCGCCAGCCTTTTTGCTCGAGTTCCGGACTGTCATAAAAGTGGCTGACATAACCGATACACAAATAGGCAATGATTTCTATTTCAGCCGGAATTTTTAACAACGCCTTCAATTCATCATCATGATAAATAGAAACCCAGCCGACACCGATGTTTTCAGCCCGTGCCGCAAGCCACAAATTTTCGACCGCACATACGCAACTATAAGCCGACATTTGCGGATTATGAAAACGGCCAAGACCGGTGCGGCCATCGCGCGAGCGGTCACATGTGACAACAAGATTAAGAGGGGCTTTGACGATGCCTTGTAATTTCAGTCGGTTATAAAGTTCTCGCCTTTCGTCGGTAAAAATTTTTGCTTCTTCGGCCTGTGCTCTGGCAAAAATTTCTTTAACTCGAGTTTTGCGTTTTTTATCGCGGATAAGAATGAAATTCCACGGCTGCTGGAAGCCCACGGAAGGCGCTGAATGGGCGGCTTCAAGGAGTTTCTTTATAACAACATCATCAAGCGGTCGGGGTAAAAATTCATCGCGCACATCGCGCCTTTCATGGATGACTTTGTAGATATCTTCCAACATAAATTCTGTGCCGAACTCCTTACCGATTTTGTAGATAGCTAAATGAAAATTGTCGTATTGGCTACATAAGAATGCTTTTCAAAATTCCTTGGTCGTCCAACAAATATCTTATAATTGATAAAGTTAAGCGATCAAGTTTATCACTGCTCTCGTCAATCAATTCGACAGCACAAAAATAATCGACCATGTTTTTGGTTATGATTGAAGAAGGCAAAGTGTTAAAAAACCGGAATTGTTTGCCAATAGTTTCAGGCTGTCTCTCAAGGACCATAAAAACGGTGATTTTTAAACGGGAATCGGCGGGTAGGAAAAAGCAATGAACAAGTCGGTTGGGAATGGAAAGATAAAACCGCTTTGAAGAAACGGGTCTTCATTCAAAGAAGTAAATGGCAAATGAGTTAACCGGCAGATAAGTTAACCGACAAAAAGTTAGCGGGCAAAAAATTTAAACGGCAAAATTTCGGGATTAGAGCCTAGGGAAGCTCTCTTTATGAAGCGGGCGCATTTTGAGGATTGGTGGAGCTAAGCGGGATCGAACCGCTGACCTCTTGCATGCCATGCAAGCGC
>CAMLON010000043.1 GCA_946481695.1 uncultured Bartonella sp. | reverse complement strand
ACAGAAATGAAGCGTTTAAACGGTCCTCACTGATAATTTGACGAAAAGGTTTTTTAAAATTGGTGGCCGAAAGCATAGCAATTCAAATTGCTGACATTGTCAAAAAATTCAATGAACCGGAAATTCTTTCGCCGGCACCAGAGGCTTTGAACGGCGATCAAAACTTGAACCGGCTATTTTCAAATTCGCGTATTCTGCGCCAAAAATCCGATCGCCCGTCATGGCAGCGCTCGGCTGTCCTTATCGGCATTATTGAAAAGTCGGATGTCCCGCATCTCGTTTTGACGAGACGAACATCGAAACTTCATAACCATGCAGGCCAAATTGCTTTTCCCGGTGGCAAAAGAGAAAATCAGGATAAAAGCGACGAGATGACCGCACTGCGCGAGGCGCGCGAAGAAATCGGCCTTCAACCGGATTATTTTACAAAACTCGGTGAACTTTGCTTCCATTATACTTCGACAGGATTCGAGATCCGTCCGGTCGTTGGTTTAATCGGGCAAGGGGCACAATTTGTTAAAAATGATAATGAGGTTGATGAAATATTTACTGTTCAGTTATCTTTTGTGCTTGATTTGAAAAATTATGTGATCGTTTCAAAGACGGCTGGCGCTGAAAAGCGCAGCTTCTATGCACTTTCCTACGAGAACCATTATATATGGGGTGCGACAGCCGCAATGATTCGTTCGCTCGCAGAAAGGTTAACCCGTTGACTACGCTTAATATCGCCAAAAAAGCCTTGTGGCTTCACGATGAGGGGCTGCAAAAACTGCTTCATTGTCTTTCGGAAAATGGCGAGGAAGCGCGCGTGGTCGGCGGTGCTGTGCGCAACCAGCTTTTGGGCTATCCCGTAAACGACATTGATATTGCAACAACCTGTGTGCCCGATGAAATTATCAAACGGGTAAGCGGAAATGGCTTCAAAGCCGTGCCTACAGGTTATGAACACGGCACAATCACGGTGGTGGTCAAGGACCACTCCTACGAGGTGACGGCACTTCGAGCCGATATCGAACCCGACGGGCGTCGGGCAAAGGTCATATTCGGCCGCGACTGGAAAACTGATGCTAAAAGGCGCGATTTCACAATCAATGCCATTTATGCCGATGCCAACGGTAAAATTTATGATGATGTCAACGGGCTTGCCGACATTGAAACCGAGACATTGCGTTTTATTGGCACGGCCGAGGAGCGTATCCGCGAGGATTATTTGCGCATTTTAAGGTTTTTCCGCCTTTATGCTTGGGTTGGTAAGGGGCGTCCCGATGCCGAGGCTATCAAAGCATGCGCACGCCTAAAAGATGGACTTTTGCAATTATCTGCCGAACGCGTGTGGTCGGAAATTAAAAAAATGCTTTCCGCTCCCGACCCGACGCGGGCGCTTTTATGGATGCGGCAAGCTGCGATTTTGGGAATTATTCTTCCTGAAACAGAAAAATGGGGAATTGATGCATTCCGCCCGCTGATTGAAACCGAACGTGTTATGAGGCTTCCGCCCGACCCGTTATTGCGGCTTTTTTCCATTGTGCCGCGCGATGAAGTGCGTTTGAAAAAAATGGCCGAACGCTTGCGTTTTTCCAAGTTGGAAAAAACGCGATTGATGGATTTTGCCCGTATTTCTCCGATCAAATATAATTCTTCCGATATCGAAATTAAAAAGCTTGTCTATCATCATGGCAAACAGGCCGTTCTTGATGAATTGACATTGGCGCTTTCCAATGCGCGTGCCCATGCTTTGAGTAATGATAATGCACTTGTCGAGGCCAGCCATTATACACGGCTTAGAAAATTGACCGAGCAATATGATATTCCGGTTTTTCCTTTAACTGGAAAGGATCTGTTACCCCTTGGCATTACCGAGGGGCCGGCTATCGGCCACAAACTTAAAGCGCTGGAAAAACGTTGGGTGGAAAGCGGCTTTTTACTGGATCGGAAAGCGCTCCTTGATTTGGCAACGGCCTGACCGGCTATTGCGCAATTGTCATGAAGCTTGCTTTCATGCTTGACGTGATGACAAGCTTGTTTCAAGCTCGTAGTTTTATAAAATTGTTAAAGCCGTTCAGGTCGTTTTGTTTATTTGTGGCTAAACCGATTTGGTTTTGTTTGGTTAAATGGCTAAAGCCATTTCTGGTTTTTGTTTTGTTAAATGACTAAAGCCATTTAACGGTTGGCGGCAGGGAAGAGAGAATACTTTCGATATTTCCGCCGGTTTTTAGCCCGAAGATGGTGCCCCTGTCGTAAATAAGGTTGAATTCGACATAACGGCCACGCTGGACAAGCTGGGCATTTCTTTGTTTTTCCGTCCATGGCTTATTAAAATTTTCACGCACGATGGAAGGATAAACAATGTCGAAAGCGCGTCCGACATCCTGCGTAAAGCTGAAATCGGCTTCCCAACCACCAGCTTCCTTGCTGCTGTGGAGCCAATCGTAAAATATGCCGCCAACGCCACGCGGTTCTTTGCGGTGTTTTAAATAAAAATATTCGTCGCACCATTTTTTGAATTTCGGATAATCGGCAACAGTGGGGTGGCGTTCACAGACATATTGGAACGCCTTATGGAAAGTTTGAGTATCAACATCCGACTGAGTGCGCCGTTCGGCAAGCATCGGCGTCAAATCGGCACCGCCGCCAAACCATTGGCGGGTTGTAACGATCATACGTGTATTGAAATGGACTGTCGGTACATGCGGGCTTTGCGGGTGCACAATAAGCGAGATGCCACTTGCCCAAAAGCGAGGGTCATCTTCCGCACCGGGAATTTCTCTTCTGAATTCGGGCGAAAATTCACCATAAATGGTTGATGTTTGCACAGCCGCTTTTTCAAAAACCCGCCCTTTCAACACCGACATGACACCGCCGCCATTCATGCCACCAGGTTTTTCCCAAGGTGTTCTGACAAAAGAACCGGCGGAAAAATTGGAAAATTGGCCGGTCAGTTCCCTTTCAAGTTTTTCCAGTGAATTACAAATTCTATCGCGTAATGATTGGAACCACTCTTCTGCCCGTTTTTTCTTGTCTTCGAGATCGGAAGGCATGTCATCGGGAATATCTCTATTCGTCATAATCCGTCTTAAATCTGTAAACTCGTTTAGAATAACTCTAGAGAAGAGATAAGGGGTGAAGATCGCTTTGTCTACCTCTTAATCACGAGATGACAAATTAACCCGCTAAAGTCGGGACAATTGGCGTAACGCTTCGCTGATGCCGATTGCAACACTGACAGCGAGGTTAAGAGAACGCGCAACTTTGACCATTGGAATCGTCACTTCTGCGTCTACCGTCTCATGGACATAATCGGGTGCACCCGCTGATTCCCGCCCGAAAAGAAGCACATCATTGTCTTGAAAAGAAAAATCGGTATAGGGAGCATCCGTCTTGGTGGTAAAAAGGATAAGACGGCGGTTTTCGGCCTTTTGCTCTACCAGAAAATGCTGCCAGTCAATGTGCCGCTTCAATGTTGCAATTTCGAGATAATCCATTCCCGCACGTTTCAAATGGCGGTCGGAAAGGTCAAAACCTGCCGGTTCGATAATGTCGACAGGTACGCCGAAACAGGCGCCCAAACGCAAAATTGTACCGGTATTTCCGGCAATATCAGGCTGGAAAAGTGCAATATGAAGTGTCATGCCTGTTGAATAGGCTTGTCACCTTGCTGTTGTAAAGGGGAGGGCAAGCAAAACGTGAACAATTCTATCAATCCTCAAAAATTTGGACTTCCCGTCGATTTGTTTTCTTTTGCGCATCATCTTTCTTTGCAAATTGTCTTCCGTTGCCAAGCGCGAAAATGTCTTTTTTTGCAAACGATATTCGATATTTTTCGAAGCTCAAAATTGTGTATGTCCATAAGTTTTATATGTTTGTTTCCGCTCTTGACGCGGGAAAATGATAAATTATCTTGGGGGAGCGAACTTGAGTGGGGCATCCGGTTTTATTGTTGTCATCAAACCGGTTTTCAAATGTCTTTTTTTAAAAGTATCTTTGCCCTCAACAAAAGTCACAATTGAACAAAAGTCGCAATTGAATAAAAGTGGTCATCAGGCAAGGTGCGGACTTTGAAAAATTTGCCCTCTTATGGCAGAAAAGAAATACCGCATTCTATCGGATGCAACACATTAACGTCAAAATCGTTGCATTTATGACGCGTTCCGGTTTTACCGGACACACACTACCGGACAGCTAAAAAGCAATAACGAGGAGCTCGACCATGTTTGGATGGTTTGAACGAAGATTGAACGCTTTTCCCGAAAAGGAGCTGAAACGCCCACCGCAAAATCTGTTGGGTTTCTGCCTTTATTATACGGAAGGCGTTTGGCCCTGGTTGATCTTCATGGCGGTTTTTACGGCCTTGATCGCTGTCACAGAAGTTTCGCTTTTCGGTTTTTTGGGAAGTATTGTCGACTGGCTGAATGCCAATTCACGGGCAACATTTTTTGAAACGCAGGGCGTAAAACTTGCACTCATCGGTGTGCTGGTCGTTCTCATCCTGCCATTTTTTGTCACTATGCACAGTATGGTGATGCATCAGACATTGCTTGGCAATTATCCGATGCGGATACGCTGGCTTGTGCACCGTTATCTCCTTGGCCAATCCATGAGCTTTTTCCAGAACGAGTTTTCCGGTCGCATATCGGCGAAAGTCATGCAAACGGCCTTGTCGGTACGAGAAACGGTCATGAAGCTTTTTGACGTTTTAAATTATGTGATTGTCTATTTTCTCGGCACACTTGTCATTGCCGCCTCATCCGATTGGCGGTTGATGGTGCCGTTTCTGTTGTGGATTATCAGTTATATCGGGCTACTTAAATATTTTATTCCTAAATTGCGCGACGCATCCGAAGCGCAGGCCGATGCGCGTTCGCTTATGACGGGGCGCGTTGTTGATTCTTATACCAATATTGCAACCGTCAAACTCTTTTCCCACCACGCAAGGGAGGAAAGCTTTGCGCGTGAAGGATTCGAGCATTTTCAGGGCACAGTTTACAAACAGATGCGGCTCATCTCGAAATTTTCGATCAGCGTTTATGTGTCGAACTGTATTTTATTGTTTGTTGTGGGAGCACTTGGCATCTGGCTATGGCAGCGGGATGCCATTCTTGTTGGCGCGGTTGCGGTCAGTATCGGCCTTGTCTTGCGGCTTAATGGCATGGCGCAATGGATTATGTGGGAAATGGCTGCACTTTTTGAAAATATCGGCATTGTCGAAGACGGGATGCATTCCATTGCACAGGAAAGAATGGTCGAAGACAAGAAAAATGCCAAAAAACTTGTCGTCAAAAAGGGCGATATCCGGTTTGAAAATGTCGGCTTCCATTATGGCAAGGGCAAAGGAATCTTGAAAGATTTCAACCTTCATATCGAGCCCGGGCAAAAGGTCGGTGTTGTGGGGCGCTCCGGCGCCGGTAAATCGACCCTTGTCAATCTTCTCTTGCGTTTTCACGATGTCGAAGAGGGCGCCATATTGATTGACGGGCAAAATATTGCCGATGTCACACAGGAAAGCTTGCGCGCGGCCATTGGCGTGGTGACACAGGATACCTCGCTTTTACACCGTTCGCTCAAAGACAATATTCTCTATGGCCGTCCTGATGCCAGCAATCGGGAACTGCTTGATGCGGTGCGCGATGCCGAAGCTGCCGATTTTATCGACAGTTTGCGCGACCAGAACGGCAAGACCGGATATGATGCCTTTGTTGGCGAACGGGGTGCGCGCCTTTCCGGTGGCCAGCGCCAGCGCATCGCCATTTCGCGGGTCATGCTCAAAGATGCGCCGATCCTTATTCTTGACGAGGCCACTTCGGCACTCGATTCGGAAGTCGAAGCGGCCATTCAGGAAAATCTTGCGCGCCTGATGAAAGGAAAAACCGTTCTTGCCATTGCCCACCGCTTGTCGACAATTGCCGAAATGGATCGCCTCATCGTGATGGATAAGGGAAGAATTGTCGAAGATGGAACGCATGAAGAATTGCTTTCGAAACACGGCATCTATGCCCATTTGTGGAACCGGCAGGTTGGCGGGCACCTTGATCTTGACGAAGAGGCTTGAAAAATGAGATCGGCTTTTTCAAAAAGGTTGAAATCGCGCTGAAAACAGCTATCCGCAGGAAAGCAAGTTTTTCGTTTTGGATAGCAAGAGAACAGACCTCGCTTTTTGCATACGGTTTTGCCAATGAAGTTTTGTCAAAACGCATTTAAAATTTACGCTTCTTATGTCGTTTTTTTATATGGTATTTTCGGATGAAATTAGCCGCATGGGCTTTTGAGGTGTAAGCTCGCTTCATCACAAAAAAACCGCTCTAACAAAGCTTTTTCATCGCCGGAAATAGTGAATACACACGCGATCGCAATGAAGAAAAAGAAAGCCGAAACATGCCACATGGTTTAAACATGTGAGCTATATTCTAAAGTTTTTTGACCTTTTAAAGGGCGATAAACAACAAGCTGCCGTTATTTGAAACAATTGAAGAAAAGTTACTCATAATCGTGCAGCAATTAACCGTGAAAGTTGCAAAAACAGTCGCGTTCCGGCTATCATTATTTTAAAGCGTGGACAAATTGGTGCTGTGTGTTAAAAAACATACGTTTGACCAACAGGCACCAACCTTTTTCCGACAGGTTAAAAACCTTTTACAATGAGCAGCGAAAAGACACGACGCGATTTTCTTTTTCTTGCAACCGGCGTTGCCGGTGCGCTTGGCGTCGGTTCTGTCGCATGGCCTTTTATCGACCAATTGCGCCCCGATCAGAAAGTTTTGGCAAGTGCCACAATCGAGGTTGATATTTCCGGCATTGAAGAGGGAATGTCAGTTACGGTCAAATGGCGCGGGCAGCCGGTGGTCATTCGCCACCGTACCGAAAAAGAAATTGCCGATGCCCGTCAAGTCGACTTGGAAAAGCTCAAGGATAAGGAAGCGGCAAATCCCAATCTTGAGGGACACCAACCCGCCACCGATCTTGCCCGCTCGGCCGGAAAGGGGCGCGAACAATGGCTTGTTCTCATCAATATTTGCACACATCTTGGTTGTGTGCCGCTAGGGCAGTCGGGTGCTTTTGGCGGCTGGTTCTGCCCCTGTCATGGCTCGGTCTATGACACAGCCGGAAGGGTGCGTTCCGGCCCCGCCAATCGCAATCTTGAAATACCGCCTTACCGTTTTTTGTCTGACAGCCTGTTGCAGATCGGATAGATATGATGACAAAGCCTTCATCCTATAATCCGAAATATGCTTTGACACGCTGGCTCGACGCAAGGCTCCCGATTTTGCGTTTTCTCTATAATCTTGGTGTTTCGTTTCCGGTGCCGAGGAACCTCAATTATTTCTATACCTTTGGCGGCATCCTCACATTGATGATGGTATCGCAGATTTTGACCGGCATTGTCATGTCGATGCATTATATACCGGATGTGACATTGGCTTTCGATGCGCGCGAACGCTTTATGCGCGACGGCCAGTTCGGGTGGCTCTTCGAGCCATGGCATGCTGTCGGCTCGTCATTCTTTTTTATTGCAGCCTATATCCATCTCGGCCGTGGCCTTTATTATGGCTCGTATAAAAAGCCGCGAGAGCTTATCTGGATGATCGGTGTTCTGATCTATCTGGTGATGATGGCAACCGCATTTTTAGGCTATACACTTGTCTGGGGTATGATGTCGACCTCGGCAGCTTCGGTTATTTCCGGCCTTTTCAAGGCCATTCCGGTTATCGGCCCCTGGCTTCATGAAACATTATTGGGCGGTTTCAATGTCGGCCAGCCGACACTCAACCGCTTTTATTCACTGCATTATCTTTTTCCCTTCATTCTGGTTTTTCTTGTCGGTTTGCATATCTGGGCAGTCCACCATGTCGGGCAGAACAACCCGACAGGTGTAGAGGTGAAATCGCCCTCGGAAACTGTACCTTTTATACCCTATGCAACGATCAAAGATATTTTTGCAATTAGCGTATTTCTGATTTTCTTTGCATGGTTTTTGTTTTTCATGCCCGATTATATGGGCCACTCCGATAATTATATTGCTGGCGACACCATGACCACGTCACCGCATATTGTGCCGGAATGGTATTTTCTACCCTTCTACGCTATGTTGCGCGCAATTACATTCGATTTCGGGCCGATCAGCTCGACATTCGGCGGTGTGCTGATATTGATGGCGGCGGTTCTCATCTGGTTATTCGTGCCATGGCTTGACCGCTCGAAAGTGCGTTCCGCGCGCTATCGTCCGGCTTTCAAACTGTTTTATTGGCTCTTCATTGTTGATGTGGTGGCACTTGGCATATTGGGGGCAGCACCGATTACAGAAAGCAGCGTATTCTGGTCGCAAATTGCCACACTTTATTATTTTGTATTTTTCCTCGTCATCATGCCGTTCCTGCCGAAGTTTGAAAAAACTTTGTCTGTTCCTTCTTCCATTAGCGAAGATCTCGCAAAAAGGGCCGCAAAGGCAAAAACAAGGTGGCGGCTATGGTAAGAAAACTCACTCACCTTTTCCTTGTTGTTATCACCTTTGTTCTTTCGCCTTTTGCTGTTTTTGCGGAAGAGGGAGGAGAGGCGCATTACCCGTTGAAGCTTCCCGAAAAACAGAGCTGGAGCTTTTCCGGCCCCTTTGGCACTTATGATCTTCAGCAATTGCAACGCGGTCTCAAGGTTTATAAAGAAGTTTGCTCGACCTGCCATTCCTTGAAATATGTTGCATTTCGAGACCTCAAGGCACTTGGCTATAACGAGGAACAAATAAAAGCTTTTGCCAAAACCTATGACATTCAGGACGGGCCGAACAGCGAAGGGGAAATGTTTGTTCGCAAAGGCTTGCCGACCGATTATTTTCCTTCGCCATTTCCAAATGTCGAGGCGGCAAAATTTGCCAATAATGGTGCCAATCCGGGCGACCTTTCGCTAATGGCAAAAGCCCGTGCGGTGTCTTTGCCGTTTCCTGCCTTCATTGCCGATATTTTTACCAACTATAACGAAGCAGGGCCTGATTATATCACGGCACTTCTCACCGGTTATAGCGACGCGCCAGAGGGGGCAGAAGTAGCAGAAAATAATTGGTATAACCCTTATTTCAATTCGGGAAATGCGCTTGCCATGCCGCCCCCTTTAAGTGATGGCATGGTGGCGTATAATGATGGTACAGAAGAAACAACTGAAAATTACGCCCGTGACGTATCGGC
>CAMLON010000042.1 GCA_946481695.1 uncultured Bartonella sp. | reverse complement strand
GTACCGCCCTCGTTGTGGCGCTCATATAGACCTCACTTTCCCCTGGAGTCAACAGCGATATCGAAAAAAAATGCACTTTTTTCGTTTTTTTATGTCGATTCAATCTTACCGTGTGCCGGCTAACGATTACACCTCAAAAATGGCGCAAAAAATCGCATCCAGAGTTTCAAAAAAGGCGAAAATTTTCCGCCAGAAATGTTTATCCCCACTTTCAGAACCGAAAAACGCTCGAAAAAAATGCGTCTTAGAGCATTTTGAAGCCTTTTTGACAGAATCAACGCCCTTTTTTCAAGAATCACGTCTCGCAGACAAGAATCACCCTGATTTTGCGGCATGTCTGGAACGTTCGCGCTATCAGACAATTGGATAGCCTGTGATTTATGGTCGTCTCTTCGAGTCTGTCTTATTTGATTCCCGCAATGTTTCGGATCGACCAATGTTTTTTCTGTATACGTCTTCACTCACATGCATTAATTCGAGGACTTCGTGTTTTCGAACTTTCTCATCTTCGTTTGCATTTACGGTTTATTCCACTGATCCTGCGAGACCAGTTGCGGAACGGGGGCACTCCCGCCCCATACTGACAGTGTTATAAAGTTCGCAACTCTCGTTTCGTAATCATGAATTCGGCTGATCACCCCAGGGGAGAGAAATTTGCGTTCTTAGAAAAACTTTGCTCGGCTGGTCGATTTTGAAAGACATAGACCGACCAATAAGTTTTTAAACCCGAAGTGCCACCAACTACACGAAAATGAAAACTTGCTATCCGATAGGCGTGGCAACGTTTTTCAGCATTTAAATGCAATTATTCCATTGAAGTTCCCGAAAAAATGAAAATTTTCATTTTTGTTTGAAATGACAGAACAAAAACCGGTCGTTCCATCGCGGCAAACCGTTATTCGGGCAATATACTGATTTTTCCGAGAGTCAACGGATTTTACGGTTTTAAATTTGGAAACTCAGACGACATATGCAATGACGGAGTACGCATCACTTCATAAAAATGAAACAGATATAGAAGAGGTGTGAAATTATTTGACTGGCTCTTCTAATGGAAAATGCATCGGTCAAAACATGTCGGGAATACCACCCAAATTGACGACAGACTCCGGCAATCTCGTCTGCTCTTCTTCTGTGCACGCAATTCGGCTGGGCAAACTCTCTTGCATTGATCAGCAACTTCCGCTTTTTAAAAATGGGAGAAAACACAAGTCATAAGACTTGCAGGATGTTGTTAAGCATCTGAATGGATCAAATTTAGCCTGTTATATCGGCGACAAACAGGCGTTGAAGTATTTTGAAGGCTAACCGGCGTCGAAAACAAACAGTTTTACGGCATCGCAATAACCGGTTCGATGGCAAAGAAAGATGCTTGCAAACTATTTGCCGACGGAATCTTACTTATCGCGGGAAAGACAATTGACCAAATTATCGGCGAGGTTGGCGATCAATTCCGGATAGAGGCCTGAACCTTCCGGTAATGATTGTCCCAACGGGTCAAGCATGCCGACTTTGGCAGACGTATTTTCAATAACGACATCAACAAGTTTATTCGGATATTGCGGCTCGGCAAAAACACAAACGACATTTTCCTTGCCGATGGTGTTTTTGATTGCACTCAGTCGTTGAGCACCTGGCTGACGTTCAGGGTCAAGTGCCACCGAACCGACTGCATGAAGACCGAAACGATGTTCGAAATAATGGTAAGCATCATGAAAAACGATAAAATTTTTGTCACGGAATGGTGCAATAGTTTCTTTTATATTCTGCTCGGTGTCGGCAAGCACTTTATCATAAGCTTTTGCATTATTATGATAGATATCCGCATGATCGGGGTCTTTTTTAGCAAGAATATCGGCTACATAAATGACAACTTTCCGGGCATTCTCGGGGTCAAGCCAGAAATGGAAATCCATTGCGTGTCCATCTTTACCACTATGGCTATGGTTTTCATCTTCGCCTTCGAACAAACCACCTTCTCTGATCGGGAGAAGCTCGACACCGGGTGCAGCAGAAAGCGCAATCATCCGGTCTTTGACACCGAGATTTTCTATCGGTTTGGCAAGAAAAAGCTCCATATCGGGATTTGCTATAAAAATAATGTCAGCTTCGGACAACATTTTCGCATCTGATGGCTTTAACGCATAGCCATGTTCCGAGCCGGCCTGTTTAACAATCAACGCCGGTGTACCCAATTTTCCCATAACTGCGGCGACCAATGAATGAAGCGGTTTGATGGAAACCACCACCTGAGGGACCGAAGACGCTTGTGCTTTGATGACGAAGACGAAAATCAGCACGCATGCAGCCATTGTATAATAAAGAGACCGAAACAATTTTACCCTTTAAATGTTACTTTATTACATTACAGTTTTGTATTAAGCCAGTTGTTGAAGAAGTGCAAGGCGTTTGCCGTCAAACTTTAGTGTAGTGAAGGAGAAATTATAGTTGAGTTTAGGCTGATTTTCATGACTGAAGATTGGATAATGACAAGTCAAAACTTTGATTGGCAGAATCTGATTGGCAGAAACTATGATTGATTGCATGAAACGATTTGAGGATTGGAAAAATGGATAAAGAATGGCTGTTGTCGCTTACAAAAGCAGGCATCGAACGCAATGGTCGCTGGCTTGTCCATGATATAGATCTTGATATCTATCGTGGTGAAATCGTTACACTGATTGGTCCGAACGGTTCGGGAAAATCAACCACAGCAAAAATGGCATTGGGAATTTTAAAACCATCAGCGGGGACTGTGACCAGAAAAGCAGGCTTGCGCATCGGCTATGTGCCGCAAAGATTGGTGATTGACCCATCCCTACCTTTGACGGTTCGCCGTTTCATGACATTGACAGCCAAACTTGATGCCCAAAAACTGGCATCGGTTTTGAGCGAAACAGGCGTTGCTGATTTGGAAAATGCCAATGTCGCCGATCTTTCGGGCGGGGAATTGCAGCGGGTGCTCCTTGCCCGTTCAATTGCAAGAAAGCCTGATCTTCTCGTTCTAGACGAACCTCTACAAGGAGTCGATTATAATGGAGAAACCGAGCTTTACGGATTGATTGCCAGTCTGCGCAAAAAACTTGATTGCGGCATTCTTCTCATCTCCCATGATCTTCATATTGTCATGGCAGCTACCGATCGCGTGATTTGTTTAAACGGCCATATTTGCTGCAGCGGAGCACCGACCGAGGTTGCACAAAGCGAAGCTTACGGGCGCCTTGTCGGTGCAATACCCGAAAACGGTCTGGCACTTTATGAGCATCATCATAACCACCGGCATAACATTCATGGTGCTGTCATCAACACTCCAGCCGGAAAAACAACCAAAAATATCGGAGCCAACGACAATGCTTGACGATTATCTTGTAAGAGCGTTTTTAGCGGGAATTGGCGTGGCATTGATGGCCGGGCCACTCGGTTGTTTTATTGTTTGGCAAAAACTTGCCTATTTTGGCGATACCATGGCCCATTCGGCTTTGCTCGGTGTCGCTTTTGCCTTACTTTTCAACATTGATACGGTGCTTGGTGTTTTCCTTGTTGCAGTCATTGTTTCGATTGCACTCTTTATTCTTCAGGCAAAAGAAAAACTGTCGGGCGATTCGCTTCTCGGCATTCTTGCCCATGCAACACTGGCAATCGGGCTTATCCTGATCGGATTCATGACCTGGACAAATATTGATATCAATAGCTACCTGTTTGGCGATATTCTGGCGGTCTCCCGCACAGATGTGTTGACGGTGTGGGTCGGATGCGCCGTCATTCTTGTTGTGCTTTTTCTCTTGTGGCGGCCGCTTCTCGCATTGACGATCAATATCGACATGGCGAAGGCAGAAAATATGAAGCCTGAACGCGCCCGTTTCATTTTTATGTTGCTTATGGCCATTGTGATCGCGGTTGCCATAAATATCATCGGTATACTTCTGATTACGGCACTTCTCATTATTCCTGCAGCCACTGCCCGCCGTTTTTCATCAACCCCTGAACAAATGGCCGTTCTTGCTGCTTTGATCGGTATTATCGGAACGGTTCTCGGGCTTTACGCCTCGATCCGGTTTGACAGCCGTTCGGGCCCCAGCGTTGTTGTTGCACTGTTTATCCTGTTTATTGCGAGCCGACTGATAAGTGGAGTAATCAAGGAATTTTCCCATGACAGATAAGCTCACCCGTAACCAGATGTTGGTGCTTTCAGTCCTCGAAAAAGAACAGGCGCCATTGAGCGCCTATACAATACTTGACAGGTTGCATGGAGAAGGCTTTCGCGCGCCATTGCAAGTGTATCGCGCACTTCAAAAACTTGTTTCCGCAAAACTGGTTCACAAACTCGAAAGCGTCAATGCTTTTATGGCGTGTTCACATCCCGACCAGCATAATCATGGGCTTACGGTCTTTATCATTTGTGAAAACTGTAATCGGGTTGCGGAAATCGAAAATCCGCTTATTGCAGAAAATATTCTTCAAATGACACGAAAAGAAGGCTTTTTACCGCGCACAACGACGATCGAAATTCGCGGATTATGCACTAGATGCAACCCGAAGCGGGTCTGAAGCGTTGTCGGTGTGTCCATTTTATTGACGGTTGAACCCGTTTTGGTTAAACACCGCACTCTTTCATCAGACTTGGAAGCCTTGTCCCATGACAGATTTTTCTAACAGCACAAACAAGACAACTCAGGCCAAACAACGCCCGCACAAAAAAATTGCGATAGCGATTGCAATTATTGCAGCCATTGCAGTTTTGTGGCTGGGGTTTAGGTGGCTTACCGAATGGCGTTTTCTGGTCACAACAGATGATGCTTATGTGCAAGGCGATATTGCCTCGATTGCCCCCAAGGTCAACGGCTATATCAATGACATTCCGGTTGAAACCAACCATTATGTCAAAAAAGGCGATGTGCTGTTTCGTCTTGATGATGGCGATTATAAAATTGCCTATGACGAAGCAGAAGCAAAACTTCAAACGCAAAGCCGTACACTTGCGCGGATTGAGGCGCAGATTGCCGCTTCCAAAACGTCACTTGACGAAGCCAATGCACAAAAGGACGCGGCCAATGCAGTGGCCGTCAATGCCGACATTACGTTAAAACGTGCAAAAGAACTGAATGTCGGAAGTTTCGTGGCAAAATCGGCTGTCGATAACGCCCAATCGGCTTACGACCAAGCTGTTGCCAATGTCACCCGTGCCAATGCACAAATTGCGGCAGCAGCTGCCAATATCACGGTTCTTGAAGCACAACATGACGAAGCAGTCAGCGAAACCAAAAGTCTTGAACTTGCGCGCGACAAGGCCCGTCGTGACCTTGATTTTACCGTTTTGCGCGCACCTTTTGATGGTGTTTTGGGAAATCTTGCCGGTAAAAAAGGTGACTATGTCGTCAATGGACAGCGTTTGGCTGCACTCGTTCCTGTCAATGCGCTTTATATTGACGCCAATTATAAAGAAACCCAACTTCCTTCGATCTATGGCGGTGAAAAAGTTCGCATCTCTGTCGACGGGCTTGACGGCGAAAGCTTTGAAGGCACAGTCGTTTCATTGTCGCCTGCATCGGGCGCTGTTTTTTCACTTTTGCCACCACAAAATGCCACAGGCAATTTTACCAAAATTGTCCAGCGTGTTCCGGTCAGAATTTCGATACCTGAAAATATTCTGGCAACAGGGCGCATTCGTGCCGGCATGAGCGTAGTTGTCAGCGTCGACATGCGCACAAAACCGGAAGGTGCAAAATCATTGGCAACGAAGTGAGGTATTGATGACCGCTGCCAGTCTCCCCCACGTGGAAGAGCATATCGAACCGAAAAAAATCGTGGCCTTCGTTGCCATGGTTTTCGGCATGTTCATGGCTATTCTCGACATCCAGATTGTCTCTGCATCCTTGTCGGAAATACAGGCGGGACTTTCGGCAAGCTCGGATGAAATAGCCTGGGTGCAGACGTCTTATCTCATTGCCGAGGTTATTATGATACCGCTATCGGGATTTTTGGGGCGGTTGTTATCAACGCGTGTGCTTTTTACAATTTCGGCTGCCGGTTTCACCATTGCATCCGCCCTTTGTGCAACAGCCGGCTCGATTGAACAGATGATTGCCTACCGTGCCCTTCAGGGCTTTATCGGTGGCGGCATGATTCCGAGTGTGTTTGCGGCGGCCTTTACTATTTTCCCGCCTTCAAAACAGCCGATTGTTTCACCCATTATCGGGTTAGTGGCAACACTTGCCCCCACGATTGGCCCGACAGTTGGCGGTTATCTGAGCCATGCTTTTTCATGGCATTGGCTGTTTCTTGTCAATGTGCCCTTCGGGATCCTCGTAACCATTGCTTCATGGAAGCTCATTGATTTTGATAAAGGCGACAGCTCGCTTTTCCAATCCTTCGACTGGTTCGGTTTAATTACCATGGCAACCTTTCTCGGGTCACTGGAATATGTGCTTGAAGAAGGTCCTCGCAATGACTGGATGGAAGACGAAATGATCTTCCGTTTTACCATTGTCATGGGTGTTTCTGCCGTTCTGTTTTTCTGGCGCGTACTGACAGCGAAAAACCCGATTGTCGATCTCAAGGCCTTTGTAAATCTGAATTTCGCACTCGGTTCGATCTTTTCTTTCGTTATGGGCATCGGACTTTACGGGCTTACCTATCTTTATCCGCTCTATCTTGGCGAAATTCGCGGCTATGATGCCTTGATGATCGGCGAGACGATGTTTGTTTCCGGCTTGATGATGTTTTTTTCCGCCCCCCTTGCCGGTTTTCTTTCGACCAAGCTTGACCCGCGTTTAATGATGGGGCTTGGTTTTGCGGGTTTTGGCTGGGGAACCTGGCTCGTCACCGGAATGACATCCGACTGGGATTTCTGGGAACTGTTCTGGCCGCAAATTTTACGTGGCGGCTCGCTCATCCTGTGTATGGTGCCGATCAACAACATTGCACTTGGCACACTTTCGGCCGAAAAGCTTAAAAATGCATCCGGTCTTTTCAACCTCACCCGTAATCTCGGTGGTGCTGTGGGGCTTGCAATCATCAACACCATTATCATGCGGCGTACCGATTTTCATTATGAGCGACTGTCCGAAAGCGTGCAATGGGGAAACCGGCAGGCGATTGACCTGTTGAATGCTTTGGCAAACAAACTTGATATGGCAGGCTTGAACCCGAAGGATTCGGCTTTGATGCAGCTCTATAATATTGTCCGCCAGCAAGCGACAGTCATGGCCTTTATCGACGCTTTCTTCATTCTTACTCTCTTGTTCGCAATTCTGACACTTCTGGTTTTTGCTGTAAAAAAACCGAAAACATTAAGCGGTGGAGTTGGCGGGCATTAATGTGCGAAAAGCTAAAAAAGCAAAAACCGATCAAGGGTTTTGCTTTTTTTACGCTTCTCGCGTAAGTATAGCTTATGACAACTGCAAGCAAATGGACATTTCCGACTGATATTCTGCTAGCGCCCAAAAGCCTTGCAGCACTTGGCTCCGTGTTCGAAAAAAACGGGGTCAAAGCCGTTATGGTTTTGACCGATCGCGGTCTTAGCCAATCACCGGCATTGAAAAAACTGCTCAAACGCATTGACAAATTGAAATTGCCGTTCGGCGTTTTTTCTTCGCTCGACGGAACTGCTTCCAGAGAAACATTGGAATTGACTGTTCGGCTTTATTTGAGCGGCGGTTTCAATGCTATTCTTGCCTTTGGCGGTGGTGCAGCAATAGATCTTGCCAAACTGACCCGCCTGTTTTGTGCAAAAGGCGCGAATGTCAAAACACTTGAAGTCCCCTCGCTTTACACGCCTCTCCCCCCGCTTGTTGCAATGCCGACACTTGCCGGAAGCGGTGCAGAAATCAGTGATAACGCCTACATTATCGACAATAGCAACAATACCGGTTTTACAATACATGACAAACGCATGATACCGCCATGCGTTGTAGCCGATCCGGTTTTAACAGGGTCTGCACCTGCTATTTTTATAGCCGGCGCAGGTATGCATGCACTTACCAATGCGATTGATAGCTGGTGCTATCCGACATTCAATCCCGTTTCGGATGCTCTGGCACTCGAAACAGCCCGCCTCGTTTTTGCCTATTTGCCAAAAGCAGTCAGTGACCGTTCAAATAATGAAGCGCAAATGGCAATGGCATCCGCCTCGCTCACCGGTGCACTTGCGGCAAAGAAAGGCTTAGGCATGACCAGCGCCCTCGCCCGATCGATAAGCAATCGTTACCAAACCCAATTTGGCATGACTGCAGGTGTGCTTTTGCCTTATGTCGTGGCTTATAACCAATCGGCAGTGGGAAGCAAAATTGCAACGCTTGCCGAGCGCCTTAATATAAAAGGTGGTTTCAACGGCTTTATCCGCCATCTATTGAATGTGCGAAAATCGGCCAATGTTCCAACAAAATTGGCAGGCTTGACAAAAGATCAGAAAATCAAAGCAAAAGACAAGGCATTGATTGAAAATGTCGCTGTTGAAGACCAAGGGCCGAATGAACCAACTGTCCGGCTTTCCAAAAAAACAGCGCTTGCCATTTTGAATGCGGCAATTGCCGGAAAAATGAACCGCAAAAAATAGATAATTCGTTTTTCCGGCACTCGGAACTTGAATAAGAAAATCCTTTTTGAATTTTTGACTTTTTCACCTGGCTCACACGAGCGGACAAGAAAAACTGTCATTAAAAAATACCATGACATTTTGCACTTAACCGCAACCGTCAGAACCATGAGCTTCCTGAAGCTTTTCTCCCCTTTCAGACAGAAAATCCGAAGTTCGGCTCCGGAAGCCCTTTCAGCGTTAAAACCGGATGGACAAGAAAATAGATGGGCTTTTTGACTGTAAATTGAGAATTGGACAAGTTTCCAATCATTCGCGTGATGGTAATCATCAAGATCCTTTCTGCGTAGATACCCCGCGACATGAGATATTTAGGAGAGAAGGAATAAGCCGAATGATAAAAAAACGCCCGCAGAAAACTACGGGCGTAAATTGCTGCTTATATCGGGTTTTGACCTATCAGATGACATAAGACCGGATCGGCTCGAAACCGTTAAAAGCTACAGAAGCATAGGTCGTTGTATAAGCACCGGTTCCTTCAATCAGGATTTCATCACCAACAGTGAGTGAAACCGGCAAAGGATAAGGTGTTTTTTCATACATCACATCGGCTGAGTCGCAGGTTGGTCCGGCAAGAACGCATGGTACTTTTTCGTCATCGTCCTTGGCTGTTTCAATCGGATAGCGGATAGCTTCATCCATTGTTTCGGCAAGACCGTTGAATTTGCCGACATCAAGATAAACCCAGCGCAACTTGTCATTTTCCGATTTTTTGGAAACCAGAACAACTTCAGAGCGGATAACACCGGCATTTCCGACCATACCGCGTCCCGGCTCAATGATTGTTTCGGGAATGCGATTGCCAAAATGTTTTGAAAGGCTATCAAAAATCGCCATGCCATAAGCTTGTGCCGATGGCACATCTTTCAAATAGCGTGTCGGGAAACCACCGCCCATATTGACGAGTTTCA
>CAMLON010000041.1 GCA_946481695.1 uncultured Bartonella sp. | reverse complement strand
AACCTATCGCTTCTAACAAAGGCGGGGGCTTGAAAAAGTAAATTGAGGGGGCTTGATTTACTTTTCGCAAAAAAAGGACGCTTTTTAGCGTCCTTTTTTGTTGCCTAAGCCTTTTGCCTTTTGTGACCTCTTCTTTCTGTTACCTGAGCCTTTTGTTGACTAAAACCTTTTGTTGTTATTCTATTGTTGCCGGATGCCTTTTTGTCTCTTCTTTAACTTAACGTCCAATCGCCCAACGCCTGCATAAGAAGCCAATGATTTTCCGTTTTTAACGGATTGCAATCTTCATTTTTCAGCCAAATAAAATAGCTTCTGTCCGTATAAAATAGCCGACACTAAACTGCATGAATTGGCGCTCTCCCATCCAACAAATTTATCCAACCCTTTATCGGATCAATGAGGTCGCACCGTTAGTCGGAATACAGATAGTCATTTACGGGACAAGCAACTTAAAAGCCCTATTTTCTCTTTAGTATATCGGCTTATCCCACATGGCGTCGGTTGTTGCCCAACGTTCCCCTCTTCCTTATTAACCTTGTCGTTTCATGTTATAAGTCGCTTTTATCTTTGTTTGGTCGGCTGTGTCGCGATACTCGATCCGCAGATTGAATAGGAAGATTTCTTCATTTCCTGAAGTTCAGTCGGTCATTGGCCTCATCAACCGACTAAAGCTGATTTTTATCACTTATCTTCTTGTGTCTGGAACAGATTGACGACCTTGCTTTATTGTCGCGAATGCATGTACTTACATAAAAGCGTGCTCCAATGCGCTTTATCCGGTGCTTGCAAAAACGCTTGCGCAAACTCCTTCGCTTGGGCGTGCCCCTTGTGCCTCTTCGCCTTAGTCAAGTTTTCAAGAAAATGCTTAAGCCAGTTTTGGCAACACGTTTTGTTTTGTAGGATATGTTTCCCACCCATTGCTTTGACCGGTTTGCCCTTCACCTTTGATTGTTTCATCCATCAGAATGGCATCGTGATTTCTTGATAGTCGAAAAACTTGTCTCTTTTTTATTGTTTTTCCCGTTTTTTTCAAAGCTTTACAATAAATTTGCCATTTTTTCCTTTCTATCCTTTTGTTTTTCAAGCTCTTTTGTTTTTTTGTTGCCTATTTTTATTGTCTCGCTATGTTCTGTGGGATGTTTCAGTTGGCTCATATATCCGACATTCATTTGTCGCCGCTGCCTACCCCTCGTCTCTACGAGCTCATGGGCAAGCGTTTAACCGGTTATATAAACTGGAAGAAAAACCGCACCAGCGAAATGGGAAGGCAAACGCTTGACGCTTTGATGGAAAGTATCAAACAGAAGCAAGCCGACCACCTCGTTATTTCCGGTGATCTCGTCAATCTTTCTTTGCCACGGGAATTTGCTCGTGCCAAAGATTGGCTTGTGGCGCAAGGCCCTGCAAGCGATATCTCACTTACATTCGGCAACCACGATGCCTATGTCGGGGGCGCGTTCAAAAAAGCTTGCAAAACCTTCCGCCCCTGGATTACCAGTGAGGAAGCCCATGCTTGGAGTGCTGTTTTCCCCTATATGCGCATTCGCGGCCAAGTTGCCATTATTGCAGTTTCTTCGGCAATAGCCACGCCACCTTTTTTTGCGACCGGCCGTTTCGACAGCGCGCAAGCCTATCATCTGGCCGACCTTTTACGCGAAGCCAAGGAACGCAATCTTTTCAGGGTGGTGATGATTCATCATCCGCCATATAAGAATGCAACCTATTGGTATAAAAAATTATGGGGTATTGAACGTTTCCAGCGCGTCATTAAGCAACATGGTGCCGAGCTTATTCTTCACGGTCATACCCATGTTCCGTCTCTTGAACATATAGATGGTAAAGAGCGTGATGTGCCGGTGGTTGGTGTTGCTTCTGCCTCGCAAGCATTCGGGGGCAAAAAACCGCCTGCCAATTACAATTGGTTTACAATTGACGGTGACTGCGAGAGTTGGCATTGCGCTCTTGAGCGTTATACGGTGGTAAACAGCGAAAACGACATCAATTGCACAGAAAATATCCCGCTTTTTTAAAAGCGAAGATAAAAATATCAGCGTTTCATTTGTTCGCAACGCGCTTCTCTAAAAAATATGAAATTATAAGGTTCGTTGACATCAAAAATCGGGCTTAGTGTTTTCCACCTCACCCGATCTTCAAATTTTTAGCAGTCGGAATTGAAGGCTTATAAAAAACCTTCCGCTTTATTAAAAAGCTTAGCGTTCCAACCGGTTTACTGCCGAAACAATGGCATCAAGCGATGCGGTTGCGATATTTTCATCAATGGCAACACCGAAGATTTTGCCTTCCGGATAGGCTATTTCCATATAGCAAATGGCTTTGGCATCCGAACCGCGTTGCAATGAATGTTCCGAATAATCGACAACCGAAAGTTTTTCGTTCAGATATTTGGAAAAAGCGTCGATAAAGCCATCAACCAGACCGGTACCCATTCCTTTAATGGTTTGTTCTTTTCCATGATCGGTAATTGTTGCCGTCACATTAATGCGTCCTTTTTCATTCGGATCTGCTTTGGTTTTATAATCGACAAAGCCGAAGCGCCCATTATTCTGTTTGACATAAGTTTTGACAAACTCGTCATAAATCCGCTTGGAAGGCAGTTCCTTGCCTTCTTTATCGGTGATGTGCTGGATGACATCACGAAATTCAATTTGCAAAGCGCGTGGCAAATTAAGACCGTAATCAGATTGCAGAATATAGGCGATGCCACCTTTGCCCGACTGCGAATTGATGCGGATAATGGCTTCATAACTTCTGCCGACATCTTGCGGATCAATTGGCAGATAAGGCACTTCCCACAAGGTCTTATTCGACTTTTTCATTGCCTTCATGCCTTTATTGATCGCATCCTGATGCGACCCTGAAAAGGCTGTATAGACCAATTCACCAACATAGGGGTGGCGTTCCGGAATTTTGAGCTGATTGCAATATTCGTAAACTTCCTTGATCTTTTCGATATCCGAACAGTCAAGTTCAGGATCCACCCCTTGAGTAAACATATTCAACGCAAGTGCGACAACATCGACATTACCTGTCCGCTCACCATTGCCAAAAAGTGTCCCTTCAACGCGGTCGGCACCGGCAAGCAGACCCAACTCAGCGGCCGCAATTCCGCAACCACGGTCATTATGCGGGTGCAAGGAAATCAGAACGCTGTCACGGCGGTCAATATTGCGTCCCATCCATTCGATCTCGTCGGCATAAATATTGGGCGTCGACATTTCCACGGTCGAAGGCAGGTTCAAAATCATTTTGTTGTCAGGCGTCGGATTGACAATTTCGATCACTGCATTCGAAATTTCCAGCGCGACTTCAAGTTCGGTACCAGTGAAACTTTCCGGCGAATATTCAAAACGGTAATGTTTGCCGGCTTTTGCAGCCATATCCATGACCATTTTTGCCGCATCGGTTGCTATTTTCTTGATACCGGCAACATCTTTGCCAAACACCACCCGCCGCTGTAATTCGCTTGTCGAATTATAAAAATGCACAATCGGATGGTTGGCGCCCTCCAATGCCTCGAATGTACGGGTAATCAATTCCGGACGACATTGCACCAGCACCTGCAAGCTTACATTTTCCGGAACATTGCCCTGTTCGATACACCAGCGCGCAAAGTCAAAATCGGTTTGCGAGGCTGATGGGAAACCTATCTCTATTTCCGGAAAGCCCATTTCAAGAAGCATGCGGAACATTCGCTCCTTGCGGTCTTGCCCCATAGGGTCAATCAAAGCCTGATTGCCATCGCGCAGATCCACCGAACACCAGATTGGCGCCTTTTCAATACGCTTATCGGGCCACGTGCGGTCTTTCAATGAAACTTGCGGGTAAGGTTGATATTTTTGCGATGCTGTCGGCATGCCTTTTTGTGAAAATTCGGGTGAAATACTCATAGTTTATGCTCGTCTGAAACACCGGTGACCGGTTGATATTTTAAAATGAAGATTGTTGAAGAGGAGCATTTACGCCGGCGGGAAACGACCGCCGGGCGCCCCTCACCGGCCCCGGCAGTCGCTCATAAGCCCGAGAAGAAGCAAGTTTGATGGCAAAGCAAAAAAGCCCGCATCCAAGACGCGGCTAAAATCAAACAGCTTTTGTGAATCAAACTTTTCCATGGCCGAAAATATGACATAGCTTTTTTTCAAGCGCAACCCGTTTTATAAATCAGGCACAGGCTCTTCATCAAAGCCTTGATAATTCTCGTCTCAATAGCTTTGGCATCCTTATTCGGGTGTCGAGCTTTTTGCAATCTCAGCTCGCATTCACAGGCGTGACGCTTGTTAACAGTCACGCCCATGCGCATTTAAAAGCTCTGAAAATTCTTTTCGTGACAAGCTTTGTTACCCTTAGTCAGGGTGATTACACTTTTCTTGACATCTCGCGTTTGGTAATCAAGGCTTTGTCGGCGTTTATCGAAAAGTTCTGCCCACGCGGCTTCAAAGCCGGACGATTGACCTTATTGAAAAGCCTCGTCACACTTTTTTCAAAGGCGCGAAAAGCCCTGCAACTTTTTCAAAGTTTCAAGCGGTGGCGCAGCAAGTTTATCAGCAGAGCTGTTTTCATGTCGTTGATTTGTCCCTTGTCGTTAAGCTTTATTGCCTCTTCGACAGACATTTCAACAATTTCAAGATTTTCGCCTTCCTGAACAAGGCCGCCGCCAACAAAATGGTGATCCTGCGGGCGGTAACGCGCTAGATAAAGCCAGAGCTGCTCGGTTGAAAATCCCGGGGTTGTAAAGCCTTTGAAAACGAGTTCGAGATTATGGATCTGGTAGCCTAATTCCTCTTTTGCCTCGCGCAACATGGTTTCATCGGCCGATTCTTCTTTTTCAATGTGACCGGCGCAAGCTTCCAGAACATACATGGAACCGGTTGCAAGATAGACAGGCGCACGAAACTGCTTGACAAAAAGCACAGTTTTTCTTTCCCCGTCATAAGGCAGAACCGCAGCGCCATTACGATTATGGTAGGTTTCGCGCTTCTGAGTTTTCCAAGTGCCGTCCGCATCCTGCTGCTCATAGGAAACGGCTGTCAGTTTCGTCCAATGATCGGACAAAACAGTTTCTTTCAAATTTCTGATTTTTAACATAATGCTCCTCATGCAATGGGAACGGCAGTCGTCCCCTTTGGCAGTTTTGCCTCCTCTTCCGGCTCGATGTGAATAACGATACGTGCATTTTCGACTTCTTTTTTAAGAGCATCTTCGATTCTGTTGCATATATCGTGGGCATCTCCCACCGTCATTTTAGAAGGCACCACCAGATGAAATTCGATAAAGGTGACCTGCCCGGCCACACGTGTGCGCAAATCATGCGCTTCAATGGCACCGGCCGCATGGCTTGAAATAGTGTCTCTGATACGCATCGTCTCTTCCAGCTCGACGCCGACATCCATCAGCCCTTGTACCGAATTGTTGATAACTTTCCACCCTTGCCAGAGAATATTCAAGGCCACAATAATGGCAAGCACAGGATCAAGAATGGCCCACCCTGTCAGGATCGCCGCAATAAGACCGGCAAGCACGCCAAAAGAGGTAAAAACATCGGTCATCAAATGCATACCATCGGCTTTCAATGCCGGTGAATGCGAAATTTTGCCCTGCTTTATCAGAATGAGAGCCCAGATCGCATTGATGGCACTCGCTGCAAGGTTGATCGCCAGCCCATATCCGGGTTGTTCGGGCAAATGGCTGGATGTCAGTAAAGGCCATGATTCACGCAAGATCATGATGGCTGCGACAAAAATCATTGCACCTTCAAGAATTGCCGAAAAATATTCTGCCTTGGTGTGGCCGAACGGGTGATCGTTATCGGCCGGTTTCATGCTGATAAGGATGGCAACATAAGCAGCTATTGCCGCAATGACATTGACAATCGATTCCAGTGCATCCGAATAGAGAGCTACAGAACCGGTTACATAATAGGCGAAATATTTGAGTGCAAAAACAACAATGGCAACAGGGATAGACCATATTGCCAATTGTTTCAGCCTTGAATCCGCATCTGTCATTGCCATGCTTTCTTGACTAATTTTGAAACGACATTTTCAATGATTGCCATACCGACATTGCCACCAAGACTCATAATTGATTCAGGATGGAACTGGACAGCTGCAATCGGCAGGCTTTTATGCTCGATTGCCATAATAACACCATCTGCGGTTTCGGCTGTCACATCGAATTCGGCAGGCAAACGGCTTGGATCGGCAAAAATCGAATGATAGCGGCCGACAGTTATTTCTTTTGGCAGATCCTTAAACAACAAGCTTTTGCCAATGATATGGATGCGTGAGGGTTTGCCATGCATCGGTTTATCAAGCACACGAAGGCTTCCACCGAAAGCTTCGGTCAAAGCTTGCAGCCCCAGACAAACGCCGAAAATCGGAATTTTATGCGCCCTTGCTTTATTGATTGTGTCTTCACAATTGAAATCTTTCGGCGTTCCCGGCCCCGGTGACAAAACAACGAGATCGGGATTGACCGTTTCAAACACCTTTTCATCGACAGGGCTTCTCACCGTTGTCACTTTCGCGCCTGTCTCACGGAAATAATTGGCAAGCGTGTGGACAAATGAATCTTCATGGTCGACAAGCAGGATATTAACACCCGTGCCGGGCTTTTCTTTTTCCTGCCTTACGGCTTTCGGTAACGGTTTTGCGCTATCACGAATAGCAGCAATCATGGCAGACGCTTTCAATTCTGTCTCTTTTTCTTCGTCTTCCGGATTGGAATCGTAAAGCAAAGTTGCGCCTGCTCTCACCGATGCCACGCCATCCTTGATGCGCACGGTGCGAAGTGTTAGCCCCGTATTCATGTCACCATTAAAGAAAATCATGCCGATAGCGCCGGCATACCATGCACGCACACTTCTTTCATGATTTTCGATAAAGCGCATTGCCCACAATTTCGGTGCACCGGTCACAGTCACTGCCCATGCATGAGACAAAAAAGCATCGAACGCATCAAGGCCATTCCGCAAGCGTCCCTCAATATGATCAACCGTGTGAATAAGGCGCGAATACATTTCAATTTGCCGCCGCCCGATGACCCTGACCGAACCAGGTTCGCAAACGCGACTTTTGTCATTGCGGTCAACATCCGAGCACATAGTCAATTCCGATTCATCCTTTTTGGAATTGAGCAATGTCAAAATCTGCTCGGAATCGGCAATGGCATCCTGTCCGCGTTTGATTGTTCCGGAAATCGGGCAGGTTTCAACCCGTCTTCCGGTTACGCGAACATACATTTCGGGCGAAGCACCGACGAGATATTCCTCTTGCCCGAGATTGATAAAAAATGAATAAGGCGAAGGATTGGTGAGTTTCAGCCTTTTGCTGATTGCCGAAGGGCTTGCCGGACAAGGCTCGTAGAATGTCTGCCCCGGTACCACCTCGAAAAGATCGCCGCGTTTGAAACTTTCCTTGGCTTCTCTTACCAAAGCGGCATATTCGCCCTTTTTGTGATCGCCTTTTTGCGGAATATTTTTTGCCGCCTTGAACGGTTGTTCAGCTGTTTTGCGGCTTAAACCGGCAGTCGATTTATCGGAAAAAGAAAAGTCGTAATTTTCTATCCATGCGCGCGCCGAATAATGGTCAACAATGAGAATGGAATCAGGCAAGTAAAGCACCAGATCACGCTGGTCTTCAGGCCGTTTGATTCTGAATTCGATGGGTTCGAACTGGAAGGCAAGGTCATAACCGAAGGCTCCATAAAGCCCGAGGCTCTGGTCTTCTGAAGAATGGAAAATATCGCATATTGCGCGCAACAAAGAAAAAACCGATGGCATACGGGAGCGTTCTTCCTCGCTGAAGACGCGCCCCGGTTTTTTAACCGTAAGTGTCAATTTGTCGGCGGTGCGTTCGGTTGTTTCCACGCAGTCAAGTACCTCAAGGCGCGGCTCGATCATATCAAGGATGACTTTGCCCCGCTCGTTCAGCGCCTCGATTTTCATCACCCGCCCACGCGACGTGATGGCAATTGGCGGGTCGATAATGCCCGAATCCCACCGCGTATAACGCCCCGGATATTCATAGTTTGAAGAAAAAATAGCGCCGCGGCGGCTATCAAGTGCTTCGACCATTTTGTCGATTGCGCCTTCATAGCCAATATCCTCGCACGAACGGTGAACCTTTATGTCCCCTTTCGTGAGATATTCAAAAGTTTTTCCACCAACCATGTTTTTATCCATTTTTAAACTCCGCTCTGTTTTTAAGGCCACCACCGGAACGGAGTATATAAAAAAGGCCGCCCGGTTTTTCCGTCGCGACCTTGTCTTGAATTTTACGCACAAGCAATCAGGGCCGCTAGAAGCAACCCCACCACCAGATCATAAATGTGCGTTTATTGTTCATAAAAATGCTTTTAACCTGTCCGCCATATCAAGGCAACAGAAATCGTCATCATGAAAAACGTAACTCCTACAACCGAAGCGGGCATAATGATTTTCTTGTCGCTCGCACCCGTTTGTCGTAATTGACACGAAAAAACACTCCAACATTCAAAACATAATGCTGCCGAAAAACGTGTTTTGAAACGTCCTTAGCCTACCCGACAAACGTTTCCAACACCGCTTTCCAAACTTGCCCATTCGTTTTCAAGCCTCTTATTATAGTCAAATAGAGTTTTAATAAACAAAAATTCTTACTTTGTGTTTTTTACAAAAAAATTCCTCAAAAAAATTTTTAATGTTTAACTCTGATTTTTATTCAGCTAAACGAGAGATCCTAAATTTTTCATGATTTTTTTTCGAATATAAAAAATTGATTCGTTTTTCAGTTTCCAGTTAAACACTTGAAAAGCAGAAATTCTAAAAGTTATAAACTTGAATATACTCACTATTAGAACAATAGAACAATGTATTGAAAATAAAAGAAAAGTCCGGGCATTGGGAACCCGGACTTTTCTCCCCCTCTTAAGAAAGGGGGCACAGGTGTAGGAAATAGCGGGGGACCTAAACACCTGTCGCCTGCACTGTGAGAACTGAAGTTCTGTTGTGCGGCACAGTCGAATATAGGTGAGGGTTTATAATAGTCAATGAAAATCCACAACCTTAGGTTTTATATTTTCAGACTGTCGCCCCAATCCGAACGGCGCATCACAGCATAATTTTTTTTGTCTTTGCGCGTGGAAGTGGCAGCTTCCTTTCGCCCTGCAGGGGTGCAAAGGTAGCAGCTTATTTTGCCGCTCGAGCGTAGAGGTCGTGAAAGGATGCGACAATATTGCACATCAGGTTTGTTATGCGAAAGCGCGAGATAACAGAATTTTTCATCTTCAAACGGAACAACAGCCTGTTTGGCAAGCCGGTGAGTGCGTGAGCGTTCGACTCTCACCGAAAAGTGACACCAGTCTGGCGGCACAATTGGGCAAGCCAATTCATGCGGACAAGGTGCGACAATATGGGCACCGACGGAAATAAGCCGGTCGCGTGCGGCATTAAGTCTTTTAAAGCCGGCAGGCGTGCCGGGTTCAACCAGCAAAAGTATGCCGCCGGTTTTTCCCCATAGACGATCGACAAGAGCAGTCCGGTTTTTTTCATCCAATTCGTCAAGCAAATAACTTGCTGTTACCAGATCGGCATGAGGAAGTGTATCAGGGACAAACGACAGGATATCCGCTTGTTGCCAATTTGAAATTATTTTTCTCTTTGAAGATTCACCCGCTTTTTCGCCTTCCCCCTTTTCAAAAGAGCCTCCCTCTTCACAAAAAAGGTCGGGGCACGCCGCAGGCATCGTGCTACATTTGGAAAAAAGTGCCTTGCCGATAGCGATAATATCACTGCTTTGTTCAACGAGCGTTGCATTTTTAAGTGCGGGAAAAAGCTTCGCGGCTGCAAAAACCGCCGTTCCTGGACCAGCGCCGACATCAAGCTGGCTTGACGGTGAAAAGGACGGTAAAATATTCTGAACTTGTTGGAGTGCCGAAAACACGGCGGCATAAGTTGCCGGAAAACGCGCAGCAACATAACCCAAAGCCGCATTTTTGTTATCAATATGCATTTTCCCGTCGACTACTTCATCACGATAACGTTTGGTAAGCCGGCTTGAAGCTTTTTCAAGGTTAGACGTATTTGTCGTTTGCAAAATTTCGTCGAGCGCGCTTTTCAATTGAGCGGGAAGTTGCATCGTGCGATTCCAATATAAAGGCTTTTCTTGTGAACCTTATTTCATTCTTTGTTGAAATAGTCTAACCCCGTC
>CAMLON010000040.1 GCA_946481695.1 uncultured Bartonella sp. | reverse complement strand
GTATTCAGCAATACCGGCATTGATATGCTTGACCCTTCTTGCCTTGAAATATCAAATAAGACAACCGTTTCTTTCATTTTAAGAAACGGTTGTTTTATATTAAGGCGATTTCAAGAATGCGGGATAAAAATTTTCCTGAAAATGAACACATGCGGAAACGCGGCTGCAAGTTCAAAACCTTGTTTCGAGATTCCCTACCACATTTTAAAAAACACTTTTTGCAAGACTCAATTCTGAAAAAAATTACACGCCTTGGAAAATTCAATTGTTGCAGCATTGAAATCGCCTGTTTTCCTGACTTTTTGAAAATTTAACTCATTTCTTGTTTTTACAGTTTCTTTTCTTTCTTGACTTTTAGAATTCGGATATCATTTCCTGCCTGCTTGAGGACTCTTCGTCGTTATTGCGCAAGTTTTCTCTGCCGGCTTTGGAACCAAAGAAAAGACCATTCTGGCAGATTGCAGTTCTTAAAATTTTTTTAAAACTTTTTTAAAGCTCCTCCGGACGGGTAAACAGTTCTTTTCCATCTTAGGGTCGTCCCCTCCTCCTCTTTTTGCGCTTAAGACTCATTCCCTTCTCAAGTCTGTTTGGCAGGCGGAAAGAATTCCAAAGCTCTATTTCCGGTTAAGTGCGAGGCTTCCGTAACAAAGAAGTGATTTCAAAACTTCTTCTTAATTTAAGTGCGAGGCTTGTTTTCAACCTTGCACATCAAGCAGGCAATCACTTGTTTGAGCTTAATGCTTGGCGGGTAAAATCCTCAGCGCAAAATCGAAATAAGTTTTCGGCTGATCGCCTGATTTTTTGGAAAGACACGTTGATATAATCCGAAAAAATTACGGGATATAACCGGAATGATTATGTTCGGGTGCTCACAAAGCCCGCCTACAGGTGAGAAACTGTCGCTAGGAACAATTCGCATGTCATGTAATGGGCAAAAATCAAATAATGGGCAAAAATCAAAAAAAGCATGAAGATAAGGAAAGCACGAAAAAAATGGCCGGTTCTTCAACCGACCATTTCATGCCCGCCATCAGTAGGCACTGGAGAATAGTTTCGGGTTTTGTCCACGCTGTGTTGAAAGCGCGTTTTGATGAAAAATTAGTGCTTTGCCGGAGGTCCCGATTTTTAAATATTGTCAAAGAAACGGGAAAAACCGTTTCCCGTTAAAACGCTCTGTGCCCTTAACGACAAAAAGGCCAAAATATCCGCAACGTGTTTCCTTGAAGATTTTCGTCCTCGCCCACGACCGTCGAATTGGCGTCGAGGTAGAATTTTAAAACCGCGGTCTTAACCGATCATCGAGCGGCTTTGGACAAACACTGCATCTTCATCGGGCAATGCCTTGCCGTCGCGTTCTTCCAAAGCTTTTGCACGTTCAAGTTCGGCTTCAAGCTCATGCAGCTTCATTTCGCCGGATGCTTTCTGGATTTGCAAATCACGGATGGAATTCATGAGGTTTTCGCGCCGTTGACGGGCAGCGCGTGCAAAAGTGGGATAGGCAAAATGGTTGACATCGGTAATACCGGATTTGCGCTCTTCATTAACAATCTGCGCTTCCAACTCGCTTGCCATACGATTGAACTCGCCCATCATCATATCAAGTTGAGAAATCTGGCGACGTTTTTCGCGCACCTGGAACATCTTCAACCGAACCACACTTTCACGCGGTTTCATACGCAATACTCCTTGACTACCGTGAACAAAAACACGTTCACACCTTGATACTCATATACTCACCGGACAAACGGTTTATCTCCTTTTGTTAAAGGAACCATGAACGCTCCCCGAAGAGATGGCAGGTTTGTTCACGGCTTTCCTCACCCGACGCTTATAACGAACGAAATCGGGCAGGATTTTTAACCATTTGTTTACGGTCTTTGAGCACTATAGCGGATGTCCCTTAAAGCTCGGTAAACAAAAGGCCATTTTTCAACACAAAAAAGCCTTTTTCAAAACTGAAAACAGTGAGTCTGTTGAATCGGTTAGAGCAATTTCTTAAAGTAAAAATTAAGCATATCTGTTCAGTTTTTATCACCTTGAATCAAGGTAATACAAGGTTTTTTTCACAAATTTTTATTAACTTCTTGCCAACAAGAATCATATTTTGTTAACCATTTTGATGCAGATTGGTTAAAGAGGCAACGAATTGTTCTGAGTGCTGCCGAAATGTAAAATCATGGTTTCGGTTAAAATCATGATTTTATGGTGTTTTTTAAATCAACTGTGCACGTTCATGGCGCAGTTGTTTGCATTGACCGCGATAACGCCTGATTCGGCTAGTGGAAAGGGGATATAGGATATGCGCGTTTTATTGATTGAAGATGACCACGCGACAGCGACAAGCATCGAGCTTATGCTCAAATCGGAAAGCTTTAATGTCTACACGACAGACCTTGGAGAGGAAGGTGTAGACCTTGGCAAATTATATGATTACGATATCATTTTGTTAGACCTCAACCTGCCTGATATGTCGGGTTATGAAGTTTTGCGCACTTTGCGTCTTTCCAAAGTCAAAACGCCAATCCTCATTCTTTCCGGCATGGGTGGCATTGAAGATAAAGTGCGCGGCCTTGGCTTTGGCGCCGATGATTATATGACCAAGCCATTTCATAAAGATGAATTGGTTGCCCGCATTCATGCTATTGTTCGCCGTTCGAAGGGACACGCCCAATCGGTGATTGCGACCGGCGATCTCGTTGTCAATCTCGATGCAAAAACCGTTGAAATCGGCGGTCATCCGGTTCATTTAACCGGCAAAGAATACCAGATGCTCGAACTTCTCTCCCTGCGCAAGGGAACAACTTTGACCAAGGAAATGTTCTTGAACCATCTTTATGGTGGTATGGACGAGCCGGAATTAAAAATTATCGACGTTTTTATCTGCAAACTGCGCAAGAAGCTGGATGCTGTTTCCGGTGGCGTCAATTACATCGAAACTGTTTGGGGTCGCGGTTATGTGCTGCGTGAACCGACAGAAGAACCGATGCGCGAAACTGCTTGATTTTTCTTAAAAATTTGGTTTCACGACAGATGATTTGAATAAATGCGCCGGAGACTTTTCCGTTTTTAAAAAAAGTCTTCGGCTTTCTTTTTTGCTTCACCTATAATGTTTCACCTATCATATTGGTGCACCATCATTTTTTGCCGGTGTTAAGGCTCTGTTTTCCGGCACCCAAATTTCTGCCTCTGCCTCAAGTTTTCGGCTATAAATTTTTCTGTTTTTTATCACTCATTATCAATCCTGCTTATCAATGAGATGTTCTTCCGGCTAAAGAAGGAAAATCCCCTTTAAGCAATTCTTAAAAAAACTCAGAGTTTGTCTAACGACCGGGCATTTTCAAACTGGAGTTTTAAAAAACGCGTGAAAGCGCTCTTCAAATCAATTTTTAAGTGGCAATTGTTCAACGGATGGAAATTGCTTGGCCTTTCGTTTTTTTAAACGCACGTTTTAATACCGGAAAAGAAAAATGCTTGAAGCTTTTTATTCATTCGCAAGCGCAGCTGTGGAGATCAAACCAAAAGAAAAATTTGAAAGGCAAAGCAAAAACCATTCGGCACGGGAAAATTATTGCACCCCTCAGCCCAGCTGAGCGCCCGTCAACATCTGCGTTTTTCTTCAGGAAAAGAGCAATGAAAGCATGAGAGAAAAACGTTTTGCCCATGCCGATTTTTTAACCGGCATGTTTTTTAAAAAAACGGTATTTTGCAAAAGCCAAGTATGTTGAAAAACCAAGAATTTTGAAAAAACAATGCAAAATGCGATACAAAAATGACCAAACAGTTCTCTTATCAGCCGACTGTAAAAGTGATGATTTCCGGCTGGGCCTGAACACCGATTGTCATATTGGCCATTTGTGCCAAAAGCAAAGTGTAATAAAATTGTACGCTATGGGCATCAATCGGTTCTTCAGGAACCTGACCATTATATAATTCAAGGAATTTCGGCGGTACACGCAACATTTTTCCGCTTACCTTAAGTTGGAAAGCGCGTTTACCATTTTCTTCGCCGATCTCGACGACAATATCGCCGCCGCGCGGAATGGAAAGGTTTGCCACCAGAACAAGATTGAGCAACAGTTTCACTTCATTCTTTGGCAAAAGCAGACGCGGTGCCTTCCAATCAAGATTGCCTTTTTCGTTTTCCATGTAATTTTTGGCAACTGTTTCGGCATCACCGCTATCAATCTCGCTTCCGGCTGATCCGGCCGCACCGAAAGCAATGCGGGCAAATTGCAGTTTTGACGATGCATTGACCGCCGACATGCGGATGAGTTCTATGGCATCTTCCTGTGCGTCACTTTCGTCATAAAGTTCGACACCGTTATTGATTGCCCCGACAGGTGAAATAAGGTCGTGGCAAATGCGGCTGCATAACAATGCGGCAAGATCGGCGGGGCTCAAAGTGACAGCTAAAGGCATAATGAAAAACTCCAAAAACTACGTTTTGGCCTTGCTCTAAATCAAAACCCTTAAGATTCCATGGACGGAACTTTAAAAAATATGAACCGTTGTAAATTACATTTATCCCCACGTTCTCTGGCTTTTTGCAAATTATCCCGCCTATTTTTAAGCGTTTTTATGGTTTTTAAGAATTTAAACAACTTTGCCCGTTAGAATCAGAAGAAACCGGGTCTTTACATCATGAAAGACCCAACCATTGAGTGACCAGAAGAGGTGAAACACTATGACCGGTTCCATCCGTATTCAGTGGCGTAAAGTCGTTTTTCTCTTTGCGTTGGCTTTGTTTACAACATTGTTCGCAACTGGCGGATTGACCCCGTTGCAAGCTCAGTCCCAACAGCAAAACGGGCGCTATACTGCTCAGGAAATTATCGATTCCGGACATCGCTTTTTCGGCGATGCTGCCGGCAGTATGGCCACCGCAATCGAAAAAGTATTTGCCAAATATGGATTGCCGAACGGTTATATCCTCGGCGAAGAAGGTTCCGGCGCCATTATCGGCGGGCTTACCTATGGTGAAGGCACGCTTTACACAAAAAACGTCGGCGATCACAAGGTTTTCTGGCAAGGGCCGACAATCGGCTGGGATATTGGCGGACAAGGCTCGCGCTTGATGATTCTCGTCTACGAGCTTGACAGCGTCAACAATCTCTGGGGACGTTATGCCGGTATTTCCGGCTCTGCTTATTTTGTTGCAGGTGTGGGCTTTCATGTGCTTAAGAAAGGAAATATCCTTCTGGTACCGGTCAGAACCGGTGTTGGCGCACGTTTGGGGGTCAATATCGGTTACCTGAAATTGACCCCGGCCGCCACCTGGAATCCGTTTTAAACATTTGTCGGGCATCCGAGGCCTTTTATGCTTATCCAGTCGGTACTGTTTTTCATTCTTGGCATAGCTGCCACGACACTCGTTCTTATCCTGCTTGCTCCGGCAATCTGGCGGCGCGCGCTTTATCTTGCCCGCAAACAGATCGCGCAGGGTGTGCCGCTCTCACTCACCGAAATCGAAGCAGATAGAGATTTTTTGCGTGCAAAACAGGCAGTGGAACTCGTCAAGCGCGACGAAAAATTCGAGCGTCTTAGCGAAAAATATGCAAATCAAAAGCGCGAACTCGATCACGCAAAAGAAGAGCTTTGGCGCCTGAGCGGTGCCGATGAACGCGCAAACTTGTTGTCGGAACAATTGGCAGACGGGCAAGAGGAACTTGAAACCGAAAAACAACTTGTTGCCACACTCGAAAGTAATAAGGGAAAGACCGTGGAGGAAATTCGCGACCAATTGATTGAAGAGCGTAAAGCCCGAGCGGCAAACGGTGTCGAGGCCGACGAAATCAAACGTCTGGAAGATGAAGTTGCAACTTTGAAAAGCAAGCTTGGCGAAGCAACACAAGACTTGCAACAAAACAAAATTACCAAAGCCGATATGGATAAGCTGCGCGAAGAGATTATGGATACTGCGGCAAAATTTACTGCCAACGTTGCAATATCCGAAGGCGCATCTTCTCCTATTCCCGACCTTGTCAAACAGGCTCGCGGCAAAAAAAGCCTTGCAGCTCGCATCAAAAACGATTTGAAGGCAGAAAAACAAAAACAGAATAAAACATCTGCCCCCAAAAAGCCTGCAAAACGCAAAACTGCAACAAAAGCCAATAAAACCTGAAAGTCCGAAAAGCCCCAAGCAAATAGTATGAAACAACCAAACAAAATCGTTTAAGAAAGATAGCGCCTCATCGCGCATCTGAAGCTTAGTTTGTTCGCCAAGCCTTATGACTATTTTGTTTATGGTTTCCAAACCGAAAGCTCGAGTTCTGCGAGAAGCCATAAAATCTTTGCTTGAAACAATTTCAGGCTTGAATTCCGGTTGAGCTCGATGATTTTCGGCAAGCTCCCCAATTTTGTTGTTGTGGCCTTTTTCGTTGTTGAAAACTTTTGTTACGCTATTTTGGAAAACCGGCTTTCCGTCAGCAGAAAGCCTTCAATTCTTTGCTCGTAATGGTTTTGAAATAAAATCCACCCCGGCTTATGTTTCAAAAGTGTCCAATTGCCGAAAAAACAAAGCACAGCGCTTTGAAAACGTCATGGCGTAAGCTTTTCCCGATTTGCCAAAAGCGCCCGAAGGCTCGTTTTAAAAAACCGGAAGAAGCAGTTTTTTCAGATAATGAAGCCTTTTGTTACACTTCAAGGAAGTCTGCATTAAAAATTACGAAGGTCCGGATTTTAAAATATCAAAACCTTCTGTTCAGCTAGCCGGCTTTAAACTTTGGCGAACTGTTTTTAAAAAAATGCGAAGGCCACAACTGGTACGCATGCAGCCGCATTTTTGTGAGGAGATGTTCTTCCCCTCCCGAAACCGGCAACGATTGGCGAGAAAACTGTGAATCAAAGCCGATATGTTTGCCTTGAACACTTTTCCCCTTATAGCCTAAAGCCGACAAAATGGTATAAACGTAAAGCCGGACAGGTAGCGGCAATAAAACGGCAAAACCACCTTTAAAGGGTGATCAAATAGGGATCGGCAGGATGCTTGAGAAACTATTTCACTTGAAAGCGAACAATACGCGCATCGGCATTGAAATCGGCGCCGGTCTTACAACCTTCCTCACTATGTCCTACATCCTTGCTGTCAACCCCACCATTCTGGGAGCTGCCGGAATGGATAAGGGCGCGGTTTTTGTTGCAACCTGTATTGCTGCCGCAGTCGGCTGTTTCATCATGGGGTTGCTTGCCAATTGGCCGATCGGCATGGCGCCCGGTATGGGGCTCAATGCATTTTTTGCCTATTCGGTTGTCATTACTATGGGCTATAGCTGGCAACAGGCTTTGGGGGCGGTTTTTCTTTCCGGCGTTGTCTTTCTTATTTTAACAGCAACCGGCGTCAGACAATGGCTGATTGCCGGCGTACCGAAGTCGTTGCGCAGTGCCATTGGCGCCGGTATCGGCATGTTTCTTTCTATTGTGGCGTTCCAGAGTGCGGGCATTATCATCAATAACGATGCCACTCTGGTGGGGCTTGGCGATGTAACCAAAGCCGGTCCTGTGCTTGCCGGTATCGGACTTTTTATCATTGTTGCGCTTGATGCTTTCAAAATACGCGGCGGCATTCTGATTGGTATTATCGCGGTGACAATTCTCTCTTTCATCTTTACCGATGACGGCTATAAGAGTTTTCAAGCGCTTGTTCATTCGGGCGGAATTGCACTTCCCCCCTCTGTTGCACCGACCTTTTTAAAGCTTGATATTGTGGGCGTATTACATACCGGTATTTTTCATGTGCTTCTGGTTTTTGTACTGGTTGAAATATTCGACGCCACCGGCACACTTGTGGGCGTCGGCAAACGCGCCGGTCTTATTCCCGATGATAAACCTAATAATCTCGGGCATGCATTGTTTGCCGATAGCACGGCCATTCTTGCCGGCTCCCTTATCGGCACCAGTTCGACCACCGCATTTGTTGAAAGTGCCTCCGGCGTTGCTGCTGGCGGGCGCACAGGGCTCACGGCAATAACCGTTGGTGTGTTCTTCCTGCTCGCTCTGTTTTTTGCACCGATTGCGCTTTCAATCCCCGCCTATGCCACCGCACCGGCATTGATTTTTGTTGCCTGTCTGATGATGCGTGAATTTGCCGAAATCAATTGGAACGACATTGTCGAAGCCGTTCCGGCAGCACTTACCGCTCTTTTGATGCCGTTTACCTATTCCATCGCCAACGGCCTTGCCTTCGGCTTCATAAGCTATGCTATTTTGAAAACAATTACGGGAAAATGGCGCGAGGTGCACCCTGCAACGTGGATTATCGCTTTCCTCTTCATCATACGTTTTCTGATTGAAGGCGGAGTGTTCTAAGGCTTCTATGCCGTTCTCCCGTCATTAAGGCAAGAGGATTCAAGAGCGGATATGCCGTTCATCCCTTATTGAGACGGGGGATTCGACAAGGCTGATGCCCTCTCCCCTTCTTTGCAATAGAGCGCTCGCCAATCATGGCCGGTTCAGCCTTTCCGGTTGTCAGGCAGAAAGCGCAGGTTTTTATTCGAGTGCTTGGTCTTTTCCAAGCTTTTGCTTTTCATCCATTCATTGAACAGCTTGCCCGAATACTGAAATCAATAAAGCTGAACGAATTTTTTTGGGGACCAAAAGCGGGCCTCAAAATTTGCGGCCAATGTTTTGTTGAATGAGCGGTCTCATCCGCTGTCTTTTCACACTGGATAAAGACATGTGTGAGGAGAAAATCATCAAGCGGAATTGAAAAGACAAGCCCAATCAGAAAGACGCTTTTGAGACGAATAAATTCATTACGCGATAAATTTGTTACCAGACAAAATTGTAGCCCGATAAATTTTTTAGGAAATAAAAAAGACCGGTATGAAACCGGTCTTATTCTTTATGTCTAATCGTTCGGTCGGCGATAGCAAAGCTGTTCTCACTTGCCACAAAATTCCCGGATCAAGCCGATAATTTTGTCCTGATCGCTTTCCGGCAAATAAGGATGCATCGGCAAGCTCAAAACGTGATCGGCAGCATGTTCGGAAACCGGGAGGCCGCCTTTGGCTTGCGGGAAATGACGGTAGGCTGTCTGCAAATGCAACGGCTTGATGTAATAAATCATGGATGGAATACCGGCATTTTTGAGGTACGCCTGAAGCCCGTTACGGTCTTCTACAACGATTGTGTATTGGGCAAAGGCAGAGCGCGACCCTTTTTCGATTTTCGGAGTTTTGACAACGTCTTTCAGACCGTCGCTATAACGTTTGCCGATAACAGCACGTTTTTCCATCTCGTCTTCAAGAATATCGAGTTTCTGCAACAAAATAGCGGCCTGTATGGTATCAAGACGCGAGTTCAAGCCGATGCGGACATTGTCATATTGGGATGAACCTTTGCCGTGGAAATAGATTGAACGCAAACGTTCGGCAAGGTCATCATCATCGGTAAACATTGCGCCGCCATCACCATAACAGCCGAGCGGTTTTGCCGGATAGAAGCTGGTTGCGCCGACATTGCCAAAAGCGCCGCACATGGCATTTTCATGTTTTCCGCCAATGGCTTGCGCCGCATCCTCAATAACAAAGAGATTTTCTTTGGCGGCAATTGCCGAAATTCTATTAAAGTCGGCAGGAAGACCGAAGAGATCAACAGGAATGATCGCCCGTGGTGTCAGGCGGCCTTCTTTTTTGATCATTGCAATGGCTTCTTCAAGTTTTGCCGGATCCATATTGAAAGTATCGGGCAGAATATCGACAAAAACCGGTTCTGCACCGGTCAATGCAACAACTTCGGCGGTTGCAGCAAATGTAAAGCTTGGGCAGAAAACAGCATCTCCCGGTCCGATATTTTCAGCCATAAGCGGCATCAACAATGCGTCAGTGCCGTTCGAGCAGCCGATCACATGTTTGACGCCGATATAATCGGCCATACGTTTTTCGAATTCTTCGACTTCCGGCCCGAGAATATATTTGCCACTTTCAATCACATGGGCAATAGCCGTATTGATTTTATCTTTAATACGCGCCCTTTGCGCTCCAAGATCTATAAATTGCATATTCACTCCGTTGCTATCAATTGTTTAGCTGGCCGAATCATTCACTGGCACGGCTTGCCTAACATAACGCCTTAGACGAACAATATGTAATCAAAGTTCTATGACGCATGTAACAGCTTTTTACATTATTTCTTCGCCGTATCTTTATTTTTTGCCTGCGTTTTACCAGCAATTTCCTTTGCTTTATGATGGACACTACCGGCAGTCAAAATACGCAGAACGGCAATGGCCTCGTCGCCATTGGTGCGGGGTTCTTCGCGGGTTTCGATGCAGTGCAGGAAATGCTGCAATTCGCGGGTGAGCGGCATTGCTTCTTCAACCGGAATATATTCCGGCTCGTCTGCGGTAAATGCCCATTGATTATTATCCTGCCAAACCTCGAAACGGTAAATGGCAAGCTTTCTTCCCCACGGCTCGACATCATCAAACACGGCCATGGCTTTGGTACCAACCACCGTCAAACGACGTTCGCGATAGGGATTGAGGCGGGAAGCAAAAAGGTGGCTACGCATGCCATTGGGAAACTTCATATGGACATGGGCAAAATCGGACAAGTTGTCGATAATCGCCGCGCCCTCGCCATGAATTTCCGTCGGTTCACATTTTGTTATAGCCAGAATCATTGAAAGGTCGTGGGGCGCGAGATCC
>CAMLON010000039.1 GCA_946481695.1 uncultured Bartonella sp. | reverse complement strand
GTATTCAGCAATACCGGCATTGATATGCTTGACCCTTCTTGCCTTGAAATATCAATAAAACAACCGTTTCTTTCATTTTAAGAAACGGTTGTTTTATATTAAGGCGAATTCAAGAATGCGGTATAAAAATTTTCCTGAAAATGAACACCTGCGGAAAAGCGGCTGCAAATCTCGAACCTTGTTTTGCGACTCCTTACCATATTTTAAAAAACACTTCCGGCGCAACGCACTTCCGACGAAAACTATGCGTCTTAAAAAAATTCAGTTGCTGCAATACTAAAATTGCCGATTTTTCCGACTTTTTTGAAAATTAAACTCATCTCTTATTTTTACAGTTTCTTTTCGTTCTTAACTTTCAGGATTCGGATTGTCGTTCCCTGTCCAGTTAGGAATTCTTTGTTTATTGTCATGCAAGTTTTCTTTGTCGGTTTTCGAATCCAAAGAAATGAGCATTTTTGACAGATTGCCGTTCCTCACATTTTTATAAACTTTTGTGAAGCAGCTCGGCTCAGGTGAGCGGTTTTTCTCATCTTTCGATCGCACCTCCTCCTCTTTTTGCCCTTAAGACTTATTCCCCTCTCAAGGCTGTTTGGCAGGCGGTAAGGGTTTCAAAGCGCTATTTCCGCTCGATTGCAAGGCTCCCGCCCAAAAGAAGTGAGTTCAAAACTTCTTTTTGATTTTAGTGCAAGTCTTGTCTTCAACCTCGCGCATCAAGCCGGCAATCACTTGTTGGAGCTTCATGCTTGGCGGGTAAAATCTTCAGGACAAAAATCGAAATAAGTTCCCTGCTGATCGCCTGATTTTTTGGAAAGACACGTCGATATAATCGGTAAAATTGCGGGGTATGACCGGAATGATGATCTTCGGGTGCTCACAAAGCCCGCGTAAAGGTGAGAAACTGTCGCTAGGAACAATCCGGATGTAATGGGCAAAAATTAAGAAAAGCATGAAGATAAGAAAGCACGAAAAAAATGGCCGGTTCTTCAACCGACCATTTCATGCCCGCCATCAGTAGGCACTGGAGAATAGTTTCGGGTTTTGTCCACGCTGTGTTGAAAGCGCGTTTTGATGAAAAATTAGTGCTTTGCCGGAGGTCCCGATTTTTAAATATTGTCAAAGAAACGGGAAAAACCGTTTCCCGTTAAAACGCTCTGTGCCCTTAACGACAAAAAGGCCAAAATATCCGCAACGTGTTTCCTTGAAGATTTTCGTCCTCGCCCACGACCGTCGAATTGGCGTCGAGGTAGAATTTTAAAACCGCGGTCTTAACCGATCATCGAGCGGCTTTGGACAAACACTGCATCTTCATCGGGCAATGCCTTGCCGTCGCGTTCTTCCAAAGCTTTTGCACGTTCAAGTTCGGCTTCAAGCTCATGCAGCTTCATTTCGCCGGATGCTTTCTGGATTTGCAAATCACGGATGGAATTCATGAGGTTTTCGCGCCGTTGACGGGCAGCGCGTGCAAAAGTGGGATAGGCAAAATGGTTGACATCGGTAATACCGGATTTGCGCTCTTCATTAACAATCTGCGCTTCCAACTCGCTTGCCATACGATTGAACTCGCCCATCATCATATCAAGTTGAGAAATCTGGCGACGTTTTTCGCGCACCTGGAACATCTTCAACCGAACCACACTTTCACGCGGTTTCATACGCAATACTCCTTGACTACCGTGAACAACAACACGTTCACACCTTGATACTCATATACTCACCGGAAAAACGGTTTATCCCCTTTTGTTAAAGGAACCATGAACGCTCCCCGAAGAGATGGCAGGTTTGTTCAAGGCTTTTCTCACCCGACGCTTATAACGAACGAAATCGGGCTGGATTTTTAACCATTTGTTTACGGTCTTTGAGCACTATAGCGGATGTCCCTTAAAGCTCGGTAAACAAAAGGCCATTTTTCAACACAAAAAAGCCTTTTTCAAAACTGAAAACAGTGAGTCTGTTGAATCGGTTAGAGCAATTTCTTAAAGTAAAAATTAAGCATATCTGTTCAGTTTTTATCACCTTGAATCAAGGTAATACAAGGTTTTTTTCACAAATTTTTATTAACTTCTTGCCAACAAGAATCATATTTTGTTAACCATTTTGATGCAGATTGGTTAAAGAGGCAACGAATTGTTCTGAGTGCTGCCGAAATGTAAAATCATGGTTTCGGTTAAAATCATGATTTTATGGTGTTTTTTAAATCAACTGTGCACGTTCATGGCGCAGTTGTTTGCATTGACCGCGATAACGCCTGATTCGGCTAGTGGAAAGGGGATATAGGATATGCGCGTTTTATTGATTGAAGATGACCACGCGACAGCGACAAGCATCGAGCTTATGCTCAAATCGGAAAGCTTTAATGTCTACACGACAGACCTTGGAGAGGAAGGTGTAGACCTTGGCAAATTATATGATTACGATATCATTTTGTTAGACCTCAACCTGCCTGATATGTCGGGTTATGAAGTTTTGCGCACTTTGCGTCTTTCCAAAGTCAAAACGCCAATCCTCATTCTTTCCGGCATGGGTGGCATTGAAGATAAAGTGCGCGGCCTTGGCTTTGGCGCCGATGATTATATGACCAAGCCATTTCATAAAGATGAATTGGTTGCCCGCATTCATGCTATTGTTCGCCGTTCGAAGGGACACGCCCAATCGGTGATTGCGACCGGCGATCTCGTTGTCAATCTCGATGCAAAAACCGTTGAAATCGGCGGTCATCCGGTTCATTTAACCGGCAAAGAATACCAGATGCTCGAACTTCTCTCCCTGCGCAAGGGAACAACTTTGACCAAGGAAATGTTCTTGAACCATCTTTATGGTGGCATGGACGAGCCCGAACTTAAAATTATCGACGTTTTCATCTGCAAACTTCGCAAAAAGCTGGATGCTGTTTCCGGTGGCGTCAATTACATCGAAACTGTATGGGGTCGCGGTTATGTACTGCGTGAACCGACAGAAGAACCGATGCGCGAAACCGCTTGATTTTTCTTAAAAATTTTGTTTCACGACAGATAATTTAAATAAATACGCCGGAGACTTTTCAGTTTTTAAAAAAGTCTCCGGTTTTTCTTTTGTCCTTCACCTTTAATACTGCTCCTATCATATTGGTGCACCATCATTTTTTGCCTGTTCAGGCTCTGTTTTCCGGCTCCCAAGTTTTCTGCCTCTGCTGCAAGTTTTTCTATAAATGTTTCTGTTTTATGTCCCTGCTTATCAATAAGGTGATCTTCCGGCTAAAGAAGAAAAATCCCTTTAAACAATTCTTACAAAGGAACCGCAGAAATTGTCAAAACTGTTGGGCTATTTCCAAGTTGAAGTTTTAAAAAACGCGTGAAAGCTTCAAATCAATTTCTTGATTTTGTTTATTTAACGCAATGAATTTGCTTGGCCGTTCCGACTTTTAAACGCCTCTTTTGATACTAAAAAAAGAAAAAGACTTGAAGCTTTTAATTGGTTTGCAAACGTGGCTTTGGAGATCAAACCAACAAAAAAATTTAATAAGCAAAGGAAAAACAATTCGGCACGGGAAAATTATCGCTCCCCCTCGCCTACCTGAATGCTCTTCAATATCCGCGTTTTTTCCCAAAAAAGAGCAGTGAAAGCATCAGAGAAAAGCGTTCCACGCATTCCGATTTTTTGACCGACACTCTTTAAAACACGGCATTTTGCAAAACAATGCAAAACGCCGCATAAGAATGACCAAACACTTGCCTTATCAGCCGGCAGTAAAAGTGATGATTTCCGGCTGAGCCTGAACGCCGATTGTCATATTGGCCATTTGTGCCAAAAGCAAAGTATAATAAAATTGCACGCTATGGGCATCAATCGGTTCTTCAGGAACCTGACCATTATATAATTCAAGGAATTTAGGCGGCACACGCAACATTTTTCCGCTTACCTTGAGCTGAAAAGCGCGTTTACCATTTTCTTCACCGATCTCGACGACAATATCTCCGCCGCGTGGAATCGAAAAATTGGCCACCAGAACAAGATTAAGCAGCAATTTTACCTCATTCTTTGGCAAAAGCAGACGCGGTGCTTTCCAATCAAGATTGCCTTTTTCGTTTTCCATGTAATTTTTGGCAACTGTTTCAGCGTCGCCGCTGTCAATCTCGCTTCCTGCAGAACCGGCCGCACCAAAAGCAATGCGGGCAAATTGCAGTTTCGACGATGCATTGACCGCCGACATGCGGATAAGTTCTATAGCATCTTCCTGTGCGTCACTCTCGTCATATAGTTCGACACCGTTATTGATTGCCCCGACAGGTGAAATGAGGTCGTGGCAAATGCGGCTGCATAATAATGCGGCAAGATCGGCGGGGCTCAAAGTGACAGCTAAAGGCATAATGAAAAACTCCAAAAACTACGTTTTGGCCTTGCTCTAAATCAAAACCCTTAAGATTCCATGGACGGAACTTTAAAAAATATGAACCGTTGTAAATTACATTTATCCCCACGTTCTCTGGCTTTTTGCAAATTATCCCGCCTATTTTTAAGCGTTTTTATGGTTTTTAAGAATTTAAACAACTTTGCCCGTTAGAATCAGAAGAAACCGGGTCTTTACATCATGAAAGACCCAACCATTGAGTGACCAGAAGAGGTGAAACACTATGACCGGTTCCATCCGTATTCAGTGGCGTAAAGTCGTTTTTCTCTTTGCGTTGGCTTTGTTTACAACATTGTTCGCAACTGGCGGATTGACCCCGTTGCAAGCTCAGTCCCAACAGCAAAACGGGCGCTATACTGCTCAGGAAATTATCGATTCCGGACATCGCTTTTTCGGCGATGCTGCCGGCAGTATGGCCACCGCAATCGAAAAAGTATTTGCCAAATATGGATTGCCGAACGGTTATATCCTCGGCGAAGAAGGTTCCGGCGCCATTATCGGCGGGCTTACCTATGGTGAAGGCACGCTTTACACAAAAAACGTCGGCGATCACAAGGTTTTCTGGCAAGGGCCGACAATCGGCTGGGATATTGGCGGACAAGGCTCGCGCTTGATGATTCTCGTCTACGAGCTTGACAGCGTCAACAATCTCTGGGGACGTTATGCCGGTATTTCCGGCTCTGCTTATTTTGTTGCAGGTGTGGGCTTTCATGTGCTTAAGAAAGGAAATATCCTTCTGGTACCGGTCAGAACCGGTGTTGGCGCACGTTTGGGGGTCAATATCGGTTACCTGAAATTGACCCCGGCCGCCACCTGGAATCCGTTTTAAACATTTGTCGGGCATCCGAGGCCTTTTATGCTTATCCAGTCGGTACTGTTTTTCATTCTTGGCATAGCTGCCACGACACTCGTTCTTATCCTGCTTGCTCCGGCAATCTGGCGGCGCGCGCTTTATCTTGCCCGCAAACAGATCGCGCAGGGTGTGCCGCTCTCACTCACCGAAATCGAAGCAGATAGAGATTTTTTGCGTGCAAAACAGGCAGTGGAACTCGTCAAGCGCGACGAAAAATTCGAGCGTCTTAGCGAAAAATATGCAAATCAAAAGCGCGAACTCGATCACGCAAAAGAAGAGCTTTGGCGCCTGAGCGGTGCCGATGAACGCGCAAACTTGTTGTCGGAACAATTGGCAGACGGGCAAGAGGAACTTGAAACCGAAAAACAACTTGTTGCCACACTCGAAAGTAATAAGGGAAAGACCGTGGAGGAAATTCGCGACCAATTGATTGAAGAGCGTAAAGCCCGAGCGGCAAACCGTATCGAGGCCGACGAAATCAAACGTCTGGAAGATGAAGTTGCAACTTTAAAAAGCAAGCTTGCCGAAGCAACACAAGACTTGCAACAAAACAAAATCACCAAAGCCGATATGGATAAGCTGCGCGAAGAGATCATGGATACTGCGGCAAAATTTACTGCTAACGTTGCAATATCCGAAGGTGCATCTTCTCCCATTCCCGACCTTGTCAAACAGGCTCGAGGCAAAAAGAGCCTCGCCGCCCGCATCAAAAACGATCTGAAGGCAGAAAAACAGCAACAGAATAAAACTTCTGCCCCTAAAAAGCCTGCAAAACGCAAAACCGCAACAAAAGCTAAAAAAAGCTGAAGGCGCGCAAAAAACAAGCAAATAATATGGAATAGCCATAACAAAATCGTTTTCAGAAAGATAACACCTTATCACCCCTCTGAAGCTTGTTTCATGTGAGTCTTACGACTATTTTGTTTATGGTTTCCAAACAAAAGCTCGAGTTCTACGAGATGCCTTCAAATATTTGCTCGAAACAATTTTAACTTTGAACTGTGCTTAAGCTCGATGATTTCCGGAGCGTTCCGATTTTGTTGTTGTGGTCTTTCCCGCTCTTGAAAATTTTTGTTTCGCTATTTCTGAATACCAACTTTCCATCAGCAGAAAGCCTTCAATTCTTTGCACAAAACGGTTTTAGAATAACATTCCACCAGACTGTTATTTCAGGAGCGTTCGATTGCTTAAAAGACAAAGCGCTGCGCTATGAAAATGTCATAGCGGAAGCTCTTTGCGATTTACCGAACGCACCCGAAGGCTCCTTTTGGTAAGCCGGAAGGGGGCAGTTTTCCGACGATGGAGCCTTTTGTTACACTTCAGGGAAGTTTGCGTTTAAAAATTACGAAGGTCCGGATTTTAAAATATCAAATCCTTCTGTTCAGCTAACCAGCTTTAAACTTTCGCGCACTGTTTTCAAAAAATGCGAAGGTCGCAACCGGCGTGCAGCCGCATTTTTGTGACGAGATGTTCTTCCCCGCCCGAAACTAGCAATGATTCGCGAGAAAACTGTGAATCAAAGCCGATATGTTTGCCTTGAACACTTTTCCCCTTGTAGCCTAAAGCCGACAAAATGGTATAAACGTAAAGCCGGACAGGTAGCGGCAATAAAACGGCAAAACCACCTTTAAAGGGTGATCAAATAGGGATCGGCAGGATGCTTGAGAAACTATTTCACTTGAAAGCGAACAATACGCGCATCGGCATTGAAATCGGCGCCGGTCTTACAACCTTCCTCACTATGTCCTACATCCTTGCTGTCAACCCCACCATTCTGGGAGCTGCCGGAATGGATAAGGGCGCGGTTTTTGTTGCAACCTGTATTGCTGCCGCAGTCGGCTGTTTCATCATGGGGTTGCTTGCCAATTGGCCGATCGGCATGGCGCCCGGTATGGGGCTCAATGCATTTTTTGCCTATTCGGTTGTCATTACTATGGGCTATAGCTGGCAACAGGCTTTGGGGGCGGTTTTTCTTTCCGGCGTTGTCTTTCTTATTTTAACAGCAACCGGCGTCAGACAATGGCTGATTGCCGGCGTACCGAAGTCGTTGCGCAGTGCCATTGGCGCCGGTATCGGCATGTTTCTTTCTATTGTGGCGTTCCAGAGTGCGGGCATTATCATCAATAACGATGCCACTCTGGTGGGGCTTGGCGATGTAACCAAAGCCGGTCCTGTGCTTGCCGGTATCGGACTTTTTATCATTGTTGCGCTTGATGCTTTCAAAATACGCGGCGGCATTCTGATTGGTATTATCGCTGTCACAATTCTCTCTTTCATCTTTACAGATGACGGCTACAAGAGTTTTCAAGCGCTCGTTCATTCGGGCGGAATTGCACTTCCCCCTTCTGTTGCACCGACCTTTTTAAAGCTTGATATTGTGGGCGTGTTGCATACCGGCATTTTCCATGTGCTTCTGGTTTTTGTACTGGTTGAAATATTCGATGCTACAGGCACACTTGTCGGCGTTGGTAAACGCGCCGGTCTTATTCCCGACGATAAACCCAATAATCTCGGCCGCGCACTGTTTGCCGATAGCACGGCCATTCTTGCAGGCTCCCTGATCGGTACAAGCTCCACCACCGCTTTTGTTGAAAGTGCATCCGGTGTTGCGGCAGGCGGTCGTACAGGGCTCACGGCAATAACCGTTGGTGTGTTCTTTCTGCTCGCTCTGTTTTTTGCACCCGTTGCGCTTTCAATCCCTGCCTATGCCACCGCGCCGGCATTGATTTTTGTCGCTTGTCTCATGATGCGCGAATTTGCCGAAATCAACTGGGACGACATTGTCGAAGCAGTGCCGGCAGCACTCACTGCACTTTTGATGCCGTTTACCTATTCGATCGCCAACGGCCTTGCCTTCGGCTTCATCAGCTATGCTATTTTGAAAACAATTACGGGAAAATGGCGCGAAGTGCATCCCGCAACGTGGATTATCGCTCTCCTTTTCATCATCCGCTTTTTGATTGAAGGCGGGGTGTTCTGAGCGATACGGGCTGCATTCCGCTTTTTTTAAGCCGCCATTACCAATCAATGGCGGCTTTCGCACTTTCTTGAAACACCTTTTCTTGAATAAAATGTTCCGGCAGTGTGAACATTCGTCTTGGAACCGGTGAATTATCGCCACACCCGATTACAAAGCCCGCTTACAAACCGGATTACCGGCTTTATTTTTACCGCCCGACATTCTTCCAAATCGCTTTGTTGTCTTTCATATCGGCGTTTCTGCATTGATACGGACGTTTGCGCTTTCATACGGGACGTTTGCGTTTTACTATCGGCGTTTGGCTTGTTTTCCTGTTGCCTCCCGTCACTGCCCGAATGTGCCAAACTGTTTCTCTCATGACCGGAACGAATAAATTTTGTTATTTTCCCGTTTGTGGCGGCGAATAAGCCTGTCATGAGCCGTCTGTTTTTATGAACCGGTTTTTCTGAACAACAAAATCGGCTTCTTCTCTATTGTCGTTCTTTCGTTCGCATTGCTTTCTTCAATAATTCTCCGCCTTCAAGCGGCAAACCGGAGAAAGCTGCACTTTTAAAGCAGTCACCATGAAAGAAAAAGGCCGGTAAACCGGCCTTTCTTCAAACCAAATCTATTTTTGATAGTGAGCAGTCGTTGTTTTCACACTGTCAAACAACTGCTCACTTGCCACAAAATTCCCGGATCAAGCCGATAATTTTGTCCTGATCGCTTTCCGGCAAATAAGGATGCATTGGCAAGCTCAAAACGTGATCGGCTGCATGTTCCGAAACCGGCAGGCCGCCTTTGGCTTGCGGGAAATGCCGGTAGGCTGTCTGCAAATGCAACGGCTTGATGTAATAGATCATGGATGGAATACCGGCATTTTTGAGGTGCGCCTGAAGTCCGTTACGGTCTTCTACAACGATTGTGTATTGGGCATAGGCAGAGCGTGACCCTTTTTCGATTTTCGGGGTTTTGACAACGTCTTTCAAACCATCGCTATAACGTTTGCCGATAACGGCGCGTTTTTCCATCTCGTCTTCAAGAATATCGAGTTTCTGCAACAAAATAGCGGCCTGTATGGTATCAAGACGCGAGTTCAAGCCGATGCGGACATTGTCATATTGGGATGAACCTTTGCCGTGGAAATAGATTGAACGCAAACGTTCGGCAAGGTCATCATCATCGGTAAACATTGCCCCGCCATCACCATAGCAGCCAAGCGGTTTTGCCGGATAGAAGCTGGTTGCGCCGACATTACCAAAAGCACCGCACATGGCATTTTCATGTTTTCCGCCAATGGCTTGGGCTGCATCTTCAATAACAAACAGGTTTTCTTTGGCTGCAATTGCCGAAATTTTACTAAAGTCGGCAGGAAGACCAAAGAGATCAACCGGAATGATCGCCCGCGGTGTCAGGCGGCCTTCTTTTTTGATCATTGCAATGGCTTCTTCAAGTTTTGCCGGATCCATATTGAAAGTATCGGGCAGAATATCGACAAAAACCGGTTCTGCACCGGTCAATGCAACAACTTCGGCGGTTGCAGCAAATGTAAAGCTTGGGCAGAAAACAGCATCTCCCGGTCCGATATTTTCAGCCATAAGCGGCATCAACAATGCGTCAGTGCCGTTCGAGCAGCCGATCACATGTTTGACGCCGATATAATCGGCCATACGTTTTTCGAATTCTTCGACTTCCGGCCCGAGAATATATTTGCCACTTTCAATCACATGGGCAATAGCCGTATTGATTTTATCTTTAATACGCGCCCTTTGCGCTCCAAGATCTATAAATTGCATATTCACTCCGTTGCTATCAATTGTTTAGCTGGCCGAATCATTCACTGGCACGGCTTGCCTAACATAACGCCTTAGACGAACAATATGTAATCAAAGTTCTATGACGCATGTAACAGCTTTTTACATTATTTCTTCGCCGTATCTTTATTTTTTGCCTGCGTTTTACCAGCAATTTCCTTTGCTTTATGATGGACACTACCGGCAGTCAAAATACGCAGAACGGCAATGGCCTCGTCGCCATTGGTGCGGGGTTCTTCGCGGGTTTCGATGCAGTGCAGGAAATGCTGCAATTCGCGGGTGAGCGGCATTGCTTCCTCAACCGGAATATATTCCGGCTCGTCGGCGGTAAATGCCCATTGATTATTGTCCTGCCAAACCTCGAAACGGTAAATGGCAAGCTTTCTTCCCCACGGTTCGACATCATCAAACACGGCCATGGCTTTGGTGCCAACCACCGTCAAACGCCGTTCACGATAGGGATTAAGGCGGGAAGCAAAAAGGTGGCTGCGCATGCCATTGGGAAATTTCATATGGACATGAGCAAAATCGGAGAGATTATCGATAATCGCCGCGCCCTCGCCATGAATTTCCGACGGTTCACATTTTGTTATAGCCAGAATCATTGAAAGGTCGTGGGGGGCGAGATCCCAAAGTGCATCACTTTCGGTATGGAATTTGCCAAGTCCGAGACGGTGGGCATGAATATAGCGCACTTCTCCCAATGCCCCTTCATTGACTAGTTCAAGCAATTTTTCAAAGGCCGGATGGTAGCGCAAAACATGCCCCACCATAAAAATACGCTTATGTTCCTTTG
>CAMLON010000038.1 GCA_946481695.1 uncultured Bartonella sp. | reverse complement strand
AAGCCGTCATCAATCCCTTTGCCGATAGTTATGCCCATGGTGAAACACCCATTCCCTGTGTTGCCTGCAACCAGACAGTGAAGTTTGCCGATCTTCTTGTAACGGCGAAAAATCTCGGTGCTGATGCCTTGGCAACAGGTCACTATATAAGAAGCCGTCCGAATGGTGCGCACCGTGCATTATACCGACCAGTTGATGCCAATCGTGACCAGAGCTATTTCCTTTTTGCCACAACGCAGGAGCAGATTGATTATCTGCGTTTTCCGCTTGGCAATCTTGCAAAACCCCATGTTCGTGAAATTGCCGCTGAAATGGGTTTGTCTGTTGCTTCCAAGCATGACAGTCAGGATATTTGCTTTGTTCCTCAGGGGCGTTATTCGGATGTGATTGCAAAATTGCGTCCCGAGGCTGCCAATCCGGGTGATATTGTCCATATTGACGGGCGCATTCTTGGTCGCCATGAAGGAATTGTCAATTTTACTATTGGCCAGAGGCGGGGCATCGGTATTGCAACCGGCGAAGCCCTCTATGTTGTCTATCTTGATGCAGAAAATGCGCGCGTCATTGTCGGACCGAGAGAAGCACTTGAAACCCGCAAATTGTTTTTGCGTGATGCTAATTGGCTGGGCGACGAAAATATCGACGAATTTCCGAAGGATGGTATCGTTGTTGCTGCAAAAGTACGCTCCACACGTCCGCCACGTCCGGCGATTTTGAAAGTCGAAGACGGTGTGTTGACGGTTGAATTGCTGGAAGGCGAAACTGGCGTTGCCCCCGGACAAGCCTGTGTTCTTTATGATAATGACAGCAATGATGCACGCGTTCTTGGCGGCGGCTTTATCACCCGTTCCGAACGGGATGCACGTGCCGAGGCAATGCTTAAAAACCTGCTCGATCAAACACGTGAAAACACCGCAGCCTGATAGCTCAGGGCGTTTCAAAGTAACAGACAAAAACCGGCAGGCAAAACCATTTGCCTGCAGCAACATCTTTGCATTTCCAGGCTTAAGGCTCTTTGCATTTGTCATGGCCAAATATATCTGCTTTTCACAAAGCAAGTTTTCACCAACACGTGTTGATGCGAGCCTTCCCGACTCTTATCAACAAAGTATAACCGATTGTATAGGAAGAAAGCCCACCCGCGTCCGGATAAACTTTGTTGTCGGTGTTCACGGAAAACCGTGTGGCTTTGTTCGAGAAAACCTCGCCGGCTGTGTCTGAGGAAGGTTTGACGAACGTGTTAAAGAAAAGTCTTGTTGCTTGAGCTTGCGAATGGCTTGTGGACTATATTCAGCTTAACCCGTCCGGTTCGTGTTCAAGAGAAAACGCTATTGGCTATGTTCGGGAAAACCTTACCGGCTGTGTCTGAGGAAGGCTTGATGACTGTGTTTAAGAAAGGTCTTGTTGCTTGAGCTTGCGAATGGCTAGTGGACTATATTCAGCTTAGCCCGTCCGGTTTGTGTTTAAGAGAAAACCCTATTGGATTTGTTCGAGAAAACCTCGCCGGCTGTGTCTGAGGAAGGCTTGATGACTGTGTTCAAGAAAAGTCTTGTTGCCTGTGTCTGAGGAAAGCCTTGGCTGTCTCTCGTGATTTTGCCTGAATGTTTCGGGTTATTCTTATTTTTCTGCCATTGTTGTGGAAAAAAATGGCCGAAGCTGCTTTTTATCTTCTTGATGAAGAACAATTGCGTTTCAGGCGTAGAAAGACAATCTTTTCCCGAAGCTCTCAATTCAGTTTGTCAAAATCGGCAAAATGTTCAAGTGCCAATCCTGTTGCAGTGGCAACGTTCAGGCTGTCAAAATCATAGGCAATGGGAATGCGTAAGGCCTCGGTATCTTTAAGCACAAATTCAGGAAGGCCTTCACCTTCTGTTCCGAAAACGAGAGCAGTTCTTTTTGCCACTTCCGCATCTTTCAAATAATTCGGTGCTGATGGCGAAAGCGAGTAGATCCGGAAACCGGCTTTTTCGAGCGCGTCCAGAATATGCTTGATATCCTCACCTTGAGTATAGGGCACTTTCAGTGCCGCCCCCACCGACACGCGAATGGCTTTGCGATAAAGCGGATCACAACTTGTTTTATCAATGATAATACCGTCGGCCGCAAAGGCCGCAGCATTGCGGAAGATCGAGCCCATATTATCATGGTTGGAAATGCCGCATAAAACCGGAACCAGTGCTTTTTCGGGTAAACTTGCCAGAAATTCATCAAGTGTCGGGGTGCTTATCCGTTCTCCGATACCAAGAATTCCGCGGTGCACATTGAAGCCTGCAATATCATCCATAATCTTTTGCGGTACACAATAGATCGGGCAGGTGGGCTTTGTTGCTTCCAATACCGGCATTAACCCCAAAAGCTTGGCTGCGGCAACAAGCACTGATTGAGCCTGAAAACGGTCCGAACGCAAAAGCACCGAAAGCACAACCTTGCCTTCGGCAATAAAATGATGTTCGCGGCCGACCAGATCCCGTTCGCGAATATCCCGATAGGGAGCAAGACGAGGATCATCAACATCGCTGATTGTCGTAATATCCAAACTCATAAAACACACCTATCACCGTTTCTGGTGTTCTGCCAGATGGTGGATAATGTCTTCCCCGGTTATCACACCAATGACACGTCCGTTTTCGGCAACGCCTATGGCGCCGTTTTTGCGGTCGCAAGCACTGATGAGATCGGGTAAACTGGTATCAGGTTTTGCCATGGCTGCAACAGAAATATCGCTATTTTCATAATTATAGGGGCGCATAACCTGTCTTGCCGTCAAGAAGCTTAAAGGATTGATGTGGCGCACAAAGTTGGCCACATGTTCATTGGCTGGCGTTAGTACGATTTCCTGTGCTGTGCCGCATTGTAAGATTCGCCCGTCTTCCATAATGGCAATGCGGTTGCCCATTTTGATGGCCTCATCAAGGTCATGGCTCACAAATACCAAGGTTTTATTGAGCCGCTTTTGCAGTTCCAGAAGTTCGTCCTGTAGATGGTTGCGAATAAGCGGGTCAAGGGCGGAAAACGGCTCGTCCATCAATAATACCGGTGCACCGGTTGCAAAAGCCCGGGCAAGGCCAATTCTTTGTTGCATACCGCCGGAAAGCTCGGTCACCATGCGGTTTGCCCATTCATTCAGTCCGACAAGATCAAGCTGTTCGGCAATAATGGCCTGACGTTGCTTCTTTGGCACTCCCGCCACTTCGAGGCCAAAACCGATATTATCGGCAACTGTACGCCAAGGAAACAGGCCAAATTGTTGGAACACCATGGAAACAAGGCGGGTGCGCACATAACGCAGTTCTTCGCTGGAAGCGGTGGTAACGTTGATTTCTTTTCCGACATCACCAACATAAATATTGCCTTCAACCGGCTTTATCAAACGGTTGATGGTGCGCAGCAAAGTCGATTTTCCTGATCCGGACAATCCCATTAAAACCAGCGTTTCACCCTCGGCAATGTCAAGAGAACATTCATGGACACCAAGCACCGTATTGGTTAAATCCTTGATTTCTGCCCGTGATGCACCTTGAGCGGCAAGATCAAGCGCCTGCTTGCGCCGATTGCCGAAAACCACACTGACATGATCGATAATCACTCTGGCCATTAACGTGCCTTTCCCGGACGGAACAGGCGGTCAAGGACAATGGCCACCACCACAATGACGCAGCCCGCTTCAAAGCCCATAGCAGCATCATGTTGTTGTAGCGCACGGTAAACTTTGACGCCCAGTCCGTTGCCGCCAACAGTTGCTGCAATAACCACCATGGAAAGCGATAACATAATGGTTTGTGTCATGCCCGCACGTATTTCCGGCATAGCGTGGGGAAATTCGATTTTCCACAATATCTGCCGCCGGTTGGAGCCGAATGCCTTGCCTGCCTCAATCAGCGCTTTCGGCGTCGAAACGATACCCTGCTGGGTTAGTCTTATCGGGGCGGGAAGCACAAAGATAATCGTTGCAATCAACCCCGGTACCATGCCGATACGGAAGAAAATGATCGCCGGTATCAGATAGACAAAAGTCGGCAGTGTTTGCATGAGGTCAAGAATAGGCTCGATTACACGATAGATTTTTGGCCGGTGGGCACAGGCAATGCCAACGGGAACCCCTATTCCCATGCAAAGAATGCACGACCAGAATAACAAGGTTATTGTTTCCATCGTATCAATCCAGTAGCCCTGATTGATAACGAAAAGAAAACCTAGTGCCGTGAGCACCACGACGCGCCAGTTTCTCTGGATGGCAAAAGCAAGAACACATAAAAAACCGATGAGCAACAAAGGATTTGGCCATAGTAACAGCGCCAGTGTTCCTTTAAGAAGGCTATCCAGCCCCAAACGGACAGCCGTAAAAAAGAGCCCGCCATGCTCTTTCAAAAATTCGACGATTGTATTTGCGCCTTTTCCGATAGGGATTTTATAGGGAAAACCCGTGTCCGCTTTTTGTAGTTTTAATGCATTGTCGACAGCTTCGCCTGCATTGCCACCGTTAAAAGCGGTAACACCCGAAAGCCAGGTTGCAACTTTCTCCCTATTGGCTGAAAGCCATGAACGGGCAGCGTGTTCGGGATCTTCACCACGGTCAAGAACATTGTCCATCAACCGGTTTTCCATGTCGACATCAAAAACAAGATTGCCAAGAAAGCGCGTTACATTCGGGCATTCCCGACTGTAATTGCGGCGGATATTGGTGCCAACTTTGGCATTGCCGAAATTTTTCCCGAAATATTTGTCACCACCGGAAAGATAGGCCATTTTGAAGCGCAAATTCATCGGGTGCGGTTCCCAGCCCAAAAAAACGATTGGCCGGTTTTCTTGAATACGCGCCTCTACTTCGGCAAGCATGGCCTGTTCGGAGGTTTCGACAATGTGGAAATCTTTAAGCCCTAGATCTTTGTCATCAAGGAGCGACAGGATAAGCCTGTTACCATCATTTCCCGGTTCAACACCATAAATGGCGTAACCAAGCTCGGGCCCGAACTTCTTGATATCATCAAAAGTTTTCAAGCCTTTCTCATAGGCAAATTGTGGCACAGCCAAGGTATATTTGGCGCCTTCAAGATTATAGCCTAAAAGTTCGACACTGCCGTCATCCCGATAGGGGGTAAAATCCGGTGTCATGGAAGGATTCCAATAGCCGAGAAAAACGTCGATATCGCCATTGGAAAGCGAGGCATAGGTAACCGGAACCGATAAAATGCGCGTTTCTGTTTCATAGCCGAGCGCTTCAAGAAGCGTGGTTGCTATGGCAGTTGTAATGGAAATGTCGGTCCATCCGGTATCGGCAAAACGGACCGTTTTACAAACTTGCGGTTCGCCTGCATGCGATTGTGCAATTCCTGCCTCCATTGTGAGAAACAGGCTGAAGAAAAAAATCGCTATGTTTTTTAAAATGCCTGACAAAGTTTCGGGCTACTCCATGATTACACAATCATCCAGCTTAAGGACGGGGTTAGACTATTTCAACAAAGAATGAAATAAGGTTCACAAGAAAAGCCTTGTATAATGGAATCCTGCCATGCAACTTCCCGCTCAATTAAAAAGCGCGCTCGACGAAATTTTTCAAACGACCAATACGGCCGACCTCGCAAAAGCTTCAAGCCGTCTTACCAAACGTTACCGCGATGAAGTGCTGGACGGGAAAATGCATATTGGTAACAAAAATGCAGCTCTCGGTTATGTTGCTGCGCGTTTTCCGGCAACTTATGCCGCCGTGTTTTCAGCACTCCAACAGGTTCAGGATATTGTTCCATCCTTTTCACCATCAAGCCAGCTTGATGTCGGTGCCGGTCCGGGAACCGCGGTTTTTGCGGCTACAAGACTTTTCCCCGCACTTGAAAATGCAACGCTCATTGAACAAAGCAATGATATTATCGCTATCGGTAAAAAGCTGTTTTCAGCGACCCTTGCCCATGACGATAGCAGCCCGTCCGAGAAAAAACAGGTGACAACAGACTGGCAGAATATGGATATTTCTTCTGCCTATTTTGAAAATCTCGGCAAAGCGGATCTTGTCACAGCAAGTTATGTGCTGGATGAACTTTCCGAAAAAATACAGGATCGCCTTGTTGATGGCCTATGGAACAAGACCGGAGACATACTTTTCCTCGTTGAACCGGGTACGCCTGCCGGTTTTCAAAGATTGATCCGCCAACGTGACAGGCTAATTGAAAAAGGCGCCCATATTGTTGCACCTTGCCCGCATGAATTGGCTTGTCCGATCGTGCCTCCTGACTGGTGTCATTTTTCGGTAAGAGTAGAACGCTCGCGCACCCACCGGCTTGCCAAACAGGCTGTTGTTCCATTTGAAGACGAAAAATTCTGTTATCTCGCGCTTTCGCATAACCAACCAGATGTGCAATATTGTCGCATCCTTTCGCGTCCGCTCCGCTCGAGCGGCAAAATAAGCTGTTACCTTTGCACCCCTGCGGGGCAAAAGGAAGCCGTCACGTCCACGCGCAAAGACAAAAAAAATTATTCTGTGATGCGGCGTTCGGATTGGGGCGACAGTCTGAAAATCTAAAACCTAAGGTTGTAGAATTTTGTTGACTATTATAAACCCTCACCTATATTCGTGATTGCCGCACAACAGAACTTCAGTTCTTGCAGTGCAGGCGACAGGTGTCTAGGTCCCCCGCTATTTCCTACACCTGTGCCCCCTTTCTTAAGAGGGGGAGAAAAGTCCGGGTTCCCAATGCCCGGACTTTTCTTTATCTTTCAATATTTTAAACAATTTGATCTATTGTTCTTATCTCGAGTATATCCAAGTTTTTGAAACTTCAGAATTTACGCCTTTCAAGTGTTTAAGTGGAATCATAAAAGCGAATCGGATTTCTATAGTCTTGAAAAATCCATAAAAATTTTAAGATCAAGCTGATAAGTTCGATAAAGTCGTCGTTAAACATTGAAAATTTTTTTAAGAATTATTTTTACCACAAGGTCTAAGTAAGAATTTTTATTTATTAAAACTCTATTTGAATATAATGAGGCGCATAAAACGATGAGGGTAGTTCGAAAAACGGTGTTTGATGCGTTTGTCGGGCAAGTCAAGGACGTATCAGAGCAAGTGGTCGGGTTATGCGGTTTTGGAAAAAGACAGTCCGGTTTTTCGTTTCATTTATGACAAATGGGTTGGAGCAGCACGAAAATTGCCATGCCCGTTTCGGTTGCAGAAAAGAATAAGCGTTTTTCATCATAATGTTTTCTGTTGCCTTGATATGGCGGACAGGTTAAAAGAATTCTTATGAACAATAAACGCACATTCATGATCTGGTGGTGGGGTTGCTTCTAGCGGCCCTGATTGCTTGTGCGTAAAATTCAAGACGAGGTCGCGACGGAAAAAACCGGGCGGCCTTTTTTATATACTCCGTTCCGGTGGTGACCTTAAAAACAGAGCGGAGTTTAAAAATGGATAAAAACATGGTTGGTGGAAAGACTTTTGAATATCTCACGAAAGGGGACATAAAGGTTCGCCGTTCGTGCAAGGATATTGCCTATGAGGGTGCAATCGACAAAATGGTTGAAGCACTTGATAGCCGCCGCGGGGCCATTTTTTCTTCAAACTATGAATATCCGGGGCGCTATACGCGGTGGGATTCGGGCATTATCGATCCACCAATTGCTATTACGTCGCGCGGGCGGGTTATGAAAATCGAGGCGCTGAACGAGCGCGGAAAAATTATCCTTGATATGATCGAGCCGCGCCTCAAGATTCTTGATGCGGTGGAAACAACCGAACGCACTGCCAACAAATTGACACTTACGGTCAAAAAACCGGGGCGCGTCTTCAACGAGGAAGAACGTTCCCGTATGCCGTCGGTTTTTTCTCTTTTACGGGCAATTTGCGATATTTTTCATTCAACGGAAGATCAGAGCCTCGGGCTTTACGGAGCCTTCGGTTATGACCTTGCGTTCCAGTTCGAACCCATCGAATTTAAAATCAAACGACCTGAAGACCAGCGCGATCTGGTGCTTTACCTGCCTGATTCCATTCTCATTGTTGACCATTATTCGGCGCGCGCATGGATAGAGAATTACGATTTTTCTTTTTCCGATATGTCGACTGCAGGTTTAAGCCGCAAAACGGTTGAACAGCCATTCAAAGCGGCAAACACCATTCCGCAAAAAGGCGATCACAAAAAGGGCGAATATGCCGCTTTGGTAAGAGAAGCCAAGGAAAGTTTCAAGCGCGGCGATCTTTTTGAAGTGGTACCGGGGCAGACATTTTACGAGCCATGTCCGGCAAGTCCTTCGGCAATCAGCAAAAGGCTGAAACTCACCAATCCTTCGCCCTATTCGTTTTTTATCAATCTGGGGCAGGAAGAATATCTCGTCGGTGCTTCGCCTGAAATGTATGTTCGCGTGACCGGAAGGCGGGTTGAAACCTGCCCGATTTCCGGAACAATCAAACGCGGGCAGGATGCCATTGCAGATTCCGAGCAGATTTTGACATTGCTCAATTCCAAAAAGGATGAATCGGAATTGACTATGTGCTCGGATGTTGACCGCAATGACAAAAGTCGCGTTTGCGAACCTGGTTCGGTCAGGGTCATCGGGCGGCGGCAAATTGAAATGTATTCGCGCCTTATTCACACGGTTGATCATATTGAGGGACGCTTGCGGAATGGCCTTGATGCGTTCGATGCTTTTTTGTCTCATGCATGGGCAGTGACTGTGACCGGTGCACCGAAATTGTGGGCAATGCGCTTTATCGAAAATCATGAAAGAAGTGTGCGTGCATGGTATGCCGGCGCTATCGGCATGATTTTCTTTAATGGTGACATGAATACGGGGCTAACACTTCGCACCGTGCGCATCAAGGATGGCGTGGCATCGGTGAGAGCAGGCGCAACTTTGCTTTACGATTCCAATCCGGAAGACGAAGAAAAAGAGACAGAATTGAAAGCGTCTGCCATGATTGCTGCTATTCGTGATAGCGCAAAACCGTTACCGAAAGCCGTAAGGCAGGAAAAAGAAAAGCCCGGCACGGGTGTTAATATCCTGCTTGTCGACCATGAAGATTCATTTGTCCACACGCTTGCCAATTATTTCCGTGAGACAGGCGCGAAAGTGACAACGGTGAGAAGCCCTGTCGATGAAAAGGTGTTTGAAACGGTCAATCCCAGTCTTGTTGTTTTGTCACCGGGGCCGGGAACGCCAAAAGATTTCAAGTGTGAAGACACAATCAATAAGGCAAGGGCGCGTAAAATTCCGATTTTCGGAGTTTGTCTGGGATTGCAAGCTTTGACAGAAGCGTTCGGTGGAAGCCTTCGTGTTCTTGATAAACCGATGCATGGCAAACCCTCGCGCATCCATATCATTGGCAAAAGCTTGTTGTTTAAGGATCTGCCAAAAGAAATAACGGTTGGCCGCTATCATTCGATTTTTGCCGACCCGAGCCGTCTGCCTGCCGAATTCGATGTGACAGCAGAAACCGCTGATGGTGTTATCATGGCAATCGAACATAAAAGCCTGCCGATTGCGGCTGTCCAGTTCCATCCTGAATCAATCATGAGCCTTGGTGGCAATGTCGGTATGGCAATCATTGAAAACGTCGTTTCAAAATTGGTCAGGAAAGCATGGCGATGACAGATGCGGATTCAAGGCTGAAACAATTGGCAATATGGTCTATCCCTGTTGCCATTGTTGTTTTTGCACTCAAATATTTCGCCTATTATGTAACCGGTTCTGTAGCTCTCTATTCGGATGCACTGGAATCGATTGTCAATGTCATTGCGGCAATAGCTGCTTATGTTGCCATCCTTATCAGCATGAAACCGGCCGATAACGATCACCCGTTCGGCCACACCAAGGCAGAATATTTTTCGGCAATTCTTGAAGGTGCGATGATTTTTGTCGCGGCCATCATGATCTTGCGTGAATCATGGCCTTTACTGACGTCTGGCCATTTGCCGGAACAACCCGGATATGGGCTGGCGATCAATCTTGCAGCGAGTGCCATCAATGCAATCTGGGCTCTCATTCTGATAAAACAGGGTAAAATTTCGCATTCACCGGCATTGAAAGCCGACGGTATGCATTTGATGACCGATGTTTTTACTTCTTTCGGCGTGCTTGCAGGCCTTCTTGCGGCAATTCTGACAGGGTGGGCCATTCTTGATCCGGTGCTTGCCATTATTGTGGCCTTGAATATTCTCTGGCAAGGGTGGAAGGTCATCAACAATTCGGTACAAGGGTTGATGGATGTCGGCGTCGAGCTTGAAGAGACGATGCGCATCAGAGACACTATTTCAAGCCATGCGGCCGGTGCCATCGAAGCGCATGATTTGCGCACACGTGTAGCCGGTCAGGTCACCTTTATTGAATTTCATCTGGTGGTTCCTTCCAAAATGACGGTGGGAGATGCCCACGATATATGCAACAGAATCGAAGATGCTCTTAAAAAAGAAGTCGAAAATGCACGTATCGTTATTCACATCGAGCCGGAAGAGGAGGCAAAACTGCCAAAGGGGACGACTGCCGTTCCCATTGCATGAGGAGCATTATGTTAAAAATCAGAAATTTGAAAGAAACTGTTTTGTCCGATCATTGGACAAAACTGACAGCCGTTTCCTATGAGCAGCAGGATGCGGATGGCACGTGGAAAACGCTAAAGCGCGAGACCTATCATAATCGCAATGGCGTTGCGGTTCTGCCCTATGACGCGGAAAGAAAAACTGTGCTTTTTGTCAAGCAGTTTCGTGTGCCTGTATTCCTTGCAACCGGTGCCATGTATGTTCTGGAAGCTTGCGCCGGCCACATTGAAAAAGACGAGTCGGCCGATGAAACCATGCTGCGCGAGGCAAAAGAGGAATTAGGCTACCAGATCCACAATCTCGAACTTGTTTTCAAAGGCTTTACAACTCCGGGTTTTTCAACCGAGCAGCTTTGGCTTTACCTTGCGCGTTACCGCCCGCAGGATCACCATTTTGCTGGCGGCGGGCTTGTTCAGGAAGGCGAAAATCTTGAAATTGTCGAAATGTCCGTTGAAGAGGCAATAAAGCTTAACGACAAAGGACAGATCAACGACATGAAAACAGCTCTGCTTATAAACCTGCTGCGCCACCGCTTAAAACTTTGATCGGTCACAAGGCTTTTCGAGCCTTAAAGGAAGGGTGGCGAGGCTTTTTAATGAGATTCTGTGCGGCTTTGAAGCCGCGTGGGCACAACTTTTCAATAAGCGCCGACAAATCTTTGATTGCCAAAAGCGCGTTATCGAAACAAGTATAAAAAAGCTTATAGTGCAAAGAGTTATCAGGGCTTTGAACCAGCGTCGGCATGACTGTCGTCTAGCGCCAAGCTTATGAATAAGAACCCTGATTGCCAAAATCTCGCCATTTTGACAAGGGTAACGAATCTTTTAAGACAAGGGGGGTATTAAGGCTTTGATGAAGAGCATGAGCGTGTTTTATAAAACGGGTTGCGCTTGAAAAAAAGCTATGTCATATTTTCGACCATGGAAAAGTTTGATTCACAAAAGCTGTTTGATTTTTGCCGCTTCACGGATGCGGGCTTTTGTGCATTGCCATCAAACTTGCTTCTTCTCGGGCTTATGAGCGACTGCCGGGGCCGGTGAGGGGCGCCCGGCGGTCGTTTCCCGCCGGCGTAAATGCTCCTCTTCAACAATCTTCATTTTAAAATATCAACCGGTAACCGGTATTTCAGACGAGCATAAACTATGAGTATTTCACCAGAATTTTCGCAAAAAGGCATGCCGACAGCATCGCAAAAATATCAACCTTACCCGCAAGTTTTATTGAAAGACCGCACGTGGCCTGACAAGCGTATTGAGAAGGCACCAATCTGGTGTTCGGTGGATCTGCGCGATGGCAATCAGGCTTTGATTGACCCGATGGGGCAAGACCGCAAGGAGCGTATGTTCCGCATGCTTCTTGAAATGGGCTTTCCGGAAATCGAGATAGGTTTCCCATCAGCCTCGCAAACCGATTTCGACTTTGCGCGTTGGTGTATCGAACAAGGCAATGTTCCGGAAAATGTGAGTTTGCAGGTGCTGGTGCAATGTCGTCCGGAATTGATTACCCGTACATTCGAAGCATTGGAGGGCGCCAACCATCCGATTGTGCATTTTTATAATTCGACAAGCGAATTACAGCGGCGGGTGGTGTTTGGCAAAGATGTTGCCGGTATCAAGAAAATAGCAACCGATGCGGCAAAAATGGTCATGGATATGGCTGCAAAAGCCGGCAAACATTACCGTTTTGAATATTCGCCGGAAAGTTTCACTGGTACCGAACTTGAAGTCGCGCTGGAAATTTCGAATGCAGTGATCGAAATTGTCAATCCGACGCCTGACAACAAAATGATTTTGAACCTGCCTTCGACAGTGGAAATGTCGACGCCCAATATTTATGCCGACGAGATCGAATGGATGGGGCGCAATATTGACCGCCGTGACAGTGTTCTGATTTCCTTGCACCCGCATAATGACCGCGGTTGCGGCATTGCGGCAGCCGAGTTGGGGCTGCTTGCTGGTGCCGACCGCGTGGAAGGCACACTGTTCGGTAATGGTGAACGGACAGGTAATGTCGATGTTGTCGCGCTTGCATTGAATATGTTTACCCAAGGGGTCGACCCTGAACTTGATTGCTCGAATATAGAAAAGATCAAGGAAGTTTATGAATATTGCAATCAGCTCAAAATTCCGGAACGCCACCCCTATGTCGGTGAATTGGTCTATACCGCTTTTTCGGGTTCGCATCAGGATGCGATCAATAAAGGCATGAAGGCAATGAAAAAGTCGAACAAGACTTTGTGGGAAGTGCCTTATCTGCCGATTGATCCGCAAGATGTCGGCAGAAGTTATGAAGCCATTATCCGCATCAATTCGC
>CAMLON010000037.1 GCA_946481695.1 uncultured Bartonella sp. | reverse complement strand
CTTCACACCCGCAAATCGACATCAATATTGTTGAACACGGAAGTAAAAAATTGGAGGAACTGGTGCGGACAGGAGAAATCGAACTTGCGGGTTCTCTGGTGCCGATTGCAAGTGGCTTCGATTATCAGGACGTGCGCAACGATCCGGTTGTCGCGTTAATGCCTGCAAGCCTTGCAGGAGATCGTAAAAGAATCACAGCCAAAGAGCTTGCCGAATATCCGTTTGTGCTTTTTGCAAGCCAGTTTGCTTTAACGCCGCTTGTGATGGAGGCCTTTCACGAAAAGGGGCTGGAGCCGGTGGTCTCGGCACGCTCGAGTCAGATCGACTTTTTGTTCGGCCTTGTTGCAGCCGGTATGGGAGTGGGGTTTTTGCCAAGGATGATTGCAGAAAAACGCAATGTCAAAAATGTTAAAACCGTCGAAATCACCGATACAGCGATCGAATGGCATATGGCATTGATCTGGCGCAGTAACAATCACCTTTCCTATGCGGCTCGCGAATGGTTGCGTCTATCACGGCAATATCACGGCACGCCGTGATCAATATGGTCGAACGAAGTTTGCGCGAAAATTCGACAAAAGGAGGGCTGTTTAATTACAAATATCGGGAAGTTGCTTTTAAAAATTTTTTAGAAAAGCTGTTATTATTTTGTTTTTCTTTTAATAAAAATGCCGTAATCCTTTGTTCTTTCCATGAAAAACGGTCACTATACGCATTGATATCAATGCACTAAAAAAGAACGGGCGAAAGCGTCATAATTGGGATCAGGCGTATGAAAACTCAAAAACGACGGTTTATTGTTGTAGGAAATGCCGATTTACCGCGAGATCTTTCTCGTGAAATAGACAGTGCCGACTATGTTTTACGCTTCAATCAGCCACGTTTGCTTGATGGTTGGAGCGGTTCGAAGACAAGTTGTTTGATGATGTGTAATTCTGGCAAACCGATGCAGGAAAAGCTGGAAGACCCGACTTTCCTTGAATGCAAGTTTTTCAAACAGGCAGAATTGATCACATTTGTCTACCATCCTTATATCATGAAAACTTATTTTTCCCGTCCGCGTTTGCTGTCGCAATTATTCAGACATCGTCGGGTCGATTGGACAAAGCAGGCAATTAAAGTTCTCGGTGAAGCGGGTAAGGATATTCTGATAAAATCTGCACAATTCTACCTTGATGCCTGTGCCGAAATTGGCATTAAAGATGAAAAGCTGAAGGAATGGTTTCCTTCAACCGGCTATCTCGGAATCTGGGATTTCCTACACCACTACGATTTGACCGAGTGGGAAATTTACATATGTGGCTTCACCTGGAAAGGTTGGAAACATCACGCCTGGTCAGCAGAAGAAAGATGGGTTCGCAAACGTGTCAATGAAGGAACATGCCATTTCCTTGAATGACAAATTTTAAGAGCAAGCGGTATAATTCACATTGTTTTCCTTTCCATTCGTCCCTAGTATGGAAGCCGGGCCTTAACCGCCCGTTTTTAAAACTTTCGGGTCGAATATGAACGGTTCAGAGAAAACCATCAAAGCGCTGATTATCCATCTTGATCGTGCGGATGAGCGACAGATACAAGTTGAATTGCTCGAAAGAATGCTGCCTTGTCCTGCAATGGTGTTAGGAGCTGTTGATAGTCTTGACCTTGATGACAAGACGATTTTCCAATTTTACAGAAAACAGCTTTATCGTCCTTTTTATCCCTTTGCTTTGTCAAAAAACGAAATTGCGTGTTTTTTGTCGCATAGACGCGCCTGGCAAAAAATCGTCGACGAGGGAATGGATGCAGGATTTATCATTGAAGACGATGTTGCTCTGGACGAGCGATTTGACGAAGTTTTCCGGTTTGCTGTCGAGGAAGCCAATGAAGAAAGTTTCATCCGTTTTCCTTTTCGGGTGCGCGAAACAGGAAAAATAAACGCTGAAAAAGGCGATATTAAACTTATCAGGCCGACAGAAATCGGTTTGGGTCAGGTTGCCCAACTGGTGGGCTGTAATGCTGCCCGAAAACTACTTGATGCGACAGCCACATTCGATCGTCCGGTTGATACGACCGAACAATTATATTGGAAAACCGGCGTCCATCCGCAGGTTGTTTTACCTCCGGTGGTTCGCGAAATTTCTGCCGAACTTGGCGGCTCGACGATCAAAAGCAAACATTCTCTTTTTGCCCGCCTTTATCGAGAACTGGCCCGCCCGCTTTATCGGCATCGCATAAAGGTTCTATCGAAACGTCAGGAAGGTTGATATGGCTGTTCCCATACTTCTTTATCATCATTTAGGTACGCCGCCCAAAGCAGGTATTCCGGGGCGCTCCAATTATGTTACGGTTGAAAAATTTATAAGGCAAATGCATGTCTTGAAACGTATCGGCTTTCAAGGATTGTCACTCAAAGAAGCAATGCCTTATATTCGCGGCAGCAAAAAGGGAAAAGTGGCGGCGATAACTTTCGACGACGGTTTTTTATCTGTTTATCAGGATGCTATGCCTGTTCTTGATGAATTGGGGTTCAGCGCAACCAATTTTTTTGTCTCTTCGCGTATGGGGCTCGACAATTCATGGGATAATGAACGTTCACAGCGCGACAAGATAATGACATTCGACCAAATGAGAGATTGGGCGGCGCATGGGCATGAAGTCGGAGGTCACACGCTCGACCACCCACATTTGAAAGATATTCCGATTAAGGAAGCAGAGCGCCAGATTGTCGAAAACAAGGCAAAACTTGAAGAGGAACTTGGTGCGCCCATTATATCTTTTGCCTATCCATTTGGTGACGAAAATGAAGCCATCCAAAAAATCGTAAAAAATGCCGGTTATCGTTATGCTGTTACAACAGTCAAATCGCGTGCACGGGGAAACGAGGGGGATTTTGAATTGCCTAGACACAGTATTCGCCGCAATGACACGATTTTGCATTTTTTAGCCAAGTGTCTTCTGCGCTAGCGGGGCATAAGTTACGCTTTCACAGCATTTTCATTGTTGTTGGAATAAAATTCGATTAAAAAAATGCCGGGCAATAAAACCCGGCAAAAATTTAAACAAGGGCATTTCAGAAACAAGCTTTCACTGGAAGCCGAAATGTAATTCGGTTTTAATCATTTATGGTTAATAAAAGGTAAAGGGACGAGGTGCACAGAAAAAACGTAAAATATGTCGGCGCGCTGGTTGTGCTGTTGGGAATTATCGTTGTGGCGATTTTCCTGCTGTTGCCGGCTCTCGTTTCGACCGATGCGATCCGCATCCGCCTTGCACAGGATTTAAGTGCATGGACGGGTTATAATGTGCAATTGCGAGAAGCGCCGAAACTTGATCTTTTCCCTTATCCTAAAGCATCATTGGCCGGTGTGATACTCACGCCGACAAATGATGATACGGCACCACTTATGGAAGCAGAGCGCATTGAAGTCGATTTATCACTCATTGATGCTTTGTTCGGGCACATCACATTTTCGCAAACCCGCATTATCAATCCACATTTTGTTATGGAAGAGCCGGTCAAAACAGTTACCGATTTTTTTGACGCAGTTTCAAGGTCGCAAGGCAGTTTCGGAGCAGCCGTTCGTGAAGCCCGCGAAATTGTTAACAAGAATCCTGATCATCCTGATATAACCCGCCTTCTTAATCAACCATTCGGGCGGATAGTGATTGACAATGGAGAGCTCCTCTATCGCAAAAACCTCGGAGGGATGGCAGAAAAAATTACGGCACTTAACGCTGTGCTTGAATGGCCGGAATCAACAAGAGCGGCAAGTTTTCGTGCCAATGCCATGTGGCACGGAAAAGCAACCGATTTGCGTATTGATGCGATGCAGGCGCTGATATTTTTTTCCGGCGGTACCAGCGAACTTAGAGCCAGCCTTAATTCTTTAAGCGGCGGTATTACTTTTGAAGGGAAAGGGCGCCTTTCCGAAAGCTATATTTTTGACGGACGAATTGCGGCCCGTTCTCCGGGCTGGAACAAGACCATGGATTGGCTCGGTTACCGTCAGGTGCTGGGACAAGGATTGAAAGCGCCGGTTGTCTGGGAATCGGATTTTTCTGCCCAACCCGGTCATATGCAATTTAACAATGTCAATTTCAAACTAGGAAATGATAATGCCCGCGGCGCACTCGCCACCGGCTATCAGGATCATCTGCCTGTCATCAGCGGGTCGCTTGCTTTTGACAAGCTCAATCTTGACACATTGGTTGCAACATTTTTCCCGGATGAAGAAAAAAACGAATTTCTTGATCTTTCGGTTCTTGACCTGATTGGTCTTGATATCCGCATGTCGGCACCGGAGGCGCAGCTTGGAACAATAACCCTCAATAATCTTGCAGCTGCCATACAGATCAGAAGCGGGCGGGGAATTTTCGATCTCGGCAATGCCAATGCATTTGGCGGAGCCATCCAATCCAATATCCAGATCAGTCGCGATAATGATAAAGCCAGCATTGAAGGCCGCGTTTCAGGAAATTCTCTCGACCTCCAGTCAATAGCGCGGGCTTTCGGTCATCCTTCCTTTGTCAATGCAAAAACCGGTCTTATCTTGACAATGCATGCCCCGTTCAGCCGGTGGTCGGAAGTGGTTTCCAAAATGCAAGGCCATCTGACGTTGAATATGTCGCAGGGCAATATCAAAGGCTATGATATTGAAAAGCTGCGGACAGCAATAGGTGGCGGTGATGAAGCGCAGATTGAAAATTCCGCGGATGCGTCGACGGATTTTGACAGGTGGGATATTGAAACAACGATTACCGACGAAAATCTTGTTATTGATAAATCGGTCATTCAAATGGGCAATTGGCAACTTTTGACCAAAGGAACGGCAGATATTCAAACTGAAGACAATAAAAACAATGGTTACGAAATTAAACTTGATGCGGTCTTGAAAAAAGTGCCGCGCTCCGACAAAGCCTGCGCCGATGTTACCTGTCTGATGAACAGTCTTGTCAAACCATTAGGTTTTTCAATGTCTGGCAGACGATTTCCATATGGCATCGTCGATCTTCAGCGCAATAATGCGTCAGAAGGGAAACCGGACTAAAAGCAGTTTCGAGGCATAACCACCAGCACCTATTATTATCGGTTTTAAAAAAATGGTAAAACTTTTGGCACTTTCAGTTGGTCCGATAAAAGCAATAGGACCAGAAAACTTGCAAAGCGGGATTGATAAAAAACCGGTTGATCGACCTCTGTTTCTCACCAAAACCGGTTTTATTGGTGACGAACAGGCAGACAAGAAACATCATGGTGGAATGGAAAAAGCCGTTCATCACTATGATTTTGACCATTATGCTTTCTGGAAAAACGAGCTTGGGCATAAAGCGGTCTTTGATACGCCGACTGCCTTCGGGGAAAATCTGTCAACCTCCGGTTTGAGCGAGAAAGATATTGCTGTCGGGGATGTTTATCGTCTAGGGAAAGCTATCATAGAAGTTTCGCAAGGAAGACAGCCCTGTTTCCGGCTCAATGTAAGGTTCGGTGTCACCGATATGTCACTGCGCACGCAAAAAAGCGGGCGAACAGGCTGGTATTATCGTGTTTTACAGGAGGGGGAGGTAACTCTGCAAGACGAGCTTGAACTTCTCGAACGGTTGCACGAAGAGTGGACGATTTATCGTTTATGGAAGGCTTTTTATGTGACCAGAACCGATTATGAAGAATTGTCGCATATTGCTTCATTGAACGAATTATCACCAAGCTGGCGCTCTCTTGCCCAAAAGCGGTTGGATAATCACGAGATAGAAGACTGGACAAAGAGATTATATGGAGCAGCGAAATAATAATCCGGTATGCGCTTTTTCGCTTCAGTGCTTTATTGGTGATCATAGCTTTTACCTGTCTACACCTTCGGCCTTATCAACGTGAAAAATAACAAGAGTTTTTATATTTCCTTGCGGTTTTGATGTCTCTATCCGCACAATAACGCGTTGCGGGTAATTTGGAATTTGATTCAGCGTTTATCACCTGTCCGTCATATAAACATCGTGAAAATCCAAGGGATCAGGGCATTTAGTTGCAACGGATGAATAAACCGGTTTTCCAAAAAAATGCGAACCAGAAATAACATGTCAGGCGAAGCACCTGAATATCTAAAGGAGTCTGAAGGACGCACAATTTAAAAATTTTTCGAAAAATTAAAAATATAAAAGAATATTTTTTGAAGATATTTTTATAAAATATAAAATTCATTTAATTTAATCGAGATGAAAAATAGTCATGGAAAATAAAATATTCCGATTTGAATTTTAACGTTTAATTGTTGATTTTAATCGAAATAATATATTTTAACTAAGTTATGTGATACACATCACTTTTTATTTTTGAATTCTGTTTTTACCTTACTGTCAATTCAGGTGATTATGCATTATGATCTACTCCAATGAAAAATCCATGAACGTCGTTGACGGGATGGAGTGTGGTTCATATTGAATAAGATAATCAAGGAGAATAGATGTCAGAACTTTCACAAAATAAATCGGTTCCCTTGCTTAAGATGAATGATGGCTTGTTCATTCCACAATTGGGCTTCGGGGTTTTTAAAATTCCCGAACGCGATACCAGAGCCGCTGTTAAACAGGCAATAAAGACAGGCTACCGGCACATTGATACAGCCAAAGCTTATGATAACGAAGAAGGTGTCGGGCTTGGTGTTGCCGATTCAGGTATCGAACGCAAAAATATTTTTATTGCCACCAAAGTCTGGAATAGTGACCAAGGCTATGACAATACGATGCGCGCTTTTGAAGAAAGTACAAAGCGGCTCCGCATGAACGCGGTTGATCTTTATCTTATCCATTGGCCCTTGCCAGCGCGTGATCTATTTGTGGAAACGTGGAAAGCTCTGATCAGACTCAAACAGGAAAATCGTGTCCGATCTATCGGCGTTTGCAATTTCCGTATTGTCGATCTTGAACGGATTATCAAGGAAACAGGTGTTGCCCCCGCAGTCAATCAGGTGGAACTGCATCCGCATTTTCAACAAAAGCAATTACGCATTTTCCATGATAAAAACAATATATTGACCGAAGCATGGGCACCTCTCGGACGCGGCCAATTTTTTGATGATCCTGTGCTGAAAAAAATTGCCGATGAACATCATAAAACTGTCGCTCAAATCATTTTGCGCTGGCATATGGAAATGGGCACGATGGCAATTCCAAAGTCCAGCTCTGCGGAACGTATGGCCGAGAATTTCAATATATTCGATTTTTCGCTTACCGCCGCAAATCATGACGCTATTGCCGCGCTTGATAAATTGGATGGGCGTATGGGGCCGGACCCTTCCGAATTTCAGGCATAAATCTTATGAAAAATTCAGGCCGAAAGGTTTGAGAAAAACAGAATTTTAAAAGCGGAAGCTGTTTCAAGCTTTCGCTTTTTGTTTAGACATCAAATGTCCGATTTTCGGCGTGCTTGCTCATATTTTATTGCCAAATGATTTCCTCAATTTTTACAATCTTGTTTGGTGAGAATGCCGTTGCCGATTGGTGATATGGTTATCTAAAATCCGATAATTGATGGCTTTGTTCCGATCACTGTAATAGGAGTGTGCCCCCGCGGAATTTGAAAATGCTTGGCGATAACAAAAGCAGCCATATTCGACTTTTTAATTCAGGAAAAATCGGGCTTTTCACATTTGTGAAGTTCGATTTGTTTACCGACAAAACGGATAATCAAAATTTAAGAAATTCCGCAAGCCGCCTTCAATCGGCGGAAAGAAGATTCCACAAAATTCAGCCGGTAAATTGAAACGGGAACAAATAGGCATATCGGAAACGGACGGAGAAATCATAAAAAGAAGGGGCCTGAAGGCCCCTTTTAAAGTTATGACTGCCGGCTTTCGTTTGACAAGGAAATCCGGTCAGATAGTTCAGATATTAACGCATCGAGCTATGAACACCATAACCGTCTTTGCTCATAAACTCGTTATTTCCGGCACCGACCGAACCAATTCCGGCAGCAACTAGAATAAATGTGAAAAGAGCAGCAACAGTCACCAAGGTGGCTCTCTTGGCTGACATTTTATCTCTCCGATCAAATGTGATTATCAAGTTTTAATTTGTGTGTTGTCATATAGCGAAGTTTCTTTTTCGACAATGAATGAACAGCGCTTTATTCGGAGTTTTTGCCGATTAAAGTAAAAAAAAGTTAAATCTGTTGCACTTAAGTGACGAAAAATCTTGACGAAAATCAACTGGTTATTTCTTGTTTTCTTCGATTGCTACGCTGACAGTACGTCCCGAAACAAGGTGGATATTGTCAGGTACCGGATCAAGTTTGATACGGACCGGTATACGCTGTGCAAGGCGAACCCAGTTGAACGTCGGCGCAACATTGGCAAGCAGGCTTGTGGTTTGCGTGCGTTCGCGATCTTCAATGCCCGCAGCAAAACCTTCAACAACGCCGGTCAACACAGTGCTTGATCCCATAATGTGGATGGTTGCACGACTGCCGATATGAATGCGGTCGAGTTTGTTTTCTTCAAAATAGCCGGATGCATAAAACGAATCGGTATCGACAAGCGCGGTAACCGGTTTGCCTTGCGTAACATATTCACCAGGTTCCAGAGAAAAATTGGTCAGTTTACCATTTACAGCAGCACGCACTGTCGAACGTTCAAGATCGAGTTTCGCCGTATCAAGCTGGACGATTGCCTTGCGCAATGTCGCTGCGGTTTGCAATTCCTGCATAGCGGCCGTCTCCAATTGTTGGCGGGTGATGGTTTTATCATCCAGTTTCTGGTCACGCTCGAGATCGCGTTTTGCCTGATCGTGAGCAGCTTTTGCATTGTCAACCATGGCTTGTGCATCTTCAAAAGCTAAAGAAAAACGTGCCTGATCAATCTTGAAAAGAACATCGCCCTTTTTGACATGTTGGTTATCGACGACATTGACCTCGGTTACAAAACCGGAAACATCAGGCGCGACACGAACAACATCGGCACTTATTTTACCGTCTCTTGTCCATGGGTCATTCATGTAATAGTTCCATAACTGCCAGAGGAGGAGGCCGGCCACCAGAGCCATGACAAGGGTGAAAAATATACGACCGGAATTGGCTATAAGCTTGTTCATATCCGTTAAATCCGAGTTACAATGAAAGAAAGAATACTCAAAATGATGAAATAGGTTGCCGCTGCAAAAAGCGCGTGGTGCCAGATGAAGCGTTCCAACCCTTTGCGCAAGATGAACCGCTGGAGAGCAACATTCAAAAAATAGCTGACAAGTGCCAGAATTCCGATTGTCGGAATATAGACACCATAAATATCAACCTCGGGGTTCATGAGTCATGTCCTTTGAAAATCGGAGGCAAGACCGCTTTGTAAGGCTTTGCATCACCAAACAAATTTTGCCGCAATCCGGTCAATGCAAACGAGATCTTCTGATGATCTTCCGAATCCGGAAGTGCAAGAGTCCAGTTGAGTGTCGTATCAATTGCTTCCAGCAATTCTTTGCCTTCGGGGACGTCGGTGCTATTTACTTTTACGCGATAGTAGAACGCGAGTTCCTCCAAAATATTGGCAAGATTTTGTCGATTGGTAGGCCCTTGTGAATCCTTCAAATGTTGCAGTTCGATTGTATCAAGCCCTACACGGACATCTTTGAGAATATCGGTCTGGCGAACGCGTGAATGGATCGGGATCAAGGCATAACGGGGCGCAATCAAGCCATAGCGGTAAAGCATACGGTGTAACAATTCGTTATAGGCTTTGGTATTTGTCGGCCTTTCGGCAACTTCGATAATATCAAGCCAGCTTGCACGGATGAGGCGAAAAGCGCTCCATTCCGCACCGACGGAGCGTACGATAGAAGCCGTTGCTGCTGCAACAATAATTCCCAAAATCATTGCTGTATTGATATTGATGAAATTATAAAAATCTCCGCTTAATCGAGATTGCAGCAATAACAGATTGGGCAGGTTGACCGTCATTGTCATACCCATGGCAAATTTTGAAGGGATCGCCATCATGATGCCGGCCGGTACCAGGACAAGTGCCAAACAAAGCATAAGCGGCAAATAGCCGTCCACAAGTGGTAAAATGCCGAATTGCAGGACAAATGCGATAACAAGAACCAAAAGAATTTGTTTCAGCATCCCGCGGATTGCCGGAACAGGATCGTCTTTGGTCGCAAAAAGGCTACTAAAAATACCGGTCATCATTGCAGCGGTAGCGCCTTGTGTCCATTCGGTCATACGCCACAAAGTCACAATAATGAAAATGGCAAGGATTGCAGAAAAGGCTGAAAGAAAAGCAATGCCGAAGTCATAGTGGATAGACCGGGCTTCGCCCAGAAAATCGAAACGGTGCCAACGCAATTTGTGTTGGGTGCCGTTGACGATATCATTACGCAAATGCAGACAGTCGGAATAGATTTCCATAATATCGACAAGGCGTAATGTCAGATTGCGCGAAACAAGATCAAGCCACACTTTCGACCGGCCGATATCATCCAATATGGATTGCTTTAAAGCTTTGATGCGGGCGATGCCTTCCGGCTTCATCGGCTCGTGTGTTTTAAGCCAGGCCGCGGTTTCTTCAATCAATTCGTCAAGTTTGGTGCTGTTGCTTTTGCCGTCACATTGCTCTGTAATCAATTTGTTGCGCCGGTTGATAAGATCGTTGCAGCTCGCAACCATCGGTAATAAAGAAACCATGCGGCTTTGCAAAACGCGCATGGCATTGACAGTGGATGGCAATGTCGAAGAGTCATAAGTGACATGCGTGGTAAAGGCGCGCAAATCAACGGCATCAATTGCCAGCTTTTGGCGTCTTTTTAATGCGTCTTCGCTTTTGCCTTGTCCTCTAATGTACATAATTGCAAGATCGGCACTGTTTCTGAGCCATTTATCAATACGCTCTGCCAGAACCGGCCCTGCATGACGGGGAAAAACAAGGCGGCCAACTAGCGCGGCAGAAATGATGCCAACGCCGATTTCTTCCACACGACTTGCCGAATAATCAAAGACTGTTTCCGGCGCGTCGACGATCATAAATCCGATAATGCAGATGCTATAGCCGGCAAGCATCGAGACGTAAGCGCGCGGCGACCGGTCCAATACGCTGATGAACAAACAACAGCCAAGCCAGAGGGCAAGCCCCAAAGTCGTAAGCTCGGGTGAGGGGATAAGCATGGGCAACATGATAACGGTTGCCATGCCGCCGATTACCGTTCCAAGAAGTCGATAAAATGCTTTGGAAGTCAAAGCTCCCGATAGCGGGTTGGCAACAATATAAACGGCTGTCATCGTCCAATAAGGGTTGGGAAGATCGCATAAAAAGGCGATATAAAGAGCCAAAGCCGCGGCTGCAAAAGTTTTCAGGGAAAAGACAACATCCCAAACAGTCGGTTGTTTAACGCTAACAGTCATAAATTTTCAAACAAACACAATAAGCGGGCAAAAAGACAATTCCCCTTTGTCCGGAATAACACAATAAAGCTGCTTTCCTACGAGATCACCAATTTGACAGCGTTGAGAGAAGGTAGTTTCTTCTCATATTTAGTTTTATTTTTTTAAAGTTTCTAGTCACCTTTATGTAAAAAGTAACTACGAATTTTGAAACACTCACTATATTGTTGATCTTGATTTTTTAAAAAGGCTGGAAAACCGGCCTTAAGTGGCCCTATTGACCGGCATCACGAAAAATTTTCGACGGGTAGATAAGTTGGTGGGTGATGGGGCATTCGGAAATTTTAAAAGCTTTTTTAAAAGCACTGGCAGAAAAGTGAGAAGCAATGCGCGCCAATTATAAATTACAGAGACTTTTTGTCGAAGAACCGTTGTCAGCCGGTGGGAAACTGGATCTTGATGAAACCCGGTCGCATTATCTTAAAAATGTACTGCGGATGAACGAAGGAAGCGAGCTTCTGCTTTTCAATGGAAAAGATGGCGAATGGCGTGCAAAAATTTATGAAATCAAAAAGAAAATTGTAGTGCTGGAGCTCGTTTCAAAAGAGCGTGAGCAGGCCGCACCTGCCGATCTCGTCTATTGTTTTGCGCCGCTCAAACACGCCCGCCTTGATTATATGGTGCAGAAGGCGGTGGAAATGGGGGCATCGGTTTTGCAACCGGTTATCACCCGTTTCACACAAGTGACACGGCTGAACGAAGAGCGTATGCGAGCTAACATCATTGAAGCATGTGAACAATGTGGTGTTCTTTCTATCAGTTCTTGCCGTAGTCCGGTTTCACTTGGAGAGCTTTTGAAAAATTGGCAGCGGGAACGGCATCTTATTTTTTGTGATGAAGCTGCTGATACGCAAAATCCGCTTGAAATATTGAAAAAGATGCCGCGAGCTCCACTTGGTGTGCTTATCGGGCCGGAAGGTGGTTTCAGTGATGAAGAGCGCTCTCAACTCAAACAATTTCCGTTTGTTCACGCAATCCCTTTGGGGCCCAGAATTTTGCGCGCGGATACTGCTGCGGTTGCTGCCCTTGCAGTTATCGATGCAACTTTGGGTGATTGGCGCGACGACGAGCGGTCTCTGATATGAGGGCAGTGGGACTTGAAATTGTGGTACTTGAAAGAGTGATGAAAACGATTAAAAGATAAGATAAATTAAAAAAATTGGAAATTGTGAGTTATGGCGCGCGACATTGAAGATGAAACAGCAATCAACGGTTTTGATGATCTGGTAAACTATCTTGCGGGTGGCGCGAAAACTTCCGACAAATGGCGAATTGGTACCGAACATGAAAAATTTCCGTTTTTTGTCGAGGGGAATAGGCCTGTCCCCTATGAAGGTAAAAGGAGCATTCGGGCGTTGCTTGAAGGCATGCAAGCCATGCTCGGCTGGGAACCGATCCTTGATGAAGGAAAAATTATCGGATTGTTAGAGCCGACGGGTGCTGGCGCCATTTCTCTTGAACCGGGTGGGCAATTCGAACTTTCGGGTGCACCACTCAAAACAATTCATCAGACTTGCCGCGAAGTAAATGCCCATCTTGCACAAGTCAAGGAAATTGCGGCACCTCTTGGTATCGGCTTTCTGGGACTTGGCGGTAGCCCCAAATGGCGTCTTGACGAAACGCCCCAAATGCCCAAGTCACGTTACCATATTATGACCAACTATATGCCGAAAGTGGGCAAGCACGGTCTTGATATGATGTATCGGACCTGCACGATTCAGGTTAATCTGGACTTTTCATCGGAAACAGATATGCGCCGTAAAATGCAAGTTTCGATGAAATTGCAATCAATTGCCACAGCACTTTTTGCCACTTCGCCATTCACAGAAGGAAAGCCGAACGGCTTCATGTCATGGCGTTCGGAAATATGGCGTGATACCGATAACCGTCGCGCCGGCGTTCTGCCTTTTGTTTTTAACGAAAATTTCGGTTTTGCCGATTACGCCGCATGGGCCCTTGATGTGCCTATGTATTTTGTTGTTCGTGACGGACATTATCATGATTGCACCGACATCACATTCCGGCAATTCATGGAAGGTGCTTTAAAGGGAAAAGTTGACGATTACCGCGCCAATATGGGCGATTGGATCAACCATCTTTCAACATTGTTTCCGGAAGTTCGGCTCAAACGTTTTCTGGAAATGCGTGGTGCCGATGGTGGCCCGTGGCGTCGTATCTGTGCACTGCCGGCTTTCTGGGTTGGTTTACTCTATGATGAAGAAGCACTCGATAGCGCCTATGAGATGACAAAAGATTGGGGCTATGAGGAAGTTCTTGCCATGCGCAACCTTGTTCCCGTCAAAGGGTTGAAAACACCTTTCCGCAATACAACCATTCTGGAAATTGCCCGTCAGGCCCTTGATATTTCCCGAAAAGGTCTCGCCAACCGTAAAAAATTGAATGCCGATGGTGACGATGAAACATGTTTTCTCGATCCCCTCTTCGAGGTGGCAATGACCGGAAAATGCGATTCGGAAAGACTGATATCCAAATTCCATTCGGTTTGGGGTGGTTCGGTTGATCCGGTCTTTTTGGAATATGCATATTAAGCTTTCGGGTAAAGATTAAGCGGGCGGCATCAATCTATCTGGCACTCGCTTTTGAACTGTGCTCGGTTTTGGTACTGCATCCGCTTTTGGAACTGTCTTCGCGTAATTTTAAAAGCCGGAACGGGGAAATTAGGCATTTTATCACCTCTATTTTGCGGTTTGTTGAAGGCAAAGCCGGCTTTAATCAACAGAGAATGTTGATTGTCCCGATTTATGAAGAAACGCTTTTCCGTTCCTTTAAAGTTTGCGGATTTTAAAAGTGATTAAAAGCATTATTATAGAAGTTATTTTTTAAAAAAATCCGGATTATTGCATTTTTAAGAAAAATAAAATCCTGATTGTCTTGTTTTTGGACATATCGAATGCCCATATCAATATTGAGTAAACAAGAGAGGAAAGGGATTTCTCAATGCAGCATGTCGATATTCCATCAATGACGGATTTTAACAAATTGCGAGAGGTGAGAGCTGATGCATGTGTATCAATATACTTGCCGACTACACCGATTACATCCGAAATTGGTGCCAGTAAAATTGAATATGCAAATCAGGTGAAGGAAGCGTTGGCGCAATCCCAGTCTTTGACTGACAAAAGACGTCTGTCAGCGATGGAAAACCTGTTGACCGGTCTTTCCGATTATGAGGAATTCTGGTTGAAGCAGGCACGCAGTCTTGCAGTTTTGGCAACCCCCGATCACATCTGGACTTTCCGCCTTGCAAACCGGTTGAAGTCTTTTGTCGAAGTGGCTGACCGTTTTATGCTGAGCCCTCTTCTTCGTTCGATTACTTTTGCCCATACGGCTCATGTCGTGGTTATTTCTGAAGCAACCGCGCGTCTTATTGAAATAGCAAATGATATCGAACCATTCGAAGTCAAGGTGCCGGATATGCCGAAAAATATGAATAGCGCAACCGGTACGGGAAACGAAAAAATCAGTTCCAATACGGCAGGCCGTTTGACCCAATATTGCCGTCTTGTTGATTCTGCTTTGCGTCGTTATTTGACACGATCTGACATTCCTTTGATTGTTGCCGGAAGTGATGCGGCAATCAATGCTTTCCGTTCCGTTTATAGCGGCAGCAACCTGATCGGAGAGATTGTGAACGCAGGGCTTGACCGCGCAAATCCGACAGAAATCGGTGATCTTGCCCGTCCGGTTCTTGATCGCTATTATGAACGGCAGGTTGCCGATATCCGCTCGCGTTTTGAACATTTGACGAACGAGGGGCGCACCACAACCGATATTGCACTTGCCGCTCGTGCAGCAACATTCGGCCAGATTGATACTCTGCTTGCCGATATGGATGAAATGGTTCACGGCACTGTTGACGAAAAAACCGGTGCGGTTACTTTCGGTAAGGAAGGGCCGGATACCTATAATGTGGTGGATGAGATAGCAAGCCGCGTTCTTGCCAATGGAGGGCATGTGCTTGCTGTGCGCAAGAGTGATATTCCTAATAACCAATCGCTTGCAGCAATTTTCCGTTTCAGAATGTAGGAAACACAATTTTTCTGGTGCTGCTCCTTCGTTGAAGGAGCGGCTTTTTCACAGTTGGTAATTTTTTTATCACGCATAACAATCAAAGCCTGAAACAAATTTTTGTTTCAGGCTTTCTGTTTTTTTAACCGGAATATCTATGTGGCCATAGACCGATCGAATAGCGGTGATGGATAGTATAGGGGAAATGGACTTGCTAACGAAGTCGGATAATCACCCGCGCGTACGGCGTTGTCCTTCCTTTGCCGGCTTGAAATTCGGATCAAGGGTGACTGCCTTTGTGTAGGAAGCGTAGGCTTTCTTCTTCTCGCCGCGATGTTCATAAACCATTGCCTGGTTTGACCAACTTTCGGCAATGTTGCTATCAAGACGTATTGCTGCATTGAAATCATCAAAGGCATTATCCCAGTCGCCAAGTGCGGCATATGAAAGTCCGCGTCCGTTATAAGGGGCGGGAGCATTCGGTTGGCGCGACATGGCTGCACCAAAATCCGAGATTGCCTGCTGCTGATCACCACGAGCCTGCTCGATGAGCGCACGGTTGTGCCAGGCACGTCCATCGGTTGTGCCAGCCTGAATGGCACTGTTGAAATCGTTATAGGCAAGATCAAGCTTACCGCTTAAACGGTAGACATTTCCGCGTCCGATCAATGCAACGTCATAATTCGGATTGATTGCCAAAGCACGGTTATAATCGGCAATTGCAGCCGACATATTTCCCATATTGCGATAGATCAAAGCACGATTGGCATAGGCGTTATAGAAATTCGGGTTAAGTGAAATGGCCGAGGTAAAGTCGGCAATTGCTTCCTTGTTACGGCCGGCGCGCCCATAAGCCGAACCACGAACGTTATAGCCTGCAGGGTCACCCGGATTGGCCTTGATAACAGCAGTGAGCGAAGAAATATTCTCGTGCGAGCCTTGAGCAACATCATCAGGATCGAGGACGTTATTGGTCGAGCTGCATCCCGCAAAAACGACAGCACCTAAAAGAAAGAAAGCAGAAAGTTTCAATTTTTTCATCGGGTACGATCCTGTTCAAGACAAATTCACGGTTGCTAAATCACCCAAATTCGACAACTAAGATACAACAAAAAAGTGGAAATGCGTTCTGCATCTCCACTCGTATGAGGCGAAAATTCAACTTCGCAGAATCCATCTTCTGCCAAAACATTTTACACACCGCGAGAGAAACCCCACACGTTCGATAGAATATTTCAGCAAATTCTGAATATCAGTGGGCAGAACCGTGGCCGCTCACCAAGCCTTCACGCTGTGCGCGTTTGCGTGCCAACTTACGGGCACGACGGATAGCTTCAGCCTTTTCACGGGCGCGCT
>CAMLON010000036.1 GCA_946481695.1 uncultured Bartonella sp. | reverse complement strand
ACAAGCATAAAAGTCGTCACGGCATGCCCTGCCGGACGGCTTGAACTGGGTTCTCTTAAAACACGGCCTCAAAAATAGCAAGCAGACTTTTATGCAAAATACTTTTTTTCATGGCGTAAAAGCCAGTCTTTGCGCCATAAACCGCCAGCATAACCGGTAAGCGTACCATCCGCCCCGATCACCCGATGACAGGGAATAATAATGGCAATCTGGTTTTGCCCGTTAGCCCGTGCCACCGCCCGCACTGCTGTCGGTCTATCCAATGCACGCGCCAATTCACTGTAAGAGCGTGTTTCTCCTGCCGGTATTTGACGCAAAGCCTCCCACACAAGGGGGGCAAAACCACCTGCAACTTTGGCAAGCGGTGTTTCAAAATGGCAGCTTTTTCCTTGATAATAATCGCCCAATTCGGCTTCTACCTTGTCGATGACACTGGTTCTTTCAAAACTGATAGACGAGCGGGTGACTGCCTGCAATTTCTTGAGCTCTGTCAACAGCCCCTTGCGGTCAAAAAATTCCAAGAGATGCAAGACATGTTGGTCACTGACGGCAAGCATTTCACCGATCGGCGTTTCAATCCATGCCGCTTTTAAAAGAGTGCGGTTTTGTATGGCTTTTGGTGGATGACCGATGAGCTTGAGAATTGCTTCACGAAAGCCGCTGCCCGAATCGTAACCGGCGGAAAGTTGCGCTTCGATTACCGGTTGACCGTGGGAAAGCAGCGCTGCACCACGGCTTGCTCTTTTCAAGCGTGCCAATTCCAGAAATGTCATGCCTATACGTCGCTTGAAAATGCGCCGCACAGTGGAAGGGTCAAATCCCAGTCGTACAATATCGTCTTCTGACCATATGTGATCGGGATTTTCATCAAGTCTTGCCATCAAATGACGAAAAAGCGGATCAACGTGGCCGCCTGCTTCCAGCGGGTGGCATTTCTGGCAAGGCCGATAGCCTTCTTCGAGACATGCAGCCGCGCTGTCACAGAAAAAGACATTTTCCCGCTTGGGCTTTCGCGCCGGACATGACAGCCGACAAAAAATACCTGTCGTTGTTACGCAGACAAAAACATGCCCGTCATAGGAGCGATCGCGGTTTATCAGAGCTTCATAAAGCTGGTCTGTATTATTGGTTAGAAGTGTCATGACCATTTATATAAGCCCAAAAAAAACAATTGTGCGCCGAAAATCGGGCGCACATTTTTATAAAAGTTAACCCCCATAGCCGATCAGGGCTGTCTGTCATTTCACTAGACTTTCCAACAGTGCCGATCCTGCTATTCCGACAAAGTATAATTTTTGTCTTTCATTTCATTGTCTATCCGGATTGCCGCAAACAGGATTAACCTTTTTCCGTTAAAGAGGAACCGGAGCACCATTGCCTTTCACTTCAACAAGCGGTGCGGGAATAGAACTTGTCTTAATGGCCGCCTTGCAAATATCGGCAATAATACAATGCACACAATCCGGTTTACGGGCTTTACAGATGTAACGACCATGTAAAATCAGCCAATGATGGGCGTGAGCCATATATTTTTCGGGTATTATTTTGACAAGTTTCTTTTCTACCTCTTCGGGCGTTTTTCCCGGTGCCAGTTCTGTCCGGTTACAAAACCGGAAAATATGGGTGTCGACGGCCATTGTCGGCTGGTTGAAAGCAACATTAAGGACAACATTTGCCGTTTTACGCCCGACACCTGGAAGTGCCATTAGAGCTTCTCTGGTATCAGGCACTTTACCGGCATATTTTTCGTTCAATATTTTTGAAAGCGCATAGACATTTTTGGCTTTTGCCCGCCATAGACCGATCGTGCGGATATAGCGGGCGATGCCGTCTTCTCCGAGAGCCTCCATCTTTTCTGCTGTATCGGCAACAGCAAAAAGCGGCTTTGTTGCCTTGTTTACACTTGCGTCTGTTGCTTGTGCAGACAAAACCACTGCCACAAGCAAAGTGAACGGGCTTTCATAGATAAGATCGCTTCTGGGATTTGGTCGCTGAACCGAAAACCGGCGAAAAATTTCTTCGATTTCTTCGTCCGTATAGGCGCTTCCCTTTACTGTTCCCGCTTTCCGGTTTCTAGCCCTTGCGCCCGTCATAACCTTTTAAAGCCCCTATCTTGAAGTTCGTTGTTCGACTTTCCATATAATAGCTAATGACAGAAAATGCCAAAATGGGTTTTCTGTTTAATAGTCGCTTCAAAGAGGGCTACCTTATGACACGCATGACACCATTTTCCAACCCGTTGCTGTTAGGCTTTGAAACAATGGAAAAAACACTCGACCGTTTAAGCAAGTCGGGTGAGGGGTATCCTCCTTATAACATTGTGCGTTTGTCCGGTGAGGAACCAAACGAACGGCTGCGAATTACATTGGCAGTTGCCGGTTTTACGCCGGAAGACCTTGATGTAACAGTAGAAGATAATCAATTGATTATCCGCGGGCGGCAAACCGACGATGAGGATTTTGAATATCTGCATAGGGGTATTGCTTCACGTCAATTCCAGCGGGCGTTTGTGCTGGCGGATGGTATAAAGGTGGGAGCCGCAGAGCTTAAAAATGGTCTACTTTCAATAGATCTTGAACGACCAGCCCCCGAGAAGCGCGTCAAACGCATTACGATCAGTGCCATTGAAGACGAGTAATGCGACAGGAGAACAAAATGAAAAACGAAAAATCTTTGTCTATGCAAGAATTTGCCTTACTCGGAGAAGGCGAGATCGCTTATCTGCGCAAAATCCGGACCGATGAATTAAGCAAAAAGTTTCCGAATATGCCGCCAATGACACCGGGAATTTCTCTTTGGGGACTGTTCGGTGCCGGCGGTGAACCCATTATTCTTTCCGATGTTCGCGCCAAAGCCCTTGAAGGCGCTAACGATCAGGAATTGAAAACCGTTACATTACAATAATCATAATGCTTCGCATGAGGATATGATACTTGTCCTATGCGGAGCTAATCCCTTTTCCTGAGCCACCGGATAAAAGGGGTATTTGCCATTCCCCGAACGGGCGCGGGTGTTATTCAACAGCGTTGACGAGTTAAAATCGCCTTCTCTTCGGGGTCGGTGAGCAGCCGTTTTCATTTTCCTTTTCGTGTTTCTTTTCATTTTCCTTTTCGTGAGGAAATTTTAAAAAGATAAGCTGCCACCTCAAGTAAACCGATATATCCGGTATTTGATACACGTTTTCAATTATATATTATTTAAAAGACCCGCTTGTTTTAAAATGCGCGCATAAAAATGCCGGTAACGGCATTATCAGTCTCACCTGCCGATTTTAAATTATTAATAATATGTTTATATTTTTTAAAAATTTATGCCTTATATTTTCAAACTTAATAATGAATATTTTTGGCACATTTTATCTCTCGTAAATTCAATAACTATAAAATTTTCGCTATCGTTCAAAATTTAAAATTTAGGTTTCAAGAATTATATTTATAACCGGTTTGCCAATAAATATTTAAATTTACGTTATCTATTTCTTTTTAACTTTAAATATCTAATTAAATAGTTTAAATTTAAAAAAATTAAGAGTTTTGACGTTAACTGATAGATTTATTGTAAAAAATTACGAAAGCATAATCGTTGTTAACAACTTTTAATATATTACTCGTTTATGTTCATAAGAAAGGTACTTTATGAGCATCACATATGCAAGCAGGGGGGAATCGGTCTTGCGCAGTCAGGCAATTAAAGCTTTTCTTATTTTTTCGCTCGTCGGGGGTATAGGATTATTCGTTTGTCGCTATTTGACAAATTATTTTCTATATTCACGGTTTTTCAATGATCGTTTCATCCTTGCGATGATGGAAAATTTCAACGGTGTTGTGGCGTTCGCTCTGTTCTTTGCTGAAAATCTTTTGTTTGCCGCTGTTTTTTCAATTTTTCCGGCAGTCTATCTTTACCAGTTGAAAAAGCTGCCGCTCGTTTTTGTTCTGTCCTATTCCGTGGCAATTTATCTGGTGGGTGCTATTTCGATTGCATTTTATCTTAATCTTGCACGTGTTACGTTGCCGCTCGGCTCTATTCTTGTCTATGTGTTGCTCACACCATTCCTCTATATAATTTTGCCGATCTTTTTTGCTTATCTTGTCTATTGTATTTATTGGCTTGCACACACCGGAACGAGACCTTAAAAGTCATTTATCAAAGCAATGACTTGTGAACGTTATGACAGATCGTAATAAATCAACTCTTTATAGCTACCCTATGCGTGGGTTTGGCATTATTACAATTTTTCTGGTGCTGGGACCGGCCGTTCAAACAATAGTAGGGACTTATCTTCTTCATCCTTGGGTAGGCGGTTCAAATTTGCTTGTCGAAATTTTCGATGTTTTTAGTGATGATGCCTGCCCGAAACTTTTGGCCGGATATTCCTATTATATGCCGTCGGTGTTTTTAAGTGGTGTATTTTGTTCTCTCCCGCCTTCACGGGGATTAGGTCTTTCTCTTTCGTCTGCTATCTGGCGTACAATTCTGGTCAGTCTTTGCGTTGAAATATTCTACATTATTATGTCCCGCCCCTATATGCAGCATATGACGAGTGAAAATATTCTTCGCAACCTTTCTTATGGCTTTATCCAATGGATCTTTGTCGGCTGGGTTTGCTGGATTCTTGCAACCGGTTTCAGACTTGATAAACCTGTTGTTGATTGATTTGAGCCAACCGGCCCATACTTTATAAGAAACCCGTTATTGATTTATAATAGCCCACATATCGACAGTGACAAAAGTGACACACTAATATTTGGAACACCGGAGGCTCCGGAAACCGCGTAAAAACCGTTTTCCTGTTACCTTGCCAAAAAGAAAACTCGAATGGGTAGAAAAACTTGTGCCATCTCTGATAACGGGAAGAAGAAAAAAGGATATTTATCTTGATTGGTAAGAAAGCCGACATAAACTTCCATTCCGTCGGTTTTTTGCAAGCCCGCATTCTCCAGTCTTTGCTTGTGGCTGTTGCGGCCATTATCATTTTACCTACAGCATGGTCGTTTTTTTTCCTGCTTTTTGGTGGCTGGTTTAAAACATTCGGTTTTTCATTAACTGTAGCTTTTTTCAGGCCTTACCAAATTTATCTTCCAAGTTTTATGACCGCTTGTATGATTGCTGTCATCCTTGCTTTGAGAAGCGCAAGCTGGGGAAGCATTTCTCTGCGTTTTTCTTTAATCACTTCGATAATCATGGCGCTTGTTTTCGACGGTTCCATTCGCGCCATGAAGACATTTTTCCCCGAACTTCTCGCCAATGTCGGCATTTCCAATGAATCGTTTTTCTATTGGGTGATAGCCTGGTTTTTCGCCGGTCTAGTATTCTGGCTCGTCCTGAATTCGAGTGGCCTTAGCCGTCGCTATAAGGAAATGGAACGTCCGCGCCTTGTCGATGCGGTGAAACTTGCAATTGTTTATGCCATCTATGGCCCCGTACTTTATATCATCATTACATTATGGATTATGGCGGGTGACAGTTTGAGCTATCTTGGAGCACGCGGGTCGGTTTCGGGCGAAATCAATACGGCCGGACTCATGCTCGTAAGCCTTACTGTCTTTTGCGGCGTGCGCAGATTACGCCTTCAAGGCTCGCTCACATGGCGTTGGCTTTTTATTGTAACAATCGCCATTTCTTTGATTTTCTGGATTACCGACAGTATTTTCGTGACAAAATCCGATTGGCAGGAAACCGGATTTTATGTTTTGGCAGTTTATCTTATAACGGCTATCAGTCTCACGATCATTGGCGGCGGACTTTTATATTTGCTGGGCGTACCATTTAATGGAAAACGCTATCAGACAATCGTTCGACCTTCACCGCGTTTCCATCACGGTAGCCGAAGCTTTTTTGCTATATTCGTATTCTTCATCTTTTTTGTCTGTGCCCCGCCGGTATGGCAATCGGGAACAATTTTATGGCGCGCATTGCTCTTTTCACTTCCACCGGTTTCGTTTTTTACCGCAAGCCTTCCGCTTGCCTACATCAATGCAGGTTTGGTGTTTTCCGGCTGTGTCGGTGCGATCGCGTTCATCTCGCAACAAATCAACTTCACTTCGGTATTTTTTGCAGCTCTCATTTGTGCTCTTTGCAGCCTGTTTTTGCCGATTAGTTATCTTGGCGTCAATTTCGGCATTATTTTTAACTTTATCGACTGGTCCATGCTCCTTCTCGCGCCGTGTTCGGCCTTCGGATTTTACGTTTTGAGCCTCTGCAAACAGATTGTAACCACGTCGGGAAATCGTTAGAAACTTGCACCGGTTTAAAACCGGCAACAAAGAAAATCCCGTCTCGTCATTAGATCCTTATCTTCAAATCTTGTCAGATAAATGCCACCGTCAGCCTGACTTGATTCAAATGGTTGGGGAAATTGACTGATTGGTCAAATTGACCGGTTAAGACACAGAAATGGGAATGAATGGCTGTTTAACTTCATAATTGGTGATAATTCCGGTTATTCGGCGATGAAGCTTGCGTCTCATCCTTGCTGCACATTGCAGAACACCGCTGCCGGTGGTACAAATTATCAAGTTATTCATCAAGATTATTAAAATTGCCGGGCGGAGTGGTGTTTATGAAACCTATTGTGGCTGCGTTCATTTTTTGTCTTCCCTTTTGCTCGCTCGCCAATGGGCAGGCAGTTCCCGACAATGACCAGCCGACAAACTCGCACGCCGAAAGCACAACCGAAGCAATAAACAGCGAGAATAACCAAAAGAACGGGAACGACCAAAAGAGCGAAAATAATCAGAAGGACGAGAATAATCAGGCAACTGGAAATCAATCTGCGACACAAAATACAATGACCGAGCCGCCGGGAAAGCCCATGGCTTTTACACTTCACAAAATTGCTGATGGTCAATGTCCGACATGTCGCTGGATCAGTGCCGAAGGGAACATCGTTCCCGATACGCCTGCACTTTTTAACCGTTTTCTTGACGATAACAGTCTTGGTGATCCTCTTTCATACCCTGATGATGTGTTGGTTTCTTTTCATTCCGATGGTGGGGATATTCTGGCGGCAATCGCTTTGGGAAGAGAGATCAGAAAACATCATTTCGATACAACAATCGGCGAAACGATTGTAAAACCGGTTGAGGATAAAGCCGCCGAAAACCACAGTGGGGATGGTGCCGCCAATGCGGGAAACAACGAGAACAATAACAACAATGCCGCTAAAGAAAACAGCGAAAATAAAACAACCTCGGAACGCGTTGAAGGAATTTGCCGTGAAGCTTGCGTTTGGGCCTTTCTCGGCGGGCGGGCACGAAATGTAGGCAATGGAAAATTGGAATTGCGCACCTATCGCCCGCCACTTGACGGTGCTGGTACATCTTCGGGTCAGGAAGTCAGTGTGCGCCAACAACAACTGGCCGACATTGCCTATATTGCAGATTATTCCCAGGAAATGGGATTTAACCCGTTGATCGCATTTTTGAATTGGGACAATGCCAATCCCCATGCTTTTTCAAGCGATGAAATACAAAACTATAATATTGATTTTTCACCGGACATTATCGGACAATGGCAACTCGTCCCGACAAATAACGCGCTCGTTGCGATTGCATCCAGCAATGACAAAAAAACTTCGGCACGGCTTTATTGCGACAGTCATAAAACGATGTTTTTGGAAATAAGTGCACCAACACGCTACAGCGCCCAAAATTACGAGACATATCAGCAGACTGTCTCGACATTGAATATCTGGGGAATGCCAGTAAATATCAGCAATCTACAAGCCAATTTATCCGATGGACGCGTGGTTTACACGGTCGAACTTCCTAAAAATCCGTTGCAAGATTGGCATGTCGATGCACCATTTCTGAGAGGAGATAATGCACCGGATGCTTTGAACGGCATTTTCAATATCGAGTTTTCCGATATGCCGGGGCTTAAACAATCTGCCCGTTTTGTTATGGCCAACTGTCCTTCAGCATCACATTGACAAAATTCCTATTTTTCCAATTTGAAAAAAAGTTCAAGAATTGCAAACGGTACAAAAACACCTAAAAGAAAAAATATGATTGCGACTGGCAATCTACCCAGTATTTCACTCACCCATCCGGTTTCATTGACCGGTCCTTGTGTAAGCATGAACATCTCGGCCATTGTTGTCAGATGGAAAACTCCGGTTTTGATAAAAACAATCAAATCGGACAAACCGTAGAGTCCCGCAATCATGAAAAGTGGTACGCAAAAAGCGAGTGCCGTTAAACAAGCGGCGTTTTCTTTCTTTTCACGATGAATAGCGGAAGAATCCGCATCGTCATAAATAATCGGGTTTCCAAAATTATCATTTTCATAAAGATCAAGTTTAACCATCTTTATCTACCTCGCAGCATTTATAATGCTCTTTTAAACGGCAAAACTTGTGCGAGGATGGATCATAAAAAAGACGGCCGGTGAAGTTCACCGGCCGAATCGAAATCAAAAGCTGAAAAATCTTTAAAAAATGAAAGAAAATTCACATTCTAAAGCGTGAAATAGCCTTTCCTGCGTTGCACCTATATTGTTATCGCTTCGCAATTTGCAAGGCTTTCAGCTCTATCAGCGGTTTTTGTGATGAGCATTTGCCTTTTTGTGATGAACATTGGCCTTCTTATGATGGGCAACTGCTTTCTTGTGGTGATAAACTGCATGCTGCGCTGTATAGGCAGGAGCCAGCGACAATTTCGATACGCCAAGAGCAAGGTTCAACCCTTCATGTGCATCAACACTTAATGGCTGGAGCGTAAGTCCGTTGGCAGGACCAAAGCCGAGAAGCTGGCTGCCCGCACCTGCTGCCAGACTGATGCTTGAACCGACGCCACCATAATTTCCTGCTAACGAACCATTGGAATGGGCATTGGGAGAAGTTGCAAGAACCCACCAGGTCATTTTCGTGCGGCCTGTTACGCCGAGATCAAGACCGTAATTTTCAATACGACCGACATAATGATCGTTGATCGAATGGCCACTAATCGGGATAAATTCGCAATTAAGCTCTTTTGAAGAGCTTACAAACTGCCCGATTCCGCCTTTGCTATCGCAAGTGAGTGTGCCCGAAACGAGACCTGTTGCACCGGCTTGTGTTTGCAAAGATAAAAGCGCTGTAGCTGCAAATGCCAAGGATGCCAAGAGTGTTTTCTGATGTTTCATCATTTACGTTCCTTCCTAAAACGCTAAATCCGTTCAACAACGAAAGTTACAAAACGTAGTTTCGACTGAAATATAGGGCATCACGCGCCGAAACTGAAATGTTTTAATAAATTATTACAAAGGTGTGAACTTAAATAAACGTTTTTCTGGAAAATCAAGGATGAGAGAGCACGAGCAAAAAGAAAAACCCCGACCTTGCGAGCGGGGTTTCTGACCTCTTCAATCTTTATGACTAAAATCTGTTTAGCCCATTTATCAAGGATGCGGCTCTGCCGGAGGTTCCGGTGCATCCGGCCCCTTCGGACCTTCCGGACCTTCTTTCGGACCCGGATGAGGCAAAGCATAACGTTCCAGTTTCTGTAATTGGTCAGCATCCAGAACTTTACGCAATTCACCTGCGGCAGCTTTGAATTTCTTGGCTTTTTCAGCGCGATCAAGTGTTCTGTCTGCAATCGGTTCGCCAAAAATCGGTTTTACAGCATCGGGATCCGGTTTTGCATCGGGTGCGGGTGGCGGCGGGGGAGTGACATCTACAAGATCAACCAGACTTGATGTGTATTTGCGCCAAGCATCCAACTGGTTTGAACGAATGCCGACAGCCGTTTCCATAGCGGAAAGCTTTTCTGCCATATGCATGCCTGCATGTGGTCCTTTAAAATGCCCCGGCCCTTTTTCAGGTCCTTTTGGCCCTTTATCATCTGGCCCCTTCGGATGATGGGGCGGTTTAGGATTATGTTGGCCATGTGGAGGCGGTGGTGTCGGTTCTGCCAAAGCAGAAGAAACGACAGCAGGTGCAAGCAATGACGAAGCAACTACTGAAGCAAGCAGTAATTTTTTCATTTTACACTCCCTTTTATAGAACAAGTAATAGAATTACTGTTATTAAACATATTGCTTAACCAATAATCTGGCCACACAAAAAGGCAAAATTACGGTAAAAATCGAGCAACTCTACGATCTTTCATTAATTCTTGGCAATGTAGGAAAAATTCCGTTTTATTGCCAAACCATAAATGTGGTTCACTGTTTGATTCGGGCAATATCTTCTTTCGGTATTTTATGATCGACCACCTGCTTGCGATGGAAAATAAACAGCCCCGCAACAATGATAATAGCTGCTCCGATGATAATATAGCGATCCGGATAATTGTTGAAAAACATAATCCCGAAGATAATGCCCCAAAGCAAAAGTGTGTATTGCAACGGAGCCAATACGGAAGCCGGAGCAAGCTTCAATGACCTTGCTATTAAAAGATGGCCACAGCAGGAAACAATACCGAGGAGCGCCATAGCACCCCATTGCAACATTGTCGGTTCCCTCCATTGGGTAATTGTCAGAACCAGACCGACGATAAGGGCGCCTATAGTTTGCCAGGTAACAAGCACCGTGTCGGAAATATCTTTTAACACGCGGCTGAAAACTATGACCATCGAAAAACCGAAACTGCCGAGAAGCGCAAAAATTGATGGCCATGAAAGCATGGCTGACGATGGACGAAGAGCGATAATAACCCCGATAAAACCGACAAAAATCGCAAGACAACGCCGCCATCCAATGCGCTCGTTCAGGAAAAAGTGCGAAACCGCCGCCACATAAATGGGTCCTGCCATATAAAACGTAACAACGTCTGCCAACGGCAAATAAGCCACGGCTGCGTAAAACAACCCTGTATCCATTGTTGCGAAAATTACACGCAGAAAAATAAGAAAAGGTTTTTTGGGTTTGAACAAATCGTTCGTCGAGACGGTCGTAAGCATCGGCCCTAAAATCAGAAATGCGCCAATCGAGCGTAATAAAAGAACTTGTCCCACCGAAAATGTTGCCACCAGCCACTTGCCCATGGCATCATTGGCAGCAAACATGAAGTCGCCCAACAACATCAATAATATGCCGACAAGCACAATGTGATCGGACATTTTCACCGCTTTGAACCAATTCATAGGATTGTCTCACGCATTATAAGTCATTCAAGGAATCACAGATCGGAAAGCAGAATTGACAGATAAGTAAAATTTTGTCCATTGCATTTTCTCCGCTTACAATAAGCAGGCAAACTATAAACCGGTAATGTCGGAAACTTGTTTAACAGCGCTTCCTGACCAAAATAAATCTTCATAAATCACGGTAGACCTAATGACATTTTTTCAAAACAGATAACAATGTCAAAAGGTGAAACGTCTGAAATCTATATAGTGCTTAAATCGGAAATTTATACGTCCTGCTATCGTTTATGATGAATTCCGGAAGACACAGCCGGATAATCAATCACCCCAGCCTATAAAATTATAGTAAATAATGACAGATCGCTTTATAAACTTATGCTCATCGTCGTATAAAATGATAAACCAACATTTCATTTAACGTCCACCAATGATCGCATCATTTTCAGCTTCAAGATCGGGAGAAAAAAATGGCCGATAAAAAACTCGAAGAAACCCATCTTATAAGCGATGTCAAACTTCCCAACGATGAAAAAAGCCTGAAAGCCATCATCAATGAGGCAAATGGTCAAATTCCCGTATGGGAAGGTGGTGTATTCATACCGCTTGCATTTCTTGTTCTGGGAATAGCCCTGATCGGCACCGCCTACCAGAATTTTCAAATAGGCAAAATGATGACAATGGTCATTCTGGGAGCTTTGGCAATTTTATTATTTATCATTCTCATCCGGACAATGATACGCCGGCGCATACCCTATATGGTGCTGACACCGGAGGGTTTGGAAACCACAGTCTTCAAAACTCCTGTTCCGTGGCGTGGTATAACAGATTTCCAGATCAACTCCTCAAAAAGCAATTCGATGAATATTGCAGTCGGCATGGAATTTTTGATCGACGATAAATTTTTGCCCGAAGAAAACGCGAAATGTCGCGGCGGTTCGTATTATGATAAAGCGAAAAAGAAATTGATGATTTCCGGCTTCAATTTCCGGCTTGAAACCAATCGCGATAAATTAATTAACGAACTTGATAAATATCGCAATGCTGCAATTGCCCGCCATAAACTGGAAATGAAAAAATATAAATAAATCTCTGAAGTCTTTTTCTCTCTCCTTTATGCCAAAAGGCGCATGATTGTGATGAATCATGCGCCATATTTTTTAAAGCCGTTTACCAAGATCGGTCTTATTATATAAGAAGTGGTTTCAGCGACGGCCACACCGGCGCAATTGCTGGTCATAACGACGTGCCATCTGGTCGGTTCGCTCTGCCGCCGACAAAATAGCTCCGCTTGCCCGACCACCGGTCCGCGCATAAGCACTATGTCCCATATAATAATTGAGATAGAGTGCATAAGCATTGTTAGGGTTGATGCCGTTAAGTCTTACACTTTGACTATGATACCAGCCGATAAAATCGGCAGCATCGGCAAAATTGGTGCGCTTTGCTCCACGATTGCCGGTCGCACGGATATAATGCTCCCATGTTCCGTCAAGAGCTTGTGAATATCCATAGGCTGAAGACCGACGCTTCCATGGAATAAAGCCGAACAGTTTTTTGCGCGGCGGACGGGCATTATGTTTGTAGCCGGATTCGGTATTCATCGTTGCCATGATAATCGGCATCGGTATACCGTAACGGCTTTCTGCCTTTTTGGCCGATTTTTCCCAATTATTGAAAAAACCGTCCTTTTGGTCAAAAACGGCGCAAACATTACTTGTGTGCGTGGGAACTTTTGATGCGCAACCACCCAACACCGTTACGAGCGCCACGAGAAACACTATGCGCTTCATGATAAATACCTCTGTTTTAACTAACGAGGATATAGTGGTCGTCTTAACAGATTGTTAAGATGTTTGTTAACTATAATTCCAGATTTCTCGCCGTTAACGAGCATCACCGACGCCCATTGCAACTATTTATTTAGACTTGAAAATGAGAATTGTCCCAAAATTCTACTCAATTTAAGGACATTTCTCATGAAGTGCTTCAATCTGAAAGTTCACACGAATGGTTTGGGGGCTACGGCACTCGCAGGAACTTTGGGAATTAGCATTCTTTCCCTGACAGCTATTCAACCTGTTATGGCACAATCGCTTTATCTTTCCGGTGGTGGTGGCGGCGGCGGGTCGCTAACGGGACTTGGTGGCAATGGTGCGGGTGCTCTTATCACTTCTACTAAACCTGACGTTCCAAATTACGGTGGTTCCGGAAACGGAACAACCGGCGGCAAAGGTGGATTAGGCGGTTCTGACAGCATTTCTGGAAAAAACAATCTGACTCCGGAAGAGACTGAATCGCTCGGAGTTACAATGCCCTCCCCTACAAAAGGTTCAAATGATCAAGACAATAACGGCAAAGGCGGACTAGGCGGAACAATCACTGCAACGTTATCAAAAGATATAACAGTTGAAAGTATTATTCTTGAAGCCGGTAACGGTGGCGAACCGGGACATGCCCAAGACAATACAACGGGTGCTTTAGGCATCGGCGGAGACGGCGGCGATGTGATACTAACCGGTGACGATAGAAAAATTACTATCAATGATACTATAAGCCTGACGAGTGGCCGTGCCGGTGGTTCTGGTGAACAAAAAAGCCATGGCGGTGATGTTCGTTTTAGGACGGATAAAATTATCGTAGGTGCGGACAAAGAAGCGAAGATAAATCTTGAACGCAACGATGGACAACTCTTATTCAGAACCGGGGAATTTGACGCAACAAAGGGCGATGCAACTATCAATCTGACTAACACCGAAGCAGCAGGAAATAATAATAATTATGGCGTCAAATTAGGCAATCTGAAAATCGGCATGGGCCGCAAAGTAACAATTTCCGGAAATGGCGAATATGATATTTCGTCATTGACAATTGGAAATAAAGTAGAGGGCCCAAGCACCGAAGATGAAGACGACAGCGCTGTTATTCAACCTGCAAAATTTTGGATTAACAAAGATCTGATTTTAGATTCAAAACCAAAAGATCCAAATTCAAAAGATCCAAATCCAGAGGATTCAAATCCGAAATTAATTTTCTATCTCCCTGAAAACATTCAAAATGGCGATTCTTTGTTGAAGATGACAGGCGATGGCAAAGTTTCAATCAATAATGCCGCGGTTGCGCTCAGACTTGCCGGCACTGATTTGCGCCGTTTGAACCCTGGTGATCAGATCAGATTGATTGATGGTGACGTTATTGGAAATTCGTCAACGACAAAACAGACAGTTTCAAATGGTGCAAAAAATTGGAACTTTGATATTGCCACACAGAGAGAAAATCTGATTGCCTCGCTGAAAGGGCCGACATCTCCTACAAATACCGGTGACGAAACGGGTAAGGGGGATAATTCGGGACTAAGTGACCAATCCGGAAACAATAGTGATTCGGGTAAAGATAATAATTCCGGAAAAGAAAATGATACCGATAAGCACACCGATAGCGGTTCCGGCAACAACGGTTCAAATAACGAAAACTCGAATAACCAAAATACCAAACCTGATAGCAACAATCCGAACGATGGAAAAGGCAACAATGACCCCCGTCCGAGTCTTATCGGAAAAGATGATGGCAAAGGTAATATTTATACCGATGACTATGGTGCGGTAACAATTAACCGCGCTAAAGCAAACGCCTATTTCCAGAGCAACGCGGCAGCACTCAACGCTCTAAACTATGGTGCTGACCAGATTGCTTCGATTGACGATTATGTTCTACCGATGGATGTCAAAAAATTCGGCCAGACTGTTGAAGGCGTTGTTTTCCTGCAAGGCAGCGGTTTCAAGCAAAAAGTCGAAACCGGAAGTCATATCAAGAATGAAGGTTATCATTTGATGGGTGGTGGCGGCATCCGTTACCATGAAGATCAAGGCAATCTTCTTGCAACTGTCTTTATCGAACACGGCGATGGCGATTTTGACACCTACCATCAAAAAATTCATGGCAAAGGCGATTTCAGTTATACCGGTGGTGGCCTTTATGCCAAACAGACGTGGGATAATGGCTGGTTTATCGACGGTTCGGGACGCGCAGGACGTGTCAAACGGGATTTCAAGAGCGGTGACATCGTGAATGGCGGCTTTGATGATAAAAGTTCCAACTATTACGGCTTCCATATCGGTGGCGGTAAAGAGCTTGAAATTTCGACCGATAATAAACTGACTTTGAATGGTCGTTTGTTGTGGACCGAAATAGAGGATTTCTCTACTGTATCGAAAGCTCATGAACATCTCGGCTTCGACAGTGCCCGCTCTGTCCGCACACATCTGGGGGCGAGAGTTGACCATAGTGTTACCCAACAGGCAAAACTTTATGCCGGTGCGGCGTGGGAACAGGAACTTGATGGCGAGATCGAAGGCAAACTCGACAGTTATCGCGTTGACAAGCCCGACTTCAGCGGTGCAAGTGCCGTCTTTGAAGTCGGTGGCAAATACGAGCAAAATCAGGGAATGCAGGGCTGGGTTGCCAATGCCGGTGTCAAAGGCGTTGCCGGCAAACGTGATGAAATTTCCGGTAAAGTCGGTGTTGGCTATCGTTGGTAACACTGATAACCGGTGTTCGTGAATAAAATACAAGGTTGCGGCACAGAATAATCACTGTCTATGCCGCAACTTTTGAATGTGACCTCTTAATATTGCCGCTATACGCGTCACTGGCGATATGTCATTGTCGATATGTCATTGTCGATATGTCACTGGCGATATGTCAGTGCCGATATGTCAGTGCCGATATGTCAGTGCCGATATGTCAGTGTCGATATGTCAGTGCCGAACAGGGCGAAATCTCTCTATATTGATTTTTTTAAACTCTGGCAGTTTTGTTGATAGAGTTCTAACCGCTTGCCTCGCTAGATTGCCGTGAAAGATAAAGCTATTTTTGAATATCCAACCCCAGTTGCGGAGCCGGCTCTGCTGATGGCATATCGGTTTTATCCGGCTCTTTCAAATCGAGTTGTGCGATCCGGTCTCCGCGAGTTTTGATTTTTCCGGTTGTCGTGAGAATATCCTCGACATCTTTGCAAGCGTTTTTAAAGTGACCTTGCAATTTGGTGACCCGATCATCGAGCCGCACAACCTCTTCCATCAAGCTCCCGACTTGTTTTTGTATCAAATGCGCTTGTTCACGCATACGGGCATCTTTCATAATGGCTTGCACCACCTGAATCGATAACATCAGAAGAGATGGTGAAACAATAATGACATGCGCACGATTGGCCTTTTGTACGATTCCTTCAAAATCTTCATGAATTGTTGCAAAGATTGATTCCGAAGGCACAAACATGAAGGCTGTATCCTGAGTTTCTCCGGAAATAAGATATTTTCCGGAAATAGCCTTTATATGCGTATCCATATCGGTCTGGAACTGGCGTTCGGCAGCCTGTTTTTCCTGAGGCGTCGGCGCCTCGCGCATATTGTTCCACGCTTCCAGCGGAAATTTTGCGTCAATAACCAATGACGGGGCATGATTTGGCATAAAAACCAGACAATCCGGTCGTGTGCCATTGGAAAGCGTTGCTTGAAAAGCATAGGCATTGGGGGGCAAAGCATCGGAAATAATGGCTTCCATTCTGCCCTGCCCGAATGCTCCGCGGGTTTGTTTGTTACTCAAAATCGCCTGCAACTGCACAACCTGACCGGCAAGTGACTGGATGTTGTTTTGCGCCGTGTCTATAACGGCCAATCTTTCCTGTAATCTGGCAAGATTTTCGTGTGTCGATTTTGTCTGCGCATTGATTGTCTGGCCGAGATTATTGCTCATGCCGGTCAATTGTTCACGAATCGACTGGTTGAGTTCGGCCTGACGGCGGCCGAAGATCTCTGCCATCGTTTGCATGCGTCCTTGCATTTCGGCTTGTGTTTTCAACAGTTCGTTCATGTGGATTTCGGCGTCTCTTGCCCGTTCTGCAACCTGTGTATCAAGAACCGATCGCCGCCTGTTAGCGCCAATAATTGTAATAACCAGAATAACGAGGATGGCAGCAAGGATCACAAGCAGGCAATCCATCAGATTAAAAGCAAAACCTGCAATTGTGAGCAAAGGTTGTGAAGTCGAATCAAACATTTTTCAAGATTAGCGGTTTTCCGGTCACAAAGCGATCAAAAGG
>CAMLON010000035.1 GCA_946481695.1 uncultured Bartonella sp. | reverse complement strand
TCGCCTTTATTCTCACGACACTTTATGGGCAATTGATAAGCGTTTACGATTATGCCGAAGCAGCGCTTCTCATTCTGGGCGGCTCGACGCTTGCGGCAATGACCATCGGCTTTTTCTTTGGTAAAGGTACGCGCGTCTGGTGTCGTTATCTTTGTCCGGTTAATGGTGTTTTCAACCTGCTGTCCCGCCTCGCACCTATTTCTTTCAAAACCGATCAGGAAAAATGGGCACATTATTGTGGTTGCCGTCAGGATAACCCGAATTGCCCGCCTATGATCAATATTCATCAGCTTCATGGCGTCAATGCCTGTCATATGTGTGCGCGTTGTGCCGGTTTTCGGGACGCTGTGGCGTTAAAACCGCGCTCGGTCATGGAAGAAGTTGTGGTCTATGGTGGCGATAAACACGCCAATCCATGGGAAGCAAGGCTACTGCTTTTCGGCATGATCGGCGTTGCGATCGGTGCGTTTACGTGGACTGTAAGCCCATGGTTTGTAACCTTCAAACAGGCGATAGCCGAATGGCTGGTCAACCATGATATTTACTGGCCGCTTGACCCGACAGCTCCATGGTGGATTTTGACAAACCACCCTGCCAATAATGACAGCTTTAATTGGGTGGACGGTTTTTGTGTTGCAAGTTACATTCTGGGAAGCGGCGTGCTTTTTGGCACATTTTTAACGCTCATGCTGTGGGCTATTGCCTCGCTTATGCGTTCACCGACGCTCTTTCATCATTTGGCACAAGCGTTTTTGCCCCTGGCAGCAGCAGGCATATTTTTGGGGCTTTCAGCAACGACCGTCAAGCTTTTGATGTATGATGGCGTGACCTTCTGGTGGCTTTCCGATGCACGTGCTTTTATTCTCGCTTTGACGTCACTCTGGAGCCTTTACCTTGCGGCACGAATTTTACAAAGAACACCGGCGAACCTTTTGCGCAAATTAATGAGCTTTGCGCTCTTTGCTGTTTCTTGTGTTCCGATTGTCTATGCATGGTGGCTGATGTTCTGGGGCTGGTAAGTTTTGGAATTTGTAATAAAGCAATTATCCGGCAGTTCAAAAATTCCGCCAGCCGACCACCCTCTTCTTTTGCCGAAAAACCGACGTCCGTAACGCTGCCCATGATTTATCATGCTCTTCACGGTTTATAATGGACTTCATGATTTATAGTGATTTCGGGAAAATGCTGCTATTCGAGGAAGACACAGCTTATCCAAAAGTTTTCCTTTCGGTATCTCTCGCTTGACTTTGAGACTTGCTTGACTTTCCGCTTCAGGCTTCAATTATGTTTCCGACGGCTGTCACGGGATAACTCGTCTATGGTGCTCTTTTGCAAACCCAAAAAATAGCCTAAACTGTTGACAGCGACACCGGTTTTGAAAGCCTGTTGGCGCATTTTTAAAACCGCATAGCGCTTATTAAAACCTCCGGTGATAATTGCATTCTCGATGAACTTCCAAAATGCATCTTGCCTGATTGGAGACTTCTTATCCTTCTGCTTTTCGAGGCTGATTTACGGTTCATAAAAATATATGGGCGCGGCCTTATAACGTTGAGAAATTTTAAAACGCTAAAATCATTTCTCTTTCAAAATAACTTTCGCGATAAGAACTTTTCTTGGGCGAAATTTCATTGAAAGCTTTTTTCAAAAAACTTTCTGGAGGAATGATTGTTACATTGCCGCAAACTTGCCGCTCCGCCATTTTCTTGAAATTGAAAAGATTAATCTCCGACGGAAGAAGTTTTACTGCGCTTAAAACCGCTATTCATAAAAATCCACCGCATATAAAAACCAAAACTCGCAAAGAAAGAAATCATTCATGTGATTTGCCTGTCAAAACGATTTTCTGTTTTTATAGCGGGCCAACCAATGGAAAACTTCGAGCCTATTTTTTTGGCTCTTCATCTGGTTCTTTTGCAGGCGAAGTTTCTGAAGCCTTTGTGGTCTCACTGCCCGTTGTTTCAGTGTCTATTGTTCGAGCTTCGGAAGTGCCCTCCGTCAGCTCACTTTTTGGCGTTTCTTTTTCACTCTTTGACAAAGCCTGTTCGGAAGGCTCGAATTTTACTTCCACAATCACATCGAACAGATAACTTTCGTCATTGCGGCGGCTGATATAAACAAAAGTGGTATGTTTCAAATGTTGGAAGACAACCGAGGCAATGCGTTTGCGCACTGTTTCATCAATACCATCCATCACCTGATTGGCAACAATCCATTCGGGTTCTGTAAGAAGCACGCGGGCAAAAGCGATTGACCGGCGTTCAACATCGTTCAGTCGTCTTTCCCAATCGACATTCTCCTCGTCAAGCGCAGAAAAATAATCACTCAAACCGGTGATTTCGAGTGCTCTTTCAATTTCTTCATTTGTCGGATTTTTACCCGTTGCCGGATAGAGAAGGACAGTGCGCAAAGTGCCCGGCGGAATATAGGGCGCATCGGGAATGTAATTGGGCAAACCCGAATTGGGAAGCCCTACTGTGCCCTGCCCCCACGGCCAAAGCCCTGCAAGCGCATGGTATAGAATGGTTTTATCAACATCTTGTGGTGCATAGATCAGCGTGTTTTGCCCGCGTTTGATTGCGAGATTTTCCGGTGTCAAAGTCAATTTGCCATTGGCTGTGCGGATCAACAGATTGTCGAAGGTCATAATATCGGAATCATTGGTTTTGACCGTGATATGCTCGCCCTTCAGGCGGTCGACACCATCCATTTGAACGACAGCTTGTCTGAAGGTTGCAACACGTAGCATTGTCGCCCGCCAATCGGCCAGAGCACCATAATTATCAACAAACCAGCGCAATGACTGGTGCGCCTGATTGAAGGCCTGAACAGCAGCCTGAAGACCTCCAAGATCAATGCCACCACCAAAATAGATCGGCGAAGCAATAATATAGGGAGCAACATTCGATACCCAGCCATAACCGGCGGTAATGCCTGTCAATTTTGTCGTTGCGACAACGATATGCCAAATAGCGTTCAAAACATTTTGCACACGGCCATCAAGATAGCGTTTCTCGTCCTTTTCCGCCCCCATCAGAGTTATCGAATCAATCGAGCGGTTGGTGTGCATCAAAGCGGCACGCAAATCTGCCTCGCGCGCATAACGGTTGGCGTTTATGGTTACAAGGTTGCGGGCCACAAACCAGGTAAGAAAGGAAGCCGCACCGACATAGAGGAGCACTGCCCAGATCATGTAACCGGGAAGCGGAAAGCTGTAGCCGGAAAAACTGAAAACAAAACCCGCCGTTGTTGCCCATAATGTCGGAATGAAGATGATCAATGTTACACTGGCTTGCAACAGATTGATGCCAAGATCAGCGGTTGATTCAGCAAGATGTCGGGCATCTTCATGGAGTTTCTGGTCGGGATTGACACCAACCTCGCCAGCCATTGTCAGACGAAATGCGCGTTTTGGTTGCATCCATTGACTGATAAGATCGTCGGTCAAACCTTCACGCAATTTCATTTTGAGATATTGGTTTAAAAAAGTCTGGATAATGTTGAAAATCAACAGAACCGAGGCAATGACAAAGAACACACCTAGCTGGAAAACGAATTCGTGCAAATCTTTACGGCTGATTGCATTCCAGAAATCTTTTGTCCATTCATTGATTTGCAATTGCCCGCGGCCGATCAGAATAATCAGCACAAGTATGCCCAGAAACGTCGCAATCAGCGTGTTGCGCGTATGCGAGTGCCAAAAAGCAATGTAAAGAATTTTGGCCTGATGGGAAAAACGGGTATTTTTGACAATGCCTTCACGCAGTGAACCGGGCGCTGCATCAACCGGATTATCAGGCATGTTGTCGTCTATATCGCTGCCTTTTTTGGCCATTCACTCAAATCCCCTTTTACGACAATCGCGACATTCTGACGACAATTAAAATAATGACCGCCCTTTATACACCAGATAGTGTCGGCAATCAAAATAGCAAAAACAACAACGCTTTCAAATTTTTATATTAATTAAACTTGCTTTCTTTTTCGAGAGGGTCTAATGAAGCGCCAATCGAATTTTCGGTTGTGCGACTTTCTTAACCGTGCAGCAAGCACTATTTAACGAAACTCCCCTTTCTAAATTTCGATCTACCCAATGTATCAACACTGTATGTGTCGATGCAATCATTTCTTATTACAGGAGTTTCCTATGGCTACAGGAACAGTTAAGTGGTTCAATACAACAAAAGGCTTCGGCTTCATTCAACCTGACGATGGTGGTGCAGATGTTTTTGTACACATTTCAGCCGTTGAACGCTCAGGAATGAGCGGCCTGAATGAAGGCCAGAAGGTTTCTTATGAAGTTGTGCAGGATCGCCGTTCTGGCAAATCTGCTGCAGGTAACCTTTCAGCTCTTTAATATCTGTAATTGAAATGCCCATTTAAAACAACAAAACGTTTTATCAGCATTTCAAAACCGGATGTAAAAGAAACAGGTTTTTAAGAGCTCCACCTTTTTTGAGGTGGGGCTTTTTTAACGTTGTTTTCATGATAAGCCTTGCCTCTCACCCATTACGATTTCCGTCTTGTGAGATGCGGTCCCCCCCTTACTCAAAACTTCCGAGCCTTTCGCCAATTATTTAAAGAATAAGCCCAAAACTTGAGGGAAACGGAAATTACCGTTTCGGGTTTTACCTTTTCCGGTGTTTAAGGTCATAGCTCTTTCCCCTTCTGCCACATTTTTTATCTCCTTCTGGTGCCGCTTTGCCCCGAATTTTTTCTTTTTTAAAATCCGGAATTCAGACACTCATTCAATTAGTCAAAGATGGTTCGCATGGCACATTTAAACTATTTTTCGTTCAACCTAGGAAATTCAACAACACGCTTGCACTTATATTTAGATAAGTTATAAATTTTATTGACGGTTCCCCTTCACGATGTCTTCACAAGGGGAATAATAGGGAACACGGAAAAATTGACCTCATTCAAGGAATTTCAGCCGTGGCTGCCCCCGCAACTGTAAACGGCAGCACTTTTTTCAGGGGTTTACCCGGCCACTGCGAAAGCGGGAAGGTTAAAGGTGCAAAAAAATGCCGCGAGCCAGGAGACCTGCCGTCAATCATGGGCTTTTCACAAGCCCTTATGAAATGCCCTAACGCACGGTGGGTGCAAAGGAAAGGTTATCATGGCAATCCAATCAGGCGCCGTTTTTGTCGCCTCTCGCACGCTCATCCGGATAATCTCGTCCGGTTTGATTGCTCGAGCACAACAATTGTTCCGACAGAGTCTCTTCTTTTATCTCTTACGGCTTTTTTCAAAACAAAAAAGTTTAGAAGTATTTTTCTTGCATTTGCTAAAGCAGAGAGAACGTAAAAATGACCTATTGAAACAAAGATATTCTGATTGTGACAAAGCCGGAAGTGACAAGGCCGGAACCGAAAACATTTGTAACTTTAGAAAAGTGGTTACAAATGCGTTTTCAAACTGCAATTTCTCTAAGGTATTTTCTTTAAGTTCTGTTCGCCAGAAACCGCTTTTATCGTTTTGCAGATACGCTTTTTCATGCTTGAAAAATTTCCTACCCCCCGCCGTCAATCACTTCAATTCCCGGATATGGAAAAGCCCTCATAAAACGGCTTTGCACCGGCTTTAAACGAGAAGAGTAAACTCATGAAAACCATCCATTTGAAGACGATCATTCTGGCTGCGGCAATAAGCTGTTTTTCCATTGCTTTTCATAGCAATGCTTTTGCCGACGAAACGCATTATCCGTTAACGCTTAAAAATTGCGGCCGCACACTTGTTTTCAACAAAGCACCGGAACGCGTTGTTTCGGTCGGCCAAAATACAACAGAAATACTTTATGCTTTGGGTCTCTCCGACAAGGTCAAAGGTACTGCACTCTGGTATTCGCCGGTTTTGCCGCAATTTACCGAAGTCAACAAGAACGTCAAAATGCTTTCCCATGATGTTCCAAGTTTCGAAAGCATCATTGCCGAAAAGCCCGATCTTGTCGCAAGTCATCAGGAATGGGTTATCGGGCCTGCGGGAAGTGCTGCAACCTATGACCAGTTCAAGGATTTTGAAATTCCGGTTTATACAGCACCTGCCGATTGCGTGGGAAAAGACAACCTTGCCGGTAGCGACGGTTTGCGCACAGCCCCTTTCACAATGGACATGATCTATCAGGAAATTTCCGAACTGGCATTGATTTTCAATGTTCAGGACCAAGGAGAGAAACTTGTTCATGACTTGAAGGGGCGCGAACAAGCTGCAATCGACAAGGTCAAAAACTTGTCCAAGGGCAAAATCAGCGCGGTTTTCTGGTATTCCAGTGCTGATCTTGATATTGACCCTTACGTTGCCGGAGACCTTGGTGCACCCGGTTATATTATGAAAATTCTGGGCATTAAAAATGTTATAGAATCGAACTATGAATGGCCGACTGTCGGGTGGGAAACCATTGTGAAAGAAAACCCGACCATTATTGTTCTTGCCAAAATGGACCGCCGTCGTTTTCCTGCCGATGATGTTGTCGTGAAACGCGATTTTTTGAAGAAAGACCCCGTTACAAAACTGCTGCCGGCTGTCGAAAATGATCGCCTTGTCGATATGGACGTGCAATCCATGAATACAACCATGCGCACCATTGATGGTATTGAAAAACTGGCAAATGCCATTGTCGAACTTGGTCTTCTAAAAGAGTGACGCAAAAGAGTGACACATTTGCCCCGCACCATTATCATCTGGCTTTTCTGCATCTTCATATTGCTATGTGCAATTGTTGCCGGTGCAGCGATTGGCGAGATTGCTATTCCGTTTTCATCTTTTTTGAAAACCATTGCCAATCATTTGTTTGATAGTGGTTATGAGGTGGATATATTCCACAGCCGGGTTATCTGGCTGTGGCGCCTGCCTCGTGCAGTGGTGGGCGCCTGTTGTGGTGCCGGACTTGCCATGTGCGGGGTCATTTTACAGGCCTTGTTAAGAAATCCTCTTGCCGAACCCTATCTTCTGGGCATTTCGTCGGGTGCGGGAACAGGTGCGGCACTGGTTACCGCTTTCGGCATGAATTTGAGTATTCTGTCACTTTCAACGGGTGCATTGATCGGCGGTTTGTTATCGTTTTTCTTTGTTGTGTTCCTCGCCTATCATTCCGGCCGCAATGCAACGGCCATTATTCTGGCCGGTATTGCGAGCGCTATGTTGTTTAATGCATTGACAGCGCTCATATTGATGATTTTTACGCCTCTTGAAGGACGCTCGAATATTTTTGCCTGGATGATCGGCAATCTTTCCGGCGCAAGATGGAGTGACGCGGCACTCGCCTTTCCTTTGACACTTGTCGCATTTTTGATTTTCTTTGCCTTTTCCCGCATATTGGATGCTTTTGTTTTCGGCTCGCGTGCTGCAAAATCGCTTGGTATTTCTGTCCATTATGTAAGCATGTTGCTCATTACTGTCGTGGCTCTGGTCACTGCCGTTATGGTTTCGATTATGGGCACAATCAGCTTTGTGGGACTGGTTGTGCCGCACGCTGCCCGTCTTATTGTCGGGGTGCGCCACCGGTTGCTGATACCCGCTTCGGCTTTTATCGGTGCGCTTTTCATGATTGCTGCCGACGTTATCTCACGCATTATTGTGCCCGGTCTTGCTTTTCCGGTCGGTATTGTTACCGCCTTGATCGGCGCACCGCTTTTTGCCCTGTTGCTTTTGCGGCAGAAAGGAAATTGATATGCTCGTCGGCGAACACATATCACTTGAAATCGACCGTCACACTATTCTTGATGATGTAACGCTCACATTGAAAGATCAGGAAATTTTAGGCATTATCGGCCCCAATGGCGCGGGGAAAAGTTCGCTTCTGTCGGTTTTTGCAGGCCTTGTTAGGCCGACAGAAGGAGGGGTAAGCCTTGATGACATTGCTTTTTCCAACTGGTCAAGGCGCACACTTGCCAAAACAATTGCCTTTGTCGAACAGCAAGCCGAACCGCATGAACGCATCGACGTGCGCCATGCCGTAGAAATCGGCCGCACACCGCACAAACATCTACTTTCACCTTGGCTTCAGGAAGACGAAGACGCGTTGCAGGATGCACTTTTGAAAGTCAATATGAAAGGCTTTGAAACGCGGCTCGTCAATAGTCTTTCAGGCGGCGAAAAGCAACGCATTCATATTGCCCGTGCATTGGCTCAAAAGCCGCGTATTCTCATTCTTGACGAGCCGACAAATCATCTTGATATCGGTTGCCAACTGGAAATCCTTTCCCTCATCCGGAAACTCGGCCTTTCTGTGCTGATTGCCCTTCACGACCTCAATCATGCAGCCATGTTTTGCGACCGTATTGCTTTGCTTCAACACGGACGATTGATAAATTCGGGAAAGCCGGAAGAAGTTTTGACAAAGGAAACAATATTGACCAATTTCCATGCTAATGCTGAAATAGAGATGCTTGAAAACGGTAGGCCCCATATACGCTACCTGCTTTAATTTTCCTTGAAAGGATAAAAAATGAAAAAACTGTTTGCCTTTGTTGCTCTGCTCGCCTTCATCTCGACAGCCAATGCCGAAACCTATGAGGTAAAAATGCTCAATCGGGGAGCAAGTGGCGCCATGGTTTTCGAGCCGGATTATCTGAAAATCAAACCGGGTGATTCCGTGAAATTCATTGCAACTCAAAAAAGTCATAACGCTGCAACGATTGACGATATGATACCGGAAGGGGCAACACCCTTTAAAGGCAAGATCGACGAAGAACTGCAAGTCACTTTCGATAAGCCCGGCTTTTATGGAATTAAATGTATTCCCCATTATGCCATGGGAATGATTATGCTGATTAAAGTCGGTGACGATCAGGCTTTGCCTCAGTCCTATCGCGATCATAAACAGCCGGGCATTGCAAAAAAACGCTTTGATGACATTTTTTCCCGTGTCGACAAAGGGGAATGAAGCAGGAATTTATTAGTAAACGCATGTCCCGCACAAAGGGGCACGCGTCGTCCAGTTGCGTCAACGATTATGCGGCAGGGATGAACAATTTAAAAATAAAGGTTCGGAAAATCACTGTGGCTTTTATCAAAACTTAAAAACATACACCGGTTTCAATAATAGTTCTGTGCTCTCTACAATAAATTGATGAAGAGAATTCTTGCACTTTCAAGGCGCATGAGACATAGATTTACCATTGCTGGTATAATGTTCTTCAAATGCAAGAATCAGTGCATTGCTTATTCAATCTGAGGAGATAATAGAATGGCATTCATTGGCGATACGCTATCCCGTATCAAGCCCTCTGCGACTATTGCTGTTGCCCAAAAAGCCCGTGACCTCAAGGCCACTGGTCGTGATGTGATTTCACTCGGTGCCGGAGAGCCTGATTTCGACACACCCGATAACATCAAAAATGCTGCTATCGAGGCAATCCGTCAGGGCAAAACAAAATATACTCCTGTTGCCGGCATTCCGGAGCTTCGCCAAGCCATTGCTCGAAAACTCAAACGCGAAAACAATCTTGATTACAAGCCCCAGCAAATCATTGTCGGTACTGGCGGCAAGCAGGTTCTTTTCAACGCTTTCATGGCAACACTGAACAAGGGTGATGAAGTTATTATCCCCGCCCCTTATTGGGTAAGCTATCCGGAAATGGTTGCTGTCAATAACGGTACACCGGTTTTTGTCGATGCAAAAAAAGAGTTCAACTATAAACTCCAGCCGGAAGATCTTGAAGCCGCTATTACCGATAAAACCAAATGGTTCATTTTCAACTCTCCTTGCAATCCGTCGGGTGCTGCATACACCCATGATGAATTGAAAAAGCTGACCGATGTTCTTTTGAAATATCCGCATGTCCATGTCATGAGCGATGATATGTACGAGCACCTCACTTACAACAATTTCAAGTTTGCTACACCTGCAGCAGTCGAGCCAAAGCTTTACGAGCGCACATTAACGGTAAACGGTGTTTCGAAAGCCTATGCAATGACCGGTTGGCGTATCGGCTATGCAGCAGGTCAGGTCGAACTCATCAAGGCTATGGAAACAATCCAGAGCCAGCAGACATCCGGCACAAGTTCGATTTCGCAATGGGCCGCGGTTGAAGCATTGAACGGACCGCAAGATTTTATTGCAAAAAACAAAGCAATCTTTCAGGCAAGACGCGACCTCGTCGTCTCCATGCTCAATCAGGCAAACGGCCTTGAATGCCCAACACCGGAAGGCGCTTTCTATGTCTATCCTTCCTGTGCAAAATTGATTGGCAAGAAAACACCGGAAGGTAAAGTCATCAAGACTGATGAAGATTTTGTCACGGCTCTTCTTGAAACAGAAGCAGTTGCGGTCGTTCACGGTGCTGCTTTCGGTCTTGGACCGGCTTTCCGTATTTCCTATGCAACATCGGAAAAATTGCTGGAAGAAGCTTGCCGGCGCATTCAACGCTTCTGCGCAAGCTTGCGCTAAAGGTTTTCTATAACATAAACAGTTGAAAAACCGCCTTTTCCGAAGGCGGTTTTTTTGAATGTAACGCCAAGCTTTTCACTAAAAGCGAAACCTGTTAACCGGCTCGCGCATTGAAGGTTGAAGACCGGTCAAATTAAACGTCCAAGGTTGTGAATATATTATCCCGATAAAACACATTATTGCATTGTCCTGAAGCAATGAACCAATCGGCGCTTTGATTACTGGCAAAGGTTCAAAAATAACCTGCTATAACAAATGTGGAAAGTTCTGTTTTCGTTGAACAGTTCCCTTTGAAGTGCAGCATTGGATCAAAAAGCCAATATTCCTCCCCCCTGCTTTTTAGCGCAAATGATAACCCGCACCGTTCGCTAACGGTAATATCGTAGTTTGAGAAACAGTCACCTCTTGATATTCCTGTACTGGAAAATGCCATTACTGCTTTAATATGTTGTCCCGCGGAAAACGGCCATTGTCGCTTGTCCGAGTTGAAACAACGAATATCGGGAAACAAGCCGACGTTGCCGGTCTTTCGGCTTTTAAGGCTAGACCTTTTTAAAACAGCACGCGTATCGTTATTTTTTGAGACTTTGACTGGAAATGGGCGCGTTTAACTTATTAAAAACAAGAAACGCCAATGCACACCAGCTGAAAGAATAAACCAGAAAACGCAAAAAAAAGCCGGACAAACGTCCGGCTGAAGTTTGAAGGTTTCAGAGACTAAAGTCAATCTGACAAAACCTCCAGAGGGGAACACTCAAGAAACGCAATGGGAGGAGACGTCTTCTTGAGATGTCTGTAATATGCTCTTTTTTTAGGCATTCAACAACTAAATTTTAAGCACGACAGCTATGCGTTCAGCGCATAGCTCAGCCTTGAAAATGCCACAAAAAAGCAAACCTCAATTTTTTATTGTTTTAAAACAATATGTTAGAAAATTGCATTTGTTGCTGTTAAGATGAAACGGCATAATTAGTTGTTTGACAACATTGGACAAAATATTTCAAATTTTGCATAGAAAACAATCAATCCAAGTTTAAAGAAACAGCAAGCTTAAGAAAGTGTACATTGCTATTTCTTTACAAGCAAAGCCGGTTTTTAAGAAAACGCGCTTCAAAAACAACAAGCTAGCACCTTCTTCCAAATTCAAAACATTACCAAATCAAAATAAGAACAAGGCGCAAAACTATCCAGCTCTCGTAAGGATGAAGGGTTTTTCAGAAAAATGCCGCTATTTTTCTGGAAACACACATCGAATGATGAAATTCATGCTGTTAGGTTAAAATGACCAGTTACGCGATTTTGCAAAGATGTAATCGCGAAATGCATTAAGCTTGGCCGAGTTCTTGAGCGCTTCCGGATAGCAGAAAAATGTGTCAAAGGAAGGGATTTCCGTCAGATCGGGGAAAAGCCTTATCAACCCGTCATCAGGAGCAATGATATAATCCGGTAAAACGGCGATACCGAGATTTTTCATAGCGGCTTTTTTAATAGAAATCACATTATTGATTTGTAAAGACGGGATACGTTGCGACCCGTCGTTGCGGCCGGCACTTTCCAGCCAGTTCAAACCGGCAAGATAACTCGGTGCCGATTCCCCGAATGACAGAATGCGATGATTATCAAGTTCTTCCAATTGCGTGGGTTTGCCATGATTAGCAAGATAATTTGCCGATGCATAGACGTGCATATGCACGGTAAAAAGCCGCCTTTGGATGAGGTCTGGCTGCTGGGGCTGGCGCAAACGCAAGGCGCAATCGGCATGGCGCATGGTCAAATCCAGTTCCTCGTCGTCCAGCAAAAGTTGAATCTGGATATCGGGATAAAGATTGACAAATTCCGGTATACGCTGGACAAGCCATCCGGAGCCCAAGCCGAATGTCGTTGTCACACATAAGTGGCCAGTCGGCTTTTCGCGACTTTCACTCAACTTGGAGCGGACATTTTCAAGTTTCATCAACACATCATGGGCGGTGCGATAAAGAATTTCGCCCTGCTCTGTCATGATAAGTCCGCGTGCGTGGCGCTGGAAAAGCGGCACGCCAACATCCTGTTCAAGAGCTGAAACTTGCCGTGAGATCGCCGATTGCGACATATGCAGCGTTTGCGCAGCATGTGTAAACGAGCCCGCTTCGGCGGCGGCGTGGAAAATTCTCAACTTGTCCCAATCCAACGGCGCAGCCACCGGCATATCTCCTCAATTGTTAAAACCGCTTCTTGATGTTTTAACGGTTTCATCTGCTAATCTTACGGGTGTGAACTTACGTCTTGCCCACCCGACTGGACTTACTTTCCAGCTGCTTTCAAATCGGCCTGTTCATCCAAAAAACGTTCTGCTTCAATGGCTGCCATGCACCCCCGTCCGGCTGCTGTCACTGCCTGACGGAATGTTTCATCGGCAACATCGCCAGCTGCAAAAATGCCTTCGACACTGGTTGCCGTCGAATCCGGTGCTGTCCATAAATAACCACCAGGTTTTTGGCGCAATTGCCCTTCGAAAAGCTCCACCGCCGGTGCATGGCCAATAGCAATGAACACACCTTGCGCTTCGATTTCGCTGAATTTTCCGGTCAAAGTGTCTTTAAGACGCACACCGGTAACCGTTGCCCCCATAGGTGGTTTTGGCGGATTGCCGACAATTTCATCGACCACATGATTCCAGATCACCCGTACATTATCACGTTTTAACAAACGCTCCTGCATAATTTTTTCGGCGCGGAAAAAATCCCTCCTATGCACAACGGTTACGGTTTTTGCAAGGTTTGCAAGATAAAGCGCTTCTTCAACAGCTGTGTTGCCCCCACCAACCACAACCACATCTTTACCGCGATAGAAGAAACCATCGCATGTTGCACAAGCCGAAACACCACCACCCATAAAGGTTTTTTCGCTTTCGAGCCCCAGCCAACGGGCTTGCGCACCCGTTGCAATGATGAGCGCATCACAAGTGTAGACAGCGCCTGAATCACCGTGAAGTGTGAAAGGACGTCTTGAAAGGTCGGCCTTGGTGATAATGTCGTAAACAAGCTCGGTTCCCATTTTTACCGCCTGTTTAGCCATTTTCTCGACGAGATCGGGCCCGCCGACCGGATCGACAAAACCGGGGTAGTTCTCAACCTCGTCGGTAATGGTCAATTGACCACCCTGTTGCAGACCGGTAACAATGACAGGTTTAAGCATGGCACGTGCCGCATAAATTGCAGCCGTATAACCGGCAGGGCCTGAACCGACGATCAAAACAGGAATATGGCGCGCTGACATGAAACTCCACTTTCATAAAATCAATTAAGGAAAAAGCCGAGAGTTAGCGTTTCTCCGAGGTTGTTTCTGTCAATTGATTTATGGTTTAAAATCGGCTTTTGCAAGGCGGTCGAAAAGATTGACAAATTAAATCACAACACATGACATTTTGTGAAACTTAGCGATTGTCAGTCGGGGTAAAGTTTATATAAAATAGCCGGTGATTGCATAACACACTTACTTAAGCTTCTTTTCATTCCAGAGGTTTGCCATTTTTCGATTTGTCAGCAATGTCTGCGCACGTTTTGCGCTGATCTTGGGTATAACCATGTTACTCCCTGCTCTCGCCGATTTGCGGGCTGGAAACAGTGACTGGGTTGTATTCATCCGGTCGGCTGCAACAACCATTGCGTTTGCGACACTGATCCTGCTTGCAACCAATGGCGCCAATTGCCGCTTTTCGGCACGACTCGGATTTTTGCTAACAGTCTGCTTGTGGGTTACCGGCTGTGTGCTTGGTGCGATGCCGCTTTATTTTTCCCGACTGCCTTTGTCACTTGCAGCGGCCATTTTTGAAGGAGTTTCGGGCATTACCACAACCGGCGCTACCGTACTTACCGGACTTGACCGGCTGCCGCGCGGTATACTTCTATGGCGTTCGCTTTTGTGCTGGATTGGCGGCATCGGGTTTATCGCCTTGGCCTTGTTGCTTTTGCCATCCCTCAGAGTTGGCGGCATCCAGCTTTTCAATATGGAATCATCCGACCGTGCGGAAAAAGTTTTGCCGCGCGTTAACCAAATTGCCAATGGCATTATCATTGCCTATCTCGGGCTTACGCTTTTATGCATGCTATCTTATTTCGCAGTCGGCATGACTATGTTCGACGCTGTCAATCACGCAATGACGACAATTGCAACAGCCGGTTTTTCAACACATGATGCGTCTCTCGGCTATTTTTCCAAAACGCCATCAGTGCTGGTCATTGCAACAATTTTTATGTTGCTCGCCTCGCTCCCCTTTATTCTTTATGTCAAACTTGTTTTACCGGAACGTTCAAGGCGTTTGGCCGACCCTCAGGTGATTGTTTTTCTGGCAATCGTTCTCGTTGCAAGTTTTGCACTCGCAATCTGGCTGCGCTTCCAGTTTGGATTTTCATTTCATCATGCATTTCTTGATGCGATTTTCCATTTTGTTTCGGTGATTACCACCACCGGCTATGCCGCTGAAGACTACCTCCTATGGGGGCCTTTCGCACTTGGGCTTTTTTTCATTGCATCATTTATCGGCGGCTGTGCGGGTTCAACATCAGGTGGCATCAAAATTAACCGTCTCATTATCCTCTGGCGCTTCACGCGGGTAGCCCTGACACGGCTTCTTTCACCCAACACCGTCGTTAAAGTACGCTACGGCGGAACCGATATTTCCGGTGACCTTGCCCAGACGGTTTTACTTTTTTTAAGCCTCTATATGGCCTCACTTGTAATCGGCGCCATGTTGCTTTCCTTTACCGGCCTTGATTTTGTTTCTGCTTTTACCGGTGCATTGACCGCTCTTTCCAATGTCGGCCCCGGTTTTGGCGACCGTATCGGCCCTGACGGTAATTTTTCCACAGTCGGAGACGCTGCGTTGTGGATTTTAAGCGCTCTTATGTTTGCAGGACGCCTTGAGATTGTTACGGTTATCATTCTTTTTACACCGGCGTTCTGGAGAAAATGATTTTACCACGTGACGTTTTTCCTAACCGGTGATAGACAGACACTCAATTGAACAATAGTGAAGTAACGCCCAATGCAGATTAAAGCCGATCTCGATTCAATCGATTGGAAAATACTGAAAGAACTCCAAAGCAATGGACGCATGACAAATGTCGAACTTGCTTCGAAAGTCGGTATTTCTGCACCGCCATGTCTGCGTCGCGTGAGACGCCTTGAACAGGATGGCATTATCAAAGGCTATCAAGCCATCCTGAATGGTGCCATGATCGGGCAGGATCTCGTGGCCTTTTGTTTTGTCGGGTTGCACCGCCAGTCCGATGCGGACTTACGCGGGTTTGCAGCCATGGTCTATCAATGGCCACTTGTTAGAAAAGCATGGATGGTGTCAGGGGAATCGGATTTTCTGCTTCACTGTGTGGCACCCGATCTCAAAAGCTTCCAGACTTTTGTCATCGAACAACTGACAGCTGCCTCCAATGTCGGTTCCGTGCGCACGGCTCTTACCATTCGCGTCATCAAAGACGAGCCACCGCTTATTCTTTAAAAAATGCCAAGTGATACACGGAAAACATCACTTTTCTTTCTCATGCAGCGCTTGAGGCTATTCTTCGGGCTATAGCCCCGTGAATTTCAGCGCGAACTAATGAGCTATTGCACTATTTTTTTGTAAAAACTTCCTGATATACTTCGTCTATCGAGCTTGCTTCTTTATCGAGTGGAAAGTCTTTTTGCACATGCTCCAAGGCTTTTTCACCCATGGCAATGGTCTTTTCAGGGTCTTCCAGATAGGGCTTTATCGCTTCTGTCAAAGCTTTGCCATCGCCAGCGGGAACAACTGTTCCCGTGCCTTCTGTGACAAGTTCCTTGTAAGCACCCGCATCGCTTGCCACAACAGCAGTTCTGGAAGCCATAGCTTCAAGCGGTGTGAGCCCGAACCCTTCGTTTCTCGATGGAGCAACGTAAAGCGTTACGCGCCGGTACCAGACACGGATATCATCAACCTCACCCAGAATAAGAATGCGCTGTTGAAGACCGGCGGCAGCAATTTTGCGCTCCAGTTCTTTTTCAAAATCTTTGTGTTCGGCAGTGGTGCGGCCGGTAATAATGGCTGTCCAGTCGGGATAACGGGGCAACAATTCGATCATCGCATCGACAAAAAGATCGGTTCCCTTCTGGTGGCGTACGCGCCCGAAACAACCGACCGCATATTTTCCGGGAAGTTTTGTCGATTGGAATGTATCTTCAAATGTTGCAGGCGGGGTAAACCGGCCAAGGTCTATGCCATGCATAATAACCCGATAAGGCACTTCAAGAAACGAACCGGAACGGGCGCTTGTTGCGATAACCCTGTCCATCCTTCTGATAAGCCAATTGGTAAAAGGCTTATGATGGCGTTGCGCGGCAGAGGTAAAAATAAGCTTCAACTTCATGCGCAAAAGGTCGCGCAGAAGAATACCGGCCACCATTTCTACATTGCGCCGCGCATGCCAGATACGAAACGGTTTGCCATCAGGCCGTTTCCAGAGTTTCAATAAACTGGAATAGCCAAGCGAGGGCAAACTATCGGGTAATCCCGGTCCAATGGTGGATATGCGTATGCCTTTTTTGCGCTGCAAAGGAATGAGCTGCACAATTGTCGATGTCACACCCGACAAACGTTTTTTGAAATTGGGCGCAATGACGTCCGTTTCATCAATCGACACACGCATTAAATTACCGATCAAATAAACTCGATGGATAAAATCTCGTAAGAGCGCGAACCACCCGGTGCATTCACTTCGATAGAATCGCCTTTTTCCTTGCCGATCAAGGCACGGGCAATCGGCGAAGAAATAGAGATTTTACCCAATTTCACTTCGGCTTCCTGTTCACCGACGATCTGATAGGTTTTTTCCTCTTCTGTGTCTTCGTCAATCAACTTAACCGTTGCACCGAATTTGACTTTGTCTCCAGTGAGTTTTGAAACGTCGATCACTTCGGCACAGGTCACATAGTCTTCAAGTTCTGCAATACGCCCTTCATTATGACTTTGGGCTTCCTTGGCAGCATGATATTCGGCGTTTTCCGAAAGATCGCCATGGCCCCTCGCTTCGGCGATTGCTTCAATGATACGGGGGCGTTCTTCATGTTGACGCCAGTGAAGCTCTTTTTTCAACTTTTCATAGCTTCCGGTCGTCATCGGATATTTTTCCATTATCGTATCCTTTCCTTCCCGCGTTTTTGCGTCGAAAACAAAAAGAAACGGCCTCCGGAACTCCTTCCGGAACCCGTCTCTAAACTTTTAGCTTCCCATTATATAGCATAGGAAAAAGATTTTTCATCC
>CAMLON010000034.1 GCA_946481695.1 uncultured Bartonella sp. | reverse complement strand
GCAAAAACGTATATGCGGGCTTTCGCCTTTTCCGGGAAGCTGGTGCGAAATGGAATTTTCCGGCAAAAAGGAACGCGTCAAGTTATTAAAAGCTAAACTTGTTGATGGTTCTTCTCTTGGTGTCGGCCATGTCGACCCTGAAACCTTGACAATCCATTGTGGCGAGGGACGTTTACAAATTACACGCTTGCAAAAATCCGGCGGAAAAGCCATGGATGCCGGTACTTTCTTGCATGGCTTTCATGTCACTCAAGTTTATTGATATGGCGCGCTTCAAATTAACAATCGAATATGATGGAACCAATTATTGCGGGTGGCAAAGACAGGATGGCTTAAGAACTGTTCAAGCCGCCATTGAAGAGGCTGTTTTTGCTTTTTCCGGAGAAAAGGTAACCGTTTTTGGAGCCGGACGCACCGATGCGGGCGTTCATGCAACCGGTCAGGTTGCCCATGTCGATCTTGAAAAAGATTTGAGACCCGACAGGGTGCGAGATGCTATCAATGCACATTTGACGCTAAACAAGGAAAATGTCGCGATTTTAAAGTCGGAAAGCGCAAGTCAGGATTTCGATGCACGTTTTTCTGCCCGAAAACGCCATTATCATTTCATCATTTTGAACCGGCGCGCACCCGCAGTTCTTGAAGCAAACCGGGTCTGGTGGTTTCCTAAAAAACTGGATGCGGAAAAAATGGACGAGGCGGCAAAACGGCTTCTGGGACTTCACGACTTCACCACATTCCGTTCAAGCGAATGTCAGGCCAAGAGTCCGGTCAAAACGCTGGATCAGCTTGATGTCAAACGCAGTGGCGATGAAATCCATATTTATGCAAGCGCACGTTCATTCCTTCATAACCAGATACGATCTTTTGCCGGAAGTTTGATGGAAGTGGGCGTTGGCCGTTGGACGGCAGATGACCTTGAAGATGCATTGAATGCCAAAGATCGCAGCCGCTGCGGCATGGTTGCTCCACCTTCCGGCCTTTATCTGACAAAAGTGGATTATTGATTTCAACAGAAGGCAGTTTTTACAAGATTGCCAGATAATCATATGTGTTTTTAAAAAATCAAATCCGGTAAAATTTTCCGTTTGTTCAACAGAAATACCTGTCACAATATTTTTTTAAAAAAGAGCCTCCCGTTTTCAGGCGAAAAGCTCTTTTTATGAGCGAAAATGGCGGCCTCGAAAATTCGGTTTCCCGAAATTATCATATGTCGGTGCTGATCTTTCACCTGTCGGTGCCGATCGTTCATTGACCGGAACGCTTGCCAAAAATAGTTTTCTTCAAATAGCCGCCTCACCCACATAGCATTCAATCGACGATAGCCGATTATTTTGAAGCAATTTTGAAAAAAACAGCCACTTCTTCCAAGAAAATAACATAACATTTCCAGTATAGTTTTTACCTCCTCAGGCGACTTTAACCGCAATCTGTGAAAACAGTCTATATTTTTCAACAAAAAGACCAAAAGGCATTTTCTTTTTTGAATATGAAGTTTTATAGTCCTTCCATTGGGTGTTTTTTTGTGCCCGGCACATTTCGCTCAGAGGGATTTTTATTTTGTACAAGGCTTCCAACCGGTTTCAATAATTGTTTTTCAACTTTCTGTTCGGAAACGGTTGTCTATTAATAAGGGAATTATTGTGGCTCAGAAATCGAAAAAAACAGACCAGTCAAAACACGAAAAAGATGATGCGGGCATCAAATTAACAGTTGCGGGAAAAAAGCGCGTCTTCGATGTTAACGAACCGAAGCTTCCCGAATGGATTGAAAAAAATGCTTTGACATCAGGCAACTATCCTTACGACAAAAAAATGCCCCGTAAGGAATATGAAGAAACACTGCAAGCTTTACAAATCGAACTTGTCAAATTGCAGTCCTGGCTTCTTGAAACCGGCGAGCGGGTGGTTGCTCTGTTTGAAGGGCGTGATGCTGCCGGTAAAGGCGGTACAATTTTTACACTCCGCCAATATATGAACCCCCGTACTGCGCGCAACGTCGCTTTGCCGAAACCCGACGAAACAGAAAGTGGTCAGTGGTATTTCCAGCGTTACGTACGTCATTTTCCGACACACGGAGAATTCGTCACATTCGACCGTTCATGGTATAACCGCGCCGGTGTCGAATCGGTGATGAAATTTGCCAGCCCCGCCCAGGTTGAAACATTTCTTGCCGAAGCCCCGACCTTTGAAAAATTGATTGTTTCGGACGGTATAAGATTTTTCAAAATCTGGCTCGACATCGGGCAGGAAATGCAATTGAAACGTTTCCATGAACGCCGCCATAGCCCGCTAAAGCACTGGAAGTTCTCGAAAATGGACGAAGCGGGGATTACGCTTTGGGATGAATACGGAAAAGCTGCCGACCGCATGATAGAACGTACCCATTCCGCCATGGCTCCTTGGACAATTGTCAAATCCAACGATAAAAGACGTGCACGCCTTGCGGTGATCCGCCGTGTTCTTCTCTCTATCCCTTATGCTGATCGTAATATTTCGGCAATCGGTCCGGAGGATGAAAAAATTATTGGCGTCGGTCCGGATTTTTTGCGCCACGCCAGTGAAAATCTCATCTGAAGAATGAAACAGAATAGGCATTGTTGCAGTCAATGCCTATTTTTTCATATTGATACCGGAATATTTATGTTATGCGGATAATCACTATGCTGCATCATAAAAAGTCATTATCCGCAATGTTCGGTTTTTTGTGTCTCGTTGTGTTTTCGACAACGGGGGAAGCGGCCGATAGCGTGGCCTTGCCACATTTTTTTGATGCTCAGGAACGGCTCAATCACCCTGATCTTGGCACACTTCCGCGCCTTAGATTTCTTACAACTGTCGATTTTCCGCCGTTCAATTTTGTTGATAAAACGGGGCGACTCTCCGGATATAATATTGATCTTTTTCGTGCCATTTGCACGGAATTGAAGCTCGAACAGGTTTGCGAAGTAGAGGCTGTGCCTTGGGACGAACTTATCCCCCATATCAATAACAATGGGGGGGAAGCCATTATCGCCGGCATGAACGAAACACCTGAAACAGCCAAAAGCCTGATTTTTACCCAAAGTTATTTGCGTTTTCCTGCCCGTTTTATTGGCTCCGGAAATGTAAGTCTTACCGAACCGGTAGGAAAAAGCTTAAAAAAATACAAAATCGGTATCGTGGAAAAGAGCGCTCACGAAGCACTTTTTGCTGCCTATTTTCCCGGAGTTAAATGGCAATCATTCGTAAATAATGAAAGCCTGCAAGCTGCTTTGAAAGCCAAAAGCATTGATCTTGCATTCGGCGACGGTATGGCATTCTCGCAATGGTTGAATGACCCTCAATCGGAAAATTGCTGCCAATTTGTTGGAGGCGCTTATATTGCTCCGCAATTTTTACAAAGCGGCCTTAGAATAGCGGTTCAAAAAAATAATCCGCAACTTGCCGAAGCGTTGAATTATGCGTTGAAATCACTGGAGCGCAAAGGAAAACTCACCGAACTTTATCTGCGTTATTTCCCGATCGGTTTCTATTGAAGGCTCTTCAAAAGGATTTTGAAAAGTCCCCGAATAATGGTGCTATCTGGCAGCACCATTATCAAGTTTTCAGCGCCACTATAAACGGATGATGACTTTACCGAAATTTTTACCCTGAAGAAGGCCGATAAATGCTTCCGGTGCGTTTTCCAAACCTTCAGTAATATCTTCACGATATTTAAGGTGACCCTTTTTCAACCATTCTTGTGCCTGAACAATGAATTCAGGTCTTTGCTGCTCGAATTCCCGCTCGATAAAACCGCGAACAAGCAAACTTTTTATAAGAATCGTTCTCATCAATTCCGGTAAGCGGTCAACATCGTGGCTCGCATTCTTGACGCCGTTATATTGGGCGATCAAACCACAAACAGGTATACGGGCAAAAGGATTTAAAAGGGGAAATACCGCGTCCCACACCTTTCCGCCGACATTTTCATAGTAAACGTCAATACCTTCCGGGCAGGCCTTGGCGAGGCGTTCGGCAAAATCGCTGCTTTTGTGGTCGAGCATGACATCAAAACCCAACACATCACGGCCAAAAGCACATTTTTCCGGACCACCGGCAATGCCGACTGCCTTAGCACCAGCGATTTTCGCGAGTTGCCCGACCATGGACCCGACAGTTCCGGTTGCTGCGGCAACAACCACCGTCTCGCCCTTTTTCGGTTTACCAATGTTGCGCATTCCGGCATAGGCTGTAAAACCCGGCATACCAAGAATACCCAAAGCGGTTGATAGTGGCGCGTCAAAATTGTCGAGTTTTTTTAAGTTTTCACCTTTTTCTATGCTGTAACTCTGCCAGCCGCTTGCCGATAAAACCTTGTCGCCTTTCTTGAAATCTTTGTGGTTGGAAATGACAACTTCCCCCACAGTACCACCGATCATGACATCACCGATAGCAACCGGCTTATCATAGGAAGGCTCATCCGACATACGTTGGCGCATATAAGGATCCAGTGAAAGATAAATGATCTTTATCAACACTTCGCCACTCTTCGGTTCCGGAAGCTTGACTGTTTCAAAAGCAAAATTGTCTTTAACAGGGAGTCCGTGCGGACGGGACGAGAGCACAATGCGTGTTGAACGGATTTCTTCCATTACTGATTTTCCTTTCGTATTTTCCAATCAAAAGATGGACTTCGGAAAGCCGGCTGTCAACAAACGTCAAGTTGGAATCTACCCGCGACATGCGGTCTATTTCGGGCGATTTGGCGTTTTCAATGTAATGGGTGGAAGATTGATCTGATAATGCATTGATATGATGCGGATAAAGGTACAAACCGCAATTGCTGCCCATATAGCAATGGTTGGCGATATAAGCCTTGCCGACCCTAAAAGAACAATAGCCGAGCCGACAATCGCGGCACTTGCATAAATTTCCTTGCTAAAAATTATCGGTGTGCGACCGGTCAAAATATCGCGTACACACCCCCCTCCTACAGCACTTGCACATCCGAGGATAATTGCTATCTGGATATTGCCGGTTATCTGATAGGCTTTGTCCGAACCGAAGGCAGCAAAAAAACCCAATCCCAAAGCATCAAACCAAAGGGTCGGTTTTTCCATCCTGATAATCAATCCCTGACAAAAAATGCCGAGCAAGACTGCACCTATTATTGCAATAAAATATTCGATATTGGTGAGGCCTACCGGTGGTGTCGCTCCCAAACAAAGGTCACGCATGATACCGCCACCGCAGGCGGTGGCCATTGCAACCACAAATACGCCAAAAAAATCAAAACCGCGCCGTATACCGGCACTGGTACCGCTTAATGCAAACACAAAAGTCCCGATAACGTCAATCGAATGAAGAAGCATATGTCGACCTTCTCAAATCCCGTAACTATTGGCGGCTTTTTTCAACCTTGTCATTTTAGTGCAAGCACTTCGAAAGTGGTAACCAAACACCGGAAAGCACTCATAAACCTTGTGGTCATTTAATCTTTTTAAAGTCAAATTGGATGATCAGACTATAAAAATGTCCCTGTTTGCTGCCCGCCGGATTAGTTTTTTATTGGAATTCTTCAAACGTCACAACCGGACTTTTTTAACCCGCCTTACGAAACGGTGTAACTTGTTGATGAGATAGTCACGTTTTTAAATGGAACAAGATTGCCAACAAGGCCATACAAAAAAACCCGTAATGTTCTTAAAAAATAAATGTGTTGGTCGGTCACACAATTTCCGGTGTGAAAATAACGGGAGAGATGAAACTGAACCCTGATAAAAAGCTGTTTTTAATGCGTTATACCGCGTCAAAACGTCGAGAACTGTAATTAATTATCAGAGCTCAAGTGATCCATAACAAAAGTTAAAAGGATTTCAGCTTTCTTCGCCAAACTTGTCATTTACAAGTTTTTCCAAGGCATCGAGCACTTCGGCTGCCTGCTGCCCATGTGTGGTCACGTCTATCGTGCTCCCTTGCGAGGCTGCCAACATCATCAGTCCCATAATCGAATTGCCACCAACGGTCTGGCCATCTTTTTCCACTTCGACAATAGCGTCAAAACCGTCAACAGTTTGTACAAACTTTGCCGATGCGCGGGCATGGAGACCACGTTTGTTAGAAATAACTAATTGTCTTTTGAAAGAAATGTCCATTTTTCCCGCACAGAACTGTTTATCTATTCGTCCGATAACAACATGCTTGGAACATTGATATATTTGCGTCCGGCATCCTGAGCGGCTTTCAATGCGTCGATCAATTCAATATCATTACATTGGCGCACTGATGTGAGTTTGATAAGCATTGGCAAATTGACACCGGCAATCACTTCAATCTTGCCTTCCTGCATGATTGAAATAGCAAGATTGGAAGGCGTTCCACCGAACATATCAGTCAGAATGATGACACCTTGTCCACCATCGACCGAGGCGACAGCTTCTACAATATCATTTCGACGTTGATCCATATCATCATCAGGGCCAATACACACGGTGGCAAATTTCTCCTGAGGACCTACAACATGCTCGACCGCATGTAAAAATTCTTCAGCCAATCTGCCGTGCGTTACAAGCACGAGTCCGATCATTCACAATGCTCCTGTCACCAGCGCCCCAACTGTTTTGTCACTTGGAAATCAACAGTAAGTTCTTTATTGTGGCAGGGGTTTTCTTCCCTGCCAAGAAAAATCTTTATCCACGCAAGAAAAATATTGTTTTTCAACATGATTTAACTGGCTAAATTCATTTCTTCCAAGCTGTTTTGAAACAAAATGCTTCAATCGCCTGACAAATGGTGATCGCATCTGCACGATCGAAAGTCGGAAGAGTATAAAGCGGGCGTTCTATACCACAATAGGTTATTGTCTTACCCGAAGGATAGCGCTCGCCATCATTTGATAATAAAACTATGAAGTCAATTGCCGTTTCTCTGCGGAAAGGCATTTGATAAAGACCGGCTCCCCTGATTTCTATGCCACCGGCAAGTTCTTCCGGCACTTGTCCGTAAAGCTTTCCGCGTTGCGGGAATAATCGCGTATAATCATCACTGACAAGACAGCCATTATGCCCCGCCCATGAGGCGCGTTCAATCAAAGCCAGAGTAAGTGCCGATTTACCGGATGCGGAAGCTCCGGTAAGTAAAACACCTTTCTCCCCAAGGATAAGACAATTTGCATGAAGTATGAGGGGGTGTTCAGCGCTTTCGGACACAATCTGTTCCTTGTTTTAAAAGGGAAATATTATTTTTCGAGTGGCAAGACGATAATAAAACGTGCACCCAGTTTTTTATCAGGGTCTTTGTCGGAATAGATATTTTCCGCTGTCAAAGTCCCATTATGCGCTTCAATAATCTGGCGACTTATCGAAAGTCCAAGCCCCGAATTTTTACCGAATGACTCGGCACCCGGACGATCTGTATAAAAGCGTTCAAAAATCCGGTCGATTTTTTCGGCACGAATTCCCGGACCATTATCTTCCACCGTCAAAACCAGTTTTGAACCTTCGGCATGCATAGCAAGTTTTATTTTTCCGTTTTCGGGAGGAATAAAAGAACGTGCATTTTCAATCAGATTGGATACCACCTGCCCCAAACGGAGATCATGGCCTGCGACGATATATTTTTTGCCTCCATTACGCGGCTTTATTTCGAGTTCGATGGTTGCCGAAACCTTGTTGCGACGCACTTCTCTCGATGCTCTTACAATATTATCAAGCAAAGCAACCATATCCACTTTGTCGGATGTCTCGCGTGCAAGTTCCGCATCAAGCCGCGAAGCATCGGAAATATCGGTAATGAGACGATCAAGACGGCGCACATCCTGCTGGATAATATCAAAGAGCCGTTCGCGCGCTTCATGCGTTTTGGCAAGCGGCAATGTTTCAACTGCACTTCTGAGCGAAGTTAGCGGATTTTTCAATTCATGGCTGACGTCGGCTGCAAATTGTTCAATCGCCTCGATACGTGTATAGAGCGCATCAGTCATATCGCGGATTGATGTTGACAAATGCCCCACTTCATCTTGCCTATCCGAAAAATCAGGAATTTCGACACGCTTGTTGGTGCCATGACGGACACGGTCAGCCGCTGCCGACAATTTTCGCAAGGGATTGGCAATCGTATAAGCAAGAAACAGCGAGAGAACCAGAAGAACAGCCGCGACAACCGCAAAAACTTTGAAAATTGCGAGCCGTTCCGCTGTTACAATATTGTCGATATCGGATCCGGCTGTCGACAATAACAAAACACCAACCACGGAATGATAACGCTGTACCGGAACAGCAACAGAAACAACCAGTTCGCCTTGCGAATTACGCCTTTGTGCTGTTGCCAGAATTCCGTTCATGGCTTTGACAACTTCCGGATAAACCGCCCCGTTTCCGCCCAATTGGTCTTTATCAACAGCAATATCGTTGCCGTAAATCGTGTTGGTGAGCCAGTTTCTGAACCGTTCGATAAGACCGGGCTTATCTTCGGCAATAGGCGGAAGATTGTAACTTAAAACCTGACCACTCGAATAGAGCACCATTGAATCAAGAAGCAGATTGGCATCCCGGTCATAAATGCGGGCACGCGTTGTCTCCGGTGAAATGACATTGCGCAATAGCGGCGCAACACGTTCCGGATTAATCGGAAAATCCCAATTATCTGTCGATTCCGCTTTCGGCGTAATGCTTTCACCTGCCTGCAACTCCATGAGTTTTTCCGGATCAATCAGAATAGAATTGGTGTCAACCGTTGCCGAAGCGGCAATTGCACCGGCAATAATCTTTCCTTGTGTGCGCAATGATTCGATCTTGGCGTCAATCAAACCGTCCCGAAACTGGTTGAGATACATAATGCCCGCAACAAGCACACAAAGTGCCGCAAGGTTGAGAATAACGATACGGCGAGTCAAACTTGAGAAAAGAAGCTGCTCGAACAGATAATGGCCGCGCCTGCGCAAGCGCCCGAAACGGGTCGTCTTGCGGGAATGCTGCCCTTTTTCTGTTTTTCCCTCTGTGCCCGCTGTTGCTTCCTCGGAAACCATCCGGTCGCCCGCACCTTTCAGAGCAAAAGCATATGCCAGGATATACGCTTCCGCTAACTGTTAAAACCTGAACTATCCCGCTACCAACCAAATAAACCGGCTTTGATGAGCGGGATAATCGTTATACCTTTACCGGCTTTATACTTCGCGAAACCGGTAGCCAACTCCGTAAAGAGTTTCAATCATTTCAAAATCGTTATCAACCTGCTTAAACTTTTTACGCAACCTTTTGATATGGCTGTCAATGGTGCGATCGTCGACATAAACCTGATCGTCATAAGCAGCATCCATGAGCGAATCCCGGCTTTTGACCACTCCTGGGCGCTGTGCAAGTGCCTGCAAAATAAGAAACTCGGTCACTGTCAAAATAACCGGTTCACCTTTCCATGTGCAAGTATGACGCTCCTGATCCATAACAAGATCGCCGCGTTCAATCGAAGTAGCGGCCTGGGTATTGGCCTTGACCGGTTCGCCGCGAGCCGCCGCACGTCTTAGAACCGCCTTGACGCGTTCGACGAGGAGGCGTTGGGAAAACGGCTTGGTGATAAAATCGTCCGCCCCCATTTTCAGGCCGAAAAGCTCGTCGATCTCGTCATCCTTCGAGGTGAGAAAAATAACCGGCAGATCGGACTTCTGGCGCAAGCGCCGTAACAACTCCATACCGTCCATCCGGGGCATCTTGATATCGAAGATTGCAAGATTGGGTGGCCTTGCTGTCAAACCTTCAAGGGCTGAAGCACCATCCGTGTAGGTCTCTACGCGGTAGCCCTCCGATTCGAGGGCTATCGACACCGATGTCAGAATGTTGCGATCGTCATCGACAAGTGCAATTGTCTGTGTCGTGGTTGCAATATCTTTCATAGTTTTCCGACTCTTTCTTGCGGTTTTATTTTTGCTGCAACATTCCATTCAATGTTTGAAACGTCGCTGTTTATTTTTACACATATGTTTTCTTTATATGGGTGTCTTGAACGCTTTTGCAAAACAAATGTGGTACAAATTGTGGCAGAGATCACGAAAGTCTTTGATTCAATAACGAAAAATGCCTTTCTTTGTTACGTCAGGATAAACGCGGGTCACATGGTGAAGTTTCATTAACTGCATCTTTTAAAAAAATTAAATTTTTTTAAATCGATTAAATATTTGATATTTAATATTTTTTCTGATTTTAGGAGGAAACACTCACAATCGTGTGGGCCATTTGTTGCTTTTAAGGGCAATAGCGGAGGTACTATGAAAGAGACTGGCATATTCAATCCAAAGGCTTCACTCAAAAGCTTCGGTTTTAAAGATTTGGGCAATGTTTACTACAATTTGAAACCGCCTTTTCTTTATGAAGAAGCAATTCGTCGCAACGAAGCGAAGTTGACAGCCGAAGGAGCGCTTGTTGCCTATACAGGCCAATTTACCGGCCGTTCAGCAAAAGACAAGTTCATCGTTCGCACAAAAGAAACCGAACCCAATATCTGGTGGGACAACAACAAACCGATGAGTCAGGAACATTTTGACCAGTTGTTTGCCGATTTTGTCGAACATGCCAAAGGACGCGACCTGTTTGTCGAAGATCTTATCGGCGGTGCGGATCATGAAAACTCGATCAGAGCACGCGTTGCCTCCGAATATGCCTGGCACGCCGTTTTCATCCGTAACCTCCTCATCCGTCCGGATAAAAAAGCACTTGAATCATATGTTCCGCAGATGACGATTATCAATCTGCCGTCTTTCCGTGCTGATCCGAAGCGTCATGGAACACGTTCCGAGACAGTCATTGCCTGTGATCTTACACGGCTTATCGTTCTGATTGGCGGCACATCCTATGCCGGCGAAATGAAAAAGTCGGTCTTCACCGCATTGAACTATATTCTGCCTGAAAAAGGCGTTATGCCGATGCACTCTTCAGCCAATGAAGGGCCAAAAGGCGATACTGCTGTTTTCTTCGGGCTTTCGGGAACCGGTAAAACAACGCTTTCTGCCGATGCAAGCCGCACATTGATCGGCGATGACGAACATGGTTGGGGCAATGACGGCGTCTTCAATTTTGAAGGCGGTTGCTATGCCAAGGTCATCCGGCTCTCTGCCGAAGCGGAACCGGTTATCTATTCCACAACCCAGCGTTTCGGTACTATTCTTGAAAACGTCGTCCTCGACAAAGACCGCGAGCCCGATTTCAATGACGGTTCTCTGACTGAAAATACACGTGCCGCCTATCCGATCTATTTTGTTGATAACGCAAGTAAAACGGGTAAGGGTGGACAGCCTAAAAACATCATCATGCTGACCGCCGATGCTTTTGGCGTTATCCCGCCGATTGCCAAACTCACACCGGCACAAGCCATGTACCACTTCCTGTCCGGCTATACAGCCAAGGTTGCTGGTACCGAAAAAGGTGTAACCGAACCGGAAGCAACGTTCTCGACATGCTTCGGCGCGCCATTCATGCCGCGTCATCCTTCCGTTTACGGCAATCTTTTACGCAAGAAAATTGCCGAACACCATGTTGATTGCTGGCTCATCAATACCGGTTGGACCGGTGGTCCTTACGGAGTTGGCAGCCGTATGCCGATCAAGGCAACCCGTGCATTGCTGAACGCTGCATTGGACGGTTCGCTCAAAAATGTCGAATTCCGCAAAGACGAGAATTTCGGCTTTATGGTACCGAATGCAGTTGCCGGAGTGGATTCGAAAATTCTTGATCCGCGTTCGACATGGAAAGACAAAGCCGCCTATGACGAACAGGTCAAGAAGCTTGCAGGCATGTTCATCAAAAACTTCGAGAAATTCATTCCGCATGTTGATGATGAAGTGAAAAATGCAGCCCCCAAGGCGTGAATTTAAAAATAAACAAATGAAAGCCCGGTTCTTGTAACCGGGCTTTTTTATTGGCGTATCGACGTTATAATTGCACAAATGAAAAGCGATACAGGCGAACTTTTTATCAGTGCGAAAATCCGCATACGCGAAAGCGATATAGCGGAAAGTTTCATTCGTGCTTCGGGACCTGGAGGACAAAATGTCAACAAGGTTGCCACGGCTGTCCAATTACGGTTTTTTGCTTATCGGGCAGGCCTTCCCCACGATATATTCACCCGCCTCATAAAATTGTCCGGACAAAAAGCAACAAAAGAGGGCGAAATTCTCATTGAAGCATCGCGTTTTCGTTTGCAGGAAAAAAACCGGCAAGATGCGCGTGAAAGACTTGTTTCACTTATTAAAAAAGCGGCTGAACCACCGCCGCCAAAACGGCGTAAAACCAAACCGACCAAAAGTTCGATTGAACGAAGATTGAAAGCCAAAAACATTCGTTCGGAAGTGAAAAAGGCTCGTTCAAAAGTAACTCCTGATTGAAATTTAAATTCCTGCTCTATGTCTTTCATTGAAAGACGGAACACGGGTTTCCGCTCTAACGATGTGCCGCTCCCCCTTCAAAAGGGCAAGACGCGCATTTTCTTGAAAGGAGAATGCAATGGGACTTTTTAATTTCGTAAAATCGGTTGGTGAAAAACTTGGCCTCGGGGAACAAGCCCCTGACGCGCAAAGCATTAAAACAGCTTTGGATGGCCTTAATCTTGGAACAGAAAACGTCAAAGTTGCGGTCGAGAATGGCAAAGCAATTCTGACCGGCGCTGTCAAAGATCAGGCAACACTTGAAAAAGCAATTCTTGCCGTTGGCAACCTTCACAGCATTGAATCGGTCAATACCGATAATCTCAAAGTAGAAAACGGCCAAAAACCGGCAAGCAGTCAAACGACACAGTCCGGCACTTCACAAACATCTTCAGCCTCTGCTGCCACACAATCGTCAGGTTCACAACCGGCAGAACCGCATTTTTATGAAGTGAAAAAGGGTGACACTTTGTGGAAGATTGCTGAAGAAGTTTATGGAAAAGGTCATGGCGACAAAAACAAAATTATTTTCGAGGCAAACAAGCCTATGTTGAAATCGCCTGAAAAAATCTTCCCCGGCCAAAAGCTGCGCATCCCCGACCTCAATCAGGCCTGATTATTTTATTACACCGCATACCCCGCGCATCCCGAAAAGTGTGAAGCGGTTTTCGGACAAGATGCGCGGGCACTTAAAAACCCATCCCGAAAAGTGTGAAGCGGTTTTCGGACAAGATGCGCGGGCACTTAAAACTCATCCCGAAAAGTGTGAAACGGTTTTCGGATAAGATGCGCGGGTAACCAAAACCCATCCCGAAAAGTGTGAAACGGTTTTCGGATAAGATGCGCGGGCACTCAAAACTCATCCCGAAAAGTGTGAAACGGTTTTCGGACAAGATGCGCGGGTAACCAAAACGCATCCCGAAAAGTGTGAAACGGTTTTCGGACAAGATGCGCGGGTAACCAAAACGCATCCCGAAAAGTGTGAAGCGGTTTTCGGACAAGATGCGCGGGCACTCAAAACCTATCCCGAAAAGTGTGAAGCGGTTTTCGGGATGACATCTATGAAGTTTGGACGAACTATCGCTGAAAAACAAGAACAGCCATTCCAGACAGGTTTTCCCCGCAGGACATAATGTTTGCCTGTCAAAAATAAAGATTGATAAATCTGTTTCTCTGACAGAGTGACCCGATCCTGGCCACCATTTGCTCATGTCAAATTTCCCTGACAAAACGTCACTATATAAGCCTTTATCCGCTGCAATTTTTCTGTTTTTTAAAAAATTCCACTCAACTGCAACTATTCACAAAAAGCGGAAAAGCCAAGCTGATACATCAAAGTCCATAGCATTATATACGGTCTTGAAGGAACTTCATCTTTTCGGTGCTTGAGCATGGCGAATGATGTCCAGCATCTTGAAGAGCCGTCAGAGTCTGTTTATTTTCAAAGGATGGATTTTTACGGCTTTGATTATTTTCCGAACTATTTCAATCGCACCGATCAGGAAAATCTGGTTGACGAAGTGAGAGAAATCGTCCGGCAAGCGCCATTATTTGTTCCCAGAATGCCAAAGACCGGAAAGCCGATGAGTGTCAGGCAAACCAATTGCGGAAAACTCGGCTGGGTTACCGACAAAGATCGCGGCTATCGCTATCAGGAAACACATCCTCGAACGCAAAAACCATGGCCGGAAATTCCCCGACAACTCCTAGAGTTATGGCAAAAATTATCGGGATTTTCCGCTCCGCCGGAAGCCTGCCTCATCAACTTTTATTCGCCGGACGCACGCATGGGAATGCATCAGGACAAGGATGAAGGTGAACTTGCCGCACCTGTTATCTCGATTTCTTTGGGCGATACGTGTCTCTTTCGTGTAGGAACGCCAGTCAAAGGCGGAAAAACCCATTCCTTACGGTTGAATAGCGGTGATGTTATTATATTCGGCGGCGATATGCGTCTTGCGTTTCATGGTGTTGACCGGATTTATCCTGAAACTTCTACACTTTTGAAAGTTCCCGGCCGTATCAATCTGACTTTGCGACGTATTACACCTGTCGGGTAAAATGGAAATCTCATCATTGAAGCTTACTCTATGAAGGTAGCCGCCCGACTATAATGGAAGCGTTTCACGTGAAAACTTCTCTTGGTAATGTCTTTAAATTCGTGATTACTTTTAAAAACTTGAATAAAAATCTCGATCAACAGAAATGCGTGACAAAATTCCGCCACGCATTTTATTTTTTCGTGAAAATTTTAATTCTAAAAGCAGTTTTTAATGCTGATGTTCTTCATGATTGGCATGCATTGAATCCGGTGCTTGTGCACCAATGCCCGAAACAGTAAAGACCACATCGACAGTGCCGGCTTTTTCAAAAACCATTTTTGCCTTGAACTCGTCACCCTTGTTCAAGGTTTTGTCGAGATCCATAAACATAACATGGAAGCTGCCCGGTTTGAATTCGACTGTTCCACCGGCCGGAATGACCACACCATCCGCCTGATGGCGCATTTTCATGACACCATCAGCCATTTCCATGGAATGGATTTGTGCTTTATCGGACAATTCCGACGATAGAGACACCAGCCTATCAGCTTCTTTACCATGATTGACAATGGTGAAAAAACCACCGGCAACTTTCGCACCATTGGGAGTTGCACGTGCCCAGACATTGGTAATTTCGATATTGCCGATTTTAAATGCGTCGGCAAAAGCACAATTGAAAGAACTCAAAAAAATGTAACAAACAGAGGCCGCTATCAAAGCAATGACTGCCTTGAATGAATTTGAAGATTTTTGAAAAGTGTATGACATAAATAACTCCTGATATTCGGAATAACATTCGATTACTAAAAAATTCCGGATGACCGCTACACGTGAAGTTTTGTATGTGGACCAAAAAGTAACGCTCGACGGCCAATAAAATCTGTTCAGGAAAATCTATGTGGCGGCGAGCGTGCGTCATATAGGCAAAAATTATATTGTCCAAGAAGTGACAATGCCAATAAAATGCCAATCGGCTCGCTTGACCGCTCCGATATTTCAAGGAAGTTATCATCGGGTCGGGATATTTGCAGTGCCGCAGAAAGAATGCACCCGCCGACACAACAAGCCGGCATTGGCGCATGTCCTGTTGGCAAGCTTTTTCTAGCGCCTGATGCCGAGCAAATTATGCCGCCATAGGATTTTCCGGCAGCATTGAAGCCGATTAAAGCAGCCTGCGCCATCACGACTGATTGAACAGTAATCGCAAAAACCAGCACAAACCGCGAAAGATGAAGTTTTACCGACCGCATAAGCTGCTCCGGCTCTTCTTGCCCATTCTCCGTTTAATCCGGATTTAGAATGCAGTAAATGTCAGTGTTGTCAAAGACCGCGTGATACCGGGTATATCAAGAATGTTGTCATTGATGAATTTACCGATATCCTTGCCCTCTTCGATATAGATCTTTGCCAGAAGCTCGAATTCGCCACTTGTGGAATAGAGTTCCGAAACGATCTCGCGCTCATAAAGTATATCGGCAACGTCGTAAGCTGTACCCGGTGCACATTGCAACTGGATGAATATTGGCTTCATGTTCATTCTCCTTTAGCCAAACAAACACATGAAACCGACAAGAAATCAACATACTTTCTTCGTTTGGAACTTGAAAACATGTTTATCACAGAACTCTTGCCGACAACATGCAGGGGCACATTTTCCTTTGTGTCCGACCGGTTGAAATATTTTTGTCCATGATTTTAACAGGGAAAAGCGCAATGATGTCAGCAGATTTATCAAATTCAGAGATTTTCTCTCATAAAACACGATAAATAATATTCAATATTATCAATTAAAAGTTTAAAAAATATCTCTATCCCTAAAATCCATTATATGATTTTTAAATATTCTATCCTTTTAAATATATGTATTTAAATGAAAAATATTATAATTTTTAACTTTAAATTATACCAATAAAATTAAAATTTAAAACAATTGCACGCTTTCCTACAATCGTTTATCTTTTATTTTTCAATGCCGGAAAGGGATTTGCCATGATTCCACCCATTCCTGTGCAAACTTATGTCACTGTAGCGGCGGCTACAGAGCTTACAAACCGTCGTGCAAAGAATCTTGATGGTGATTCAAGTTCCGACACTCTTGCAGAAACATTCAATGCCGTAACGCCGAGCACCTCTTCGCAGGCCGAAAATGGCGCACGTCAGGTTGCCAATCGCTTCAAACCTTTGGATAACCGGAAAAGTGCCGAAGAGATCGAGGATGAAGAAGAAAAGCTCCTCTATTTGCTTTCCGAAAAATTCGGCCTTGAAAAACCGCATGGCTTGCCAATTCAGGAAGCAGCAGCCTATCTGAAAGAAATTCTATATTCTCCCCGAAATACTTATGATCTTCGGGCCGTTGAAAAAGACCTCGGATTTGACCTCATCGGTATTTCATTAAAGGATTTTCTTGACGCGATGATTGATAGCAATAGCGAAGCAGCCACACGTGTGAGCATTGCTTTGAAAAACTTTCTCGACGATCAGGAATTGCAGTTCAGACAAACTGCCCTTGATGAGGATATAACAACCAATCCGGAAGACGATCAGGACCCCGGAATTTACTCCCCATACGAGAAGTAATTCTCCACCATTTCACATCAATAGACAGCCCTTTAACAAACAGGATTTTGACTGGACTGTCAGAATGTCATGTTCAAACATGAATTCTTATATTTATATAGTTTTGAACGATTGACCGAATGCATTCCATCGCGGTCCAAAAACACTGTCTCAAGCTTTTCTGAAGCGAATACGCGCCGAACGTTCAATCGCTGCAACAGTCAAATCTTCAAGCTCGAAATGCTCGCGCAAAATTTGTAAAAACATCAACTCTTCCTGCCTGACATCAAGATCGCTCGCCGCAACTTCAACAGCCAAGGCATAAGCTGTGTCACGCAATCTGGCGGAAAGAGCCGCACGGGTCATTTCAAGTATTCTTTCAAGTCCATCGTCAAGGCCGAGATAAGAACAACATTCGGCCGCCAAAGCATCAAGCCGCTCCTCGTCGAATCCACTAAATACCGGAAGACGCGCAACAATTTCGCTAATCAATTTCAGTTCATTGTCGCTCACCGCTGCGTCAGCAGCAGAAGTAGTGACCATAATGTATATTAATGCTTCTTGCGCAGTCAATATTTCCATAATCTTCCCCCTGATCGTATTCTTTCGAGGTTTTTTCCGGTTTTTTTCTTCCGATGATTGACGAAAAGCCGTTTGAGCCATAGAGCTTTCTTAAACGATTCAAATTCAGGATAAAACCCCATGTCAACAGACAATTTCATGGCAGAAAATCTTAATCAGGATGTCATTGATGCGGCAGCCCAATCCAGAGCATG
>CAMLON010000033.1 GCA_946481695.1 uncultured Bartonella sp. | reverse complement strand
TTCTCACCATTCGAGGACCGGCGGACACCCACAGGCACGTGCGACTTTGGGCAAAGATGCATATAAGCGCAATGGACTCACCTTTCAATATTTTTTTTGGCCTTCAGGCAATTTTATTTAAGCCCGTTTCGATATTGGACATTCTGTTGTTTGCAATAAAAAATTGGTAACGTTGACAAAGAAAAGCAGGGGCTGTTTTTGCGAAAAACCGGCCGTTGTTAAAAGACATGTGTTTCTGTTAATAAAAGTGAGCCCCTATGTTTTTTTAAAAAAGACAGCAGCTTTCGGGCATACCTTTTGGAAGGGGATAAAACGCTTGGGACTATTAACGAGAATACGGGGGTTTATAGAGGTGGTCGAAGCCGGTGGTTTTTCTGCCGCTGCCCGCAAGACACACAAATCGAAAGCGCTCCTTTCCAAACATGTCCAAGAGCTTGAAGACGAATTGGGCGCTGTCCTTTTGAACCGGACAACCCGCCAATTATCTTTGACAGAAGCAGGCCATGCTTATTATCCGTGTGCTCTGGAGATTATCAAAGAACTCGACGACCTTAATGACACAATTACACGCTCCAATAAAACCACTCACGGGCGCATAAAAATCGGCACATTGCGCACCTTTGCCGATGCTTCGATTGGCCAATCACTCATCGATTTTCTATCAGCTTATAAGGATATCCAGCTTGATATCAGCCTTGATGACCGGTTCGTCGACCTTGTCAATGAAGGTTTTGACCTTGCTATCCGCATTACCGATATGCAGGACTCCTCCCTTATCCAACGAAAACTTATGGATATCCGTTCGGTTGTCATCGCCTCTCCCGAACTCTTGAAAAGCACAAATGTTCCGGAAACACCACGCGATTTGAAATCGCTTCCCTGCCTTGTCGACAGAAACAACCTGAATTCGGACCACTGGGTGTTCAAAGATAAAAAAGGTAGCACCTTCTCGGTTGCCATTTCCGGACGCATGGCGGCAAATGGCCCGATCATTATGAAAAGGGCTGCCATTGCCGGTATAGGCTTTGCCAAAATTCCACGTTTTATAGCCGAAGAAGAATTGCAGAACGGCCTTATCAAAACCGTTCTTGATGATTTTATGACAGACGGCGCAGGCCTTTACATTGTCTATCCGCAAAAGCGCTATTTACCGGCAAAAGTGCGCATATTTATCGACTATCTGATCGAATGGTTCAAAACCTATGAACAAAAAGCAAAAACAAGAACCGGCGCGTCAAACTTGTGAAAAACGCCCGTATTTTAAGTAAAAATCCACTCCTTTGAACCGGAAGTTTCAAGGGAAAACCGGACGGCTCGAAACGAAACAAACCACCCGATCAAGCATCGGGTTAAAAACAGTCCCGATTTTCCAACCACGCCCCCTCCCAATCACGCAAAACCTTTTAAACAAATGATAGGCACTCGCAGCCTTATAGCGAAAATTGTTTCGACTATTGATTTGTTGCAGTTATTTCCACCCATTCAAAAGGGGTAAGTAAAAAGAGGGCCCAGTAAAAAAGAGACAAAGCCAGTTACATGCATTCTGCTTCATCAGCAGAATTCCACATTTTTAACAGCAATATTTTAGCCGCGCCCTTTCTTGAAAGTTTTCCCATTTTGCCAAACGACAATGAGCATTGCCCAGAAAACTAGCGTAAAAAGCTTACAATCGCCTGTTCTATATGTTGTTCAAGATCTTTTGGAAGTCCAAGTTTATCCATTAGATTGTCAAGATATTGGCGATTATCAGGCTTTTCCGGATCAAGTATCATGCGGGAAGCCACATAAAGTTCGGTTTTTTGTTCGTCTGTATTCACATTGCTGACGAGATTGTCGAGATCAACCGGTTTGTTCAATTCATCCATCAAAAAGGAAGCCGTTTTCTGGTCAATTCCGGAACTTGCAATCTTGTTTTGTATCAGATCGCGCTCCTTGTCATCGACATGGCCGTCGGCTTTGGCTGCCGTTATCATTGCCCGAACCAATGTTAGCGCAAAATCGCCATTATGGTCAGCACCAGTTTGACCGATTTCTGTCATATCAACTTTGGAATTGGCATTCGAGTCATGTTTCTCGAAGTTTTTCAATGCATTGAAGGCAACACTGGCAATTGCTGCCAAACCGCCACCTTTTATCAAGCCTTCAAGAATATTGCCCTTTTCGTTACCGCCAAAAAGTCCGCTTATCAAATCGACAACCGAAAAGGGAGAAGATGGCGTTGAGGAAGTCGATTGGTTTGTACTGTCTTTCGAAGCGGAATTGTCGGGGTTCAGCAAATCTTTAAAAATCTGTTTGGTATCAATCATCATCGTCTCCGTTTTGTGAAACTCCCGCTTCTTTGATGAAAAAAGATAGCGCCCGCTAGCACTAATACAAGCTTTTCCAAACGCAAAAATAAGGCAAAAATGCCAAAGAATATCCCCCCTTAACCTTCATGATAAAATCGCAATATTTTCCGCTATATCTTGATCGGCGTTGAGAGCATTGTTTCGAAAACGGGATAAATCTGTGCCGTTTTAATTTTGAAAACGACCTTGTACCCGTCTTATTAACCGCGTCGGTTTTCTGGCCTTTCTTGAAGCCATTGCACTTTTCCTGCCCTGTCTTTTTCGTGATAGTTTTTTTAAAGGCGTCTCTTAGACTTTAAAAAACCGGATAGCGTTTTTTGCACTTTGAATAATGGATCGTTTCAATCTTCTCTTTTCATTGTGGTTCCGATACCCTTCAGAGCATTCCCGCTTTTTCACAAAGCCGGCACGAAACTTGCCTTAACACTCTTTTCTATTGCCTGCCTTACGCTTATAAGAATTAAAAAAGCTTTTTGGAGAACAATAATGTCTCAGAAGACAGAACGTCTTTTACCTATTTTGCTTGGACAAAGTGTCATTCCGGTTCTTGTCATTGAACGATTGGGAGATGCGGTACCGGTTGCACGCGCGCTCGTCGAGGGGGGACTTAAAGCGATCGAGATTACACTGCGCACCCCTGCTGCCCTTGATGCCATTCATGCAGTTTCGGAAGATGTGCCCGATGCCATTGTCGGTGCCGGCACAATTTTAAACGGCGATCAATATGCATCGGCTGAAAGTTCGGGGGCAAAATTCATTGTCAGCCCCGGACTGACGGGCGAACTTATCGACGCTGCCGAGGATAGCGATATTCCACTTCTTCCCGGGGCAGTCACCCCAAGCGAATTGATGGGTGCGCTTGAAGAAGGTTATCAATGTTTAAAATTTTTCCCTGCAACGGCAGCAGGTGGCATTGATTTTGTCAAATCGCTGGCTTCCCCTTTTGCCGAGGTCAAATTTTGCCCGACAGGCGGTATTTCGCAAAATAACGCCGCCGATTGGCTGAAATTGCCCAATGTCGTGTGCATTGGTGGCTCATGGGTGGCACCGAAAAAATTAATTGATGCTGGCGATTTTAAAGCGATTACCGAGCTTGCGAGAAACGCAACAAAGTTGACTGCCTGACGAGCTAACGGGCAAACAACCGGCCAAGCTCATTAAAATATAAGAGCTTGGCAACGAAATATAAAAACTAACTCGCCAAAGCGGGCGGAATTGCTAATAAACAGGCAGCCCTAGCCGTTGAGCCGTTGAGCCGTTGAGCCGTTGAGCCGTTGAGCCGTTGAGCCGTTGAGCCGTTGAGCCCTGCTAAAAATAGTTTCACCCTTCTGTCAATCGACAAAAGCCCGCTCGACCACATAAGTAGCTGGCGCGTTATTTGCACCTTCGACAAGGCCGAATTCTCTACACATAGCGGCGCAATCTTTCAGCATTGCCATGGAACCGCAAATCATTGCGCGATCGGTTTCCGGATCGAGCTTTTTCAAACCGGTACGTTTAAAAAATTCGCCGCTGCGCATTGTATCGGTAATACGCCCCATATGATCGGAATGCTCGCGTGTGGTCATCGGATAGAATTTCAACTGGTTGGAAAATTCGCCAATGAGAGGATCATTTCTTAAGTCCGCAACAAGTTCGCGCGCATAGTCAAGTTCGGCAACAAGCCGCGTTGTCTGTATAAGAATAACTTCTTCAAATTTTTCATAAGTTTCCGGATCACGAATGAGGCTTGCAAAAGGTGCCACACCTGTTCCCGTCGAGAAGAGATAAAGCCGTTTGCCTGGTAAAAGTGCATCAAGCACCAGAGTGCCGGTCGCTTTTTTGCGCATCAGCACCGTGTCGCCCACTTTGATCTTTTGCAAATGCTCGGTCAAAGGGCCATTCGGAACCTTGATGGAGAAAAACTCCAATTGCTCGCTCCAGAACGGACTTGCAATGGAATAGGCACGGAAAACCGGCTTTTCGGCGTTGGGCAAACCGATCATCACAAACTCGCCCGAACGGAAACGGAAACTGTCTGGCCGGTTCAGGCGGAAACGGAAAAGCCTATCTGTATAATGTTTGACATCCTGTACGGTTAAAGCAAAAACATTTGCCGGTATCGGAAATGAAGACGGCGTGGCAGTCGCATTCGAGGCTGCATTGTCGACAGGCGTAGTCATCGGAATTCTTCCTTAATAAACTTTAGCAGATAAACTTGACAAATTCAGGCATGATATAATGCTAAACGGATTATCTGCCAACATCATAAAGCGAAGTTTCTTTATAATAACAAAATTGTTTTCGTCAAATGAGAGTTGTAGATAGTCTGTTGTTTATGCAAAATAATTGTTTCAAAGCCGATAGACAAAACGGCTATTGTGATCACATATAGAAAAGCGGAAGGTCGTTTGGAAACAAAACCACATATGACAGAACAACTTAAATTCGGAACAAGCGGCTTGCGCGGTCTGGTGAGCGATTTAACCGATGATATTATCATGCGCTACGCTCACGCTTTCTTGCGACATTTGGAAAAGATCGGCAAAATAAGCAAAGAAGCAAGTGTGATTGTCGGCTATGATCTGCGCTCGTCAAGCCCGCATATTAAAAACGTCGTCATTAAAACAATCGAAGATCGGGGCTATTCTGTTATCAATGCCGGTGAGGTACCAACCCCTGCCCTTGCGCTTTATTCACTCAGCCATCGCTATCCCGCAATTATGGTTACAGGAAGTCATATTCCCGATGACCGCAATGGATTGAAATTCTATCGCCCCGATGGAGAAATAACCAAGCAAGACGAGCGCTCTATTGTCAACGAACTTGATAAAACGGCAAAAGGGGACAAAGGCGGACTTTCAGAAAATGACACGCCCTATCACCTTGCCGAAAACTATCAATCCCCTCCTGTCGTTCCGGATGTCCTTGAACTTTACCGGAAACGCTGTCTTTCCATTTTGCCGAAATCGGCACTTCAGGATATGAAAATCGGCATCTATCAGCACAGTTCCATTGTGCGCGATTTTCTCGTTGAAGTTTTGTCATCTCTTGGTGCGAAAACTGTTGCAATCGGTCGGGCCGACCATTTTGTTCCTGTCGATACCGAAGCATTACGCGATTTCGACCGCAAGCTTGCTCTCGATGCGGTACGCCAATACGGGCTCGATGCGCTGGTGTCGACCGATGGCGACGCAGACCGGCCGTTAATTGCCGGTTCTGACGGAATATTTCTAAAAGGCGATGTGGTTGGAATGCTCACTGCCAAATATCTTTTTGCCGATGCTGTGGTCACCCCTGTCACCTCTACCTCGGCAGTCGAGACAAGCCACTTTTTCGAGCATGTTTACCGCACATCGGTCGGCTCACCTTATGTTATTGCCGGCATGAAACAGGCGCTAAGCGACGGCTATCATACAATTGTCGGTTTTGAAGCCAATGGCGGCGTGCTTTTGGGCAGCGATATTTCAAGCGAGACTTGCGAATTGAAGAAATTGGCAACACGTGATGCAATGCTTCCCATTTTGGCTTTGCTGGGGTTTGCGCAATTGCGCGGCTCATCTGTTCAGGCTCTTCAGGGGTCTCTTCCGCGGCGCTTCACAGCCAGCAACCGGCTTTCAAATATTGACATGAAGAAAGCAAAACAAATTTTGCATGATCTTGAAGATGCAGCTACATGCGTGCATTTTTTCCACCCGCTCGGAACAATCAAACATTGGGATGTCATCGACGGTTTGCGTGTCATCATGGACAATGGTGACATTGTGCATTTCCGCCTTTCCGGTAATGCTCCGGAATTGCGGTGTTATAGCGAAGCGGCTTCGCAAGAACAAGCCGACAAGCTTCTCGAATGGGGGCTTGAAAACATTGCTCGAACCTTGGAGAAAGCATCATGATAAAGGTTATTGCGCATTTCTATATCAAGCCCGAATTTGTTGAAAAGACCGAAAGTCTTTTCAAAGAGCTCGTGGAAAAATCCCGTAAAGACAAAGGCTGCATTTCCTACGAACTGTTTGAAGTTGAAGGCGATACCGGTCATATGGTTTTCATTGAAACTTGGAAAGATAAAGGCGCCCTTGATGCGCATAGCAAAACCGAACATTTCGTTCGCATTATCGATGAATTGACAAAGATGAGCTATAAGGAAGCGCTTGTCACGGTTATGACACAGAAGCTTTGATAGCAGGTAATTTCCATTTCTTTACAAGAAAAGCAGTATCGGTTTCAAACCGATGCTGCTTTTTATATTATCCGGCTCTTTATCTGCTTCAACAAGCACTGTTTTCCTTTCAAGTTCGAGAGCGGAAACGATGCGTTGTTTTTTAAAAAAATTCGCTTCTCTTCACCACGACCACGCGCGTCAAAACGATATTTTTTTTAGCTTCTTATTTTGCTGTTTATGAGTTTGTTCTGCTTTATGCGTTTATGCGATGTTCAACCAACACACAGTAACCGGATTTGCCAACATGGTAGAAAGTGAAAATGTTTCAATCTTTCATCACACACCTCTCCCCCGCATTCAGGCAGAAACTATTGTCGCTTCAAAACGCTTCCGACATCGAATTGTCTTTTCATGTGCCGAATTATTGAAAGAAAATTTATTCGTCGTTCACTTGATTCTGTTCAGGCAAAAGCAGATTGAGGATAATTGCCGTAATCCCGCCGGCGGCAAGGCCGGATTTCATAATATCGGCGATAAATGTCGGAAGGTGGCTCACAAAAGCCGGTACTTGCGGCACGCCGACACCAACACTCAGAGCAATTGCAATGATAAGAAGTGCCCGCCGGTCAAGCTTGATTGAGGAAAGGATATTGATTCCGGAGGCGGCAACCGAGCCGAACATGATCATGGCAGCACCTCCGAGAACCGGTTCCGGCATTGCTTGTATAAGGGCGGCAATTTTCGGAAAAAGGCCAAGAACAACGAGAATCGCCGCAATCCACAAGCCGACATAGCGGCTTGCAACGCCGGTCAACTGGATAATACCGTTATTTTGCGCAAAGACCGAACTTGGAAATGTATTGAAAAAACCGGCAAGAAGAGAATTGGCGCCATTGACAAGCACGCCACCCTTTATTCTCTTCATCCATAATGGCCCAGAAACAGGCTCGCTTGAAATTTTGCTTGTTGCTGTAATGTCACCCACCGCTTCAAGAGAGGTAACAAGATAAATCATGATGAGCGGAATAAACAATGACCATGAAAAAGATAATCCGAAATGGAGCGGCCTTGGCAAAGCAAAAAGTGCGGAATGTTCAAAGCTGGAAAAATCGAGCCTGCCCATAAAGCCTGCCATGGCATAGCCGACAGCAAGGGCAAGAATAATGGCACTGGAGCGTACCCATGTAATCGTCACACGGTTTAAAAGAATGATAAGCGCAAAGACTGTGCATGACAAAGCGAGATTTTGTAAACTGGCAAAACTTCCCTTTTCGCCAAGCGAAGCATAACCGCCCCCCATACTGACAAGCCCCTCTTTAATCAGGGTAAGGCCAATCAATAAAACCACAATACCGGTGACAAGCGGCGTAATCATACGGCTGATAAAGGGGAGAATGCGCGAAACCGACATTTCGATAAAAGAACCGGCAATTACCACGCCGAAGACGGCCGACATGACCTCGTTTGCCGGAATACCGCTTGCAACCATGGCAGCAGAACCGGCTGAAAGCGGCCCGACAAAATTGAAACTTGTCCCCTGCACAATCAGCAAACCGGCGCCAAACGGGCCGATTTTTTTGCATTGTACAAAAGTAGCAATGCCCGAAATAATAAGCGACATGGATAGAACCATAGCCGTATCTTCCGGCGAAACACCGGCAGCACTGCAAATGATAAAACCCGGCGTAATGATCGGCACAATAATTGCCAATAAATGTTGGAGAGCAGCCAGAAACGCGACAGGTGCATGCGGGTGGTCATTTATTTCAAAAACGAGATCACCCGATTTTTTATTCGTTTTCCGGTTCTCCATCGGCTTTCTCCGTCAGCACAAATAATGCGTGAACATTGAAGGAAATTTTCAAGTTAACGTTCTAGTTGAGGATTGATGAAGAAAGGTCAAGTTTATTTGGCAATAAGCAACATTTATCCACCAGCAAGCAAGCTTTTTGACCGATAAAACTGCTCATTGATCCCTTGATGATACAATTTCAAAATAGGAAGATTTTCTGGTGTAGCTCTTGCAAGAAAACATCTTGTTGGCTTTAAAACAACAATTATATGCAATTACGGCATTAAATAAAAAACGGGAATGCTATTTGGTCAAAATCCGGATTGGACGAGAAAGATGAATATTGGTGAGGCGGCAAAACAATCGGGTCTTAGTGCAAAGATGATCCGTCATTATGAGGAAACCGGGCTTATTTCACCAATCCATCGCAGCGGGAATGGTTATCGTGTCTATAGCAACGATGATATTCAAACCTTATGCTTCATCCGCCGCTCGAGACTGCTCGGCTTTTCTTCCGAAGACATACGCGTCCTCCTCGGATTATGGAAAGATCATAGCCGCGCTTCAAGCGAGGTTAAAAAACTCGCACTTGCCCATATCAAAGCTTTGCAGGAAAAAATGGATTCTCTTCAGGTGATGATTAATACACTCGACCACCTTGTCCATCACTGCCATGGCGATGACAGGCCCGATTGCCCGATTCTGGAAGATCTTGCAGGATCAAGTCACCACTGCCAATGATTGAATGCATGTTTGCTGTTTTTGAGTGAGACGCCTTTGCACCGAGTTTTATTAAACTTTTCGCGTTTTTTGTATCGTCGCAAAAATGTTTGGCAGAACATCCCCAAAACAAGCCCACATAAAAACAAACTATAAAAAGTTTTAAAACCGGATTGCCAGTCTGTTTGCTGGTCTGCTCATTGCCGCGCGTCTTTAAAAAACCGGGTATATTTTTTAACGATCGAACATGCCTGATCTCCAAACAGCTATAGATGAAAGCCCAACAACGCCAATTAAAAACCGGAAACAGTCTTTGTTCTTTGGTTTTTAATAATTTTCACATTTGCAAGCTTGCGCAAAGTTAAAAGACATTTAAGGCTCTTTCGTCAAAAATTAGCGATTTGCAAGAAAAGACTTTTTATTGTGCCTGAAGAATATTACACATGACACACTAAAAAATGAACGAGATCTGACATGCGTAAAATACTCGAGATCAACGATCTTAAAAAACTCGCCAAACGACGCGTTCCAAAAATGTTTTTTGACTATGCCGATTCCGGAGCATGGACAGAAAGCACTTATCGCGCCAATGAAGAAGACTTCAAAAAAATAAAGTTGCGCCAACGTGTTCTGGTCGATATGACCAATCGCTCGCTTGAAAGCGAAATGATCGGCCAGAAGGTTGCCATGCCTGTTGCTTTGTCACCAACCGGTTTGGCGGGAATGCAACATGCCAATGGTGAAATGCTGGCGGCTCAGGCTGCTGAAGAATTCGGCGTGCCGTTCACATTGTCAACAATGAGTATCTGCTCGATTGAAGATGTCGCCTCGGTAACCAAGAAACCGTTCTGGTTCCAGCTTTATGTAATGAAAGACCGCGACTTTATCGCCGATCTTATCAATCGTGCTAAGGCTGCCAAATGCGGTGCTTTGGTATTGACACTTGATCTGCAAATTATGGGGCAACGCCACAAGGATTTGCGCAACAATCTGTCTGCCCCGCCAAAATTTACATTAAGAAATCTCTGGCAGATGATGACATGCCCGAAATGGTGCACGGAGATGTTGCAGACTGACAAACGGACTTTGCGAAATATTGCCGGTCATGCCAAAAACGTTACTGATCTTTCATCGTTGAGTTTGTGGACAGCCTCGCAATTCGACCCGAAGCTTAACTGGAACGATGTCGAATGGATCAAGAAGATCTGGGGCGGCAAACTTATCCTGAAAGGCATTCTTGATGTTGAAGACGCCAAAATGGCTGTCAAAACCGGTGCCGATGCCATTCTGGTTTCAAACCATGGTGGCCGCCAGCTTGACGGCGCACCTTCAACCATTTCGGTTTTGCCGGAAATTGTCGATGCTGTCGGAGATAAAATAGAAATCCATCTTGATGGCGGTATCCGCTCAGGTCAGGATGTGTTGAAGGCCTTGGCGCTTGGTGCCAAAGGCACGTTTATCGGCCGGCCATTTCTTTACGGACTTGGTGCTATGGGCAAACCGGGTGTCACAAAAGCCTTGGAAATTATCCGTAACGAGCTTGATGTTTCCATGGCACTTTGCGGCAAGAAGAAAATTGCCGATCTCACCCATGATGTCCTTTATGATTTCAGGCCTTCAAAGCCTAAACGCTGAAAGAGCAGCATAATTCAATATTAGATAAGCCGGGCAAAATGCCCGGCTTTTTTCATGCTTTTACTTTTTTAACGGCGTTTATTAAAAAATGATTTTTCTTGGAATTCAACAAACCGACGAAAAGCCAACACTCAAAAAAATGAAAATTCGATACTGGAACGACCGGCTTCCACGCAATACATAAACGAAATGAACCTGCAAACAGCAGCAAAGCTGCCCGTTATCCCGCTTTTTTCAGTGAAAAAATCCACATTGATTTCTGGTATAAAGGCCTACCCTTTATTTTACCTGATTTTGCAATTGACCCGATTTTATCATTGGTGAGCGTTGAAGAGCGCCGATTTCTTGATCTTGGCGATGGCACATGGATTTTCCAAGATGTTCAAAATGTCACAACATCTTTCAGCACCTCTTTTATGATACCCTGTTTTGACAGTTGAAGCGAAATGAACTGCCAGCCTAAAATAGCTCTTCTTCTGCTTTTCAAAAATGAGTTTCAATACAAAGATTGATAAAGCCAATTTTGATGAGCCAAAACGTATAGCAACAATAAAGCTCGAATGAAGCGAACAAACATCCCTTCCAAATTGGAAAATACAAGGCTGGCTCACGTCACGAAAAGCTCTGCCTGAAACTCGGTCAAGAAGAATGAATCAAATAATTTTATTCACCTCTGCATCAAAATAGAGCGGATGGAAAAGGCCGAATGGATGCGCGCGACACCGGGCAAGCGTGACAATATTTCCTTGTGAATGGTTTCATAAGCGGCGGCATTTTCTGCTTCCGCGCGCAGCCAATAATCAGCATCCCCCGTCATCAAATAGCATTCTTTGATTTCCGGATGGCGGCGCACAGCTGCCTCGAAACGATTCAAATATTCTTCCGTCTGTTTTTCAAGTGTAATCTGGATAATGGCAATGAGGCGGTCTTCCCCTTCGACACTTCCCAATATGGCGGTAAACCCGCGAATAACACCGCTTTCTTCCAATAATTTTACACGTCGCAAGCATGCCGAGGGGGAAAGCCCCACTTCGGCGGCGAGATTGGCATTGCTCATGCGCCCGTCACGGCGCAACAGGCGGATGATATTACGATCTATTGCATCAAGGTTTTGCATAATATTTCATTTTTTCGGATTTACGCTCAATATTCGACTACAAATATCTATAATATTTTAAAAATAGATACAACATTCGAATACTCTTCATATATGATAGACAACCTGAAATGGCAAAAAGCCACGGGAACAATGACAGGGAAACAATGCAGGCATCCGGATTTGTAACCGGATTTATCTTGGAAATAATGAAATGGGTAAAACTCAAAACGACAACAAAATTCCGACATTAGCCTATGGGGCAATTCTCACAATCAATCTTGATGCCATTGTCGAAAATTATAACACCATTAAAAAAATGGTTGCTCCGGCACAAAGTTCCGCCATTGTCAAAGCGGATGCCTATGGCCTTGGTGCTGAAAAAGTAGCACCTGTGCTTTATGAGGCCGGATGCCGGTTTTTCTTCGTAGCAGAACTTGTCGAGGGCCTCCGGCTTAAAGATGAATTGCCGACAGATGCTTCCATTGCTGTTTTGAATGGTATTTTACCGGGTGCGGAAAAAATAACAGCAGAGGCCGGTATCATTCCGGTTCTGAATTCCTGGGAGGCTATTCTTGACTGGCAAAAATTATGCGCGAATGAAGCAAAGCGTTTTCCCTCAATCATCCAGATTGACACCGGCATGTGTCGTTTGGGGCTTGATAATAGCGAGCTTTACCGCCTTGTAGCCGACCCGTCGATTTTTAACGACGCGGATATAAAACTGGTCATCAGCCATTTGGCCAAAAGCGACGAGGAAAATAGCCCTGCCAATCCTGCCCAGCTTGAAGCAATGAAGAAGGCACTTGCAAAACTGCCTGCTTCAAAAGTTGCCCTTGCTGCTTCCGGCGGAATTTTTTTGAACGCCGATTATCATTTCAACATGGTGCGCCCCGGAATTGCCCTTTACGGGGTAGACCCTTTCGGCAAAAGCCCGACTGCAATCAAACCCGTCGTCAGCCTTGATGCCCATGTTATCCAGACACGCCATGTTCCCCGTGGTTCGGCTATAGGCTATGGCGGTACATTTATAACCGAACGGCCAAGCACAATCACAACAATATCGGTTGGCTATGCCGATGGTTGGTTAAGGGCACTCGGCAATAAAGGTTCGGTTTATTTCAAAGGGGTGCGCATGCCAATTGTTGGCCGCGTTTCGATGGATTCCATCACACTTGATACAACGCATCTTGGTGAAAATGCACCAAAAGCCGGTGATCTTGTCGAACTCATCGGCAAACACCAATCGCTTGACGATGTTGCACGTGATGCCGGCACAATTCCTTATGAAATTCTAACGTCGCTTAGTCATCGTTATGAGCGCATCTATTTAAAAAATCGCGAGGGAAACAAAAAATGAAAGTGCTTGTTCTGGGAAGTGGTGTCGTTGGTGTAACTTCAGCTTGGTATCTCAATAAAGCAGGCCACGAAGTCACGGTCATTGACCGTGAAGAAGGGCCTGCATTGGAAACAAGCTATGCCAATGCCGGTCAGGTTTCTTTCGGATATACAACCCCATGGGCACAACCGGGGCTGACGCTCAAAGCATTGAAAATGATGCGGCAAGCCAATCCGCCACTTATTATTCATCCCACTTTCAGCCTCGACCAGATGAAGTGGCTCTTTGCAATGTTTATCAATTGCAATGAAAACCGTTACAAGAAAAACAAAGCCCTGATGGTGCGCGTCTCCGACTATGCCGCCAAATGTCTTCAGGCTTTGCGCGAAGAAACATCTATCCATTACGACGAACGCATGAAGGGCACGATCCAGCTTTTTCGGGACCCTCACCAGCTTGAAGCGGCCAACAAGGATGTTGAGGTTCTCAAAGCCGATGGCATTGCCTTTAAGATGCTCGACAGTGACGGCTGCGTTGCCGCAGAACCCGGATTGGCGCCGTTAAAAGATAAAATCGTTGGTGGCTTGCAAACTCCTGAAGATGAAACCGGCGATTGCCAGATGTTTACAACCAAACTTGCAAAGCTCGCGGCCGATAAAGGGGTTGAATTTTCCTATAATACAATAATCAATAAACTTCTTGTTGAGGGCAGTAAAATTACCGGCGTGGAAACGTCACGCGGCTTGATGCATGCCGATGCCTATCTTGTTTCGATGGGGTCCTTTACACCGTTTCTTATTCGCGATCTCGGACTTCATGCGCCAATCTATCCGGTAAAAGGATATTCCATCACCGTGCCGATCACCAATGAGGCGAAAGCACCGGTTTCAACCGTTATTGACGATATTTACAAAGTTGCTGTTACAAGATTGGGTAATCGTATCCGCGTCGGCGGCATGGCAGAAGTTTCAGGCTATGAAATCAAGCTCACCGAACCACGCCTGAAAACTTTGCAAGAAGCTTTGGAAATGATGTTTTCCGGCTCCTATGATAGAGATTTCAAGCCGCAGCTCTGGTCAGGTTTACGGCCGGTAACGCCTGACAGTGTGCCCATTATCGGCAAAACAAAATATGAAAACCTGTTTATCAATTCCGGACATGGTACTTTGGGTTGGACAATGTCGACCGGAAGCGGCCATTTGATTGCCGATATTATCAGCGGCAACAAGCCCGAAATTGACCCGACAGGATTGGACATCAGCCGGTATCAATAATTTTTCGATCACCTAAAAGACAATTGAAAAGCTGATGTGCTGCAACAGCCTTCTTTTAAAACAAGAAACTGTTGCGGCCTTTCATGTGCACTTTATCCGGTTTGCCTTTTCTCGCTCATGAATTGCATTTTGCGGATTATGTATTTCCTCTTTAGGGGCTTTTCGTTCTTACGGTTTTCTGTTCTAGCCGGTTATCCGGTTTTTTAGTTCCTGACCGTCCGTTTTATTTTCGTTCCGTTTGCTTACTCTTTTTCAGTGCTCGACCTGCCTATAATCTTTTAAATTTTTTTCTTCGTCGCTCCCGGAATGTCCGGAAATTTTATGAAAAATAAACAGACACAGCCAAGGCGAAAAGCTGACCGTTTTCCTCTTTCCGTTTTGGCCATTTCACCAATAGTTCTACATCATTGCGGCAGCGCCGAAGATGGCGCCCCAAAACCAAAAAGAATAAAAATCCGAATAGAAAAGCGACTAAAAAACCGGCCGAAGCCGGTTTTTTTAACGATAATTGGAAAGCGGTGGACAGGAACAAATAAGATGCCTGTCACCGGCCACATTATCAATACGCGAAACCGGCGGCCAATATTTATCTGCCGGATCCTGAGCAGGGTCAGGCAATGCCGCAATTTTGCGCGAATAGGCATGTGACCAATTGTCATCAATGGTATCGGCCAGAACATGCGGGGCATTGACGAGCGGATTATCATCCTTCGGCCAGACACCCTCACCCACTTTTTTGGCTTCTTCGGAAATGGCAAGAAGGGCGTTGCACAGCCTGTCAATTTCCGATTTCGGTTCGGATTCTGTGGGTTCGATCATCAATGTTCCGGGAACCGGAAACGACATTGTCGGAGCATGGAAGCCATAATCGATCAGACGTTTGGCCACATCGTCGACAGTGATGCCGTAATTATCCTTGAGGACACGCGTATCGACAATACATTCATGCGCAACACGCCCTCTTTTTCCTTTATAAAGAATCGGATAGGCCGCAGAAAGCTGTTCTGCAATATAGTTGGCATTCAAAATTGCATTTTCGGTGGCAAGTTTCAGCCCTTCGGCGCCCATCATACGGATATACATCCATGTGATTGTGAGAATTGAAGCGCTGCCGAAAGGTGCTGCCGAAACGGCATGGCTTGTTGAAAACAGCGAGTGACCGGGAACGAAAGGTTCAAGATGTTTTGAAACGCCAATCGGCCCGACACCCGGACCACCGCCGCCATGAGGAATGGCAAAAGTTTTATGCAAATTCATGTGACAGACATCCGCACCGACATCAGCCGGACGGGCAAGAGCAACCAGCGCGTTAAGATTTGCGCCATCAAAATAGACTTGCCCGCCATTCTCGTGGATAATCTTGCAAATCTCTTTGATACTTTCTTCATAAACCCCGTGGGTTGACGGATAAGTAATCATCAAAGCAGCAAGATTGTCTTTGTGTTCGACTGCTTTTTTGCGCAAGTCTTCGACATCAACATCTCCATCACCCAGACAATCGACCACAACCACTTCCATACCGGCCATATGCGCCGAAGCCGGATTTGTGCCATGGGCAGAAGCCGGAATGAGACAGATATTGCGATTATGTTCGCCATTTTTGTCGTGATAGCGGCGAATAGCAAGAAGACCGGTATATTCACCTTGTGCGCCGGAATTGGGCTGGAATGAAATGGCGCTGAAGCCGGTAATTTCACACAGCCATTTTTCAAGTTCGGAAATAAGCTGCTGATAGCCGCGACTATCGGTCTTCGGGGCAAAGGGGTGAAGATTTGCAACCTTCGGCCAGCTCAAAGGCATCATTTCGGCAGCAGCATTCAATTTCATGGTGCAGGAACCGAGCGGAATCATGGCGCGGTCAAGTGCCAGATCTTTATCGGCAAGGCGGCGCAAAAAGCGCATCATTTCGGTTTCCGATTGCACAGCATGGAAAAACGGCTGGCTTAAAAAAGAACCATCGCGTTTTTTGCCCAAGAGTTTCGATGGAGCTTTATCACTGAGTGTTGCACCGAAAAGCTTGGCAAGTGCTTTTGCGTCTTCTTCATCCGAAAGTTCATCAAAATTGATGGAAACGGTATCCTTGTCGATAACGCGTATGAGACGGCCATCACTTTCCGCTTTTTGTTGCAGTTCATCCGCTTTGCCGGAAACATTGACGGTTACACAATCGAAATAATGGTCGCCGGCAAGAGTAAAGCCCGCATCTTTGACACTGTCACCGAACCGGCTTGCAAGATCATGAACGCGGTTGGCAATCGCCTGCAAACCTTCCGGACCATGCCAGACAGCAAAAGCTGTTGCCATATTGGCAAGGAGTGCCTGAGCAGTACAAATATTCGACGTTGCTTTGTCGCGGCGGATATGTTGTTCACGTGTCTGCAAAGCAAGACGGTAGGCAACCCGCCCTTTGGTATCAATCGACTGCCCGACAATGCGTCCGGGAATCATACGTGTCAGGGCTTCGGATACCGCCAGATAACCGGCATGTGGACCGCCAAATCCCATTGGCACGCCGAAACGCTGCATCGAGCCCACAACCATATCGGCTCCCCAAAGGGCAGGTGCTTCCATAATTGTCAAAGCCAGAGGATCAGCCACAACAATAACCAATGCACCTTTGGCTTTGGCCTTCTTGATAACATCGCTATGATCGACAAAACGACCCTTTGTGTCGGGCCATGGCAAAACGATTGCCGCTGTCTTGTCGGTGATCTCGCTCTCTAACCCGATCTCGAACCCTTGTGTTTCTGCCCTTGTTTGCGCCACCGCCAAAGTTTGCGGGTGAAGTTCGCCGAATACAGAAATGGCCGTTTTTTTATTGCGCGAAAAGCGCACTGCAACGGCGTTTGCTTCGGCAAGTGATGTTGCTTCATCAAGAAGCGAGGCCGCCGCAATCGGCAAGCCCGTCAATTCGCAGACAAGAGTCTGGAAATTGAACAACATTTCAAGCCGCCCCTGACTGATTTCTGCCTGATAGGGCGTATAGGCGGTGTACCAGGCCGGATTTTCAAAAAGATTGCGTAAAATGACAGAGGGAACAAAAGTGCCATAATAGCCCTGTCCGATAAAGCTTTTATGGAGACGGTTCTGTTCCATCATAGTGTGAAGCTCGTGAAGAGCTGCCCCTTCACTTACAGCTTTCGGCAATTGAAGCGGGCGATGAAGACGGATTGCGTTCGGCACTGCCTGCTCGACCAATTCCTCAAGAGAACCAAGCCCCAATTTATGCAGCATTGCCTTTGCCTCTTCGGGCCGCGGCCCGATATGGCGTGATGAAAATGGAAGTTCCTGCATTTTATTATCCAATCATTGCGATATAGCCGGCCGCATCCATCAAGCTGTCGAGCTGACTTGCGTCGGAAATTTTCATCTTCCACAACCAGCCTTCTTTTTCTGCCTTCTGGTTAACGAGTGCCGGGTCGTCGCTCAAAGCTTCATTGACTTCGCTAATTGTGCCATCAACAGGTGAAAAAACGTCGGATGCAGCCTTGACCGATTCGACAACGGCAACAGAGTCGCCCTTTTTGACAGTGCTGCCGACTTCCGGCAATTCAACGAAAACAAGGTCGCCAAGCTGCTCCTGAGCATGGTTTGTGATGCCGACCGTTGCAAGATCACCATCAAGACTGATCCATTCATGATCTTCGGTGAAATACAGTTTAACCATGTGTTTTATCCTTTAAAATAACGATGTTCGACAAAGGGAAGTGTGTGGACAACAAGCGGTATTTTCTTACCGCGAACTTCTGTCTCAAGCTCGGTTCCGGCTTTTGCAAGGTCGATTGCAACATAACCCATTGCAACCGGACCATTGAATGATGGGCCGAAGCCGCCTGATGTAACGTGACCGACAAGTTTGCCCGACTTGTCAAAAATTTCTGCACCGGCGCGCACCGGCTGGCGTGTTTCCGGCATCAAGCCGACACGGCGGCGTGTTGCACCCTTTTTCAACGCTTCAAGAAAAGCCTTGGCACCAATAAAATCACCTTTTTCACGCACCGGTTTGGTGACAGCCCAGGTAATTGCCGCTTCAACCGGATTGGTTT
>CAMLON010000032.1 GCA_946481695.1 uncultured Bartonella sp. | reverse complement strand
TAAATGCCTACGAGATTATCGGCCTCCGGACGGTCATTCAAACCGTCAACAGTTTTAGGCAATGGCTCTGAATCGGTTTTTGCTTTTTTAATTTTTTTGGAAATATCGTCAGCCGTGTCAATCAAATTGATGCGCGATAAATCGGACGGGTCGGATTTCGACATTTTTTTCGTTCCGTCACGCAGTGACATGACACGTGTGGCCGAACCGCCGATCAAACCTTCTGTGAGCGGGAAGAAGCCGTTGACTGTTTCGTCACCGACCTGCATTTCGACACCTACGCCGAGTTCGGCAATCCGTTCCGAATAATCATTATTGAATTTTTGAGCGATGTCGCGTGTCAATTCGATGTGCTGTTTCTGGTCTTCGCCAACAGGAACTTTTGTTGCACGATAAACAAGAATGTCGGCAGCCATCAAACTTGGATAGGCAAAGAGGCCGAGAGACGCATTTTCGCGATCTTTCCCCGCTTTGTCTTTAAACTGGGTCATGCGGTTCATCCAGCCGATACGGGCAACACAGTTGAAAATCCATGCGAGTTCGGCATGTTGATGAACGCGTGACTGGTTGAACACAATGTGACGTTTCGGGTCAATTCCGGCAGCCAGAAATGCTGCTGTCACTTCGCGTGTCGACCTCATCAGATCATGTGGATCGGGGTTGACAGTGAGTGCATGCATATCAACCACGCAATAAATACATTCATAGTCTTTTTGCAATTCAACCCAACGCTTGATCGCACCGAGATAATTTCCCAGATGAAGATTTCCGGTCGCTTGAACTCCAGAAAAAACACGTTGTTTGAATGTGCTCATAATAGACAATCCGATCTTTCAAAAAATTATAACTGTTTTTGTCAAAGCTTTCTGTCGAAAGCAATTGAAAACCTTTACCGCTTGCGCAGCAACCCCCTTTTAATCAACGATATATTTGTTGCACCGAAAAGAAATGCAGAACCGAAATAAACGATGATCGCGCCGAACACCAGCGCAAGTACGCTGCTTGCACGATAAATCAATGGAGCTTTTGCCGATAACGGATAGTCAAGATAGCCGACAGCATAATGGAGAGCAACGGCCATGACCAATGTTGCGAGCAATATTCTTGGAATACGCTTTAAAAGAATTTTATCGCGTCCCCATTGGCGTCTTTTGACAAGAGTGATGAACAGTAAAATGGCATTGACCCAGCCGGCTGATATTTCGGCTATAGCTATCCCACGTGCCGATAAAACCGGAAAGAGTGTCAAAGCAAGCGATATATTAACGACAACCGAAATTCCGGCGAAAATCATTGGCGTTTTGGTGTCTTCGCGTGCAAAAAAACCGGGTATGAAAGCCTTTATCAACACAAAAGCAGGAAGTCCCAGACCGTAGATGCCAAGAATCCCTGCGACAATTGTCGTTGATTGTGCAGAAAAATGTCCGCGTTCGAATAAGAGGCGCACAATCGGTTCAGCCATAACAAGAAATGCGGCAGCCGCAGGTAAGGTCAAAAGCAGAGTGAATTCGACGGAACGGTTTTGCAAGTTATCGGCTTCTTTCAGATTGCCACTTCTGAGTGCACGGGAAAGTTCGGGCAAAAGAACCGTGGCAACGGCAATTCCGACGACGCCCAATGGAAGTTGATAAAGCCGGTCGGCATAGACAAGTGACGAGACGGCGCCTGATTGAGCAGAAGCAATATTGGTGTTGATGAGCAGATTAATTTGGGTGATGCCGCCGGTAATGGCAGCAGGTAATGCAAGCCAGAGAAGCCGGCGAACATTTTCGGTGAATTTGGGAAGGCGAAAACCGATTTTCATACCGGCATTGGCAACAGCAATCCACACAATAACGAGTTGCACAATGCCGGAGGCCATAACGCCCCAGGAAAGATCAACGCCGACATGCCAAGGGTCAAGCTTATAGACCCAAGCATAAAAAAGGACGCCGATAAGAATAATGTTGAGAAAAACCGGTGCAATCGCCGCAGCAAAATAGCGGTGAAGCGAATTGAGCATTCCGCCCATCATTGCCGCGAGTGACATGCAGGCAAGATAGGGAAACATGATAGTTGCAAAACGGACGGTTGCATTGAATTTTGTTGCATCATCAGTGAAGCCCGGCGCAATGACATAGCGCACCAGAAACGGCATGGATAGCTCCATGATGATAGTGAGGATCAATAATATCGAAAATAGCACGCCGAAGACTTCTTCGGAAAAACGCCGTGCACTATCGACGCCGTCCTCTTCAATCTGTTTTGCAAATAAAGGCACAAAGGCTGAATTGAACGCACCTTCGGCAAAAAGGCGCCGGAATGTATTTGGAAAACGAAATGCAGCATTGAATGCGTCGGCCACAGGCCCCGTGCCAACAGCGGCAGCCATAAGCATTTCTCTGACAAAACCGAACAGGCGACTCATCAACGTGCCGGATGCAACGGTCGCGAATTGTTTGATGAGGCTCATGTTCTTTTTATATTTTCCATTTGTTCAGCTGCAATAAGAGCCAATAATTTGCGGCGTATAGCGGCTTGTTTTTGCGGGTTGATAATTTTGTGACGGAAAAGGTCATTGACGTAAAAATTGTCAATAACTTTTTCTCCGAAGGTCGTAATATGTGCAGAAGCAATGTCAAGCGAAAGATCGGACAGCGTTTTTGTAATTTCGAAAAGCAATCCCGGTCTGTCGAGGCCTTCAATTTCAATCACACTGAATTTGTCCGACAATGTATTGTTGATCTCTACACTTGGCGTGACGTCAAAGGCTTTGGCAGCGCGGCGTGGTTTTGCGCGTTGTGCAATCACTTCCGGTAAACGGATTGTTCCTGTCAAGGCATCCTCTATCATTTTACCGACGCGGTTTGCCCGCCTTGTTTCATCGTCATCAAGCTTGAACTCGCGGCTGATGAGGATGATGTCGAGGGCACGGCCATCTGTGGTGGTAAAAATCTGGGCGTCAACAATGTTGCCACCAGCTGCAGCGCAGGCACCTGTGACAATCGAGAGAACACGCGGATGATCGGGCGCAAGAATTGTAAGCTCTGTAACACCGTCGAACCGGTGCGGATCCGACATTGTCGCAAGCGGGGCTTTGCGCTTATCGGCATCACGGATAAAATTGGCCTGTCTGATCTGGTCTTCCGGCGAAACCGTTAACCAGTAGTTCGGGTATTGCAGGCCGATATAATGTTGTTTTTCATCTTCGTTCCAATTTTCAAGTGCGTCATGCAGCCGATCCTTCGAGGCGTTGATGCGATCGGTCCGTGGAACTTGTGAAAAACCTCCCGTCAGGACAATTTCGGTCTCGTGATAAAGTGTGCGTAACAATTGCCCTTTCCAGCCATTCCAGACGCCGGGGCCAACAGCCTTGATATCACAAATGGTGAGGACGAGTAGCAATTTGAGCCTGTCGGTTGTCTGAACAATATTGGCGAAGTCTTCGATTGTTTTACGGTCATTGAGGTCACGTGACTGGGCAACCATACTCATGGTGAGATGTTCTTTGATGAGCCAGGCGACAAGCTCTGTATCAGCCCGCGACAGCCCGAAACGCGGGCAAAGCTTGCGGGCAATTTTGGCACCTGCAACCGAATGGTCTTCAGGTCTGCCTTTGGCAATATCATGCAGAAATAAAGCAACAAAAAGAATCGTCCGCTCTTTTTTGAACGTCGGCACAATTGCCGAAGCAAGCGGATGATCCTGATAAACTTCGCCGTGATCGATCTCGCTAAGGCAGGCAATACAGCGCAACAAATGTTCATCCACAGTGTAATGATGATACATATTGAACTGCATCATTGCGACGATCTTGCCGAAATCGGGGATAAATTTTCCCAACACACCCGATTCATTCATCCGCCGCAAGATAAGTGACGGATTACGGGGCGAAGTCAAAATAGCGATAAAAAGCCGGTTTGCTTCCTTATCTTCACGAACTTTCTGGGTGATAAGCTTGAGCGAACGGGATGCTTCCTGCACAGCATGGGGATGGCATTCCAACGCGTGAATATCGGATAGGTAAAAGAGACGGATGAGATTTACCGGATCACGGACGAAAATATCATCATCGTCGATATTGATGCGTTGAGTATCAATGACAAAACCGGGATAGTCGGCAATTTTTTTCTTGCGACGGGAAAATGTCAAAAATACCCGATTTAAACCCGGAACCGGTTTTGCATATTCTTCTTCCAATGCGGCCGAAACAATTCGGGTGAGATCACCCACCTGTTTGGCAACGAGAAAATAATGCTTCATAAAGCGCTCGACATCTTCCATGCCGGGGTGGGCAGTATAGCCCAGACGATGCGCGATATCGCGCTGGATATCAAAAGACAAACGCTCCTGTGCCTTGCCGGTTAGAAAATGCATGTGGCAACGCACGGCCCATAAAAAGTCATCGGCTTTTTTGAAAACGCGAAGTTCCGCTTTCGATAATACGCCGAGTGTCACAAGTTTGTCGGTCGAAGTGATGCGGTAATGATATTTGGCAATCCACAACAGGGTTTGCAAATCACGTTGTCCGCCTTTGCTTTCCTTAACATTCGGTTCGACGAGATAGCGTGTTTCACCCGCTTTTTTATGACGAAGGTCGCGTTCCAAGAGTTTCGCCCGAATAAAAGCGGGAGAAGTGCCTTTGACAACCTGATCTTCAAAACGACGCATCAATTCGTCGAAAAGTCCACGATTGCCAATTAGAAAGCGCGCTTCGAGGAGAGCGGTTCTTGCCGTCATATCCTCTTTCGCCATGCGGATTGAATCATCTATATTTCTAGTTGCATGGCCGACTTTGAGTCCTACATCCCAAAGCATGTAGAGAATATATTCCATAACCTGTTCACCCCATGGAGTTTGTTTCCACGGCAGCAAAAAATGAAGGTCAATATCGGAATGTGGTGCTAAGGTTCCTCGTCCATAACCGCCGACTGCGACAAGAGCGATGCGTTCACCACTCGAGGGGTTGGGGAGGGGATAAATTCTTTCGGTAACAAAGTTATAAAGTGTTGTGATAACAGTATCAATGAGCAGACTTAGCCGGCGGGCGCATTGACGCCCTTTGCCATTCTGTTGAAGAATAATTTCAGCTTCTTTTTGTCCCTCAGCAATAGTATTTTTTAGAAGGGAAACAATTTTCGGTTTGATTTTCAAACCTATGTCTGCACCTTTTTCATTTTTGATGAGTTCTTCCATCTTCTGGCGAAGATCTTTTTCTTCAATCAGAACAAGATTTTTTTGTGAAGCGCCCATTATTGACCGATCTGTTGCTGACACATTTTTGTAACTCGAAACGAATCTAGACTATATTTGGATTTCTTGGAATAGCCTATATCGGCGGCGAGCGAGAAAGAAGATGACATCTTGTTTTTCTTGCGCTAGGTGTCTTGGCAATATCTTATGACAGGATTGAAATGCCAATAGACCATAAATTCTCTGACAAGGTGTGATAACAAAATGGAAGAACCCGAAAGGCTACAAACAATTATCGACCGCTACGACGCTGTTTTTTGCGATGTATGGGGGGTTATTCATAATGGTATCCATGCTTTCAAAGAAGCTGTCGCGGCTTTAATCAAAGTCAGGAAATCGGGAAAAACAGTCATATTGCTCACCAATTCGCCCCGTCCCCACGACGGAGTGGCGGAGCAATTGGCTTCACTAAAAATCGGCCCTGATGTTTATGATGACATTGTTACCTCGGGTGACGCAACACGTCACCTCATCAAGGAAGCACCGAGGAAAGTTTTCCATATCGGGCCAGAGCGTGACCTTGCCTTGTTTGATGGACTCGATGTCGAGCTTGTTGAAGAATTCGAGGCAACATCGATAGTCTGCACAGGACTTTTTGATGACGAGCATGAAGAGCCTGATGATTATCATGAACTTTTGCTTAAATTAAGGTCGAAGAATCTGCCTTTTATATGTGCCAATCCCGACATTACCGTGCATCACGGCGATAAGATATTATGGTGCGCTGGTGCTCTTGCACGCCTTTATGAACAAATGGGAGGGCGCACATTTATTGCCGGTAAGCCGCATCGCCCGATTTATGATTTGGCTATGGAAAAACTCGCCGAACGCAAAGGCCGGATAACCAAAGATCGCATTCTTGCAATCGGTGATGGTATATTGACCGACATTAAAGGCGGACAACAATTCGGTCTTGATACACTTTATATCTCTGGCGGCATTCATCAAAATGAATACGCCAAAGATGGCAATATCAACCACTCCTTGCTCATCGCATTTTTAAACAAATATGGCAGCCATCCGATTGCCACCATGTGGACGCTTAAATGACCAATAAATTTTTGCGGTTGGACAATCTCGCTGCATTACCGGAAAGTTATAAAAGTGCGGTTGTAGCAATTGGTAATTTTGATGGTGTTCATAGGGGGCATCAGGCAGTTTTAGAAAAAGCATTGGATATTGCTCATCGAACCGGCCGTCCGGCGATTGTTTATACATTCGAGCCGCACCCTAAAAGCTTTTTTAAACCTGAAGCACCGGTTGATCGGCTCACACCGGCAGCAGAAAAAGCCAGAATACTGGAATTGTTAGGCTTTGATGGCGTTGTTGAACAACACTTTGACGCAAATTTTGCGCATCTTACAGCTGAAGAATTTGTCAAACATATTTTGTACGAGAATTTCCAGGCTTCGGCAGTTGTTACCGGAAGTGATTTCCATTTTGGAAGCAAGCGCTTAGGCACACCTGATTATCTGGCTGATTGTGGAAAAAGACTGGGCTTTGCAGTTATTAAAGTTCCACCATTTTGTGACGAGAATGGCAAAATTATTTCGTCAAGCCGCATTCGTGAACTTTTAAAAACCGGCCATGTGGAAGAAGCTGCACACCTTCTCGGTTACCACTATACTGTTTGCTCGAAAGTCATTCATGGCGCAAAGCTCGGGCGAACATTGGGGTTTCCGACGGCTAATATGGCACTTGCCAGAGAGACCGGCCTTTCTTTCGGCATTTATGCCGTACGTTTCAGACGCTTTGACGGAACACTCTATGATGGAGTTGCAAGCTTCGGAAAAAGGCCGACAGTAGAGGGCGATGGTGTGCCATTGCTTGAAACTTTTCTATTTTTGTTCAACGGTGATTTGTATGATGAAATGGCATCTGTCAGTTTCTACTCATATTTACGTGGAGAAAAAAAGTTTGACGGGCTTCAACCATTGATTGACCAGATGAACAAAGATAAAGACGAGGCACAAGCAGCACTAAAATCTGTTCGACCATTATCGGTGCTCGATAGAAACTTTACGTTTACCAATGAGTAAGGATAGGCCGACAAGGTTTAGGAGAAGGCAGAGTTTTAATACATTCTTAAAAACTTGATTGAATATTTATTGTTGGCCAGTTTGCAAAGAGTTGGTGTCTGGCAATTTTATAAATCAGCTGCTTTGGCAAAGCGTCTGGAGTGTATAGGTGTCGAATTATTTATTGAAATTAGTTTTAGCAAGCATGACCGGCTTGATGACGATTTCATGTTTCAAGGTCAATGCAGAAGAGCTTTACGACTACCAGACAGGTAAAGTTACCAATGTTTCGACAGAACAACGTAATTCTGACGATAGAAATTACCAGTCGACCCAACCTGAAAAACGCCATTTTTATAGCGGGAACTGGTCGGTAACGGTTGGCGCTTCGGTTTATGAAGCACCAAAATTCGAGGGTGATGATACCTATGACATTGCTGTTGATCCGATTTTTTCCATTGGTAAAACCGGCGGGGATGACCGCTTTTCTTCGCGCAATGACAATATGTCTTTTGCCCTTCTGGAAAAAAGCTTGCTCCGTCTTGGTGTTGTCGGCAAGCTGCTACAAGACCGTGATAATGATACCTCGGGCGATCTTAAAGGTTTGAAGCGAGTAAAATGGGGTGGCGAAGTAGGCGGCTTCGCCGAGATATACCCGCTTGATTGGCTGCGGGCGAGAGCCGAAGTTCGTAAAGGTCTTCGTAGCCATAACGGTGTTACATCCGATATTGCAGTTGATGCTTATAAAAATTTAACCCCCTCTGTTCAGGTTTCAGGTGGACCGCGCGCTTTTTATGCCACGAAAGACTACTTCAAAACCTATTATGGAGTGGATGAAGAAGAATCGCTGCGTTCGGGTTTGAAAGAGTTCCATCCCGATAGTGGCTGGGGCTCGTTTGGCGCTGGTGGTGCAATTACCTGGAAAGCCACAAACAAAATCACAACCAGTGTGTTCAGTGAATATAAGCGGCTGACAGGGGACGCAGGAGATTCATCGCTGGTTTTCCAACGTGGCGACAAAAACCAGTTTACGATGGGTATTTCCGCGTCTTACCGTTTCGATTTGAAATTAAGATAAAAAGATAAAATGTTGACGATCAGGCTTTTAGAAGCGTCGTTGATTGTCCGGTTAATCTGGTCAATTTACTGATGATATGTGGCAATCGACATCAACCGATCGCTTCGCTCTTTTTGTAGGGTGCTCATTTTATCGGTTGTTTAAGGGGGAATTGGCAATAGGTTGACTGGTGCTCTTTCCCATAAGGTCTGAGAATTCGTCAACAAAGATGGTCGACAGCATAAAAATTGCGGCAAGTGTCACCACGATAACCAGCAAATATTCGAATACGCCGTAAACAAAATGCGACCTTCTCGTGTAGGTCGATAGTTGTAACGCATCCGAACTATGTTTGAGCACCGTTTCTTCACCTTTCAAATGGGGGTAGGACAAATTGTTATTCTGCCCCAAATGACAGCGGCACCGAAATTAAAAATTGCCTTTTCCGGGTGCATTTTACAAACTTGGTAAACAAATAATGAATTTGATTGTCAATGAAATGAAGACAGCTTGTCGAAGGATCTCTATTTTGAAACCTGCCAAAAAAGAATTATCTAAATGATGAAGTTATTAAACAAAGACAGAGGACAAAATGACCAAACAATTCAAAGTCGGAATATTCATTGGCAGCTTACGCAAGCAATCCTATAGCCGCAAGCTCGGCAAGGCGTTTATCGGTCTTGCACCGAAAAATCTGTCACTCGAATTTATCGAAATTGGCGATTTGCCGCTTTATAATGAGGATCTGGAAACCGATACGCCGCCTCTTGCCTGGCAGAATTTCAGAAATGCATTGAAAAAGGTTGATGCTGTCCTCTTTATTACACCGGAATATAATCGTTCCATACCGGCTGTATTGAAAAACGCGATTGATGTCGGCTCGCGCCCATATGGCAAGGGCTTGTGGAATGGAAAGCCGGGCGCGGTTGTTTCCATTTCCCAAGGTGCATTGGGCGGCTTTGGTGGCAATCAACAAGTGCGGCAGGCATTGGTGTTTAACGACGTCCCTACGATGCAGCAACCTGAAGCCTATATCGGCAAGATTCAGGAACTCGTGACGGACGATGGAAAGCCTGCAAATGAGAATGCTTCAAAGTTTTTCTCAACTATAATTAATTCATTTGATAAATGGATTGAACAACTTTTGAAATAAAATAAATAATCCTGAAATGATTTAAAATTTAAAAATTGTTTCAGGATTTTTATATTTAAAATTTATATAATAGAAATTTATCGTAATTAAATTATAATACACGTTTTCATAAAACGTGAACACTAAAGTTTGAAAAGCCTTTATATCATTCATTTGAATCCCCATATATTATTTAGACATTGGGGAGTGAAAAATGGATAATATAAATACTTTAATCGAATGGCAGCCTTACCAACTGATGAATGCAGCACTATTGGTTGTTATAGTCAACCTTTCTTTAGGCTTTTCTTTGTGGAAGTCATTATCGGATAGTGGTTGGGCAAGATTCTTTGACATCTCGTCCATATTGACGGCTGTGGGGGCTGTTTCTCTCGCAATAACAATGACCCGCGTGGAGGTCATCGATTATCTTGTCAACATTTCCACTTTATTACTGGCAGCCGGCATTCTGATGACCGTTTTCGGTGCTATTTGTGATGTTGCCCATCGGCTTAGCCTTTACCGTGATATGCATCACAATAAAGAAGCATAATGCTTTGCATGCCCAAGGACACAATGGGCATCAAAAGCGTTTTACCGTCCATTATGGTTTAATTGGTATTTTCGTAAACTGCCAGAAATTCCATAAAAGAGTTGCGAGAATAATGTTGGCTCAACTTTTTGCAAGGTGATAAAGCGTTTCAGCCCTATGTCCGGATTTACAATAAGCAAGAAGCGGATATTCAGATGCCTTTAAAGCCTCTCTCATAGAGGAAATGCTTTTCTCGTCAATATTCGGCGGTGTGACAGGAATATAGTAGCATTTCAGACCGTGAGCTTTGGCAACTTTTTCGATAGAAGTGTAAGTTGGCTGATTTTGCTGTTCGTTGTCGGGACGGTTGCAAATGATTGTTTTGAAACCGGCTTTGGCAAGTTCGTCGACAAAGTCTTCCGTGATCTGCCCGCAAACGAAAACGCCATCATCAATCTCGGTCAAGTTCATCAGAATTCACTCTCTAAAATATATCGGTTTTCACTCGTTCACAAAAATATTCTGTTGCAAGAACCTTGGCAAGCGTGTCTCTAACTTATAAAACATCAAAATTAGTAGTGGGTCTCCGGTTTTGACAATAGATAAATATGGCCCATAAGGCTTAAGAAAATCGTGTTATATAGCCGGTAAGCAATTTTATTCGAAATGAATGACGTTAAATGACTATTTTAAAAAAGGCGTGCACTGTCGAAAAAAAGGCGGAGTCAACATGCAATGATACGGTGCTTGTTGACGCGGATGTTGTTTCAAAAGGTGACCGGAAGAGGCAGCAAATCCGGAAAACTGTTGCCGAAGAAGTACCAATTGCTCTTTCTTACGATGGTACGACGCAAGCTGTTTTGATGGCTTCACCTGACGATCTTGTAGACTTTGCCTATGGGTTCAGTTTGACGGAAGAATTTATCAACGACCCTGACGAGATTGAAAATATCGATATTGTTCCTTTGTTACGGGGAATAGATGTGCAGATCGCTTTGCGGGTTGATCGGCGTGAGGCGTTTCGCAAACGTCGTCGTTCTATGGCAGGTCCTGTCGGTTGTGGTCTTTGCGGCATAGAATCAATTGACGCGGCAATGCGCGATATCAGCGAAGTAAAACGGACAGGCGTTCATTTTGACCAGGATGAGATTTTTACCGCAGCACATGAAATTTGCGAAAAACAGATTCTGAACAATGCAACAAGAGCAGTTCATGCCGCTGCTTTTTATGAAAAAAATAAAGGAATAATTGCAATTCGTGAGGACGTCGGCAGGCACAATGCGATCGACAAACTTTGCGGCCATCTGTTTTATAATCGCAAGGATGTCAGTTCCGGTTTTATTGTAGTAACCAGCCGTTTGTCTGTTGAAATGGTACAAAAAGCTGCAGTTTCAGGCGTTTCTACGCTGGTAGCAGTGTCTGCAGCAACTGCGGAAGCCATTCGAATAGGCCAAAAGTGCAACATGACATTAATTGGTCGCACTAGAGAGAAGGACTTCGAAATTTATTGCGGCAAAGAATGGATTATCTGATCCATCTCAAGTCGCAATTCATCGCGCATGGGCACAAACTGGCCGCATGCGAAAAACATAAGCGCGCATATCCTTCATGCACGCCAAAATCCTTAAACCTCAGTTCAATCCCATTACAGCAAAGGCGATTGCAACATTTGTGCTAACAATCATCATTGAATAGAACACTGCAATTTTCATCATATCAGCCATGATCTCACCTCTATATCTCTCGTATCACAATATGTTACAACACGTAATATAACAATGTGTTATAAATCGGGCAATCGCAGAAAGTTCCATAAATTTTTTGAAAATCCCGTAATTTCACGGTTTTTTCGCAATTTCAGGGCAAGCTCTTAATGCTTGATCAGAATGATTGCCTGTTTTCTATCACTTTTAGGCCACGTTGGTTACTTTTTTGTAAAATTTCGTGAGCATGTTTTAAAACTTTATGGGGTGGTACGATATTTTCATCACCTTCGCGCAAGCTTCGTTTTCTATTTTTGTAAACAACTTGAAGGTAAGGACAAATGTAAACGCATTGTCGTGCCTTTTTCGCGTTAAGGAGAATAACGTGCAGCAAAGCGCCGTAAACTCGATTGGCAAAAGCAGTAAATTTTCCGGAAGTGATATCGGTTTCGCTGCCGGTATTGTCATTATTCTGACGGTTTTGTTTTTGCCTGTTCCATCATTCGTTCTGGATATGGGGCTATCTTTTTCGATAGCATTCTCGGTTCTGATTTTGATGGTGGCGTTGTGGATCCAACGTCCGCTCGACTTTTCCGCCTTTCCGACGGTGCTGCTTATCGCAACGATGCTGCGTCTGTCACTCAATATTGCAACGACACGCGTTATTCTCACCCATGGAGATGAAGGCTATACCGCTGCCGGTCATGTCATTCACGGGTTTTCACAATTCGTGATGGGCGGTGACTTTGTTATCGGTCTTGTTGTCTTTGCCATTCTCGTCATTGTAAATTTTCTGGTTATTACAAAAGGTGCAACGCGTATCGCGGAAGTCGGTGCACGTTTTACCTTGGATGCTATACCTGGCAAACAAATGGCGATTGACGCCGATCTTTCCTCCGGTTTGATTGATGAAAAACAGGCTCAGGTTCGTCGTCGCGAGCTTGAAGAGGAAAGCTCCTTTTTCGGTTCTATGGATGGTGCTTCCAAATTCGTTCGTGGTGATGCCGTCGCCGGTCTTATTATTACAGCCGTCAATATTTTTGGCGGCATTGTTATCGGTGTTACCCGCCATGGCATGGATGTCTCGCAGGCAGCCGACGTTTTCACAAAACTATCGGTTGGTGACGGTCTGGTAACCCAGATACCGGCTTTGATTGTTTCTCTTGCTGCCGGTCTTCTTGTTTCAAAAGGCGGCACACGCGGCTCAACCGAAAAAGCGGTGTTCGGCCAGTTGGGTGGTTACCCGAAAGCTTTGTTTGTTGCCTCGATCCTGCTTGCAGTTTTGGGGCTCATGCCGGGATTACCTGCATTTCCGTTCTTGACGATTGCCGCTCTTCTTGCCGGTATCGGTTTTTCAATTCCGCGGCGCCTACAGCGTCAGGCAGCCGAAGAACAGGCTTTGAAGGCTCAGGAAGATGCCATAGCCCAAAAAGAACAGAGCCAATCTGTTAAAGCATCGCTTGAAAAACCGGCTATCGAACTTGTATTGGGTAAACAATTGGCCACGCGTTTGTTGCCCCATCAGACAGAGCTAGCCAACCGCGTTGCCAAAATGCGCCGCAAATTCGCAACCGATTTCGGCTTTGTTATTCCGGAAATCGAAGTAACAGACGATTATAAAACACCGCCAAAATCCTATCAGATCAAATTGCATGGTACGGTTGTTGCCTCTTATGAAATGCGCATTGGTGATGTTCTGGTTATGCTTGGCGATAAACCGGCTCCAAAACTCCCCGGTGAGGAAGTGCGTGAACCGGCATTCGGAATGCGTGCTTTTGCGACTTCTGAAACATTCCGTTCCGAACTTGCACGTGAAGGATATATGGCCGTTGATAATCTTTCGGTTCTGCTTACTCATTTGAGCGAGGTTCTGCGCAATAATCTGGCCCAATTGTTATCTTACAAGGATATGCGTATACTGCTTGAGCGTTTAGGCCCTGAATATCGTAAACTTCTTGAAGAAATTTGCCCGGCACATCTTTCCTATTCAGGTTTGCAATCGGTTTTGAAATTGTTGTTGGCAGAACGTGTTTCAATCAGCAATCTCGACCAGATTCTTGAAGCGATCGCTGAAATTGCACCGCATGTCCGCCGTGCAGAATTGATCGTCGAACATGTTCGTATGCGTATGTCTCAACAGATATGTGGCGATTTGTCCGATAATGGTGTATTGAATGTCTTGCGGCTTGGCAGTCATTGGGATCTGGTCTTCCATCAGGCATTGAAACGTGACGCCAAAGGCGAAATTGTCGAATTCGATATTGATCCGAGAGAACTTGAAAAATTCGGTGCGCAGGCTACAACTGCTATTCGCAAACATATGGAAAAAGGCGAGAGATTTGTTCTCATTACCTCTCCGGAAGCACGGCCTTATGTTCGTATGATTATTGAGCGGTTGTTTGCAACTCTTCCAGTTCTCTCTCACGCGGAAATTGCCCGTGGTGTCGAGGTCAAGACTTTGGGGACAATTGCCGATTAGAAGGAATAGAACATGTCCTTTGCACTTTTGCCCATAGATCAGCTGGTGATCATCGCCATGCTGATCTTTGCGCGTGTAGGGGCCTGTCTTATGTTGATGCCGGGGATATCAAGCGCGCGTATCCCGATGAATTTCAGACTTTTTCTGGCAATAGCATTTTCGTTGATTATGGTGCCGCTTTCGGGTTCCAATTTTACCACCATTTCCCAAAATCCGACTTTGGCGACGCTGGTGTCGGGAATTGTCAGTGAATCGCTTGTCGGGGCAACATTTGGTGTCATTGCGCAAGCCTATATGTGGGCGCTCCAGTTCATGGCCAATATTATCGGCATGTCGATCGGCTATTCCGGTCAGCCGGGAACGAGTGTCATTGAATCCATGCCGGAAACACAAGTTGCCAATATGATAACCATTGGTGCCTTGATGCTATTTTTTGCTGGCGATCTTCATATGGTTGTTATCCGCGGGCTTCTGACATCCTATCAAGTTGTACCGGTTTCTCTCACTCCTGCTCCCCAATCGGCTTTGATCGATTTTCAAGATGCACTGTCACAAACGTTTTTGACAACTTTGCGCATTGCTTCGCCTTTTATTATTTATTCAATATTAGTAAATATTGCTGTCGGTCTTATCAATAAACTGACGCCGACAATTCCGGTCTATTTTATTTCTATGCCGTTTGTGATGTTCGGCGGGCTTTTGCTTATCTATTATTTATTGCCGGAAATTTTGACATTTTTCGGGGCAGAATATGCCTCGTGGTTGAATAGGGGGCCATAATGCCGACATCAAGCCAACGATATGCCAGGCTTTTAAAAGCGCAAAAACTGGTAAAAGCGCGTGATGAAGCAGAACTTGAAGGCACGCAGACACAGCGCTCGGCATTAACTGATGAAGACCAATTCCTGTTTTCGATAATGGAACATGGTTCGGCTTCCAGTTTGTTCGACCCTATGATGGTTTCAAAACGGCTCGATAAAAACGCTCGTAAAGAGGCAATCCTTGACAATATTATTGCCCAACAGAGAAAAACACTGCTGCAATCGACCCGTCGGTGTGACGTAATCAATGAAAAACGTAAAGTTGCAGAGGATGCGGAAGAGCGTAAAGAAATGGCGCAAATGCTTGAAGAATATGTTGCCGCAAAAATCGTCAAAGACACCAGTTTGGGATAAGCTTTGTCATTTAAGGTGAAAATTGAGGGAAAACTGTCTTGAACGTTTTAGCGTGAAAAGACTTTCCTCAAGAATTCCAATGTCCGGATTTTTACCGGAACAGGCTTACAAGAGGACGAATAATGGCCATTCAACCACCTTCAGACTTGGTACTTGATGTGTCAAGAGCGGCTGATCCTCTAGAATATAGAGCTTCTGTCGAAAAATTGCGCAACGCACAAAGTGCAGTGCGGGCGGCAAATCTGGAAATGTCAGGCAACGGTTTTTCGGATATGGCAAAAACCGGTGATAGTGCATCAACGCCATCGCTTCCCGGTCAATATGCCAATCAGGTAAAAATAAAAGAAAAATCCGCAAACGCCGACCACACAGAAGCCTATAAAAAGTTTGAAGCTTTTATGTTGCAATCCTTCATCCAGAATATGTTCACTACCGATACTCCTTCGGTCTTCGGTAAAGGCCAAGCGGGGGAATATTGGAAATCCATGATGGCCGAATCCATGGCCAAAGAAGTGGCTGATCGCGGGGGCATCGGCGTTGCAAAAATGCTTGAACGCGATGAACAGATGAAACAGGGGCAAGTTCCCGACGGTGGCATGGAAGGGGTAGGTACAGCTTTTGGCAATCTTGCGCGGTCTGATCAGAATACTCAGGCGACCGTCGACAATATTGTTCATAGCCACGATATCAACTTCGTGCGCAAACAAATGACCGAAAATACTTGATCGTTTTATTATAAATTGTGGTAATATGCTCAATCAAAGGAGATTCAAATGTCTTTAGCTGAGCAATCAGGCGAACAAAATACAGCTTTGGCTTCGGCAAAGGCTCATATCAATGATCCGGCGGCAAGAGATGTTGCCTTGGCGCGCTTTGCAGCTGTCGTCAATTCACTTGAAGAGGTTGTTGACTATGAAACCGGTGCTCTTGAAAAGCACGAGAATCCCGATTTTAATGATATCAACGCCCGTAAAGCCCGTGGCTTACGCGATCTGAACCTGTCAATGGCCGACGTTGGCCGTTATTTTGACGATGTTGTGGAAAGCAAGGTTGAAGCCTTGCTCGGCGGTTTGCAAAAGAAGCTTGAACGCAATAGTGAATTGTTGAAGATGCATCTTGAAGCTGTGACCGAACTGTCGCAAATGATGCAGGAAGCAGCACGCGAGCAAGAGACAGACGGCACATATGATCCATTCACAGTCAATACTGGCCAGCATAAATGATTAAAACTGTTGTCATAGGCTTATGGGTTTGTATCATTGCTTTGGGGTCGCTCATGGCAGCCATCAAAGTGGGTTCTACCCCCAAACCTGCGGCAGCAGCAGAAGAAACAGCACCCACTGTCGATTTTGACCGTACCGATGTTATGAGTGTTCCAGTTTTGGCAGACGGCAAGGTTGATGGATATATTATTTCGCAACTTGTCTACACCGTCGATTCCAACGTTAAGCAAAAGGTTAATGTTCCATTGGGACTATTCGTCAATGATGCGGTTTTCAGTGCGTTGTTCGGCTCTTATTCGGATACAAAGCAGATCGAACGTATAAAATTCGATGATGTGAAACAAAAAATCATTGATGGCGTCAACCAGCGTTTTCCGGAACCTGTGATCAAGGATATAATGGTTGAACAGTTCAATTATATTCCGGCCGATCAGGTCAGAGATATGAACAAGGTGAAATAAAACCTGTTTTTTAAAATATACGGTCGGGTGAATATATATTGCACCCGATTTTTTAATCCCGATTAAAAATCATTTTTTACAACGATTCCGAATTTTAACATTGATATTCGTGGCCGAAATATTTTTTAATATTTTTGCAGTGCTGTAAATAATGACAGTACTTCGATATATTTTTTATTTCTTTAGCTCGGATATTGTATATGAGGCTGTGCGTTTGAAAAGCTCGTTTCTTGGCTGTTTTTAACTGCTGAAGTCACATAAAAACCAACTCATCGCGCTTTTAAACAGTTGCTGATATCTCAATTGAACATTTCTGCGGGTTCACTCTTCATCGCTCATTTGAATATAACCGGATTTTTGGTATCGATTACGTCCCGCAAGATGAATTGTTAGAAAAGTAATTCTTTCTGTTTCAACATTTGCATTTGGTCGAATGGAAAATAAAAATTCGGCGGGAAATAATAGGCTATAACCGAGGAAGAGGCGAGTGAGCAAAATTATCAATTCGCGCTGAGGCTTGTAAACTCGAACCTTACCTGTTTTATCTAAAATCACAACCGGCGAAGCTACATACCCAGACTCGAATAAGACATCACGGGCGCCAATAGTGATAATCCGGCGCGACCCGAGTTCAACGACCGATAGTCTTTATCTTGAACCCGAAGTCATGAACCGGAAGTCTTACCCCCGAATTTCAAAGGTGAGCTCTATTAGTTTCCAGCTTTTTTGAGGCGTGCGTTATTCAACGCGTCTATCAATTGGCGCGTGTCAGCTTCGTCGTCCTCGGGTTTTTCGAACACAACGCTATCAAGCTCTACGCCGAAACCTTTCGGAGACATGATAAGCTTGAAATTGGCTGTAACGCCGTCGTTTGAAAATTCCATATCCAGTGTGACTGTTGGTGGCGTATCCCAGTCGAGTTCGAAACTGCCACCATTGGCAAACCGTACGGTATGCGGATAGAAGTGCAGTTCGGTGGCCGCGTCTATGATATCGCTGATATTGGCAAAATGCTCATCATGGAGATAGACGATAAAATCGGCTGGATCAACGAGCTTCAGTTCCGGTATAATTCGCGCGATCTGTTTTCCGATCATCATTTCGCGCATTTCGTGTATATCATCTTGTTTCATTTTGTTTCGTAACACTTATGTAAAAAGACTAAGGGTGAAAGTATATCCGTCAAAGTAATTTCATTAATGTATCTTCTGGCTATTGATGTACCTGATCAATTCCGCCACAGCTTGATAGAATTCCTGCGGTATAACCTGATCGACTTCTACCTGTTTATAGAGCGCTCGTGCAAGAGGGATATTCTCGATAACCGGAATATCATGCTCGACCGCAATTTCTCTGATGCGCAAGGCGAGAATGTCTTGCCCTTTGGCGACGACGACAGGCGCATAATCCGCCGGTGGTTTATAGCGTAATGCGACGGAAAAGTGGGTAGGGTTAGCAACCACAACGGTGGCTTTCGGCACGTTGTTCATCATCTGGCGGCGGATGCGATCACGCGCGAGCGACCGCATGCGCGCTTTGACCATTGGATTACCTTCGATTTCTTTTTGTTCGTCTTTGAGCTCTTGTTTACTCATGCGTAATTGCCGGCGCCAACTAAAACGTGACCACGCAAAATCGAAAGCAGCAATGGCTACAACGGCGACTGAAAAAGAAATCAGAAGTTTTGCAACCTCGGAGCGTATATATTCCGGCAGTGCCGAGGCGACTGTTCCCAAGGCATCGGTGAAGACGGTGTTTCCTTTGAAAAATGAAAGATAAACAATGAAGCTCACCCCGATAAGCTTTGCTACCGATTTCAAGAATTCTACAAATCCGGCTTTTCCGAAAATACGGCTGAAACCGGCAGCCGGAGAAATGCGAGAAAATTGCGGGCGTATTCTTTCACCAATAATTCGCGGTGCGTTCTGAACCATTGATGCTGCAATGCCGATAACAGGGATGATGACAAGAATAGGAACCAATGCAAGTC
>CAMLON010000031.1 GCA_946481695.1 uncultured Bartonella sp. | reverse complement strand
GACTTGCATTGGTTCCTATTCTTGTCATCATCCCTGTTATCGGCATTGCAGCATCGATGGTTCAGAATGCACCGCGTATTATTGGTGAACGAATACGCCCGCAATTTTCTCGTATTTCTCCGGCTGCCGGTTTCAGCCGTATTTTCGGCAAAGCCGGATTTGTAGAATTCTTGAAATCGGTAGCGAAGCTTATCGGTGTCAGTTTTATTGTGTATCTATCGTTTTTCAAAGGAAACACTGTCTTTACCGATGCCTTGGGAACAGACGCTTCGGCACTGCCCGAATATATACGTTCCGAGGTTGCAAAACTTCTCATTTCGTTTTCTGTCGCCGTTGTAGCCATAGCTGCTTTCGACTTTGCCTGGTCACGTTTCAGTTGGCGCCGACAACTACGCATGAGTAAACAGGAGCTCAAAGACGAGCAAAAAGAAATCGAAGGTAACCCGATGGTTAAAGCGCGCATGCGTTCACTCGCCCGTGATCGCATTCGCCGCCAGATGATGAACAACGTGCCGAAAGCCACTGTTGTCGTTGCCAACCCTACCCACTTTTCCGTCGCATTACGCTATAAACCGCCGGCGGATTATGCGCCTGTCGTCGTGGCCAAAGGGCAAGATATTCTCGCCTTGCGCATCAGAGAAATTGCGGTCGAGCATGATATTCCGGTTATAGAGAATATACCTCTTGCCCGGGCGCTCTATAAACAGGTAGAAGTCGATCAGGTTATACCTCAGGAATTCTATCAAGCTGTGGCGGAATTGATCAGATACATCAATAGCCAGAAGATACATTAATGAAGTTGTTTTGACAGATATACTTTCACCCTTAATCTTTTTACATAAGCGTTATGAAACAAAATGAAACAAGATGATATACATGAAATGCGCGAAATGATGATCGGAAAACAGGTCGCGCGAATTGTACCGGAACTGAAACTCGTCGATCCAGCCGATTTCATCGTCTATCTCCACGATGAGCATTATGCCAATATCAGCGATATCATTGATGCGGCCACCGAACTGCACTTCTATCCGCATACCGTACGGTTTGCCAATGGTGGCAGTTTCGAACTCGACTGGGATACGCCTCCAACAATCACACTGGATATGGAATTTTCGAACGATGGCGTTACTGCCAATTTCAAGCTTGTTATGTCTCCCGAAGGTTTTGGCGTAGAGCTTGAAAGTGTTGTGTTCGAAAAACCCGAGGATGATGAAGCTGATACGCGCCAATTGATAGACGCGTTGAATAATGCACGCCTCAAAAAAGCTCGAAACTAATAGAGCTCGAACAGAATTCAGGTTCAAAACTTGTGGTTCATGAGTTCGGGTTCAAGATAAGGCCACATCGTTTGTTGAACCCGAGCGGTGCCGAATTATACTTTTCGGTGCTCTCGAAGTATATTACCTATCACTATCTGATAGATAGCTACACGGGCTGCAACCTCAAGCGAGACAAGCAAGGTTTGCGTTCACAATTTTAAGGTACTGACTGATAACTTTGATCAGTTCGTGCTGTTTTTGATTATCGGTTGTCATTCCGGGCCTGATTTTTAAGTTCCATCCGGCCAAGCGCTGATATTGAAAGAGATTGGATGATTTTTGCAACAATTGCAACAATTCGTCTTACGGAATGTAGTTGATCCCGGAAGGCCGGCTATATTCAAATTTGTAATGAAGAGTGAACCAACCGAAATATTCAATTAATATCCCGGGCAACTAACTGTTCAGGTGCTTGATGAAGTTGATTTTTATTCGACTTTAGCGATTTAAAACAGCCGAGAAACAAGACCTTCGAGTTTAGAGTTTTACATGGAATATGTGAATTGATGATATAAAAGCAGCTCGAATTTCCAACGCTATTTCGAATACCTCGAAAAGACCTAAAAATATCTTGATAACCAATATCGAACGTTAAAAATTGGAATTTCTGTCAGAATAAATTTCAATTGGTATTAAAAAATCGGGTGCAACACTTGTCCACCCGATCGTATATTTTAAAAAGCAGATTTTATTTAACCTTGTTCATATCTCTGACTTGATCGGCCGGAATATAATTGAACTGCTCGACCATTATATCCTTGATCACAGGTTCCGGAAAACGCTGGTTGACACCATCAATAATTTTCTGCTTCACATCATCGAATTTTATACGTTCAATTTGCTTGGTATCCGAATAAGAACCGAACAACGCACTAAAAACCGCATCATTGACGAACAATCCCAACGGAACATTGACCTTTTGTTTGACGTTGGAATCGACAGTGTAGACAAGTTGTGAAATAATATAGCCATCAACCTTGCCATCAGCCAGAATTGGAACACTCATAACATCAGTGCGGTCAAAATCGACAGTGGGTGCTGCCTGTTCTTCTGCTGCCGCAGGTTTGGGCGTCGAGCCTACTTTGATTGCCGCCATGAGCGACCCCAAAGCAATGATACAGACCCACAAACCTATGACGACAGTTTTAATCATTTATGCTGGCCGGTATTGACTGTGAATGGATCATATGTGCCATCTGTCTCTTGCTCGCGCGCTGCTTCCTGCATCATTTGCGACAATTCGGTCACAGCTTCAAGATGCATCTTCAACAATTCACTATTGCGTTCAAGCTTCTTTTGCAAACCGCCGAGCAAGGCTTCAACCTTGCTTTCCACAACATCGTCAAAATAACGGCCAACGTCGGCCATTGACAGGTTCAGATCGCGTAAGCCACGGGCTTTACGGGCGTTGATATCATTAAAATCGGGATTCTCGTGCTTTTCAAGAGCACCGGTTTCATAGTCAACAACCTCTTCAAGTGAATTGACGACAGCTGCAAAGCGCGCCAAGGCAACATCTCTTGCCGCCGGATCATTGATATGAGCCTTTGCCGAAGCCAAAGCTGTATTTTGTTCGCCTGATTGCTCAGCTAAAGACATTTGAATCTCCTTTGATTGAGCATATTACCACAATTTATAATAAAACGATCAAGTATTTTCGGTCATTTGTTTGCGCACGAAGTTGATATCGTGGCTATGAACAATATTGTCGACGGTCGCCTGAGTATTCTGATCAGACCGCGCAAGATTGCCAAAAGCTGTACCTACCCCTTCCATGCCACCGTCGGGAACTTGCCCCTGTTTCATCTGTTCATCGCGTTCAAGCATTTTTGCAACGCCGATGCCCCCGCGATCAGCCACTTCTTTGGCCATGGATTCGGCCATCATGGATTTCCAATATTCCCCCGCTTGGCCTTTACCGAAGACCGAAGGAGTATCGGTGGTGAACATATTCTGGATGAAGGATTGCAACATAAAAGCTTCAAACTTTTTATAAGCTTCTGTGTGATCGGCGTTAGCAGATTTTTCTTTTATTTTTACCTGATTGGCATATTGTCCCGGAAGCGATGATGTTGATGCACTATCACCGGTTTTCGCCATATCCGAAAAACCGTTGCCTGACATTTCCAGATTTGCCGCCCGCACAGCACTTTGTGCGTTGCGCAATTTCTCGACAGAAGCTCTATATTCTAGAGGATCAGCCGCTCTTGACACATCAAGTACCAAGTCTGAAGGTGGTTGAATGGCCATTATTCGTCCTCTTGTAAGCCTGTTCCGGTAAAAATCCGGACATTGGAATTCTTGAGGAAAGTCTTTTCACGCTAAAACGTTCAAGACAGTTTTCCCTCAATTTTCACCTTAAATGACAAAGCTTATCCCAAACTGGTGTCTTTGACGATTTTTGCGGCAACATATTCTTCAAGCATTTGTGCCATTTCTTTACGCTCTTCCGCATCCTCTGCAGCTTTACGTTTTTCGTCGATAACGTCACACCGACGGGTCGATTGCAGCAGCGTTTTTCTCTGTTGGGCAATGATATTGTCAAGGATTGCCTCTTTACGAGCGTTTTTATCGAGCCGCTTAGAAACCATCATCGGATCGAACAAATTGGAAGCCGAACCATGTTCCATTATTGAAAACAGGAATTGGTCTTCATCAGTTAATGCCGAGCGTTGAGTCTGCGTGCCTTCAAGTTCCGCTTCATCACGTGCTTTTACCAGTTTTTGCGCTTTTAAAAGCCTGGCATATCGTTGACTTGATGTCGGCATCATGGCCCCCTATTCAACCACGAGGCATATTCTGCCCCGAAAAATGTCAAAATTTCCGGCAATAGATAATAGATAAGCAAAAGCCCGCCGAACATCACAAACGGCATGGAAATGAAATAGACCGGAATTGTCGGCGTCAGTTTATTGATAAGACCGACAGCAATATTCACCAATATTGAATAAATAATAAATGGCGAAGCAATGCGCAAAGTTGTCAAAAACGTTTGTGACAGAGCATCCTGAAAATCGATCAAAGCAGATTGGGGCGCAGGAGTGAGAGAAACCGGTACAACTTGATAGGATGTCATAAGTCCGCGGATAACAATCATATGAAGATCGCCAGCAAAAAATAACATCAAGGCACCAATGGTTATCATATTGGCAACCTGTGTTTCCGGCATAGATTCGATGACACTGGTTCCCGGTTGACCGGAATAACCGATCGACATGCCAATAATATTGGCCATGAATTGGAGCGCCCACATATAAGCTTGCGCAATAACACCGAATGTTGCGCCGACAAGCGATTCACTGACAATTCCGGATACCAGTGTTGCCAAAGTCGGGTTTTGAGCAATGGTGGTAAAATTAGACCCCGAAAGTGGCACCATAATCAACGAAAATGCTATTGCCAGAAAAAGTCTGAAATTCATCGGGATACGCGCGCTTGATATCCCCGGCATCAACATAAGACAGGCCCCTACACGCGCAAAGATCAGCATGGCGATGATCACCAGCTGATCTATGGGCAAAAGTGCAAAGGACATGTTCTATTCCTTCTAATCGGCAATTGTCCCCAAAGTCTTGACCTCGACACCACGGGCAATTTCCGCGTGAGAGAGAACTGGAAGAGTTGCAAACAACCGCTCAATAATCATACGAACATAAGGCCGTGCTTCCGGAGAGGTAATGAGAACAAATCTCTCGCCTTTTTCCATATGTTTGCGAATAGCAGTTGTAGCCTGCGCACCGAATTTTTCAAGTTCTCTCGGATCAATATCGAATTCGACAATTTCGCCTTTGGCGTCACGTTTCAATGCCTGATGGAAGACCAGATCCCAATGACTGCCAAGCCGCAAGACATTCAATACACCATTATCGGACAAATCGCCACATATCTGTTGAGACATACGCATACGAACATGTTCGACGATCAATTCTGCACGGCGGACATGCGGTGCAATTTCAGCGATCGCTTCAAGAATCTGGTCGAGATTGCTGATTGAAACACGTTCTGCCAACAACAATTTCAAAACCGATTGCAAACCTGAATAGGAAAGATGTGCCGGGCAAATTTCTTCAAGAAGTTTACGATATTCAGGGCCTAAACGCTCAAGCAGTATACGCATATCCTTGTAAGATAACAATTGGGCCAGATTATTGCGCAGAACCTCGCTCAAATGAGTAAGCAGAACCGAAAGATTATCAACGGCCATATATCCTTCACGTGCAAGTTCGGAACGGAATGTTTCAGAAGTCGCAAAAGCACGCATTCCGAATGCCGGTTCACGCACTTCCTCACCGGGGAGTTTTGGAGCCGGTTTATCGCCAAGCATAACCAGAACATCACCAATGCGCATTTCATAAGAGGCAACAACCGTACCATGCAATTTGATCTGATAGGATTTTGGCGGTGTTTTATAATCGTCTGTTACTTCGATTTCCGGAATAACAAAGCCGAAATCGGTTGCGAATTTGCGGCGCATTTTGGCAACGCGGTTGGCTAGCTCTGTCTGATGGGGCAACAAACGCGTGGCCAATTGTTTACCCAATACAAGTTCGATAGCCGGTTTTTCAAGCGATGCTTTAACAGATTGGCTCTGTTCTTTTTGGGCTATGGCATCTTCCTGAGCCTTCAAAGCCTGTTCTTCGGCTGCCTGACGCTGTAGGCGCCGCGGAATTGAAAAACCGATACCGGCAAGAAGAGCGGCAATCGTCAAGAACGGAAATGCAGGTAATCCCGGCATGAGCCCCAAAACTGCAAGCAGGATCGAGGCAACAAACAAAGCTTTCGGGTAACCACCCAACTGGCCGAACACCGCTTTTTCGGTTGAGCCGCGTGTGCCGCCTTTTGAAACAAGAAGACCGGCAGCAAGAGAAACAATCAAAGCCGGTATCTGGGTTACCAGACCATCACCAACCGAGAGTTTTGTGAAAACATCGGCTGCCTGCGAGACATCCATGCCATGGCGGGTAACACCGATAACAATACCGCCAAAAATATTGACGGCTGTAATAATAAGACCGGCGACCGCGTCACCACGAACGAATTTGGAAGCACCATCCATAGAACCGAAAAAGGAACTTTCCTCTTCAAGCTCGCGCCGACGAACTTGGGCCTGTTTTTCATCAATCAAACCGGATGAAAGGTCGGCGTCAATCGCCATCTGTTTGCCAGGAATAGCATCCAAGGTAAAACGTGCGCCAACTTCCGCAATACGCGTTGCACCTTTGGTAATAACCAGAAAATTTACAATAACGAGAATGGCAAAGACGACAAGACCGATAACAAAGTCACCGCCCATCACGAATTGTGAAAAACCGTGAATGACATGACCGGCAGCGGTATAGCCTTCATCACCATGGGTGAGAATAACACGTGTCGTTGCAATATTGAGCGACAGACGCAGCATCGTTGCGATAAGCAGCACCGTCGGAAAGGCGGAAAAGTCGAGCGGACGTTGGATCCACAACGCCACCATCAAAATCAGAACCGAGAATGCTATCGAAAAAGATAGCCCCATATCCAGAACGAATGATGGAACAGGCAAAAACAAAACCGTCAGAATAATGACAATACCGGCAGCGAAACCGATATCACTTCCGGAAAATTTACTGCTTTTGCCAATCGAGTTTACGGCGCTTTGCTGCACGTTATTCTCCTTAACGCGAAAAAGGCACGACAATGCGTTTACATTTGTCCTTACCTTCAAGTTGTTTACAAAAATAGAAAACGAAGCTTGCGCGAAGGTGATGAAAATATCGTACCACCCCATAAAGTTTTAAAACATGCTCACGAAATTTTACAAAAAAGTAACCAACGTGGCCTAAAAGTGATAGAAAACAGGCAATCATTCTGATCAAGCATTAAGAGCTTGCCCTGAAATTGCGAAAAAACCGTGAAATTACGGGATTTTCAAAAAATTTATGGAACTTTCTGCGATTGCCCGATTTATAACACATTGTTATATTACGTGTTGTAACATATTGTGATACGAGAGATATAGAGGTGAGATCATGGCTGATATGATGAAAATTGCAGTGTTCTATTCAATGATGATTGTTAGCACAAATGTTGCAATCGCCTTTGCTGTAATGGGATTGAACTGAGGTTTAAGGATTTTGGCGTGCATGAAGGATATGCGCGCTTATGTTTTTCGCATGCGGCCAGTTTGTGCCCATGCGCGATGAATTGCGACTTGAGATGGATCAGATAATCCATTCTTTGCCGCAATAAATTTCGAAGTCCTTCTCTCTAGTGCGACCAATTAATGTCATGTTGCACTTTTGGCCTATTCGAATGGCTTCCGCAGTTGCTGCAGACACTGCTACCAGCGTAGAAACGCCTGAAACTGCAGCTTTTTGTACCATTTCAACAGACAAACGGCTGGTTACTACAATAAAACCGGAACTGACATCCTCGCGATTATAAAACAGATGACCGCAAAGTTTGTCGAGCGCATTGTGCCTGCCGACGTCTTCACGAACTGCAATTATACCTTTATTTTTTTCATAAAAAGCGGCGGCATGAACTGCTCTTGTTGCATTGTTCAGAATCTGTTTGCCGCAAATTTCACGTGCTGCGGCAAAAATTTCATCCTGATCAAAATGAACGTCTGTCCGTTTTACTTCGTCGATATCGCGCATTGCCGCGTCAATTGATTCTATACCGCAAAGACCACAACCGACAGGACCTGCCATAGAACGACGACGCTTACGAAACGCCTCACGCCGATCAACCCGCAAAGCGATCTGCACATCTATTCCCCGTGACAAAGGAACAATATCAATATTTTCAATCTCGTCAGGGTCACTGATAAATTCTTCCGTTAGACTGAACCCGTAGGCAAAATCTGTAAGATCATCAGGAGAAGCCATCAAAACAGCTTGCGTCGTACCATCGTAAGAAAGAGCAATTGGCACTTCTTCGGCAACAGTTTTCCGGATTTGCTTTATCTTCCGGTCACCTTTTGAAACAATATCCGCATCAACAAGCACCGTATCGCTGAATGTTGACTCCGCCTTTTTTTCGACAGGGCACGCCTTTTTTAAAATAGTCATTTAACGTCATTCATTCCGAATAAAATTGCTTACCGGCTATATAACACGATTGTCTTCAGCTTTTTGGGCCATATTCACCTATTGCCAAAACCGGAGGCCCGCTACCAATTTTGATGTTTTATAAGTTAGAGACACGCTTGCCAAGGTTCCTGCATCAGAATATTTTTGTGAACAAGTAATAACCGATATATTTTAGAGAGTGAATTCTGATGAACTTGACCGAGATTGATGATGGCGTTTTCGTTTGCGGGCAGATCACGGAAGACTTTGTCGACGAACTTGCCAAAGCCGGTTTCAAAACAATCATTTGCAACCGTCCCGACAACGAACAGCAAAATCAGCCAACTTACACTTCTATCGAAAAAGTTGCCAAAGCTCACGGTCTGAAATGCTACTATATTCCTGTCACACCGCCGAATATTGACGAGAAAAGCATTTCCTCTATGAGAGAGGCTTTAAAGGCATCTGAATATCCGCTTCTTGCTTATTGTAAATCCGGACATAGGGCTGAAACGCTTTATCACCTTGCAAAAAGTTGAGCCAACATTATTCTCTCAACTCTTTTCCGGAATTTCCGGTAATTTACAAAAATACCAATGAAACCATAATGGGTGGTAAAATGCTTTTGATGCCCATTTTGTCCTTGGGCATGCAAAGCATTATGCCTCTTTATTGTGATGCATGTCGCGATAAAGGCTAAGCCGATGGGCAACATCACAAATAGCACCAAAAACAGTCATCAGAATGCCGGCTGCCAGTAATGAAATGGAAACGTTGACAAGATAATCGACGACCTCCACACGGGTTGCTGTTATTGCGAGTGAAACAGCCCCCACAGCCGTTAATATGGACGAGATGTCAAAGAATCTTGCCCAACCACTATCCGATAAAGACTTCCACAAAGAGAAGCCTAAAGAAAGATTGATTATAACAACCAATAGCGCCGCATTCATCAACTGGTAAGGCTGCCATTGAATTAAAGTATTTATATTATCCATTTTTCACTCCCCGATGTCTAAATAATATATGGGGATTCAAATGAGAGATATAAAGGCATTTCAAAATTTAGCGTTCACATTTTATGAAACCGTGTATTATAATTTAATTACGATAAAATTATATTATAATACTTTTAAATATAAAAAATCCTGAAACAATTCATAATTTAAAAACTGTTTCAGGAATATTATTTTTATTTCAAAAGCTGTTCAATCCATTTACCAAATGAATTAATTATAGTTGATAAAAACTTTGAAGCATTCTCATTTGCAGGTTTTCCATCGTCCGTCACGACTTCCTGAATCTTGCCAATATAGGCTTCAGGCTGCTGCATCGTAGGAACGTCATTAAACACCAATGCCTGCCGAACCTGTTGATTGCCACCAAAGCCGCCCAATGCACCTTGGGAAATGGAAACAACCGCGCCCGGCTTTCCGTTCCACAAGCCCTTGCCATATGGGCGCGAGCCGACATCAATCGCGTTTTTTAATACAGCCGGTATGGAACGATTATATTCAGGCGTGATAAAGAGGACAGCATCAACCTTTTTCAATGCATTTCTGAAATTCTGCCAGGCGAGAGGCGGCGTATCGGTTTCCAGATCTTCGTTATAAAGTGGCAAATCGCCAATTTCGATAAATTCGAGTGACAGATTCTTCGGTGCGAGACCGATAAACGCCTTGCCGAGCTTGCGGCTATAGGATTGCTTGCGTAAGCTGCCAATGAATATTCCGACTTTGAATTGTTTGGTCATTTTTTCCTCTGTCATTATTTAATAGCTTCATCATTTAGATAATTCTTTTTTGTCAGGTTTCAAAATGGGATCCTTCGACAAGCTGTCTCCATTTCATTGACAATCAAATTCATTGTTTGTTTACCAAGTTTGTAAAAACAACCGGAAAAAACGATTTTTAATTTCGGTGCTACGGTTATTTGGGGCAAAATAGCTATCCGTCCTCCCCCCCCCTTTTGAAAGGTAAAAAAACAGTGCTCAAACATAGTTCGGATGCGTTGCAACTATCGACTTATACGAGAAGGTCGCATTTTGTTTACGGCGTATTCGAATATTTGCTGGTTATCGTGGTGACACTTGCTGCAATTTTTTTGCTGTCGACCATCTTCGTTGACGAATTTTCAGACCTTATGGGAAAAAGCCACAGTCAACCGATTGTCAATTCGACCTTAAGCAACCGGTAAAATGAGCAGCCATTAAAAAGAGCGATCGGTTGATGTCTATTGCCCGATATCATCAGTAAATTGGCTGGATTAACCGGACAATCAACGACGCTTTTACAAGCCTGACCGGCAAACGTTTGTGTTTTTATCTTAATTTCAAATCGAAACGGTAAGATGCGGAAATACCCATTGTAAACTGGTTTTTGTCACCGCGTTGAAAAACCAGAGATGAATCTCCTGCGTCCCCGGTCAGCCGCTTATACTCACTGAACACACTGGTTGTGATTTTGTTTGTTGCTTTCCAGGTAATTGCACCACCAGCGCCAAATGAGCCCCAACCGCTATCAGGGCGAAACTCTTTCAAACCCGAACGTAGCGATTCTTCTTCATCAACTCCATAATAGGTTTTGAAGTAGTCTTTCGTTGCATAAAAAGCGCGCGGTCCACCTGAAACCTGAACAGACGGCGTCAAATTTTTGTAAGCATCAATTGCAATATCGGATGTGACACCGTTATGGCTGCGCAGTCCTTTACGGACTTCCGCTCTCGCCCGCAGCCAATCAAGCGGGTAGACCTCGGCAAAGCCGCCGACTTCACCGCCCCATTTTACTCTCTTTAGACCTTTAAGATCGCCTGAAGTATCGCTGTCGCGGTCTTGCAGCAGCTTGCCGACAACGCCAAGACGGAAAAAACGCTTTTCCAGAAGGGCAAAAGACATATTGTCATTGCGTGAAGAAAAGCGGTCATCCCCGCCGGTTTTACCAATGGAAAAAATCGGATCGACGGCAATGTCGTAAGTATCATCACCCTCGAATTTTGGTGCCTCATAGACCGAAGCACCAACAGTTACCGACCAGTTCCCGCTATAAAAATGACGTTTTTCAGGTTGGGTGGATTGGTAATTTCTATCGTCGGAATAACGCTGTTCAGCCGAAACATTGGTAACTTTACCTGTCTGGTAGTCGTAAAGCTCTTCTGCATTGACCTTGAAACATGAAATCGTCATCAAGCCGGTCATGCTTGCTAAAACTAATTTCAATAAATAATTCGACACCTATACACTCCAGACGCTTTGCCAAAGCAGCTGATTTATAAAATTGCCAGACACCAACTCTTTGCAAACTGGCCAACAATAAATATTCAATCAAGTTTTTAAGAATGTATTAAAACTCTGCCTTCTCCTAAACCTTGTCGGCCTATCCTTACTCATTGGTAAACGTAAAGTTTCTATCGAGCACCGATAATGGTCGAACAGATTTTAGTGCTGCTTGTGCCTCGTCTTTATCTTTGTTCATCTGGTCAATCAATGGTTGAAGCCCGTCAAACTTTTTTTCTCCACGTAAATATGAGTAGAAACTGACAGATGCCGTTTCATCATACAACTCACCGTTGAACGAAAATAGAAAAGTTTCAAGCAATGGCACACCATCGCCCTCCACTGTCGGTCTTTTTCCGAAGCTTGCAACGCCGTCATAAAGTGTTCCGTCAAAGCGCCTGAAACGCACGGCATAAATTCCGAAAGAAAGGCCGGTCTCTCCGGCAAGAGCCATATTAGCCGTCGGAAACCCCAATGTCCGGCCGAGCTTTGCGCCATGAATGACTTTTGAACAAACAGTATAGTGGTATCCGAGAAGGTTTGCCGCTTCTTCCACATGTCCGATTTTTAAAAGTTCACGGATGCGGCTTGACGAAATAATTTTACCGTTTTCGTCACAAAATGGTGGAACTTTAATGACGGCAAAGCCAAATCTTTTTCCACAATCTTCCAAATATTCGGGCGTACCGGACCGTTTGCTGCCGAAATGGAAATCACTTCCGGTAACAACTGCCGAAGCGTGAAAATTCTCGCACAATATATGTTTGACAAATTCGTCGGCAGTAAGGTGCGCAAAATTTGCATCAAACTGTTGTTCAACAACGCCATCAAAGCCTAACAATTCCAGTATTCTGGCTTTTTCTGCTGCCGGTGTAAGCCGATCAACCGGAGTTTCCGGCTTGAAAAAGCTTTTAGGGTGCGGCTCGAATGTATAAACAATTGCCGGACGGGCGGTTCGACGGGCAATATCCAGTGCTTTTTCTAAAACTGACTGATGCCCCCTATGAACACCATCAAAATTTCCAATCGCTACAACCGCATTTTTATAACTTTCCGGTAATGCAGCGAGATTTTCCAACCGCAAAAATTTAAGGGTCATTTAAGCGTCCACATGGTGGCAATAGGATGGCTGCCATATTTGTTTAAAAATTCGATGAGCAATGAATGATTGATATTGCCATCTTTGACGTATTCATTCTGATGGATACCACCAGAGATATAAAGCGTATCAAGACCGAATTGTTGTCCACCTTTTATATCTGTCAATATGCCATCACCAATTGCAAGAATACGGTCCTTGGTTATCCGGCCTTTTCGTTCGGTGAGTTTTTCCATAGCCAAATCATAAATCGGACGATGCGGCTTACCGGCAATCAATGTGCGCCCGCCCATTTGTTCATAAAGGCGTGCAAGAGCACCCGCACACCATAATATCTTATCGCCGTGATGAACTGTAATGTCGGGATTGGCACATATAAACGGCAGATTCTTCGACCTTAATTTTAGCAGAAGCTCATGATAATCTTCGGGCTCTTCATGCTCGTCATCAAAAAGTCCTGTGCAGACTATCGATGTTGCCTCGAATTCTTCAACAAGCTCGACATCAAGCCCGTCAAACAAGGCAAGATCACGCTCTGGCCCGATGTGAAAAACTTTCCTAGGTGCTTCCTTGATGAGGTGACGTGTCGCATCACCAGAAGTAACAATGTCATCATAAACATCAGGGCCGATTTTTAGTGAAGCCAGTTGTTCAGCCACTCCGTCGTGGGGACGGGGCGAATTGGTGAGCAATATAACCGTTTTTCCCGATTGCCTGACTTTGATTAAAGCCGCAACAGCTTCTTTGAAAGCATGGATACCATTATGAATACCCCCCCATACATCGCAAAAAACAGCGTCGTAGCGGTCGATAATTGTTTGTAGCCTTTCGGGTTCTTCCATTTTGTTATCACACCTTGTCAGAGAATTTATGGTCTATTGGCATTTCAATCCTGTCATAAGATATTGCCAAGACACCTAGCGCAAGAAAAACAAGATGTCATCCTCTTTCTCGCTTACTGCCTATATAGGCTATTCCAAGAAATTCAAATATAGTCTAGATTCGTTTCCAGTTACAAAAATGTGTCACCAACAGATCGGTCAATAATGGGCGCTTCACAAAAAAATCTTGTTTTGATTGAAGAAAAAGATCTTCGCCAAAAGATGGAAGAACTCATCAAAAATGAAGAAGGCGCAGACATAGGTTTGAAAATCAAACCGAAAATTGTTTCCCTTCTAAAAAATATTATTGCTGACGGACAAAAAGAAGCTGAAATTATTCTTCAACAGAATGGCAAAGGTCGCCAATGCGCCCGCCGGTTAAGCCTGCTCATTGATACAGTTATCACAACACTTTATAACTTTGTTACTGAAAGAATTTATCCCATCCCCAACCCTTCAAGCGGTGAACGCATCGCTCTTGTGGCAGTCGGTGGTTATGGACGGGGAACCTTAGCACCGCATTCCGATATTGACCTTCATTTTTTGTTGCCATGGAAACAGACGCCATGGGGTGAACAGGTTATGGAATATATCCTCTACATGCTTTGGGATGTCGGCCTTAAAGTTGGACATGCAACAAGAAACATTGATGATTCAATCCGCATGGCGAAAGAAGATATGACAGCTAGAACTGCCCTTCTTGAAGCGCGCTTTCTGATTGGCAATCGCGGACTTTTCGATGAATTGATGCGGCGTTTTGAAGATCAGGTTGTCAAAGGCACTTCTCCTGCTTTTATTCGGGCAAAATTACTCGAGCGCGACCTTCGCCACAAAAAAGCGGGTGAGACACGTTATCTCGTCGAGCCAAACGTCAAGGAAAGCAAAGGCGGCCAACGCGATTTGCAAACCCTGTTGTGGATTGCCAAATATCATTACCGCATCACTTCGACTGATAAACTTGTGACACTCGGCGTATTATCGAAATCGGAACTTCGCGTTTTCAAAAAAGCCGATGACTTTTTATGGGCCGTGCGTTGCCACATGCATTTTCTAACCGGCAAGGCACAGGAGCGTTTGTCTTTTGATATCCAGCGCGATATCGCGCATCGTCTGGGCTATACTGCCCACCCCGGCATGGAAGATGTCGAGCGCTTTATGAAGCATTATTTTCTCGTTGCCAAACAGGTGGGTGATCTCACCCGAATTGTTTCGGCCGCATTGGAAGAAGAATATGCAAAACCGGTTCCGGGTTTAAATCGGGTATTTTTGACATTTTCCCGTCGCAAGAAAAAAATTGCCGACTATCCAGGCTTTGTCGTAGATACACAACGCATCAATATAGACGATGATGACGTTTTCGTCCGCGATCCGGTAAATCTCATCCGTCTTTTTTACCTATCCGATATTCACGGGCTGGAATGCCATCCCCATGCTGTGCAGGAAGCATCCCGTTCTCTCAAGCTTATTACCCAGAAGGTTCGTGAAGATAAGGAAGCAAACCGGCTTTTTATTGCTATTCTCACTTCGCCCCGTAATCCGTCACTTATCTTGCGGCGGATGAATGAATCAGGGGTCTTGGGTAAATTCATCCCCGATTTCGGCAAGATTGTCGCGATGATGCAATTCAATATGTATCATCATTATACTGTAGATGAACATTTGTTACGCTGCATCGCCTGCCTTAGCGAGATTGATCATGGCGAAGTTTATCAGGATCATCCGCTTGCATCCGCAATCGTGCCGACGTTCAAAAAAGAGCGGACGATTCTTTTTGTAGCTTTATTTTTACACGACATTGCCAAAGGCAGGCCGGAAGACCATTCGATTGCAGGCGCAAAAATTGCCCGCAAGCTTTGCCCGCGTTTCGGGCTGTCGCGGAGCGATACAGAACTTGTCGCCTGGCTTATCAAAGAACATCTCACCATGAGCATGGTTGCCCAGTCACGCGATCTTAATGACCGCAAGACAATCGAAGACTTTGCCAATATTGTTCAGACAACCGACAGGCTCAAATTGCTACTCGTCCTCACCATTTGTGATATCAAGGCTGTTGGCCCCGGCGTCTGGAATGGCTGGAAAGGGCAATTGTTACGCACACTTTATCACGAGACCGAAATTGTCCTGACGGGAGGTTTTTCACAAGTTCCACGGACCGATCGCATCAACGCCTCGAAGGATCGGCTGCATGACGCACTTGAAAATTGGAACGAAGATGAAAAACAACATTATATCGGCCTGCAATACCCGAACTACTGGTTAACGGTTTCGCCGGAAGACCAGATCAGACAGGCCAATTTTATCCGTGATGCCGATAAGCGCAAAGCCCCGCTTGCGACAATGTCGGATCCGCACCGGTTCGACGGTGTTACAGAGCTTACAATTCTTGCGCCCGATCATCCGCGTGTTCTCTCGATTGTCACAGGTGCCTGCGCTGCAGCTGGTGGCAACATTGTTGACGCCCAGATTTTTACCACCACAGATGGCCGTGCCCTCGACATCATCCTCATCAGCCGCGAGTTCAAGCTTGATGACGATGAAACAAGGCGGGCAAACCGCGTCGGTAAAATGATAGAGGATGCTTTGACCGGAACAATCCGTTTGCCGGAAGTGATTGCACAACGTGCAAAACCACGCCGCGCTGCCAAAGCCTTTGACGTCACACCAAGTGTGGAGATCAACAATACATTGTCGGACAAATTCAGTGTGATTGAAATCGAAGGCCTCGACAGACCGGGATTGCTTTTCGAAATTACAAAAACACTGTCCGATCTTTCACTTGACATTGCTTCTGCACATATTACGACCTTCGGAGAAAAGGTTATCGACAATTTTTACGTCAATGATCTTTTCCGTCACAAAATTATCAACCCGCAAAAACAGGCCGCTATACGCCGCAAATTATTGGCTCTCATTGCAGCAGAACAAATGGAAAATATAAAAAGACCATGAGCCTCATCAAACAATTCGCGACCGTTGCATCCGGCACGTTGATGAGTCGCCTGTTCGGTTTTGTCAGAGAAATGCTTATGGCTGCCGCTGTTGGCACGGGGCCTGTGGCCGACGCATTCAATGCTGCATTTCGTTTTCCAAATACATTCCGGCGCCTTTTTGCCGAAGGTGCGTTCAATTCAGCCTTTGTGCCTTTATTTGCAAAACAGATTGAAGAGGACGGCGTCGATAGTGCACGGCGTTTTTCCGAAGAAGTCTTCGGCGTGCTATTTTCGATATTATTGATCCTCACTATCATCATGGAGCTATCCATGCCGTTTCTGGTGCGCTATGTCATTGCGCCGGGCTTCACTGATGATGCAACAAAATTCAATGCAACCGTCCGTTTTGCAACTATCATGTTTCCCTATCTTGCCTGCATGTCACTCGCGGCAATGATGGGCGGAATGCTCAATTCGCTTCACCGCTATTTTGCTGCGGCGATTGCACCGGTTTTTCTCAACATTATTCTTATCGGCGTTCTTTTTTACGCATGGGTCTATAAGCTAGACCCCTGGCATGTTGGCGTTGATCTTTCATGGGGTGTTATGGCCTCCGGTATTGTGCAACTCGTTATTGTGTGGATCGCTGTTGCCAATGCCGGTATGACAATCGGTTTTCGCCTTCCCAAATTCACCGAAAATGTTCGCCGGCTCCTTTGGCTTGCATTACCGGCGGCGATTACCGGCGGCATCACACAAATTAATCTGCTCATCAACACCAATATTGCTTCTGCAGAATCCGGCGCCGTCTCGTCACTTGTTTATGCCGACCGGCTTTATCAACTTCCATTGGGCGTTGTCGGAATTGCCGTTGCTACAGTACTTTTACCCGAACTTTCCCGTGCACTCAGAAGTGGCAATCTGAAAGAAGCCGATAACTTGCAAAACCGGTCCGTTGAATTCACTCTTCTTTTGACGTTGCCTGCGGCTGCCGCTTTTCTGGTAATGGCTGAACCGATTGTGCGCCTGTTATTCGAGCGCGGGCATTTTTCTGCCCAGTCGACGACAATTGTCGCAGGGATTCTTGGCGTCTACGGTCTGGGACTTCCTGCTTTTGTGTTGATAAAAGCATTTATTCCGGGTTTCTTTGCCCGCGAAGACACAAAAACACCAATGATTTTCGCCGGAATTTCGGTCGTCGTTAATATATCGCTTGCATTAACTCTGTTTCCGGTTTTATCGGCACGTGGAATAGCCATAGCCGAAATATCGGCCGGCTGGGTCAATGCCGTTTTACTGTTCATCACTCTTGTCAAAAGACGCCAATGGGGACGCGATAAAATTCTTTTAAAGCGTATTCCAAGAATATTACTCGCAACATTGGTCATGGCGGTCGCCCTTCATTATGCTGTCGGCTATCTCGACTATCCGCTATCGGCAAGAGCTCCATTGACTTATCGTGCAAGCGGCGTACTTGCTCTGGTATTTGGCGCGATCATCGTTTATTTCGGTTCTGCACTTCTTTTCGGTGCAACAAATATATCGTTGATTAAAAGAGGGTTGCTGCGCAAGCGGTAAAGGTTTTCAATTGCTTTCAACAGAAAGCTTTGACAAAAACAGTTATAATTTTTTAAAGATCGGATTGTCTATTATGAGCACATTCAAGCAACGTGTTTTTTCTGGAGTTCAAGCGACCGGAAATCTTCATCTGGGAAATTATCTCGGTGCGATCAAGCGTTGGGTTGAATTGCAAAAAGACTATGAATGTATTTATTGCGTGGTTGATATGCATGCACTCACTGTCAACCCCGATCCACATGATCTGATGAGGTCGACACGCGAAGTGACAGCAGCATTTCTGGCTGCCGGAATTGACCCGAAACGTCACATTGTGTTCAACCAGTCACGCGTTCATCAACATGCCGAACTCGCATGGATTTTCAACTGTGTTGCCCGTATCGGCTGGATGAACCGCATGACCCAGTTTAAAGACAAAGCGGGGAAAGATCGCGAAAATGCGTCTCTCGGCCTCTTTGCCTATCCAAGTTTGATGGCTGCCGACATTCTTGTTTATCGTGCAACAAAAGTTCCTGTTGGCGAAGACCAGAAACAGCACATCGAATTGACACGCGACATTGCGCAGAAATTCAATAATGACTATTCCGAACGTATTGCCGAACTTGGCGTAGGTGTCGAAATGCAAGTCGGTGACGAAACAGTCAACGGCTTCTTCCCGCTCACAGAGGGGTTGATCGGCGGCTCTGCCACACGTGTCATGTCACTACGTGACGGAACGAAAAAAATGTCGAAATCCGATCCGTCCGATTTGTCGCGCATCAATTTGATTGACACAGCTGATGATATTTCCAAAAAAATCAAAAAGGCAAAAACCGATTCAGAGCCATTGCCTGAAACTGTTGACGGTTTGAATGACCGTCCGGAGGCCGATAATCTCGTAGGCATTTA
>CAMLON010000030.1 GCA_946481695.1 uncultured Bartonella sp. | reverse complement strand
TAACACGGATGTAAAATCTGGGGAATTTTTGATGTATCAGATGCGGTACGAAGATGTAATGGAAGACGATCAGATAGGAGCCCGTGAACGGGAAAGTATCCTTTTTGACCGTTGTATAAAAATGCTGCGTGCTGCTCAGAAAGCAGGGCCCAAAACTCGCGAAACTTACGAAGCTGTAACGTTTACACGCAAGTTATGGATTATTTTGATTGAAGATTTGGGGCTGGCGGAAAATGCACTCCCGACGGACCTGAAAGCCTCTCTGATTTCCATTGGTTTTTTTATTCTGAAGGAAATTCAGAGATTAGAAAATGGGGAAACAGCAGACTTTGATGCTTTGGTGGAAATCTCTGAATCCATCAGAGACGGGCTTGCTACAAATCCGGAGAAAAGTAAAAATGACTGAAAAAACCATGCATATTACATTGCGGCCTAATGAAAAAATCTATCTGAACGGAGCAGTTTTGCGTCCAGATCGCAAGGTCACCTTAGAGCTTCTGAATGATGCAACCTTTCTTCTTGAAGCACATGTTATGCAGGTCGAGGACACAAATACTCCTCTGAAGCAACTTTATTTTGCTGCTCAGATCATGTTGATCGACCCCGATACAGCTGACAAAACAGTCACAATCTTTGTCGAGATGCTTGGCAAGCTGCTGCGCACATTTAACGATCCTGAAATTCTTGCAGGCTTGCGTGAATGTATCGATTTAACCGAACAAGATAAGATTTTCGAAGTCTTGAAAGTAATCCGCGGATTGTTCGATCGGGAAGCCACAATTATGGGTAAAAAGCCCGCCCCTGCAAAGGAAAAGAAAACAGCCTAATTTTAGGAGAAAATTCATGACCATAAGTGCTGTCGATAATAACACATCAAGCCTTATGAAATATACTCCGGCAACGAATACCGCTGCTGGAAAGACTTCACCGTCTTTATCGAGTTTTGCCTCGCAGGCTGAACCAAAAACAGACGATAATAAGAGTGCAACCACAGGTACGAATGCTGCTCCTACAACAACAGCTGCACCAACGACCGGAACGCAAACGCCTTCGACGTCGAATACCGGCACGACTACCGGTTCTACGACTGCTACATCGAGCACGGACGGAAAAGCGGCAACGGCCGATTATAATACTTTCATCAAGTTGCTTATTGCGCAAATGAAGAATCAGGATCCTACAAAGCCGATGGATTCAACCGAATTTGTTTCGCAATTGGCAAGCTTCTCGGCAGTCGAACAACAAACCCAGACAAACACCAAACTTGATTCAATGGCACAATCGCTCAAGAACATTATGGTTGATGGCCCGATTTCCCGCGCGGAAGGATATGTGGGAAAATATCTTTCATTTACCGATGAAAAAGGCGTTGTGACTGCAGGAACGGCACAATCTGTCACGATTTACAGCGACGGTTTGATTGCTAAACTGGACAACGGAAAAGACCTTCTCATCGGGCCTGGTGTGACTGTGATGAATAACAAGCCACAGGCTTGATCTATCGGGATTAGGAAAAATGAATGAAGCTGATGCCGTAGATATGATGACGGCGGCAGTCTGGACCGTTCTGGTTGCAAGCGGTCCTGCCGTTGGTGCTGCTATGGCCATAGGCATTGTTATCGCTCTTTTTCAAGCTTTGACGCAAATACAGGAAATGACGCTGACTTTTATACCTAAAATCGTCGTCATTTTTGTTGTTCTTGCACTCACCGCTTCGTTTGTAGGCAGTCAAATTTATTCGTTTACCCAGTTGGTTTATGGCCGCATTGAATCAGGATTTTAATCTCGCAGTTTTTGCAAATATAAAATAAATAATAACGCGGCAGCACTTTTTGGGACGTTGAACGAAGTGATAAGGTACTGCCTTTAATAGGACTTTTCTGAACTCGGATCAGTCTTATACGTTTCCCGATTATATATCAGGTAATGCTTTCCCGTTCAGAACGTAGCAATATTTAATAAAGTTATTTTCGCTGCAAAGATACAGGGGTCGTTCATATATTTTATTTTGTTCGAGATAATAGAAGGTTCCGGAAAAATGCATCTCCGGTGTGTTTACAAAATTTTTGATAGTTTTGCGACGTTTGAGAACTGCAACAGCAAAACTCTTATGTCCTTTATAATGTCTCTCAATTAAAACACTGAATGGGTATTTAAATGCCATAAAAAAATGGAAACAGCTATTAATAGCCATTTCCATTCAGCATTTTTAAATTTCGGAGCTTTACAGGATTAGATATTTTCTTTGATCGTATCGGGATTTATCCCGTTCACGCTAACTTGTGTGTCAAGTTTGAAGCTTCCGGAATTAGCAGTTGAAAGATTTGTATCACTATCCGCTTGAACCATTGAGGTTGGATTCTGGGATCCATCCGCTTTCAAACCGGTAGCCTTTTTATCTGCGCTTTTATCATCAAAGGATATATGCGGCAGATGGGTTTTACCTTTCGAGCCAACCTTTCCACCACTTAGCGAAAAATCATCTTTTGCCTGAATGCCGCTAGATCCCTGATCGCTTGTTCCGTCAGCATTGGCATCATTAGCTGATTTAACTTCCGGCGTAACTTTATTATCGCCAGCTTCAGGAACCTTGGCTTTCTGATCATCAACCTTCGTCACACCATCAACATCCAAGCGTGTTGTACTGTCATCCGTTTTCTTGCCATCCAAGCCATTACCGGATTGGCCTTGAACAGCTTCAAAAAGCTTCTCCATTTCGGCGCGAGCTTCATCAAGATTTTTCTGATGTAAAGCTTCTTGAGATGCTGTTTGTTGTTCCTTTATAAGCTCTGTAATGTGAGCCATTATCTCAGCGACACTCGCAGAAATCGGATAATGCGGCCGCGGTTCAACAATAGGAATTTGTTCCACAACCGAGTCGGTCCGAGCCGTCTGCGTTGATGGCACCGCTACTTGCACGGTCGTCAACGAACGGGTGCCTGATGTAGCATCAACCGGTTGCATAATTACTCTCCAAAAACTATCAACAAGCTCCAATCTTCATGATTTTTCTTGTTCTGTTTCAAGCTCCTCATAAGCCTAGTTGGCATAATATTCTTTTTTTTAGAAGAAAGCAAGAATTCTTGATGATTTTCAAATATCAACAGGAAATAAAAGAATCCAACGCCCTTGGTATAACGAGAATCCTATTTTAACTTTGAAATAACAAAGACGTTCATCAAAAGCGTAATCTAATCGGAACAACAATATATCAATTGCCAGGTTGAAGTTCAACTCGACTTTCAATTGTTTTATATGTCACCAATGTCAAGGTTTCTTAGCCGTTTGGCTTCTAATAAGCAATAAAGCAGCAACTTTAAGCTGTCGTTCATATAAAATTGGCGTTGTTGAAAACAACTATTTACATGATGCTGTGCTAAATTGATTATCCCATGCGCTCCGAAGCGTAGCTCCCGGGTGTTGCGGGGAAGACAACCGTGCGGTTATCGTTAATAAAAACGCGATGATGGATATGAGCGTGAATGGCGCGTGCTAAAACTTGCGCCTCGACATCCCGCCCCAGTGCAACGTAATCATCTGCGTTTTGTGCATGAGTTACACGCACAACATCCTGTTCAATAATTGGTCCCTCATCAAGATCGGCTGTCACATAATGGGCGGTGGCACCGATAATTTTGACACCGCGTTGAAAAGCTTGCTTATACGGGTTTGCCCCTTTGAAGCTTGGCAGGAATGAGTGATGGATATTGATAATTTTTCCCGACATTTCTTTGCAAAGCCGATCCGACAAAATTTGCATATAGCGGGCAAGAACAACGAGCTCCGTTCCGGTTCCGGAAATGATTTCGAACAAACGGTCTTCGGCTTCCTGCTTGCGGTCTTTATTGACCGGAATATGGTAAAAGGGGAGGTCGTTATTGACAACGAGTTTTTGATAATCAAGATGATTGGAGATAACACCCGTTATATCAATCGGCAGTGCACCTATTCTCCAGCGATAAATGAGATCGTTCAGGCAATGACCAAATTTTGATACCATGATCACAACTTTCATGCGGTCTTGTGTATCAAAAAAGTTAACGTTCATGGAGAATTCACGAGCAATCGGCTCAAATGCCTTTTCGAGCTCGTGCATATCTTTCCCGCCTTCACTGTCAAAACCGATGCGACAAAAGAATTTTTTCGACAGTGCATCATCAAATTGCGAACTGTTGACAATGTTACATGTATTTTTTGCCAAAAATGTCGATATAGCGGCAACGATGCCCCTTCTTGCGGGACAAACGACAGTTAAAACAAAACGTGACATTGTCATTTGTATCATGTGTCCTATTGGCCAATCAATTATTATTCATACCGTGTGACTTCCGGTTATTATCTGTTTTTAAATAAGAAATATGAATATAATATTATTGTTAGGTTATCGATGGGGCATCGATAATTTTTGCTCGTTACAGAGCTTGCGTTTTTGCCAAATGACATGGCAATTATTCCTCTACAGTTGTAAAGTAATAGGAGTTCTTTCCATTGAAGGAATTCGGGAGACAAATGTCTCCTTGATATGGACATTTGGTCTATGATGAAAAATGTTGGTTGGTTCGTTGCAATTGTTGGACCAAGTGGGGCAGGAAAAGACACGGTCATTAATGCTGTTCATGAGGTTCTGGCAAATAACGAGGACTTTTTATTTACCCGGCGCATAATTACGCGACAATCCGGTATCTCGCGACAAAATCGACAAGATGAAAATTCGAAAAAATTAGGTAACGAAGACAATATAGAAGTATCAGTGGCAAAGTTCCTGAAACTTCTGGATCAGGGCGCATTCTCTATGCATTGGTTTGCGCATGGAATTTATTATGGCCTTCCCGCAGATATAGAAAATGACGTAAAACAAGGGAAAATTGTAATTGCCAATATCTCGCGAACTAGTCTTGGAATGGCAAAAAAACTATTCGACCATGTTTTTGTCGTTGAAATCAATGCTCCGGCGAAAATACTGAAAGAACGACTCATCAATCGTAAAAGAGAAAGTAAATCAGACATTGCCGAAAGGCTGGAACGTGCAAATGTTCCAATCCAATTGCCCGACGGGGCTGAACATTGCTACATAGATAATTCGGGTGATGTGAAAATTGCGGTCGGCAAATTATTGGCAATTCTGGAAAAATTGGCTGGACAAAATTCCCGCATGACTGCAGACAAGCATTAAAACTATAGATCATAAAACCTGTATTTATTTTTCCCCGATTTACCGCGAAATCTGTTTTTCCAGCCAAAGTAAAATATTTTCTTTGCTTTTCGAAAAATCAAAAAAATATTGTTCCCTGATCTCTGTGTTCTGGAACATGGAGAAATCGTCAAGCAGATTTTGAGCAAAGAACAGATAATCAATGTTATTGAGAAAAATGTCCTATTACGTCAGTGCACGGGCACTTCGGCCTACTCATATATTCAATCGCGTTCAGGGCCGATTTAACAACTCACGTCCAGACAGACGACATTGAGAGAAGAACAAGTCGTTAAACAAGGATAAAAGGAGGTTAAAAGCAACCTCCCGTCAAATAACTAAAATATGCGGGCCAAATCTACGGTTTAAAATGGAAGCCGGTCATTCCGGCTCATCTTCGTCCGGCTCGCTGGTAAAAAGATTTTCTCCCACGACATCTCTATCCTCGTCACTCAACGGATTTTCTATATCTTCTGCTTTCTTGTTGCGTGGACGGAATTTACCATCATCGTCGCCTGTAACATCATCAAAAATGTCGACGGTATCGACGGGACCATTCTTATCATCGTCCTGTTCGTCGAGTTTTTCGACATCGACTATTTTTACATGTTTATTTTTATCGTCATCAGACATTTTTAAAATTCCTGTGTTCGTTCTTCTGATTAAATGTGTGTTTCAACCTGATAGTCTGCAAGACTAGATCATTTTTTTATTGTTCCTGTAAATGATGCAGTTTTTAACTGCGACAATTCACCCCGTTAAATAAAAATGATGGGGGTTTCGATTGAGAAAAACAGATGGCTAATTTCGTGTAACTGGGTTTACTGACATTGTCTTGGAGCTTTCTCAACTTTTAGGGAGAAAAAATCCCTGATCAAGCCTTCATTGCAAAGTTCACGCAGCGAATACTGAATGTTACAAGCCCGCTTATAAAGTTTGAAATACAAAATATCGGATGTTCAGAAGATCAAAAACAGCAAGGAAAGTGCTGCTCTTTGCCACTGAAAGATGAGTTGGCTATGTGAAACCACATGTTACAACCATAAAATTTCCGATGTATGGAAGCGGCCGGTTAAAAATTTATTTCAATTAAAGTGATAAAAATCTGCCGGAATTTGCGGGAAAAAAACCGAGGTCAACAACCGCTTTTTACGCTGTTAAAGACTTTGAATTCGGTCTTGATATTTAAGACTTGGCTCTATGAGTTTGATGCAAATCAAGCAAGCATCGGATTTTTTAAAATCATAATAAAAAGGCTTAGGTGGGATTGAAGCGGTACGCTAGTGCACTGGAATGGAAATAGGATATGTTGGATGCCATACGGTGAAAAACTTTGGCAATGGCTCAGCACTATTCGAATCGCGCAAACCGATCAAAAAAGGCTAGTAAAGTAGTTCGACAATTCGAACGAGAGGTGAATGAACGACATAAGAAATTGTCTACCCCACGCTAAAAAAAGTGTTTACATTTTTCGCTACAAAAATCGGAAAGTAAATTACATAATCTTTTCAAGGAAATATATTGGCTGGGGAACCTGGATTCGAACCAGGACTGACGGAGTCAGAGTCCGCAGTTCTACCGTTAAACTATTCCCCAGCATTTCTGCTTTTTGCGAGAACAGCATGGCTTTTAGCATATCCATTTCAATATACAAGCCTAAACTTGAGAAAATAATCCTGTCATGGTGCGTTCAATCTGTTGGCTGAATTCCCGACAAAAAATTTCGGCTGTTGCGTCCCATTTCCGGCTCAACGTTCGATAAGATTTCGTTTTAACTTTTAAGCTTTTTTCAAAAAAATGAAGAAGCTTGGTTCCAGCTATTGGTAAAAACCGTCAACGCTGTTACATTAGAAACAACGATAGGTAATGAAGTGTCCATTGTGAGGAAATGTCCCCATGGCGCTTTTAAGGAAAGATGATGATGACTCCGTTGATCGACAATCCGGAAGGGTCGGAGCGGGGGAAGCCGGGCGGAAATGATGCAAAAGGTGTGCATGAACGCTTGGAAAGGCATGAAAATGGCGGCGGAGAACCGCCTTTAACAGGGTCTTTAGCTGTTCCCCCATTCAGGAAAAAGCGCGCCAAAAGGCGCCAGAACGGGAAGTTGCGCGCGTCTGGCGAACAGACTGCAGCTGCTGGACCTGGAAAATCCCGTTGCAATAAAAAACGCTCACGTACAACGCCGGTTTTGGCAATTTCCGACGATAACAGAACGAGGCCAAAAAGTGTTGAAAAGCAAAGCTCCACGGACGAGTTCAAAAGGCATGGACATCCAATTCATGGTTATTGGAAAAAAGTGCCACTTTATGCAGCACTTGATTTGGGAACAAATAATTGCCGTTTGTTGATAGCCGCGCCGACTAAACCAGGTCATTTTCACGTTGTCGATGCATTTTCGCGCATTGTGCGTCTGGGGGAAGGATTGGGGCGTACGGGGCGTCTGAACGAAAATGCGATGGAGCGGGCAATCGAGGCTCTCAAGGTTTGTCGTCTAAAACTTGATCAAAGGAAGATCAAACGGTGCCGGCTTATTGCAACAGAAGCTTGCCGATCTGCCGAAAACGGTCAACATTTTATTGAACGGGCTGCACGGGAAACCGGTATTGATCTTGAAATTATCGATCGCGAGACAGAAGCACGTCTGGCGGTTGCGGGCTGTGGCACACTGGTTGAAGATGATACCGATGCGATAGTTGTCTTCGATATAGGGGGCGGGTCGTCAGAAATCGTATTGATCGACCGGTCGAAAAAACGCTCTCCACGGCTTGCCGAACATATTATTGCATGGACGTCGTTACCCGTTGGTGTCATTACTTTGGCCGAGCGTTTTGGCGGTGAAAATGTGACGGCCGATGTTTTTGAAAAAATGAAGGATTATGTCCGTCATTTGTTGATGCATTTCGAGGGGCGCAAGAAACTTGGAGCATTGGCAAAAAGTCCGCATTTCCATTTGCTGGGCACTTCGGGGACGGTCACAACGCTCGCCGGCATTCATTTGGAACTCGCCAAATATGACCGTCGTTTGATTGACGGAATTTGGCTTAATAATGATGATGTCGAACGCATGACCAAACGTTTGCTTTCATGGAATCTTGAAGAACGCATTGCCAACCCGTGTATCGGACAGGACAGGGCTGATCTGGTGCTTGCCGGCTGCGCCATTCTTGATGTTATAAGAGAAGAGTGGCCGTCGGAACGTTTGAGGGTGGCTGATCGTGGTTTGCGGGAAGGGATATTGACGGAATTGATGTCACGCGATGGTGCATGGAGAAAACGTCGTCATATGAACGCACGTTTCGGTCTGCCAAGAAATCGTGAAAGTGAGCGTTTATGACAACAAAAAAAACAGGAACACATGCTGGTGGAAGAGGTGGTGCAGGCACTCATGAACTCCACACAAGGGTAAAAAAGAAAGCCGGAACGATCAAGGCGTCATCGCGCAGATGGCTTGAGCGTCATCTCAACGATCCTTATGTGCATCAATCAAAAATAGACGGATATCGTTCCCGTGCAGCTTACAAGCTTATCGAAATCAATGAACGCTATCATCTCTTAAAAAAAGGACAGAAGATTATTGATCTTGGTGCTGCCCCCGGTGGCTGGTGTCAGGTAGCAGCTAAAATTGTCGGCTCTACAAATGATCATCCGTCTGTCGTTGGTATTGATTATCTTCACATGGATCCTTTGCCGGGTGTTACAATGCTGGAAATGGATTTTCTTGATGATGATGCGCCTCGAAAACTAATGGACGCTCTTGGAGCCAAGCCCGATCTCGTAATTTCCGATATGGCTGCGCCAACAATCGGTCATAAGCAAACCGATCATATCAGAACGATCCATCTTTGCGAAGTGGCTGCCGATTTTGCCGTATCGGTCTTGAAACCGGGCGGGCATTTTCTTGCTAAAACCTTTCAGGGCGGCGCAGAAAATGAATTGCTGACAATATTGAAGCAGAATTTCAAAAAGATTTACCACGTCAAGCCTCCGGCAAGTCGGGCGGAATCGGTCGAGCTTTATTTGTTGGCTTATGATTTCAACGGTAAAAACGCTTGAACAGGACTAATGGGGGGGGGTCGTTACTTCTCTTAACAAAGCCGTATGATTGATAATAGTTTTTATAGTTCGGGCCGAAAATCTGAAAATCGAATGTGCTGAAAAACTTGTGAACGATAAAAGCACATGCAATGACAAGAGAACGTCGCAATTTCGGACTGTTCTTTAAAATCGTATCCAAGACGGTGGCTGGTTGAAAAACCGTTGAGGAGACGATGAATATTTGCTCTTCCGGATATGTTTGAAGTTCAAAAGCGTATCGAGCGGCTGGTTGGATGATTTTCACGAAAAAGTCGAGCTTTCAAACGAAAGTTTGTGTCATTATCAAAGCTGTTTTTTTAAAAATCGGGCTAAAAAATCAGTAAAACTATTTCGCTTTTCATCTCTATAGCCTTGTCTGGGACTTTGCGCTATGAGAGAGGCAAAGACCAACGAAGAGTATAAACAATGAAATTTCTCGATCAGGCGAAAGTCTATATCCGTTCCGGAGATGGCGGGGCAGGTGCAGTTTCCTTCCGGCATGAGAAGTTTCTCGAATTCGGCGGGCCCGATGGCGGTGACGGTGGTCGTGGCGGTGATGTATGGGCTGTTGCGGTCGACAGTTTGAATACGTTGATTGATTACCGCTATCAGCAACATTTCAAAGCCAAAACCGGTACGCATGGTATGGGGCGCAATATGACGGGTGCCAAAGGGGCGGATGTCGTATTGAGAGTACCGGTTGGGACCCAAATTTTTGAAGAAGACAACGAAACGCTTATCTGTGACTTGACAGAGGCGGGGCAAAAATTTTGTCTGGCAAAGGGCGGAAATGGAGGTTTTGGCAATCTGCATTTTACCACGTCAACCAATCGCGCGCCTCGTCGAGCCAATCCCGGACTTGAAGGGATCGAGCGCACAATCTGGTTGCGTTTGAAGTTGATTGCCGATTGCGGACTTGTCGGCCTTCCAAATGCCGGAAAATCCACTTTTCTTGCCTCTGTTACAGCCGCAAAACCTAAAATTGCCGATTATCCGTTTACCACATTGCATCCCCATCTCGGCGTGGTTCGTATTGACGGGCGTGAATTCGTACTTGCCGACATCCCCGGTCTTATAGAAGGTGCCCATGAAGGCGTTGGCATTGGCGACCGGTTTTTAGGTCACGTCGAGCGCTGTCAGGTTCTTTTGCATCTTGTTTCTGCCCAGGAAGAAGATGTAGCGAAAGCTTATCAGATCATCCGTGACGAATTGGAAGCCTATGGTCACGGGCTTTCTGAAAAACCGGAAATCATTGCTTTGAGCCAGATTGATATTCTTGACGAAGAAAAAAAGCAGGAAAAGCAAAAACAACTCGAACAAATATCAGGGAAAAAAGTCCATCTTTTGTCAGCTGTTACGCACGCAGGAATAGAGACGACTTTGCGTTCGATTGCTCGAAATATTGACGAAAGTCGCAAAGAGAAAGCCGCGAAGGAAGCCGGAGAATAGGCATTCATGGTGCAGGAATTAAAAAAACTTGATCAATATAAACGTATTGTTGTCAAAATCGGCTCGGCTCTCCTTGTTGATCGCAAACACGGTCTTAAAGTTGAATGGCTTGAAAGCCTGATTAACGACGTCGCCGCATTGGAGAAAAAAGGCGTGGAGGTGCTTCTGGTATCATCCGGTGCTATTGCCTTGGGACGCACGCTCTTGAAACTACCGTCGGGTTCTCTCAAACTTGAGCAAAGTCAGGCATGTGCGGCAATCGGCCAGATCGAACTTGCCAAAGCCTATGGAGCCCAATTGTTAAAACATGGCGTAATGACCGGCCAAATTCTGCTGACACTTGTTGATACAGAAGAGCGCCGCCATTATCTCAATGCAAGGGCAACAATCAATACGTTACTTCATTTTGGTGCAGTTCCTGTCGTTAACGAGAACGACACGGTTGCAACCGGCGAAATCCGTTATGGCGATAATGATCGTCTGGCAGCACGCGTTGCAACAATGATGGGAGCAGATCTCCTTATTCTGTTATCCGATATTGATGGCCTTTATTCTGCACCGCCGCATCTTGACGATCATTCGGTATTCATCCCCTATATCCGGTCGATCAATCCCGCTATTGAAAAAATGGCGGGTCTTGCCGCCTCCGAATTATCGCGTGGGGGAATGAAAACAAAACTTGAAGCAGGCAAAATTGCCAATCAATCCGGAACAGCAATGATTATAACATCGGGTAAGCGCCTCCACCCGTTGGCCGCAATTGATCAAGGAGAAAGGACAAGCTTTTTTGCAGCGAGCGAAAAGCCTGTAAGTGCTTGGAAAACGTGGATATCCGGTCAGCTTGATCCATCAGGTACATTGACGATAGACGAGGGGGCAGTGCGTGCATTGAAAAGAGGAAAATCTCTTCTTGCAGCCGGTGTTGTTGCCCTTGATGGTGATTTTCACCATGGTGATACTGTGGCGATTGTTGACAAGGGTAACATTGAAATCGCAAGGGGATTGGTCAGTTATGATCGGGATGAGGCCGATCGTATTATCGGATTGAAAAATTCCGAGATCGAAGCTGTTTTGGGCTATGAACCAAGATCCGCAATGGTTCATCGCAATGACATGGTTTTGCGGAGTTAGCCATCATTTATTATCAATAATTTTTGTTATGCTTGCGTTATAAAGATCGTTCCTTAAGCTTAGCGGTCGGTAGAGTTATAATATATATTGAGTTATCGGATGCGATGTGGCTAACTGCCGGCAGGTGGTGGTTTAAAGGGAAAATGTTTCATGGCTGGTTTGCACGACAATCTTTTGAAAATGGGAAAAGACGCCCGTTTGGCTGCCCGGACATTGGCGCTTGCCCCCTCGCTTAAGAAGACACAAGCGCTTGAAGCGATCGCTAAAAATATTCGCGAGCGTAAAGATGATATATTGTCGGCCAATGCCAAAGATATAGAAAAAGCCAAAAAGAATAGTATGAGTGCTGCTCTTGTTGACCGTCTGCTGCTTGATGAAAAACGAATTTCATTGATAGCTGATGCCGTTCATATAATTGCCGGTCTTCCTGACCCCGTAGGCGAAATTATGAGTGAATGGAAACGCCCGAACGGATTACAAATCCAGCGCGTTCGCACGCCGCTTGGCGTTATAGGTGTCATTTATGAAAGCCGGCCCAATGTGACTGCCGATGCGGGCGCTTTATGTCTGAAAGCTGGCAATGCTGTTATTCTTCGCGGTGGCTCTGACAGCTTTTTGTCGTCCAAAGCAATTCATGAAGCAATGGTCGAAGGCTTGAAGTTTGCCGGTTTACAGGAACAGTCTATCCAGTTTGTCAACACAGTTGATCGCGATGCGGTGGGTGAATTGCTCACCGGCCTCGATGGCAATATCGACGTTATTGTTCCAAGAGGCGGCAAAAGTTTAGTCGCGCGTGTGCAAAAGGAAGCACGTGTTCCCGTTTTCTCCCACCTTGAAGGTTTGTGCCATATCTATGTTGATAAATCTGCCAATCTCGACATGGCAAAAAAGATAATTATCAACGCCAAATTGCGACGCACGGGGATATGCGGTGCGGTGGAAACTATTCTTATCGACAAAGCAATTGCCGATAAGATCATTCCGGTTCTTATTGCACTTCAACAAGCCGGTTGTGAAATTCGTGCAAGTGAAGATCTTGTCGATAAAATTCCGGGTGCCAAGCTTGCGACCGAAGCAGACTGGTCAACCGAATATCTTGACGCCATTGTATCGATAAAGACAGTCAATGGTGTAGAGGGCGCGATCGATCACATCAATCGTTATTCTTCCCACCACACAGAATCGATTATTGCCGAAGATAAAAAGGCGGTCGACCTCTTTTTTAGAAGTCTCGATTCAGCTATTCTTATGCACAATGCGTCAACACAATTTGCGGATGGTGGAGAGTTCGGTTTCGGAGGTGAAATCGGCATTGCTACGGGCAAAATGCATGCTCGTGGCCCAATCGGAGTCGAACAATTGACGACATTTCAATATCATGTCAACGGTAACGGGCAGATACGTCCTTGAATGACGTTTTCCGATATGAAAACAAAATGCCGCATTGCGAAAACGGCAATCGGATAGGCCTTTTTGGCGGGTCGTTCAACCCGCCTCATGAAGGGCATCTGCTGGTTGCCAAAATTGCTCTTCGTCGATTGAAACTTGATGAATTATGGTGGATGGTAACTCCTGGTAACCTTCTGAAAGACAGAAGCGGACTTTTGCCGCTTTATGAAAGAATGCGGCTGAGTGCCGAACTCGTTGACGATCCGCGAATAAAAATTACCGGCTTTGAACAAACAATAAAATCCTATACGTCAATCACAACGCTTTCCTATTTACTCGCTCACCATCGAAATATCCGCTTCGTTTGGATCATGGGGGCCGATAGTCTTGCGACATTTCATCAATGGCAGGAATGGAAAAAAATCGTCAACACCATCCCGATCGCTATTATTGACCGCCCGTCAGCTTCGATGTCAGCACTTTTTTCACCAATGGCGGAAACATTCCGGAAATTCCGTGTTAAAGAATATGATGTTGCTGCATTGCCTTATAAAAAACCTCCCGCTTGGGGATATATCCACGGCCGACGCTCTTACGCGTCTTCCACGGGCTTGAGGCAGAAAAACGCAAAGGAGTGCGTGAACGTGAAAGCAACGGAAAACAGGAAACATGCCGATTTTTCTTGAAAAAAAGCGGTAAGTCTGTAACCATCATAACAAAGAAACGGATGTTAAAACCAGAATTTATATCGGGTTGAAAGGTGAATAATCTGAAAAAAACTATAGAAACATCAAAGAAGCATAAAATCGGCGAAGACGCTGCCCTTCAACAAAATTTAGCGGACGATCATGCCGGTTTGATTGTCGAGAATAATTTGCAGCGCGTTCTTTCGAGCCTTGATGATTCAAAGGCGCAGGATGTTATCACGATTGACCTTCGCGGGCGTTCCCCGTTAGCCGACTATATGGTGATTGCTTCGGGCGGTTCGCAGCGCCATGTTTCGGCATTGGCTGATCATCTTCTCTACGCCCTTAAAGATTGTAATAAAGGTCAAACCAGGGTGGAAGGCTTGAGCGAATGTGATTGGGTGCTGATTGATCTCGGCGATATTATTGTTCATTTGTTCCGGCCGGAGACACGGGAATTTTATAATCTCGAAAAGATGTGGGGAACGGCGAACAACAATAACGGTATTGCTCTTAAGGTCGGAGAAAATTGACGTGCAGATTTCGGTATTTGCCGTTGGACGTATGAAAAAAGGCCCCGAGCAGGAACTTGTCAGCCGTTATTTCGACCGATTTTCAAAATTGGCACCTTCCTTGGGGCTGAGCTTTCAAAATGTTCATGAAATTGTCGAAAGTCGGCTACAAAATGCCGACCAGAGGATGGAAGACGAGGGTGAGAAACTTCTCGACACCTTGCAAGAGGGGAGCCGTCTTATTGTTCTCGACGAACGCGGAAAATCGGTAACATCGGTTCATTTCGCGCGGATGTTACAGAAATTTCGCGACGAGAGCAGCAAACATCTGACTATTGCTTTGGGTGGTCCCGACGGACATTGTGAAAAGATCCGTAAACGGGCCGATTTGTTACTGTCATTCGGTGCAATGACATGGCCTCACCAGATTGCACGAATTTTGCTTAGCGAACAGCTTTATCGCGCAGCAACGATTTTGAGTGGTCATCCCTATCATCGCGTGTGACGGCGTTCTGAAAATATGAAAAACGCGTTTGTTAACTCCATCTTAGGGGGAAACTGTTTAAAACTGTGTCTTAAACGTCAAACGGCCTTAACAGGAAAAATGGTAAGTTTTGTCATCAGACATGATGCAAAGTTTATCTCGCATATATTTGCGGGAGCTGTGACGATTTGTGCTTTGATCTATTCGGCTTTTCCCGCTTTTGGCGATGAAAACGGAAATAGACAGGCGGCAGCCAAGGCACTCGAAGATATTCGCCAGACAATGACGATATCACGACAGAAAATGGCTGAATTGGCAGGTCAGGTTGATAATTTGAAAAAAGATCAACGAACATTGACAACCGAAATTGTTAAAGCCGCAAAGAACGAACGGGAAGCTTCCGAAAAAATTGCTGCAAGCGAGAACAAGTTAAAAGACCTTCTTGATGAAAAGTCGAAAGTAAAGCAGAATCTCGATAGCCGAAAGAACGAATTTGCTGAAGTCCTTGCAGCTCTTGAACGAATGGGACTTAATCCGCCTCCGGCTATTCTTGTCGAGCCGGATGACGCGTTAAAATCTGTCCGCAGTGCAGCACTTTTAGGAACGCTTGTGCCGGAAATGCGCGAGAAAACATTGGCACTTTCGGCAAGCTTGAAAGACCTGACCGCTGTTGAAAATTCAATTAAAACCGAACATGAAGAAATGAAAAATCAGGTTCAGTCGCAGGCCGAACAACAAAAACGATTGAGCCTGTTGCTTGAAGAAAAAGCAAAATTGCAAAAAACTTCCGAAAGCGAACTGACCACACAAAGAAAAAATATCGCGGAACTATCTGAAAAAGCAAAATCTCTTGAAGATCTGATTGCCGAACTCGAGCGGCAATCGCGCCAGCAAACTGCGAGCACCGGCATTACAAGCGAAAATGCGGGGCTTCTTCAAAATCTTGATTTCGAGGCGAAAAAAGGTAGCCTTGTTTTACCGGCAGCGGGCAAGGTCGTTCAGAAATTCGGTGCCAATAACGGTGCAGCCCTTGGTGATACAGTTGAAACACTACCGGGAGCAATTGTAACAGCTCCCGCTGATGGAGTGGTTGCCTATGCCGGACCATTTCGTTCATATGGCGAGTTGGTAATCCTTGATACAGGACAGAATTATCATATATTGCTTGCCGGAATGGACAAGATCGATGTAACCCAGGGCCAATTTTTGCTTTCAGGTGAGCCGGTTGGTACAATGGGTATTCAACAAGTTGCTAGTGCGGCTTCTTTGGATATAGGCAAAAGCACTCCGATGCTTTACATTGAGTTCAGAAAACAAGGTAAACCTGTAAGTCCGGCACCGTGGTGGGTAGCTGGTAAGTCGGGAAGGAACCAGAATGATTCGTAAATTGACTGTTTTGGCTGCCGGAGCATTATTGGGCGCAAGTTCAATGATCATGATGCAATCTTTTGCAGCAAATAGTGATGGTGACACTTATAAGCAGCTTGCCATTTTTGGTGATGTTTTTGAACGCGTGCGGGCACAATATGTGACAGTGCCTGACGATAAAAAACTGATTGAAAATGCTATCAACGGTATGTTGACCTCGCTTGATCCGCATTCGTCCTATATGAATGCCGAAGAGGCAAAGGATATGCGGGTTTCCACCAAAGGCGAGTTTGGTGGATTGGGTATTGAAGTGACAATGGAAAACGACCTTATCAAGGTTGTTTCGCCAATGGAGGATACGCCTGCTTCCAAAGCTGGCGTTCTCGCTGGTGACCTGATATCCAAAATTGATGGCGAACAGGTGCGCGGTCAGACCTTGAATGATGCTGTCAGCAAAATGCGCGGCGAAGTCGGCAAGCCGATCAAACTGACAATTATCCGTAACGGTGTTGATAAACCACTCGAAATCACTGTTATTCGCGATATTATCAAGGTCAAGGCCGTTAAATATCGTGTCGAGGGTGATATCGGTTATTTACGTCTCATCCAGTTTACTGAACAAACTTATGATGACTTGCAGGCAGCTATTAAAGACATCCAGTCGAAGATTCCGGCAGATAAGCTCAAAGGATATGTCCTTGATCTGCGTTTGAATCCGGGTGGATTGCTGGATCAGGCTGTCAGTGTATCGGATGCATTCCTAGATAAGGGTGAAATTGTTTCAACGCGTGGACGTGATCAGGCAGAAGTCATGCGCTTTGACGCAAAACCGGGCGACATATCCAATGGCAAGCCGTTGATTGTTCTCATCAATGGCGGGTCTGCCAGTGCTTCCGAAATCGTCGCTGGTGCCTTGCAGGATCACCGCCGTGCAACGATTCTTGGCACGCAATCTTTTGGCAAAGGCTCGGTACAAACAATTATTCCGCTTGGAGATAACGGTGCTCTTCGTCTGACGACAGCGCTTTATTACACGCCTTCTGGTTCTTCAATCCAGGGCAAGGGGATTACGCCCGATATCAAAGTAGATCAGCCATTACCGGACGAATACAAGGGCTATGACGTCAATTTGGGCGAATCCGAGTTAAAAGGTCATATCAAGGGCAATCAGGAAGATGATAAGGGATCCGGCTCTGCCGCCTTTGTTCCGAAAGACCCGAAAGACGATATCCAGCTTAATGAAGCCTATAAATTGTTGCGTGGTGAAATGGCAAATGCTGCCTTTCCTCCGAACCCGCAAAAAGGCGTCCCGAATTGAACAAAATAAAAAGCGCGTTCAACGCGCTTTTTATTTGTCAAAATCGGACTTTGGAAGCTTGTCCTCCGAAGGAGAGATCTGAAACGGAAGGTTCCGATTTTGACAAATATAACTTAAGGGTGGCAGGCCTGATCAAAGCGATATAGAATCTTGATATGATTTCGGATGGCAATACATTTGGTAATAAAAGATGACAAAAAACGATATAGATAAACAAAAAAACAAGACAGATTTGCCTTACCGTAAGTGCGTTGGAATTGCCTTGTTTAATAAAGACAATCAAGTATGGGCCGGACGGCGAATTACAAACCGTTTAAGCGAGCTCAAGGGCGCTTCCAAAATATGGCAGATGCCACAAGGAGGGATTGACAAGGGTGAACTCCCTATTGAGGCAGCAAAACGCGAACTTTATGAAGAAACCGGTGTCCGTTCGATAGAATTGATTGCGGAAACCGAGGGCTGGCTAACATACGATTTGCCCGAGGAACTTGTCGGTATTGCGTTGAAGGGGAAGTACCGCGGGCAAACACAAAAATGGTTCGCATTTCGCTTTACAGGTGATGACAAAGAAATTGCGATCAATCCGCCTCCGGCAAACAATACTGCAGAGTTCGATCAATGGAAGTGGGTGGATCTGGAAGCACTTCCGATGATGGTTGTACCGTTTAAACAAGCAGTTTATGAAAAAGTTGTTGCCGAGTTCCGGCATATTATTGCTTGATACAGTCAAACGGATGAAATTTTTCTGGTTTCAACGCATCAGTTCCTTTATACGTTGTGTTTGAATTTCAAATATCGGGGAAATACTTCCAGAAAGAATTTTAATATGAAACGTTTGCTCAGTTCTTTTTTTGTGGCTGGATTACTTTGTTCTACTTTATCAGCCGTCGCCGCTAATGATAAGGGCGGCAGACCCAATGCCGCAACGTTGCCGAATGGTGCTTCGTCGCTTACTGAAACCTATGGGCTATGGACTGTCAATTGTGCCATACAGAACGGTGAAAAAGCTTGTGCTCTGCTTCGTCAGGAAGTGAACAACCAGAACCAGCCGGTCATCAGCATGAATGTTTCGACAAATAATAACGGGGATGTTTCCGGTGTTATTGTTGTGCCTTTCGGCATTCTGGTTTCCAAACCGGTAAAGCTTCAGGTTGATGATACCAAGGCGGTTATTGAAACAGGCGTTCGTACCTGTATGCCTGTCGGTTGCATTGTTCCTGTTGCCTTTGACAAAACGTCAACTCAGGCCTTGCGCGCTGGTAAACAACTCAATGTAAAGGCGACTTCGGCCGGAAATAATGAACAGCCGCTGGATAATCTCTTTGTGCAACTTGATGGCTTCGGTTCGGCTCTTGATCGCTTGAATGCAGTTAAAAAATAATCCGTCGACTGCATAATCGTTTGATTAGTTTGATTTGGAAAAATGGCTCGAAAGAGCCATTTTATTTTTTGAATAATAAAAGCCTTAATGCATTGAGTGTGACGAGAACAGTTGCTCCGGTATCGGCCATAACAGCAAGCCAAAGTCCTGTAATGCCGAAAATTGTTGTCAAAAGAAAAATCAATTTCAAGCCGAGCGCTATGGCGACATTTTCCT
>CAMLON010000029.1 GCA_946481695.1 uncultured Bartonella sp. | reverse complement strand
AAGATCTCGAAGTCTGGAACAGATTGACAGGAAATTTCTGGCTTCCGGAAAAAGTACCGCTTTCCAATGATGTCTCGTCATGGGCAAGTCTGACACCGGCAGAACAGCAATTGACCATTCGCGTCTTTACCGGACTTACTCTTCTTGACACAATGCAGAATTTTGTAGGCGCCATTTCGCTTTTGCCGGATGCAATTACGCCGCACGAGGAAGCGGTGCTTACCAATATTGCTTTTATGGAAGCAGTCCATGCCCGTTCCTATTCGTCGATATTTTCAACCCTTTGTTTGACCAAAGACGTTGATGAAGCCTATCGCTGGTCGGAAGACAATGTTTTTCTCCAGAAAAAGGCGGCACTCGTTCTTGATTATTATAACGGTAATGATGCTTTGAAGCGAAAAATTGCCTCGGTTTTTCTGGAAAGTTTTTTGTTCTATTCCGGCTTTTATTTGCCGATGTATTGGTCAAGTCGGGCAAAACTTACCAATACTGCCGATCTTATCAGGCTGATCATTCGTGATGAGGCGGTGCATGGCTACTATATCGGTTACAAATTTCAAATCGGCTTCAACAAACTTCCTCAACGCAAGCAGAATGAAATCAGGGATTTTACTTATACGCTTTTAATGGAGCTTTACGACATAGAAACAAAATATACCGAACAGCTTTATGACGGAGTAAATTTGAGCGAAGAAGTGAAGGTATTTTTGCACTATAACGCCAATAAAGCATTGATGAATTTGGGATTTGAGCCTCTGTTCCCTCCCGATATCTGCAAGGTCAATCCGGCTATTCTTTCCGCTCTTTCACCAAATGCGGATGAAAACCATGATTTCTTTTCCGGCTCCGGATCATCTTATGTCATCGGTAAGGCAGTGGCGACAGAAGATGCCGATTGGGACTTTTAAAACTTTAAAGAAAAACAGAAGAGAAGAGTGTTGCTCTTCTGTTTTTAAAAATGCAAACCGGAAAATTAAAGTAATTGCGACATGTAGTTTGCCAAAACTTAACGCCCCGTAAAATCTATGGGCTGCTAAACTTATCAATAGCACCATGGTAAATATTTGAGAAACAAGGCTTATTGCCTAAAAGGGGCTGTTGCTTGATCGTGTAAAAATCCGATCGTTTGCAAACAGATTGAAGCGTGGTTTCTTCAGTTTTGTTCAATGGCATTAGGGGTGACGCTACTGCACATCAAACCATTGCAGACGGCAGAGTTTTGACCATAAGTTATCTAACGGGGACGCCATGTTATGAACGTGCAATTGGAAAACGGGAAAGCGAGATGACGCAAGACTCGATAATCTCTTGCCGATAACGATATAACTTAGCGGGTCTGCCACCGGTTTTCGTCTCGAATTCCCCGACTTCTTCAATAATACCTTGTTGTTCGGTCAAGCGACGGAAGTTCGGCTTATGAAGGCGCCTTCCGATAATGGCCTCAACCGTCTTTTGTAACTGCAATAGAGTAAATTTTTCAGGCAAAAGTTCGAATATAACAGCGCGATATTTGATTTTTCTTCTAAGTCTTGCAATTGCTGTTGCTAGAATACGGCGGTCATCAGCAAACATCGGAGTGCCTGCAAATAGGTTCCCACCTGCTTCGGCAATCAATCCTGCTTCATACAAGAGTTCATATCTTTGAAGAATAAAATCTTCATTCCATGAAAAACCGTTACAGCCGAAGAGAAAAGAAATTCTACGCTTTTTAAAGGCACAGGTCTTCGGATCTTTTTCAGCCCACTCGTTAAGTGCATGGATGATTTTATCGACGCATGGATGTTTTCCGTTGCGACAGTCATCCCACGGAAAATGTTCGTACCAGTCATGCCACTCGACTTCAGGCAAAAAACCGTCATGCTCGCGTACCAACCCCAAATAGCTAATCGCGACAGTAGGCATATTGCCTTCCGATATAACTCGGTCGCGATTGGTAAAAGTATAGAGTTGTTCGAGAAACCCGATGGGATGCCCTGTTCGTGTGTTCACCCAATCGCGCAGAGCTGATTGTAGACTCTGTTTATAGTTTTCAAGCGGTCCTGATGGCAATTTTTGTTGAGGTCCGACGGTAATAACTTTCGGGTTGTCATCGATAACCGAGACTATAACTCCGATGAGTTCGATCTTGGAAAGAGCTGTCTGTTTGGTTGCGATTGTCATTTTTCAAATATTTAGCGTTAGTTTAGAGTCTAAAGAAATATAAGTCGCGCCAGACGGCCGTTTTATATTCCTTCTTATCTTCTTATTTTGTCCCCATGCAATCTCGGAGTTGGATTTTCCGCTATATAGAGCAGCAAATTGAATAGCCAAGACTAAAGAACCAACAAAATAACAATTTATTGCCAATTGGAGATTATCCGGTTCTCGAAAGAGCTTGCGTACGAGGGGGGAGAATAATTTTCAAATCTCATTTTCGAGTGCTCTCCGACAATTGTATGCGATAATATTGTAGCTGTTTGATTGAATATTCTGCGTTAAATACCATAAAATCGGGTTGAAAAGGTAGTTTAAATTTTTTTAAAAATGCATGAAAATAAAATTATCTCTTCAAAATACAAAAATATTTATCACTTCGATCAAAAACATCCAAACAATTGAAATTAATGAAAAATTTCGTTCAATAATCTTGAATAAAAATATCATCGGCATCGTGTTTAAAATTTTAATATGACCTGGAAATGATAAATAAAAACCGGCTTAAAAGCCGGTTTTTAATGAAGGGATATTATGCGATTATTTCATTAGTGGTGGTTTACAGGCGAGCCATCACCAAAATGCGCTTCGTTTGCTAAAACTCCATGCGTTGCTTCACCGGATTTTTGCGCGTGACCGATGACATAGCTATCTTCGACCGAACCATCGCCAAATCCATTTGCACGTGTATAAGCACGTGAATTGCCGGTATAACCTTTGTTCATGCCGGATTGGGCAGTAGAACCGATGACATAGGTGTTGACCGGTGAACCATCGTCAAAAGCATAACCACTGGCATAGGCGCTGCTTACACCACATAAACTTGCAAGCGCAATAAACATTAATTTTTTCATTTCATTCACCGTTTTTATGAGCCCTTAGCTTTGGCTAACGGCTTTAATTGCAATTGGATCAATCTGGATATATTTTCCAAACTCTCTAACGCTTATATCTTCATCACGGCAATCAATCTCAAATCACTTTAAAATGTATCAATCACGGAAAAGTGATAATGTAAAAGATAGTAAAAACAACAGCTTAATATTGATTAATTACTCTTTGACAGGCGACTATCAAGTCGGGATCACGGTTTTTGTAAAGTGGCTTCAAAAAGAGATAGATGGTGTCTTTTATACCTACCAGAGAGTTGATTTTTGCCTTGCGAGCTGCAAACACTGTTCGAATCTCGCTGTTTCCTGTTTCTTCAATTCTTCTGATTTGATCCGGAGGAGATAAGACGGGTGAAGAGTGACAAGAACCGCTATTTTTTCTTCTGTCTCAATTATTTTGCCCACCATCCCACTTATCGGCTCGTTCAAACCTGTGAGAGAAAATAAAGCTGTTTTTCCCATGGCAACGATGAGCTTGGGTTTGACGATGTCGATTTCTTTCATTAGCCACCAGCGACAATGCTCGACCTCGCTGCGATCAGCTCTTTTATGAAGGCGTTTGCGACCTTTGAGTTCGTATTTGAAATGTTTGACGGCGTTGGTGATGTAAACTTCGTCCCGTTGCATGCCAACTTTCTCTATCGTTTTTTCAAAGATTTGCCCTGCCGGACCGACAAACGGTCGGCCAAGGAGATCTTCACGGTCGCCCGGTTGTTCACCAACAATCATAAGAGAAGCTTTTTCAGGCCCTTCGCCACAGACAGCCTGCGTCGCCGAACAATGCAAAGAGCAACGTTTGCATGATCTGATGCCGTTATCAAGTTCATCCAAAGTTTCGAGTGTTGCTTGCGACTTCAAGCACGCTTCAATGAGATTCTCAGCGTGATTTTCGGTTAAACGGGAATGAAAGAGAGGAGGTTGCAGAACCGGTTGTCTTTCCATCTTTTCAACGCGCGTTTCCGCATTACCAATGAGACTATCGATTATTTGCGCTTCGGGAAGGTTGCTCCAGTATTTTTTCGGCATATGACTTTGCATGGTTTTGACTTTCAGTCTCGCCGGGTTAAAGATACTGGCAAAATAGGTTTTCCAGAGCTCTTCGGTTTGGTCTTTGTTTTCGGGTTTTTTAAATATTGGTTCGCCGAAAAAAAGTCGTTCGTTTAAATAGTATGCACAGCCTTTCGGCGTTAGAATTTGCCAATCCATGTCACTGAAACGCCGGCAGAAAAACGGTATAGCTTCTGCGATAATGAAATGCTGAGGTTCATACCAAGCGGAAAAACAACGTCTGACGGTGTCGTCACCAAGATTGCCAATTTCTTTAAAACGTAAAAAAGCATGCATATGGTGGATATCATGGCAAACAGCCTTTTGCCGCGATAGGGCGGTGGCGGTATCAATGTCGTAAATTTTTTCAAGAAGCGTTTTGTCATGCTGTAAGCGGTAAAGTAGGCTGTATAAAAGGGCCGCTGAATCTTCGCTTTCGTGGCAGATGACATTTTTTGCAAGATTGATGAACTGCTTCGGCACCAGAAATTCTTGGCCTTGTTGTGCAGTTGGATATTTTTCTGAAGGCTGAGTGGCTGGCTCGCCATCAAACAAAGTTGGGGACGAATGATATTGCCAAAAAACGTCTTCCGGACGTACTTTTTCCTGCAAAAGCAGGCGGGCCTTTATTCGCCACTCGTCAAAATTCCCCTGTTTTTTCAAAATAATTGTTTTCATGATGAAAAAAGATCAAGTTGAGTTGGTCGCGCACGAAAACGTTCGGTGAGGTGCGAACTGTCGAGGAGGTTTTTGGGCGTCCAACGTTCGGCAGTCACAAACGGTTTTATTTTTTCAAGACTGATATGAAAGGTTTTTAAATCGGAAAAATCGAGGCGCTTGAACCGCCGTGCTGCCAATATGCGTTTAACATTGCGCACACCAAGGCCGGGAACACGCAACAGCATTTCCTTGTCGGCCTTGTTGATGTCAACCGGAAAAAGATGCCTGTTTTGTAACGCCCAGGCAAGTTTCGGGTCAAATTCAAGTTCGAGCATGCCACCATTTGTTTTCGTGGTCAGCTCTTCCATTGAAAATCCGTAAAAACGGTAAAGCCAATCGGCCTGATAAAGCCGGTGTTCCCTTAAAAGCGGCGGGCGCTTGACGGGAAGCAGGTTTGAAGCATCCGGAATCGGACTAAATGCTGAATAATAAACGCGCTTCAGCCGATAACCTGAATAAAGCTCGGCGCTTGATCGCAGGATTGTTGCATCACTGGCGTCGTCCGCACCGATGATCATTTGGGTGGATTGTCCTGCGGGCGCGAAACGTTGTGTCTTTTTCGACTGTAATGTCGCGTCCTTCGAGGCTTCGATATCAATCCTGACATTTGCCATAGCTTGCTTGATTGTCAGAATCTTTTTTTGCGGAGCAAAGCGGTTAATGCTTTTTTCTGTTGGCAATTCGACGTTGATCGATAGACGATCTGCATAACGTCCGGCTTCCTTGATAAGCGCTTCCGACGCATCCGGAATGGTTTTTAAATGGATATAGCCGCCAAAATGGTGAATGGTTCGCAAATCGCGGGCAACTTTGACCAATTCCTCCATTGTCTGGTCGGGAGAGCGGATAATGCCGGAAGAAAGAAACAAGCCCTCAATATAATTTCTGCGGTAAAATTCGAGTGTCAAAAACACCACCTCGTCAGTGGTGAAACGCGCCCGCTCGACATTGCTTGAAGACCGGTTAACACAATAGGCACAATCAAAAATACAAAAATTGGTGAGCAGAATTTTTAACAGTGAAACACAACGCCCGTCAGGCGTGAAGGAATGACAAATTCCCATATTCGCCGTCGGCCCCAGGCCGTTTTTTGTGGGCGACTGACGCGTAGAACCGCTTGATGCACAGGAAGCATCATATTTGGCAGCATCTGCCAGAATTGCCAATTTTTGTTTAAGCGATTTGACCATTATGTTCACTATTTGTTCTATTTACTAATATAGACATGAAGCGTGGGAAGTAAAGGAAAAATAACGTTTCACCATGAGCTGAAATCAACAATTCTACTGAATACCAGTGTCAGTCCGGATAAAGCCGGCTTAATGGGTAAAACTGTTCCTCATTGTGTTCCACTTTGTAACGATATCGCTGAAAATTGATGATATAGACTTTCAAGATGAGTGCTTGCCCACACCGGTAATCAGGCGAATTTTTTGGAACTAAAAATTGTGGCGGGCACGTGATGAAGGTTTTTATGTAGTAAATGTTCTTTATCCGGTTTTACGCGTCCAATGTTTGGCACGAAATTTTAATAATAAGCCATAGCTTAATCCTAGGATAGCCGACACCAAAGATCCGCAAAGAATCGCGAATTTTGCCGCTTCCAATTGTTCGGGATGGCTGAACGCTAATGTCGCTGTAAAAATAGCCATGGTAAAACCGATCCCTCCCAATAATCCGACGAGAACCATTCCACGCCAGTTTACACCCGAAGGGAGATTGCAAAGGCCAAAACGTACGGCAATGAAACTTATAAACACAATGCCCAGAGGTTTGCCGATAATGAGACCAAGTCCAGTTCCAATCATGATGATGAAGGAGGAATGATCTGCAAAATCGACATTGGAAATATTAATGCCCGCATTGGCCAGTGCAAAGAGCGGCATAATGACAAATAATACCCAAGGACTGAAGGCGTTAACAAGTCTTGATACGGGCGCGTCAATTTCAGCTTCGCTCTTCTTTATTTCAAAAAGAGCAAAACGATGTTTTGTAGCGCTGTCTTCCGGCTTTTCATTTTTCAATATTTCCAAAGCGTAGGACATACGATCAACAGGCGCAATCAGTGAACGCGGTGGTAGTGCCGGTGTCAATAATCCTAATATAACGCCCGAAAGGGAAGGGTGGATTCCGCATATCATAAGTCCAAGCCAGAGGAGAGCGGCGGGAAGGACATAAATCAGAGCTGAATTAATTCCTATCCATTGCAAAAAAACGAGGATGATAATTGCAAGGCATGCAACTGGCAGGCCGGTTACATCAAAGCCGTTAGAATAAAAAATCGCAATAATCAAAATGGCGATAATGTCATCTATCGTGGCAAGCGCAAGCAAAACGATTCTTAAGTTTTTTGGAACCGATTTCCCCAGAAGTGCCAGAATACCGATTGCAAAGGCTATATCGGTTGCGGTGGGTACTGCCCAGCCATGACTGGTTGGCGGCATATGATTGATAGAAAAATAAATGATTGCCGGCATAATAACGCCGCCAAAAGCTGCAACCAAAGGCAACAGCGCCTGAGTTAATTTCGACAACGCCCCATCATAAATTTCCCGCCTTATTTCCATGCCTGCAACAAGGAAAAACAGCGTCATGAAACCGTCATTGACCAGAAAATGCAGGTCTTTGGAAAAGGAATATCCGAATGCCTCTATCAAAATCCTTTGGTGCCAAAAATTTTGGTAAGCGGTTCCATAGGTTGAATTAGCAAGGATGAGAGCAACCATTGTTGCAATAACGAGAGCAACACCCGCCATCGCATCAATATGAAGTAAATTGCGACAGCTTAAAAATATATTTTCGGCAATAACTGATGCACGATTGGGCAAGCGGTGGGAAATATTTTTCATGGCAAGTTCCTTTTTGCTGGCGGCCCGACCAGCTTGAAACCTGCCCGAAACGATTTCTCGGACACCCGAAACGGACTATACAAAATTCACTCAAAAAAACAATTAAATTCGTTTTGTATGGGAAAGTTTGTCGTTTGCACATCCGTTAAAAATCATACAAACATAATAAGAATTTTACATTATATCATCATATAAAAATATTATTTATTTGAAAATAAATACAATTTCATATACGAATATAATGAAATATATTTCAATATTATTATTTTACATAAAATAATTTAGTTTTAATGAAATAAATTTAAAATAAAATATTATAAAGGGGAATAGTTCCCCTTTATAAAATAGGATTGTGCGTTTTTCAGTTTTCGTTTTTAACCGTAAGGTTCACTTTATTGAGCGCAGTTGCAAGATCGTTTTGTAAGGCTGTTTCAAGATCAGTAGCTGTGAGGCCCTTATCGTCTTTGGCTTCAAGTGATATTTTGAGCGTACCTGGTTTCTTTGCAAAAGCCCCGAAAGCGGAGGATATCTTTTGTGCTTCATCATGATCTTTCAAAAGCATGGCCGGACTTTTCGTCATTACGACATAAAAGTCTTCATAAAGTTCCTGCTTGAGATCGTGTTTGCTGTCATTGAGATTCTGGGCAAGGTAGGTAAATAATTTATCGATGAAACCGAAATCGGAATAACGCATATCTGCTTTGGTAATGCCAATCTGGTTTGCAGCATCAAGAGCCGCTTCTTTATCGCCGGAAAATAGTGCAGATCCGGCATTGATAATTGTTGCCGACATTTGCCCCGAACCGATACCGTTGGCGGTGAAAGAAAGATCGTTCAAAGACAGAATTTTCCGACTGGAATTATATGAGAAATCAATCTTCCCCGAGAGATCCAATGTATTGAATCCCATATTTTTCAACATTTCAAAATCTTTTTGTGGCATCTCGGATGTGTTGAGCGAAAAGCCATCCAGAGAAACAAGCAGACTTTCAGGAACCGGTTGATTCCATTCGCGAGGCAGAAGCTGGAACGAATTGAGGCTTGCCTTGATTTTCGGCAAATCAATATCAGCTTTTTCAACTTGCGCATCAATAGCTGTGATCGCCGAAACGAGTGTTACAACCAGCGCATTTCTTGCCGTCTTTTCATTTTTTTCATCTCCGCTCTTTTTGGCTTCAAGATAGGCCCTTGCAAGATTTTCCGGCACTGCTTCCATCGGATGCATTTTTAGTCCGTTGGTTTTGAATTTATCGAGCGAAAAATGCGCATTGCGGTTTGTGCCTTCAAAAACGTCAATTGCGATATCCCCGAGTTCTACCGGCCCGAAGACAGTCCGTCCTACCTTGTCGGGTTTGATTTTACCGGCAAGTATTGAATAAGCGTAACCGACATCAATATCATCTGCCCGCATCGCATTGCTTTTACCGATGAGACGAAGACCATTGCTGCTATTTGTATCGGAATTTTTCAAACCGACATTGGTACTCATGCTTTCAATACCGACAGAGCCGATATTGCCAGCCTTCAAGCTTGAAAGCCAAAAGCCTTTTACGTTGAGCTTTTCTGTTTCGCCATTCGGATTGTCTAACGAAACCGCTATGTTCGGCGCACTGACGGAGGATACGTCAACCCTCATCAGAGCCTGTAAGACATTGGATTCAATGGATGTATCCTTGTCTTTCAACGTGATACCGTTGAGAGTAACTTCCGGAACTTCAACGTGGATATTATCGCGTTTCAAATCGATATTATAAATAGTAAACGAGCCGGGCACAAAACCGACCGGCGGCCGGCCGGAAATAGCTCCGATTTTAAGGCTGACGCCTTCAGGCACAGGCAGTGTCACATTTTTGAGGTTGACATTGCCGGCGACTGTCACTTCCGATTGATCGGCCTTGACGCCATGTTTTACCATCTCGTCTTTGATAAAGCTATTAAGGTAAGGAGCAGCCATATAAAAAGCGCCGACAGCCAATATGGCCAGAATGACCAGGCCTCCGATAATATAGATTAACCAGCGTTTGAGTGTTGCTATCAACCAGCCACCGAAATTGGCCATTCTTTTTTCCAGTCTTAATGTTGTACGTCCGCGCTCAAGTCGATTTTATCGAACAGGCTCAACGGAGCAAGTCGAGCCGCCAAAAGGTCTGCAAATCCGAAACCTTGTTTGGATTTTGCTTTAGCATGAATGTTAAGAGTTCCACCGTTTTCTATAAAGTTTTGCAGGGCTTCGCCAGATTTTTGTGAATTTTCCCCACCAAGGAATAGTGCAATTGCCAATCTGGCTTTGACAGCCGCCTGCTTGCGTTCACTAGCAAAACTGCCGCCAGTCTTTTCATCATAAAACTTTGCATAACGATTAAGAATTTCATCAGCATTTATAGTCAGGTCCATACTCTTCGCGTGTATAACCAAGCCTGCTGCCGCAATGGTCATAACATTATCCGAGAAAAATGCCGGATCGACATTGATGAACGAGCCTTTGAGAGACAAACGTCCCAAGTTTGCATAATTCACAGTCAATTCATTGATATCAAGAATTTCATTATCAGCGTTCCACGAACCATCAAAAATAAAATCTTCTGAAATTGTCTTATAGCCAAGTTGATTAAGTAATCCGCCGGTCGTTGCGTCAGAATTACCGGGTAAAGTTATTTCAGGAATTTTCTCATCCCAATCTGTTGCGGGGCCATCCATTCCTTTCAATTCTATTTTCAAGGATGTCGGAATGGCTCCCAGACTGAAATTTGCTTTCACATCTATCGAATTGATTGTGACAGGGGTGTTGTCAGCTCTGTTTTCCGAAGGTGGAGGCAATAATGAAAAACCGGATAGGTGAATATTATTGAATTGCGGCATCAAAGGAAGGCTGTCCGTTTGAAGAAAAGCTTTGAAAACCCGGCTAATATTATCAAGATCGCTTGCGTCCAATTTGTCCAATTTATTCAGCATGTCTGTAATATGCGGAAAACGCAATTGCGAGATTGAAAAATCATCAAGTGTTACAGTGTTGTTGTCATTATCGGTGTTTTTTATACCTTTCATCACGAGGTCAAATTTCCCATCGTAATAAGTGATTGCGCTATCTTCGATATTTACGCTGTTATCAGGCCGTTTTATAGCAAGTTTGGTTAAATGCATGTCGGCAAAGCCGATAGATGACAAAAGGCCGAGTTTTTCGGTAACAAGTTCTGCTGCATTCAAATTGTCGGAGCTTTTATTGGCATCGGATGTATCAAATTTTTTAACCGCCGCGGAAATAGAAAATGGCAATTGACGTACGGAAAATTTTGTTCCCGAAATGGTGTTGACAGTCACATTCACAAAATTCTTGTTATTTGTAACGTCATCAATTGACAAATCTTGAACTGACCAGCTGCTCATGAGATCTTTGTATGAATTTTCTGCGTTGGAAGCGGAAGAAGCTTCGCTATAATAGCGGATAAGATAACCGACATTGAAATTGTCGATTTCGCTTTTACCCGTTTTCGTTGATATAATACGAGCTGGCGTTGATGCACCATTTGTGTCAGCAAAACGGTTTTCGCCAAAAAGGCTATCAATAGTCATTTTTTTGACTATTCCTTTTTCAAGATCATTATAGACGACATTATTGTAAGTTATTGATTCGTCATCATTATCTGATTTGCGTGTCACAATCATCGAAGGAACGACAATCTTTTTTACCGCAATATTTGCGATATCAAAAAAGGCATTGTTGTTATCGGCTTCAGTTTTTTCATTGAGGGCAAAGTTTTGCAAAGTCATCGTCGGAACCGAGACTTCATTCTTGCCGAAATGGTAGGATAGATTTTCCAATTCCAGATTTTTACTGGTTTTACCGGAAAAATTGACTTCCCCTTTGATTGTCCCGATATTCAGGCTTTCTTCAGCCGAGAGTTTCACTGTCGCATTATGGGCGGTAAAGTGACGCCGCCAATTGACGTCTAGCGAGCTGACAATGACACCATTGGCTTTAAGAAAATTTTCGACATGTTTTTGTGCCGAACGTGCAAGGTATAAAACAAAGCCGCCGCAAATAAGGGCAATAATAACGAGGCCTGTAATGATCTTTTTCCAAGGCATTTTGTTTGTAGCCTTATCGACGGTCTGTTCACTCATCAAATTCACCCTCAATTGATACAAGGTTTCATTGCAATACGGCTTGCTCCATTTCCTTTAATGGAAAACAATCGCGACTTTTTTCTGGCAGAACAATCCATAATATAAGCGGGCTCCGGAGTCTCGTTCTTTTTTAAAACGTCAACCAGTCAATTTCCGCTTGATAAAATCAATTTGGATGTTTTAGCCGGATTCGGGCACAAGTCTCAGATTGCAGGGGGCGATCCCATATCCAGACGGGCTTTTCAATATGTTTGGTGGTCTTGTTTGATTATCCGAAAACTTATATGTCAGAAAATCGGTTGTGGACTTGATGAAAGGCCGTTTCGCGGAAAATCTTGAACAGGAACTGCTTGTTCAAAGGCTGAATTTCGCCAATATCTACATTATCGTTAATTATTTCACTGGCGAATTATTTCTCCGGCAATTATTTAACCAGTAGTTATTTTACCGGCAATGTTGTCTTGTTGTTTTCCAGCGTCGGAGCGGTCGTTTTTACGCTGTTATAGGAGTTGAACAGCCCGATCATGCTTTGAGGAGCGTATCTACCCAGCAATTCAAAGACAATCAGTACAGCGACAGCAACAACAATGCCACCGATCAAAAACTGACGCATTCGTGTTCTGGACTTCCGTTGATACATGAATCTACACCTTGATTATAATTTATATGAGTTATTATCAAAAAATTATCAATTAAACTGTTCTCGAGAAAAGAGAAAATGAAGTGAAACGTCATATTTCGCAATAATGGACAGATGGAACTTCCGAACTTAAGCAGTAACGTATTCAGGTTTGATGTATTTTTTTACGGCTTTTCCCAGGCTTTTTTCAAAGTGGACCGAAGGCGGCTTGATCCCGTGCGAAAGAAAGTCTTTCAAAACCTGTTCTGAAGCTCCACAAATAACAAGGGTAATTCCTTGTTTTTTTGCTTTTTCGGCAAGACTTTCAATTGTATTTGCACCTGTCGCATCAAGAAATGGAACCTGCACGAAATCGAGAATCATTGTGTGATAATTCTCACCGATCCGGTCAAGAACCGACCCTATGGATGCAGCAGCACCAAAAAAGAATGCACCGGAAATGTGGTAGATGACGGTATTGCTATCCTTTTGGATGTTGCCTTCATAGTGCGAGCTTGGTCGATTTCCAGCGTCAGCAATGTCTTCGGCAACCAACGGACGATCCGCAGTAACGCTGGCGGCTTTCGACATGCGATGGATAAACAGTAAAGCACCTAAAGCAAAGCCGATGATGATGGCTTCGGTAACATTACGGAAAATTGTCAACGACAGTGATACGACGAGAACAACAGCATCTCCCGCCGATGCCTTGAGAAGAAGCAGGAACGCACGCTTGTCGATCATGTTCCACGAGATAATAGCAAGAATTCCTGCAAGGCACGCCAGCGGAATAAAATTTGTCAGAGGAGCCAATATTAAGAGGAATAGAAGCAAAAAGATGGAATGGAAAATTCCGGAGATCGGGCTTCTTGCACCTGCACGTATATTGGTGGCTGTACGTGCGACAGCACCAGTAACGCAAATACCGGTAAAAAGCGCCGAGGCTATATTGGCGACACCTTGCGCCACCAGTTCACAGTTCGAACGATGCCGTCGTCCTGTCATGCCGTCGGCAACAACTGCCGATAACAGCGATTCAATTGCACCAAGCAATGTAAATGTCATGGCATTGGGAAAAACCGCTTGAACCTTGTCAAAATTGAATTCCGGTAGTCGTGGTGAAGGAAGTGTCGAAGGCATTGTGCCGAATTTTGAACCGATAGTTACGATATCGAGGTTGAAAAACACGGTAACCGCACCGCCGATAATGATTGAAAGCACCATGCCCGGCCAATTTGGGCGTAATTTTTTCAAAGTTGTAATGAATACGATTGTGGCTACACAAAAACTGATAGAAAGCAGGCTGCAAGTTCCGATATTATTCCAGATAACCGGTAGTTTTTCCAAAATCGGCCCGGGCTCTTTCTCGTTAAGCTCAAGTCCGAGCATATTTATAAGTTGGCTTGAAAAAATAATAACGGCAATACCGGCAGTAAATCCTACTGTAACAGGATAGGGGATGAATTTTATATAAGTACCAAACCTGAGATAGCCGAGCGCCATAAGCATCAATCCCGACATCATTGTAGCAAGTAAGAGCCCGTCCATACCGTGTTCGGCAACGGTCGTCGAAACCACAATGATAAAGGCGCCTGCGGGACCACCGATTTGAAAACGGCTTCCGCCAAGAAGAGCAATGAAAAATCCACCAATGATAGAGGTGTATAATCCCTGTACAGGTGAAGCACCGGAGGCAATAGCAATTGCTATTGAAAGTGGCAGCGCGACAATGGCGACTGTAAGACCGGCAATCACATCGGCACGAAAATCAACAAAATGATAACCTTCGCGTAAGACTGTTATAAGCTTTGGCTGGAAAAGCTCGCTAAGGGATATTTTATCAACAGCCTTTTTGGATCGCGCCATGATTGAACACATAGAACCTGAAAGAGTAGTTCAATTTTGATAGCATAGTTGTTTTTGTCTATCTACTTTCTTCAACGACAATAAAGCAGCGATCACATAAGTTTTATAATGTTTTTCAAGTAGAAAATGATTTTCTGATTATTATCATTGAAGCAACAATGACAGGAAAGTTAACCTAATGCCAAAAACAAAGGGCGAACATCAGAAAGTTAACGAAAAAAACAATAGTGTCGCCCGATTTGTTGCAATTCTTGTCGCCGCTGCGTTTTTTATGGAAAATCTTGATGCAACCGTTATTGCAACGGCTTTGCCACAAATGGGAGAAACATTTGCGACAGATCCGGTCAACATCAATGTGGGCATGAGTGCCTATATGCTAACACTTGGCGTATTCATTCCGGCAAGTGGCTGGCTGACAGACCGGTTCGGTTTGCGTGCCATGTTCTCATTGGCTGTCTTTGTCTTCACGCTTGCATCACTCTTGTGCGGACTTTCGCCGAATTTAATTGTTTTTATTTTGGCTCGTATTCTGCAAGGAATAGGTGGCGCGCTTATGGTTCCCGTCGGCCGACTTGTTGTTTTGCGCGAAACACCGAAAAACAAACTTGTCGAAACAATTGCTCTTCTTACCTGGCCGGGATTGGTCGCACCAATTTTGGGGCCACCTCTTGGCGGTTTCATTGCACAATATTTCCACTGGAGTATCATTTTCTTCCTCAATATTCCGTTAGGACTGATTATCCTTTTGTTGAGTCTGAAAATTTTTCCTGATGAAAAATTGAAAACATCGCGATCTTTCGATCTTATGGGGTTCCTGCTTACAGGCATAGGGCTGGCAACCCTTCTTTTTGCTGCAGAAAAAGTCGGTGATAGCCACGGTTTGTCGGCGCTTGTTATGGCTTGTTTTATAATTGGTGTGACATTGCTTTTGTGGAGTATTTTTCATCTCAAGCGTGCCGAGGCGCCGCTGGTTTCGCTAAAAGCACTTTCCTATCAAACATTCGCCGTGTCGATATATGGAGGAACAGCCTTCAGGATGACAACCAATGCCGTCCTCTTTATCCTGCCGTTGATGGCCCAATTGGCGATGGGGTTTACGCCGACCGAGGCGGGGCTTTTATTAATGCCGATCTTTATCGGTACTCTTGCAATCAAACCATTTACAACTCCGCTTATGCGTTATTTCGGTTTCAAGCGCACGCTCGTTGTCAATTGTCTTTTCAATGCGTTATTTCTGGCACTTTTTGGCACATTCTCGCGTGATACACCGCTTTCTATCATGGTTGGAATATCGGCTTTAAGCGGCGTTTTCCGTTCGATACAGTTTACGGCACTCAATACAATTGCATTTGCCGATATTCCCGATGACGAAATGAACGATGCGAACACGTTATTTTCTACAGTTTTTCAACTGGGAATAGGTCTTGGCATTGCTCTGGGTGCAATTTCGTTGCGTGCCGGTGTCGCCTTAGCAGGCGTCGAGCTTGAAAACTCTATAGAGCCATTCAAAATCGCGCTTTATCTCGTTGCGTTTATCAGCTTGTTGCCATTATGGGGATTGATGCGGTTGAAACACGGCGCGGGAGATCTTGTCGCCGGCCATGTGAAGAGCTAGATTTAAAAAAAGCCATGGGCCAACTTGGGGAACAGATAGGCCGGAAGGATGAACGGAGAGTGGGCAGCATCTTATCATGACAGCAGATCAGGTTATGGCTTTTTCCATTATCGGTTTGATGATGGCCGTCTTCATTTGGGATCGCTTTCGCTATGACGTTGTAGCAGTTTTGACGCTGCTGCTTGCTTGTGCAGTCGGTATTGTCAGCCCGAAAGACGCTTTCAAAGGGTTTAGCGACGACATTGTCATTATTGTTGCCAGTGCATTATTGGTAAGTGCCGGAGTGGCTCGTTCCGGAATCATGGAGCTGATCATCCAACGTGTCTGGCCGGATGTGAAATCTGTGCGGCTACAACTCTGTTTTCTTGTCATAGTGGTGACCGTACTTTCGGCCTTTGTCAAAAATATCGGTGCTTTGGCAATCATGCTGCCGATTGCGTTCCAGTTTGCCCGCCGTTCTAACGTCTCGCCTTCTGTCTTTTTGATGCCTATGTCGTTTGGTGCCTTGCTAGGAGGGCTGATGACACAAATCGGCACCTCGCCAAATGTAGTGGTATCTGCCATGCGGGAACATCTTGTCGGCAAAAGTTTTACAATGTTCGATTTTACGCCCGTTGGTGCAACTGTTGCTGCTGTCGGTGTTTTATACCTTGTATTTTTTTCTTGGCTGGTGCCGGCTCGGGCCCGCAAATCTTTAACGACCGATAGCAGTTTTTCCAACCGTGACTATATTGCCGAAGCACGCGTGGAAAGCGGATCAACAGTGATTGGCAAACAGATTTCCGATCTTGTCAAGCCGGCGGCAGGAGATGCAATGGTTTTACAGGTAATAAGAAACAAAAACCTTATTTCTCCATTGCCGGATTTTTTGCTAGCTGAAGGCGACACTATCGTTCTTGAAGGAACACATGGTGGTCTCGATTCCGTTATCAACACCGCAAAACTTGATATTTCCAAAGGAAGAGACGTCCAGACGGGGGACAAGCTACAGCAGGTTGAAGTTGTCGAAGCCGTTGTCACCGACAACTCGCCCTTGATTGGCATCAACGCCAAAAGGCTTAATCTGTTTGATCGTTATGATGTTAATTTATTAGCTTTAAGCAGGCCGCAGGAACGGGTGAGGCAACGGCTTGGAGATATTGTTTTCAGGCTCGGCGATGTTATCGTTTTGCAGGGAAGGGATGATGTTATCCCCAATCTTTTGCAGGAATTGAAATGTTTGCCGCTCGCCAAACGTAACATCATGTTCGGTAGCCTTCGTCACGGCCTCGTGCCGTTAGCGATATTGTTTGTCGCAATTGCTGCAACAGCATTGCAAATTGTGCCGGTCGCGCTTGCTTTTTTTGCGGCAGCCGTTGCCATGATTGTTTTTCGTGTCATCCCTGCAAGAGACGCTTATCAAGCACTCGACGGCCAGATATTGGTTATGTTGGCGGCGCTTATACCGGTGAGCGAGACGCTGGAAAAAACCGGTTGTACAAAAATTATCGGACATTGGCTGAGTGTATTTGCCTCGTCCCTGCCGCCATCGGGGGCGCTCGCCGTTATACTGGTTGCGGCTATGCTTGTGACACCTTTTCTTAACAATGCGGCTACGGTTATGGTCATGGCACCTATCGCCTCAAGTTTTGCCGATTCACTCAACTTCAAGCCCGAAGCTTTTCTGATGGCTGTTGCTATCGGGGCAGGATGTGATTTTCTCACCCCGATAGGCCATCAGTGTAATATGTTGGTTATGGGGCCGGGTGGCTATCATTTTAGTGACTATCCCCGCCTTGGAGCACCTTTGAGTATCATTATCGCACTTGTTTCTGTTCCAATGTTAATGTGGGTGTGGCCGCTCACATGATGACAATCGATTTCAAATTAAAACTGATTCAGGCCATGAACCAGGTAAAATCAAGCTGGAAAGACGCTTTATGCGCTGGCCTGGCTTCGGGCCTTGCCTGGTTTGTTGCCGTTCATTTTCTTGACCATGAACACCCGATCTATGCGGCAATGACGGCGCTTATTTGCCTGGCTCCAGGGGTGCCCAGCCATGGGCGTCAGGCAATTTATGTATTGATCGGGGTTTTGACAGGTGTGGCGGTCGGAGAATTGACGTTGCTCCTTCCCCCTATGCCTACCGAAGTGCGTATTGCCATTGTGGGATTTGCGGGGATGACAATTGCTTCGGCTTATTCCATCGTTCCCGCCATTGTTATTCAAGCAGGCATTTCAGCGGTCATGGTTTTTGCACTTGGTGCGGATGTTGCCGGTTGGACGCGTGCAATTGACGTTGCAGTGGGAACCTCTATCGGATTGATTTTCAGTCAGATCCTTTTTACGCCTGACCCTTTAAAAACTCTTCATTCGGCCGTCGAGCGGTTTTTTAAAGAAATGGCTCTAAACTACACATTGGCTGAAGATGCACTTCAAAGAAACGATGTGTCCGCAGCAATCAAAGCAATGAAAAGCTGTAGCCGAACCCATACAGCTCTTATCGGACTTATCGGAGCAATCGATGTTGCAAGATCGAACGCCCGTTGGACATTGCGCGGAAGATTATCTTCGCGCGAAGTTGTTTCGCTTTCCGCCCGCTATGACCAATCCGGTATCAGACTCTATGCCTCCTCGCTTCTTTTTTGCGAGGCATTGGTCAATGCTATTCGTAAAGGTCGGGAAACGCCTCCGGAATGGTTGGTCAATGCTTTGAAACTTATTGCCGAAAATTGTCAATTTATCGCTGGCGAAGCACAACTCGGGCAGGAATTTGTTTTTCCAGATCGCTCAGGCAGAGCCGAAGCGTCACTCACATGGCGCGAATGTGTGATTGACATCGAAATGGTAGAGACGACACTTGCTCGTTTTTATAAAAGCAGGACACGCCGAAATCGTCTTGCGGCCTATCGAAAAAAGCAGATTCTTGATGCCGTGAGAGAGCAGATTGCCGAACGTAAAAGGGCCGAAGCTTTGTTATCGGATGAAGAAGACGGTAAAAATCGTTAAAATTATCGATCAATCGGTCTTATTTAACCCTTTTTTCGTGATAAGGGCTACCATCTTCGCTAAATTATGCTTAAAAGCCCTGAAAACCCATTTTTGACAGGAACAATATAATGTCGGATGAAAGTTTTATTCGTGAAGTCAATGAAGAAATCCGTCAGGAAAAGGCAAAAGCCTTATGGGGAAATTACGGTCCATATCTAATTCTTGCAGCTGTCCTGCTTGTTTTGGGAACAGGCATATATCAGTTTTATGACCATTGGCAGTCGTCCAAGGCAGGGCGCATCGGGGATACATTACTTACAAGTCTGGACCTTGCCAATGAACATAATTTTGACGAGTCCTTGAAGAAGCTTGACGAAGTAGAAAAATCGGGTTTTGGCGATTATCCGTTTTTGGCAGGTTTGAGAAAAGCATCCATATTTATGGAACAAGGGGACGCCAAAAAGGCGGTCGCCGAATTTGACAAAATCGCCGATAACAAAAAAGCTCCGGAAATTATTCAAAAAGTAGCAAAGCTTCGTGCTGCTTATATTCTCGTCGATAACGGTTCTTTTGAGGACGTTGAAAAACGTGTGAAGGATCTTGCAACCGATGTAGATCCAACGCGCATTATGGCTCGCGAGGCCTTGGGACTTTCGGCCTATAAAGCCGGGAAAATGGACGAAGCACGTTATTACTTCCAGAAAATTGTCGATGAAGGGCTTGAGGGAATAAAAGCTACTGAACGGTCTCGTCTCATGCTTGATTTGATGCAGAGTTCCGGTGACACAGCAAGGAAATAGAAAATGGGCTTGACCATTGCAATCGTCGGCCGCCCGAATGTGGGCAAATCGACACTATTTAACCGGCTTGTTGGGCAGAAGCTCGCGCTCGTTGATGATACCCCTGGTGTTACACGTGATCGTCGCCGTCATGAAGCGCGTTTGATGGATTTGCGTTTTGATGTCATTGATACAGCAGGTTTGGAAGAAGCCAAAAGTGATACTTTGGAGGGGCGCATGCGCGCCCAGACAAAAGCCGCCATTGATGAAGCCGATCTCATTCTTTTTGTGCTTGACGCAAAAAGCGGCATGACATCAAGCGATCTTAATTTTGCTTCGCTTGTTCGCAAGTCGGGTAAGCCAATTGTATTGGTTGCCAATAAATCGGAATCGAAACAGGCAACAGCAGGCTTTTATGAAGCTTGGTCACTCGGCCTTGGCGAGCCTTGTCCGATTTCTGCCGAGCATGGTTTGGGATTACAGGATTTGCGCGACGCTATTGTTGATGCCGTTGGCAGACAAAAAGCTTTTGACAGGACAAGAACCGAGGGGGAAAACAGGCAAAGAGACGACGAGTTTGGGGAGAAAATTGACGATCCGGAAGCTGAAGAACCGGCTTACGACAAGACAAAACCTTTGCATATCGCAATTGTCGGTCGGCCGAACGCTGGCAAATCCACCCTTATCAATACGATGCTCGGACAGGACCGTTTATTGACCGGTCCGGAAGCCGGAATAACCCGCGATTCTATCTCGGTGGATTGGCAGTGGAAAGGGCGTCAGATAAAGCTTTTTGATACCGCCGGTTTGCGTCGTAAGTCGAAGGTTGATGGAAAGCTTGAAAAACTCTCTG
>CAMLON010000028.1 GCA_946481695.1 uncultured Bartonella sp. | reverse complement strand
AATATACCATCTGATTATAACGTGGCAGTATGAGCTATAATTTTTAACGTTTTGTGTTCCGGTTTTAAAAGCTCGTTTCCACCGGTTTCCGGTTTTCACCGGTCCCGGCCGTTCCGCTTTGTCTTGGATGCAGCGCTGCCGCTATTCCCCAAAACCGTTTTAAAAGTTCACTCCCACCGGCTTCCGGTTTTCACCGGTTCCGGCCGTTCCGCTTTGTCTTGGATGCAGCGCTGCCGCTATTCCCCAAAACCGTTTTAAAAGTTCACTCCCACCGTTTTCCGACTTTATAGGTTTCGGCCATTGCGCTTTATGTTAAACACAGAGCGGCTGCCATTCCTCACTCCGATTTTTCATCCGAAAACACAAGCATTCGGAAAATGCCGTTTTTTAAAAAACAGGTAATCGCGTGATGAGTGCTATAAAAGCAATTACCTGCGCGCTGGCGGGAAGCTTTTCGGCATATAAGTGCCGGTCGGCTGGTCGGTCAAAATCTCGTTCGGCCGTGAAGCATTGGATTGAGCAGTGGCAAGTTGTTCGGCAGCTTTTCCGGTTGCGGAATTCTCTCCGTTCTGGTTCAGAATTTCTTTGATATCGTTGAGTTCACTGTCAACCTCAGAAGAGGCTTCACCATCTTTCCCGAAATAGACATCAAGTATTTGGTCAACTTCTTTCGCCTTTTGTGAAGATGGGTCAGCCATTGCCTTGACAATGTCTTCCGCCTTCAAGCCTAATTTATCAAGGCCGAGCCGTTTAGTGATTCTATCCATAAATTCTTCATAACCTACCGGGTCTTGAGATTTCATGTAAGCCAATTTGCCGCGGATAAAATTGGCCAGACGTTTGAGATCTGTTCCACCTTTATCAAGATCAACGCCAATGCTCCTTGCTATTTCTTTCAGTATTTTTGCTTTGAATTCGGTTTTGCTCATACGGCTATTATCAAATACCGTAGCGCCTGCTATCTTGCTGCGGATTTTGTCATAGGTCGACTTTTCTTCCGCTTTCAAAGGAGAGCCTGTTTCTTTGGCTTTAAAAATCTGTTCCGTCGTCGTGGGAGCGCGTTTGGCCTGTTGTTCGACCTGATCAATCCTCTCCTGCAAAATTTTGACAGAAGCGAATTTCAAATTCTGAACCGGTGTCATCGCCATCACTGTTTCTCCCGTATTGTTACCCGAATTTACATGCTACACAATATTGTTAAACCTCTAAACATCTGATAAATACTATCATATTTTAATATTATAACAAAGTATAAAATATAAAATACGTTTTTAATAAAATTAACACTTGAACAATCATGCCGAAATTATGAAATGAAGTTCTTTATTACTGTTCACTTAAAGCTATTGTGCGGATAATAAGACCGGCATTTCTATGATAAAGCCTTAAACACGCTAACCTGTTTTGTTTTGAAGGTTAAAAATTGCGGGAAATAGAAAAGAAATAGAAAAGTGAAAATAGCCTGCATTCCCTGTAAAAACCGGTCTTTTCCCCACGCATCAAGGACGATAAAACCTCTTGATGACGGGGAAGGGGAAGACCGATTAACGGGCTTCCTATTTTATCAGTCTTTTTAAAAAGTTTGAACAGGGTGTCGGCAAGAGGGGAAATATTACTATTTCGTTTTTTAAAATCCGTCATGGCTTTGACCCGCAAGCCGCGAACTCAGCCGTTTTTTTGTGTTCCATTCTTTTGATTGAAGGCCGGGCAGACTTATTCAAAATATAAAAGCCCAAGATGATAAAAGTCTTTTCCAATTATGCGTTTTTTAAACATCCGCAACGTTGCACAGCAAGCCAACAACATGGAACATGGCGCATTGCTTTTAAAAAGTCGGGCGAACTGTTCTCAACATAAAAACATCATGATTAAGCATTTTTTGAAAAGTCTGAAGAAGCCGCAACTGACGACGCGTTTCTTTGTGTGGATGTTTTTTCGGGTAACAGTCAGATTTCATAGAGTTACAGAATTTTGATGAAGTACCATTATTTTTCATTGAATAGAAGAAAGACTGCCTACAATTTACCATTATTGCCGCTCATGACATGGATCCGGATCAAGCAGAAGAATTTTTTCAGGCTTCTTTCATGAGTTCCGGTTTTTTGTTTATCTTATTGAAACTGTTCATTGCCTAAATTGCATCGAAACGTTTTGTCTGTGAAAGGGTTCAAGGGTGGAATCGGTTGTTGTGATATTGATATTGCTTGTTGCTGTTGTTTTCAGCGGCGCAATATCGCGCGCACTTCCTTTGCCCATTCCGTTACCACTTATCCAGATTGCTGTCGGTGTACTGGTTTCACTTGCCGGCGACATGGGCGTAAAATTGCGGCCGGAAATGTTTTTCCTGCTGTTTTTGCCGCCACTTTTATTTCTTGACGGCTGGCGCATTCCCAAAGACGGTTTGAAGCGCGACCGCTGGACCGTGCTTGAAATGGCTTTGGGGCTTGTTGTTTTTACAGTTCTGGGCGTCGGCTTTTTCACCTATTGGATGATTCCGGCCATGCCGCTTTCGGTCGCTTTTGCGCTTGCTGCCATTGTTTCACCAACCGATCCTGTGGCCGTTACAGCAATTGCCAAACGCTCTCCTATCCCCAAGCGCCTGATGCATATTCTGGAAGGTGAATCGCTGTTGAATGATGCGTCCGGTCTGGTCAGTATGCGCTTTGCTGTTGCTGCTGCCATGACGGGCTCGTTTTCGCTCCTTGCCGCTTTCGGAACCTTTTTGTGGACAGCTGTTGCCGGTCTTATCATCGGGGCAGCAACGACCTTTTGTGTCACCTGGGTCAGCACTTTCTGGAACAATAAATTCGGTGAAGAAACCGGTTCCCACATTGTCGTAAGCCTGCTTACACCTTTTGCTGCTTATCTTGCCGCCGAACAGGTGGATGCATCGGGAATCCTTGCCGCTGTTGCTGCCGGTATTTCCATGAGCTTTACCGAAGACAGTTTGCGCAACCTTGCTTTAACGCGCATTCGCAGGCTTGCCGTTTGGGACACAGTGCAATTTGTTGCCAATGGTGTCATCTTCGTCATTTTGGGTGAACAACTTCCCCATATTGTGAGCGGCGCGGCAATTGTGGTTCAGGAAACCGGCCATCATGAACCGGTCTGGCTTGTGGTTTATGTCATAGCGATCAATCTGGCATTGGCTTTGCTCAGATTCATCTGGGTATGGGTATCATTGCGTTTTACGCTTGCACGTGCCTATCGGCACGGTTTCAAACCGTTTGTGCCAAGCTGGCGGCTCGTTGCTGTGACATCGCTTGCCGGTGTTCGTGGCACAGTCACTCTTGCCGGTGTTTTGACATTGCCGCTTTTCTTGCCCGATGGCTCGCCATTTCCTGCACGCGACCTTGCAATATTTCTGGCAACCGGCGTCATCCTGATTTCGCTTGTCATGGCAAGCGTTTCGCTTCCCTATCTCCTTAAAGGTTTGGAATTGCCGCCCGAACCTTCCCACCAGAAGGAAGAAGAACGTGCCCATATTGCCGCTGCCGAGGCGGCCATCAAAGCGGTTGAACAGGCGGTGCACAATTGGGGTGAAGGCCGTAGCGATGCCGACCTTTATACAACAGCCGGCGCGCGCGTCATGTCGAACTATCGCGAAAGACTGGCCGACCAGAATGTTTCGGATGCCGATGCGATCAACACGCAGAAGGTTGCCGAAATCGAGCGGCGTTTGCGCCTTGAAGCTTTGAAAGCTGAACGCCAGACCTATTTTGCTTTCGGCCGTCGTCACCAGCTTTCGGAAGAAACAACCGCAAAATTGATCCGTGAAGTCGATCTTCTGGAAACCCGTTTTTCAAATGGCTAAGGAACACATTTTGGAACCGGCTTATTGCCCGGCCTCTCCAAACCGGTAGGGCGGAAGTGTGCGGCCTAAATGGTAGAAAAGACTGGCCTAAAAAGAACAGCCAAAAACAGAAAGCAGAGTTCAAGATTTTTTGGCTTTTCCGCTTGTTAGCCGCAAGCCACCAGTCAGCACAGCGAGTAAAAAACAGATTGTGCCGCACCACAAAGCATAGCGCGAGCCGTAATGGGAAGAGACAATCAGGAAAAATGCAACAAGTGTGCTTCCCACCGATTGGCCGATAAGCCTTGCCATGCCCATAATGCCACCGGCAGCGCCACTTCTGTCGGCAGGCGCTGAAAGCATGATAACGCGCTGGTTGGGCGCGTTGAAAAAGCCCATGCCGCATCCGCACACCATCATGCAGATCACAATCACAAGGACCGGCGTTCCCTCGCCAAGTAGGCTTAACGAAAACATGCCGCTTGCGCATAAGAGCATGCCGATTGCAACAAGCAAAACCGGTGAAAAATGGTCGGAAAGCCGGCCGGTAAAGGTTGAGGTGAGTGCCGCGCAAGCAGGCCACGGCGCAATGAGAAAGCCGGTGGCAAACTGGCTTTTATGCATCAACATCTGGAACGAAAAGGGAAGCGCCACAAAAGCAATCCCCTGCGCGATAAAGGCAAAAAGGACTGCAAGAATGGAAAGAGTAAAAATCCGCGAGGAAAAAAGATCAAAGGCCAGAAACGGGGCAGGGTGGTTTTTCTGGCGAATGATAAGGGCAAAAATGGCAACAAATGAAATGACAAAGGTTGGAATAATCATGGAAAGCGGCTGGCGGTGCGCACATTCGCCAATGCCGAAAATGAGCGCGGCAAAACCGATGCCGCAGAAACAGGCGGCAAGATTGTCAAAACGATAGTGGCTCAAGGGCGTTTTAGGGAGTGAATGGAAGGATATGGCAAGCGCCACAAGGCCAAGTGGAACATTCATCAAAAACAACCAGTGCCAGGTGGTAAACCACAAAATAAGCGAGGCGAGTGTCGGTCCCAAAGAAAAGCCCACTCCCATGCAAATGGCATTGATACCAAGTCCGACACCCAGTTTTTGCGGCGGAAAAGTAAAGCGGATAAGAGGAAGGTTGGTACTCAATATTCCGGCCGCACCAATACCTTGCAAAATGCGTGCACCAACCAGCGTTGGAAGCGACCATGAAAGCCCGCAAAGAAGCGAAGCGAGGGTGAAAACCATGAGCCCGACAATGAAAATAATGCGAAAACCGATCACCTCGCCAAGGCTTGCGAAAGGAAGAGTCATTGCAACCATGGCGAGAAGATAGGCTGTCACCGCCCAAACAGTTGAAGCTTCGCTGGTTTTGAATTCCTGTGCAATTGTGGGAAGGGCGGTATTGGTAATGCCGGTGTCGATCATTGCCATAATAACGCCGAGGCAAATCGCAAAAATAGCGGCCAATTTATAGGATTTCGTTACTTCAGCTTTTGTATTCACGTGCGATGTCTCTTTAACAATGCGAACTTCAACCTTGTGTCAGCCGTCTTTCCGGCCAAGCTTTTTCGACATGACTATAAACATGAATAGGCTCTAAAAGCATAAGAATATTTTTGTGAAGAAAGTCATTCCAACACATTTTTCGGGCAATTGTTTTTTGCCCTTATTTTCTTACGTTTTATTGTTCTTCGACCGTTTTATTGATTTTTCCCTATTTATTCTTTTTTACCCGCCTTTTCGCCTTAATGGTTTTGATTTCTTTGACCGGTCGCTTTTTAAAGATTTTTGATCTTTTTCACCCTTAAAAGTTTTCGGCTGGCAGAGTTTTTTTTGAGGTCGATTTAGCGGTAATAAACGGCGATTTTCTGCCCGTCTATATCTTTGACCTTGATGTCGATATCATAAATTGCCGAAAGGATTTCATCTTTCATGACATTTTCGGGCGTACCGGAATAGACGAGTTTTCCTTCTTTCAAAGCAATGATGAGATCGGAATAGCAGGAGGCGAAATTGAGGTCATGCATCACCATAATAATGGTTTTGCCCAATTCGTCGGCCGCATTGCGAAGTCGCTTCATCATTGAAACGGCATGGCGCATATCAAGATTGTTCAATGGCTCGTCAAGCAGGATGTAATCGGTGTTTTGAGAAATCACCATGGCAACAAAAGCGCGTTGTCTCTGCCCGCCCGACAATTCGTCAAGAAAACGTTTGCGATAAGGGTCCAGCCCCAGATAGCTAATGGCATTATCGACAAATGTTTTGTCTTCTTTTGTCAAGACACCATGCGAATAGGGGTAGCGGCCAAAGCTTACAAGATCTTCCACGGTGATACGCGCTGTGAGAGTGTTTTCCTGTCGCAAAATAGAAAGCCGTTTGGCAAAATCGGCTCCTTTTGCCTTTGTCACATCAATTCCGTCAACCGTAATTTTACCCTTTGTGATCGGCAGCAGGCGGCTTATCATAGTTAGAAGTGTGGATTTACCCGCACCATTGGGGCCAATAATCGAAACCATTCCGCCTTTCGGGATTTCAAGTGACAAATCCTCGATAATGCTAGTGTCGTCATAGCTTTTGGATACATGGCTAATTTCAATCATCTCAATTTTCCCTTGATGAGCAGGGTCAAAAACACAATGCCGCCGACAAATTCGATAATAAAGCTCAACCGGCTTGCCATATTGAAAAGCTGTTCGAGAATGAATTGTCCGCCGACCAGGAAAATAATCGAAAGCAGAATGGCAACCGGTAACACGCTCATATGTTTGGCTGTCGGCGTAAACTGGTAGGCAAGGCTTGCAACCAGAAGGCCGAAAAAGGTGACCGGCCCCACAAGTGCGGTTGAAACGGCAACCATAATCGAAACCAGCACAAGAATGCGCGTGACAGCCTGTTTATAATCGACACCGAGATTGATTGCCATATCGCGGCCTAATGCCAGCACATCGAAAAGATAGCGCATGCGCCAGCCGATCAGGGAAACAATCACAACAATAATCACTGCAATGCCAATGAGATTGGTATTGAAGCGGTTGAAATTGGCAAACATTACATCGGTGAGATTGACCGCCTCATCGGGGTTCAGTTGCAATTGCAACAACATGCGCAAGCTGAAGAACAGGCCGCCAAACACAACGCCGATCAAAAGCGTCATGTGCAGTCCCTTGATGGTTCCGGAAAAGAGCCATGTGAAAAGGCTTGTCGAAAACAGTGTGAGAATAAGTGCCACAGCGATGAAACGCACTTCGTCGCTTACCCCGTAAATAACGGTCGAGCCGACAAAATAAACCACTACCGTCTGGATGAGGATATAAAGCTGGTCAAAGCCCATAATCGAGGGGGTAAGAATGCGGTTGTTGGAAACCGTCTGGAAAAGCACTGTCGAAACAGCAATGGTATAGGCAATCAGAATAAGCGAAACGAGTTTTCCCAAACGGAACGGCCAGATCACAACCGACATATTCCATGAAAGATAAAGCGCAATAAAAATGGCAGCAACAACACCAAGACCGATGACAAGCGGCAGTGTCGAGCGGATTTTTTTTGATTGTTTGGGTTTGATGAAGCTCAAATCTGCGGAACCAGAGCCGGTAATAGCTGTTTTGAAAGAATCCGCTTCTTTGGTGCTGATAAAGCCGGATTGAACAGCTGCATTTTCCCTATTTGCTTTCTTTCTTGCTTGCCCGTCTGTTTCCTTGCCCGCGTCTTTTTCTAAATTCTTGCCTAAATCCCTGTCGGTTTCCTTGTCTAAATCCTCGGTCGGGATGTTGACTTCGGCTTTCTTGTTCAGGATGTTGACTTCGTCAATTTCTGCTTCGACAATATCGGCTTGAATAGAAGCATTTCTTTGTCTATCCGGCGCGCTGGTGTCGGTTTCGATAATTTCTGTTTTCGTGAAATTATTCTCACCAATTGTAGTTTCGATATTATCGGTTTCAAGAAGGCCGGCTGTAGCAATGCCGGGCTCAACCGCATTTGTTTCGGTGACGCCCTTTCCGGCAGATTGTGGCTTCTCACCTTTTAAAGCGGGCTTGTTATTGTCCGGTGTTTTTCTAGCCAAGGCGCTTTCTCCATTTCAAGAGAAGTGCGATAAAAAGCACACTGCCAAGAACCCCCATAATGGTTCCAACCGGTATTTCTGCCGATTTGCTCATCAACCGGCCAAGAATGTCGCAGGTAAGCACCAGTCCCGCACCGGTTATCATGACAAAAGGTGCTGTGCGGCGCATATTGTCGCCCATGACAATGGAAACAATATTGGGCACGACAAGGCCGATAAAGGGTATCCGCCCAACGGTGCAGATAACGGTTGCCGTTATCATGGAAATAATCACAAGGCCGAAAAGCATCACTTTTTTATAATCAAGGCCGAGATTACTGGAAAAATCCTCTCCAAAACCGGCAACGGTAAAACGGTCGGCCGCAAGATAGGCAATAAGGCAAAGTGGCAGCGACAGCCATAATAATTCATATTTGCCTTCAACCACCATGGAAAAGCTACCAAAAAGGTAGGATTGCAGCGATGGCAACAGCATTTCCTGATCGGCAATGCCATTTGTGAGCGCGCCAATCACATAGCCGAGCATGATACCTGTCAAGGGCACAATCAGCACGGATTTAAGCGGTATTTGCCGCAATAAAAACATGAATATCAGCGAGCCGAAAAGCGCAAACAGGGCTGCCACCAGCATTTTTAAAATCACATCAAGACCGGGGGCAAATATCATCACCACAAGGATGCCGAGCGAGGCCGATTCAACAGTTCCGGCTGTTGAAGGTTCAACAAAACGGTTCCTTGTTAGCATTTGCATAATCATGCCGGCAAGGGCAAGAGAAGCGCCTGAAAGAATAAGTGCAATGGTGCGCGGAATACGGGTTTGGAAAAATACAAGGAAGCTGTGCTCGTCACCGGCAAGAAGGCCGGAGAGGGTAACACTGGAAAACCCCAGAAACATACTGATAATCGACAGGACGATAATAACCGTTATGCCAATAATAAGAGAGCGCACGTCAATCTTTACCCGATTAAAAAACATCAGAAGCCGGCAGACCAATCTGCTGCTTCCGATGTTTAAGCGTTAAAGCTTGAAACAATCAACCCGTTTCATGACTTTTTCAGTCAACAACAGGCTAAATGCTTATTTTGCTTTTGAAAATACGTCATCAAGTTGATCGGCTGTCTCATGAAGACCCGAAAGTCCGCCACCGATAAGATACCAGTTTTGCGGGTCGAGATAAACGATATGCTTGTTCTCGGCCGCTTTGGTTTTGTTGATAAGGGCATTATCAAGCAATTTTGCAGCTGATTCCCCTTCGCGGCCAATGGCTGCATCACGGTCGATCACAAAGAGCCAGTCGGGATTGGTTTCCAAAATGAATTCGGGTGAAATCATCTGCCCGTGATTGCCCACTTCCAGTTTGTCGTTCGCCGGTTTGACACCAAAACCGGAATGCAACAGGCCGAAACGCGATCCCGGTCCGAAGGCTGAAATTTTGCCACCGGTGGTCAGAACAAGAAGACCTGTTCCTTTGTCAGCCGCAACCTTCCTTACCTCTTCAAGCTTTTTGTTAAGACTGTCGATTTCGTCTTTTGCTTCTTTCTGCTTATTAAAAATCTGGCCCAAAATTGTCACATTGCGGTCAACATCGGCAAGATAGTGATTATTGTTGACGGACAAATCGATTGTCGGGGCAATTTTTGCAAGATCGTTGAATTTCGATGCCGAACGGTCGGCAATAATGATAAGATCAGGTTTCAGGCTTGCCACTGTCTCGTAATTGGGTTCAAACAAGGTTCCGACCTTGGTGTATTTTGCATCATTATATTGCTCGAGATATTTCGGCTTTATCCCTTCCGGCACACCCACAATATTATCAATTTTTAACCGGTTCATATTGTCGAGCGTGGCAAGGTCGAACACCACAACCCGTTTCGGATTATCGGGAATAGAGGTTTCACCGGCGGCATGTTTGATGACAACATCGGCACTTGCCGGTGATTGAAATGACAAAACGGAAGCCAGTGCACCAAAGAGCAGTGCGGCGAGAGTATTGCGTCTATTAATCATTTTTACCTCATTTCTTTTCGACTGGTTGAAGGGAGTTTGCGGGAAATTTTTGTTGTTTGAAATTTTTCGCATTCAACGCGAAGTGCAGACAGTCTTTGATCGCAGGCGAAAGCATTGTGCCGTGGTTTTTATCGGAAAAGCTGTAAAACGTGTTGTCAACTGCCTTTGTCTTTCTCAAAATCTCTGAAACATCTTTGCCATTCGGGCCGGAATGTAAATCCTTAACCGGCTTTTTATTCGTTTCAGTCACATTCTTATGATGGGTTTTAATGCCCGATGTTTCAATCAATAGTCGTGATTTAAAACCCTCCGGCTTGTTATAAGCGGCAAGTTTTTCCATAAATTCATGCCCGTTCCACCAGATAGACGGGTCGGCAGCGCAATAGGTAGAAAAACCGTGACTTTCGGCCGATAAAAAACTCTTCATCACAAAAAGCCCGCCAAGCGAATGGCCAAAGAACGTGACATTGGCGCGATTGACCGGCAATTCCATCAGTATTTCCGGTAAAATCTTTTTTTCGATAAGGCTGCGAAATTCTTCTTCACCGCCGGTTTTCGGCGCTTCCATGCCTTCTCGAAGCGGAATTTTATCGGCCGGTGCATAAGAGGTGAGGTCATAAAAGCGGCGTTTCACAATCTCTTTTTTCTCGTCGGTGGAATAGCCGATTGCCACAATTACGGCATCGGGTGCTTGCCTGATTGCGGGCTTGAATGTCGTGTTGCCATCAAGGAGTAAAACAAGCGGAAAGCCCTCTCTTGGTGCCGGCTTTTCCGGAACAGCAATAAACAGGCGATAACGCCTTATCTCGCCGTTTTCGTGCCTCTTTCCGGCCTTGATTGTTTCTTCGCTTGTTGCCTGTGCGGTGTTTGTCCCTTGGTCACTTTTTTCATCAGCATTTTCAAGCACGGCGCTCTCAGAACCGTTACTCCCGGCGCCATGAAACCCGACGCTTGGATTCATTTTACCCGAATTTTCCCCGCCGGTTTTTGTCGGGCTTTCTGCTTTGTTTTTCTTTTCATCTTCTTGGTTGCCAGCCGGATTTTGCGCTTCTTCAGTTGGTAACAAAGCAATATTTCCATCCATCAAGGCAATTTCTATATCTTTGGTGTGGATGCGCATTTTTCCTGTGTTTTTGTTTGTCACATTCGCAAAACTACAGGAAAGGCCGAAAAAAAGGCCGGCAATAACAAGAGCAGACATCTTCAAGCAGGAAAATGAAAAGCAAAAAAATGGCAAGACTTGCAAGCGGCAAACGCCCGCCTGTTGTGCGCGAATATCTTCTGCCCTTTCAGCCGGAACAATTCCTGTCCTTTCAGCCGGAACAATTCCCGTCCTTTCAACCGTAACAATTCCCGCCCGTTCAGCCGGAACAATTCCCGCTCTTTCTCCCGGAGCAATTCCCATTCTTTCTACCCGAACATTTACCCCCTGTTTTTCCCTCACAAAGCGGGGGCTTGAAATAAACCGGCGTGTTCCGGAGAAGCAGCTTTCCAAACTTCGGGCTTCCGCCAAATTTTCAAGTTTTGCCAAAGCCAAAGATTTTTCACGAACAAAAACAATTGCCTGAAAAGGAGCGTTTCCCAGAGTTAAAGAATTTGCCGGAGCAAAAACATTCTTTGTAAAAAGACCATTTTCCGGAAACAGGGAAGGCCGGTTTTTAAAAAACCGGCACATGATGTTTTTGATGTTTGTCATCAAACGCGAACTTTCAAAATTGATCCTGTCCTTCAAGAGTTGATCACTCTGTTCATCCGGGCATTAAAATTGCGAGTTCATGCTCAACCAGAGGCGGCGGCCTTCCACCACATCATTGAACTGGTCAACACCCACACGCTTGTCAAACAGGTTGTAGATTGCGGCATTCAGTTTGACATTTTCGGAAAAAGCGTAAGAACCGCCAATATCGAAGGTGACATAATCGTCATATTCACGGCCGACAATTTTGCCGTTTTTGTAAACCGCCTTACCGGCACTACCGGTTCTAAAACCCGCATTGGTTTCCTTACCGTGATAGGTTGCAGCCGCAAAACTTTCGAGCTTTTCAATCGGTGTTTGCCATTCGGCGCGCAGATTGGCTATGTGTTTTGGCGTTCTTGCCAAAGGCAACCCCTCATAATCGCCGCTCTTTTGTTCGGAATGGGTGTAGGTATAGTTGGAACGGATAGTCAAAACATCAATCGGTTTCCACGAACCGGTAAGCTCCACCCCTTGCATCACAGCATCGTCGATATTGAGGTTTTCATAAAGCACATAATTCGGGTCAACCGACCATTCAACCGGATTGCCTTTGCTATCCAGAACCTGCCGGTTGGTGATTTTGTCTTTGAAATCGGTGTAGAAATAGGTTGCCCCCAATTCGAGATTATCAAGATTGTCCCAAATGGTAGAAAATTCATAAGAGGTACTTTTTTCCGCTTCCAGATTGTCGGCACCGACAATCACACCGCAGCGGTTGCGCCCTTTCGGGGGATTGCGCCCGTAAAAGCAATTACCACCTCCGGTTGTATAAGCATATCCGGGTGCAATTTCACGAATTTCCGGTGCTTTGAAGCCGGTTGAAACACCGCCTTTGAAAACAAGATTGTCGGTGGCATGCCAAACAGCATAACCGCGCGGGCTCCAATGTTCGCCATAAATCTGGTGGTGGTCCATACGCACCCCGCCGGTTAGCGAGAATGTATCGGTCAGCCACCATTCATCTTCGGCAAAACCCGCCCATTGTTCAATGGTGAACTCTTCATCAAGTCCGGTGCGCATACCGGGGTTCTGGTCGGTCAATGCCCCTCGGTTGAATTGCCCGCCGGTTACCAATGTGTGGCGGCCAAAAATGTCGAACGGGGTGGTAAATTTGCCATCGACAACGGTGTTTCGTATTTCCGGCGAACGCAAATTGGCAACATAATCGTGGGTCGGTGTGTCCCATGTGTAATTGGTACGGTTTGCGGTTTCCTGCAACACGGAAAAATCGGCAGTGGTAAAGCCGTAACGGCCGGTATAGCCGACAACCCAATGGTCACGATCATTCTTGTTATAGGTGTCAACCGGCTTGCGGCTGATATTTTCGGTTCGCTCGATATTGTGACCCACCGAACTATAGCGGCGCAATCTTGTGTGACCGGCTTCAAAGGTTAAATCGTTGTTTTCGTCCGGTGTTACGGTAACCTTGCCGGTAATGTCGATTTCCTTTTTCTTCGGCGTACCGGAAATAATATCATCTTCCTCGCGCCCCAAGCCCCTTCCCCAAAGCTGCAACCCCACAACATCGGGCGCCACAGGGCCGCCAACATAATAGCTTCCTTGAGCGGTATTACCAAATTTGCTGTACTGGTTTGCCGTGCCATCAATGGTAAAGGAACCGGTCCATTTGTGCGGCACTTTGCGGGTGATAATATTGATAACCCCGCCCATTGCATCCGAGCCGTAAAGCGACGACATCGGCCCGCGCACAACTTCAATCCGTTCGATTGCGGCAGCCGGCGGAATGAAACTCTGCTCGAAACCGGAATTGCCATTGGTGCGTGCTTCACGCGTGCTCTGACGTTTGCCGTCAACCAGGATAAGCGTATAGGCACCGGGAAGCCCGCGAATGAAAATATCCTGTTCGGCAGCCGTTCCCGTCACTGCAACACCTTGAACATTCCTCAAGGCATCGGTCAAATCGCGGAACGACCCTTTTTCGATTTCCTCGCGCGGGATCACCGAAATACTGGCCGGTGCATCTTTCACATTCTGCTCGAAGCCGGTCGCACTTACCACCACTTGGCGTAACATTGTACCTTCATCGGCAAGTGGCGCCTGATTATCAGCTGAAGCCGAAGCAGCGGAATTCGAAGCGGCTTCTCCGGTTTCAGTTGCCGCCTTTTCCCCCGTCGCGTTTTGCTTTTTTTTCGCAAGAGAGGGTTTGCTCTGTTTGCCATTTTTGGCAATTTTTACTTCGTTATTGACGGTCTCGGCAAAGGCTGTGCCATCAAAAAACAGGCTTGTTGAAAAAAAACTGCTGCAAGCAAGTGCAACCAACATTTTCCGGCTTGCTCTGAAACTCTTTGCCTCACCGAAGCTTTCACCCGCACTGAATTCTTTTCCCCGACCGCTTTCGTTTTCCGCTCTGAAGCTTTGGGCAGCCATGTTTCGGTGGCTTTTCAAAATTTTCTTTTCCGTCATCACATTCTGACAAGCCGAAAATCCCTGATCGTCTGAAAAATGTTCTCCTTCACCGTACCCGATCGACATACGCAATCCCTCGAATTTTAAAGTTGATAAAAAAAGTATAGATTGAGAAACAGTTAAAAAATATTTAAACCTAATGTCAACACTCAAGTTTTAGAATAGTTCGAATATACTGTAAAAAATATTTAATAATAGGGGCTTAGACCCGGAAAAAAATAAATCGTTAAAGGATAGAACACAACTTCCGGCATGTGGAAAGTTTTTCATTTATCGTTATACTATTTATTTATATGGGTGAAATAAAATATATTTACGAATCATAATTTGGAATGATCGTTATATTTTTGATCAGACACGAAATTCACTCGATAGAGTGACTGTTATTTGGTTGAAATATTATGAACGACAATGAGGAAAAATAGAAAAAGGCGAGAAAATCGGAGATAAATTTAAGGAAAGTCCATGAAAAGAGCCGAAGAAATCAAGCCTCTTTTATCCGGCATGATCCGTTCTTTTCCGTTCTCGCCGGTCAAAAATCAGGGCTTTGCTTGCCGCAAGTTTGCAACACGACAATTGATTGAACCGGTTACGATTTGGCTTTTAAAAAACAGGCAGGCAGAACAGAAAAATGGAGAGCGGCTTTTCGAACTTTGAATTTTCAAAAAAGCCAATTTTCAAAAAGCCCGCGTTTTTAAAAAACGTCTTTGAATTGATGCACGCCACGTTGAAGGCAATAGGCTCTCGATGGGAATTTTTCCCGGCAAGAAACTTTGTAATAGTTTCCAAGGAAAACAAGAAACTTTGTCACACTTTTTAAGAAAATTTGCGCACCATTTGCCCAAAGGGGGGGCAATCTAGTTTTTTTGCCGGTCTTTTTAGCATTTTATAATTTCAGTATTTTATGAAATGCAGAGTTTTGATGAAATGCAAAGTTTAGAAATTTCAGCTTTCTTTACTTTCCCTTATATTGCTCATCGGTCACTTCTTCCATCCAGTCGGCACTTTTGCCATCCACTGTTTCCTGTATGGCATAATGTGACATTGCCGTGTCAGGGCAAGCACCATGCCAATGTTTTTCACCCGGTTCAAACCAGACAATATCACCGGCAAAAACTTCTTTCACTTCTCCATTTTCACGGCCAATAAACCCGCGCCCGAATGTGATAATCAAAGCCTGCCCCTTCGGGTGCGTGTGCCAATGCGTGCGTGCTCCCGGCTCGAAAGTAACATGACCGGCAAGAAGGTTTGACCCTTGATGCAGGTCGATTGCCGGATCAAGTCTCACCCGACCGGTAAAAAATTCTTCCGGAACTTTGCCGGAAGGGCGGCTGCCACTTCTTTTGATTTCCATTGTTTTTCTTCCCTGAAATGTAGTTTGGTTATGAGTTCCGGCTTTGCTTTGGATTACAATATTTAAGCGCTGCCAACAAAAACATTCTCCTAAACGTTTTTCCCGAACGCTCTTTGAAAGCGCATGAATATTATTGGTTGAAAGCGCATGAACAGTACCCGCAAAAACACTTTTCAAAACAGTCTTTGAAAGCGCATGAACAGTATTGGTTGAAAGAGCAGGGGCTTTGCCGGTTAGCGCTTTTGCTCGCTCGGTCAAGCCAAGCGCCAACGGGGTTTGTTGTGAGCGGGGCTTGTTGCTCGCCCCGATTTCGAGTTTAAAACCTTTTTTCCGGAATGAAGTCTCCCGAACAATACGGCTTTCAGAATGAGGCCATGTCGATGACAAAGCGGTATTTCACATCGCTTTTGAGCATGCGTTCATAAGCCTTGTCGATTTCCTGAGCTTTGATGAGCTCGATATCGGCGGTAATGTTGTGTTTGCCACAAAAATCCAGCATTTCCTGTGTTTCGGCAATGCCGCCAATGCACGAGCCGGCAAACGAACGACGTGCCATAATGAGGTTGAAAACGCCAACCGGCAAAGGTTCGGCCGGTGCACCAACCTGCACCAATGTGCCATTGACTTTAAGAAGGTTGAGGTAAGCGTCGATATTGTGCTTGGCCGCAATGGTGTCGATAATGAGATCAAGCGTTTTTGCCGCTTTTGCGAGGTTTTCGCTGTCGCGTGTCAAAACCACATGATGGGCACCAAGACGACGCGCATCGGCTTCTTTGGAAGGCGAGGTGGTGAGCATCGTCACGTCAGCCCCCATAGCGTGGGCAAGTTTCACCGCCATATGACCCAAACCGCCAAGACCGGCAACGCCCACTTTCATTCCTTTTCCCGCTTTCCAGTGGCGCAATGGCGAATAGGTGGTAATGCCTGCACAAAGAAGCGGTGCTGCTCCTGCAAGATCAAGATTTTCCGGTACCGACAAAACAAAATTGTCGTTCACCACAATGCGTTTGGAATAGCCGCCGAACGTATAACGGTCTTTTCCGGTCTCGGGGTCTGGGCTGTTATAGGTAAGGGTGTTGCCTTTTTCGCAATATTGTTCAAGTCCGGCACGGCAGCAATCGCACGTTCCGCAGGAATTGACCATGCAGCCCACACCCACCGTGTCACCCTCTTTGAAACGGGTTACTTTTTTGCCCACGCGGCGCACCTTGCCGACAATTTCATGACCTGGAACACAAGGATAAAGTGTGCCCGCCCAGTCACTGCGCGCGGTGTGAAGGTCGGAATGGCAAACGCCGCAATAGCGAATTTCAATATCTACATCATGGTCAAGCGGGTCACGCCGCTCGAATGTGAAAGGATGGAATGTCTTATCAGGGCCGTCAACGGCAAATGAATCACATGTAAACATATAGGGAATTTCCTTTGAATAGTCGTTTTACTATCGGTTTTGCTTCATTTTGCTTTTTTGTTTTTTTACTTTTTTATTTTCCGGTTTTGAATATTGTTTTTTACGTCTCCGGCTTTTTAAAAGGGCAATATTTCATTCGCAATTGCACTCGTCCGCTTGCATTTTCTTAACCTTCTACAAGCAGTTATTCTCTTTTTTACCGGTTTTAAAAACGCAATTTTTTCAAATAAAATTTCCGGTCAAAATCCAAGTGTTTCAACCGCAAATAGAAAGCGTCAATTCTATTTCCGGTTGTTTCGGGCTCAATTCTTTTTCCTGTTAATAACAACTATATTCTTCAAGACGATTTTGATAAGCTCTATCAAGATCATTGGGCTTATGAATTTTTTTCATAAAACCCGACCAATAGAAAACAATCGAACAAAAAAACAATCGAGCGGCAAAATAGAAAGTGGCAAAATGGCAAAAGTGGCTTTTATCGGTTTGGGTGTGATGGGTTATCCTATGGCAGGGCATTTGAAAAAAGCCGGCCATGATGTAACGGTTTATAACCGCACGGCAAAAAAGGCTGAAAAATGGGTAGAGGAGTTTCACGGCAAAAAAGCCGATACACCGGCCGAAGCGGCAAAGGGGCAGGATATTGTTTTTGCCTGTGTCGGCAATGACAATGACATAAGAGAAGTCACAACCGGCAAGGATGGTGCGTTCAAAACAATGGCAAGGGGGAGCGTTTTTGTCGACCATACGACGGATTCTGCAAAGGTTGCCCGCGAGCTTGAAGGGGAAGCGGAAAAATGCGGTATCGGTTTTATCGACGCGCCGGTTTCGGGTGGTCAGGCCGGTGCAGAGAACGGCAAACTCACCATTATGTGCGGTGGTAAGAAGGACATATTTGAAAAAACCGCAGATGTCATGAAAGCCTATGGCATTTCGGTAAAGCGGCTGGGAAAAAGCGGCAGCGGGCAATTGTGCAAAATGGTCAACCAGATTTGCCTTGCCGGTGCGGTTCAGGGTCTTGCCGAAGGGCTTGCTTTCGGCAAAAAAGCCGGTCTTGATATGAACGAGGTTCTTGATGTCATTTCCAAGGGGGCGGCCGGTTCATGGCAAATGTCAAACCGCGGCACCACTATGGTTGAAGGCAAGTTCGATTTCGGTTTTGCTGTCGACTGGATGAGAAAAGATCTCGGCATCTGCCTTGATGAAGCGCGCGCTAACGGCGCGGTTTTGCCGGTCACTGCTCTGATCGACCAGTTTTATGCCGATATTCAGGCAGAAAATGGCGGCCGGCTTGATACATCAAGCCTTATCAAACGGCTCCCGCAATAATCTTGATACATCAAGCCTCATCAAGCGGCTCCCGCAATAATCCTGTAGCAGTCATCATCTGTTAAAGGTGTTTTCGTGGCATTCCGGTGGTTGCGCTGGCGTTCATCGCCGGTCAAATAACAAGCCGCTTGCCTGAACCATTCTTGCAAGCAGCGGCTTTATTCGCCGTTTGAACCCGCGCAGCAAAATCGGGCGGTTCAACACTCACGCGTATTTCATTGAAAGCGTGGGTCGACGTGAAGCATCAGGGGCGTGAACCAAATTCCGGAAGCTCCAAATGTGCCAAAACAAGAAAACCCGTGCCTTATTTCCCCGTGCCTTATTTCATTGAGTGGTCGTGCGGGCTTTCAAAGTTGAACCGCGAACAATCAATTTGCTTTTCAAAACGGTTTGCAGCACCGGTTTTAACGGGTTTTCAAGCCTTTCCATCAAACAATGATAGGCTTCGCGGGCAATGTCGCCAACCGGCTGGGCAATGGTTGTAATGCCGTTAAAGACAAGTTCCATCCACGGTTCGTCATCAAAGGCGGCAAAAGCCAGTTGATCGGGCACAACAAGACCGGCTTTTTTTAAAAATGCCGCCGCTTTTAAAGCGAGAACCCCGTTGGTGACAATGAGCGCATCGCTATCGGGATTTTTTGCAAGCGTATTTTTTAAAGATTTCGCCAAATTATCTTTTCCGTGTTTTATGGCTACACTTTCACCTGAAAGGTGAAGCGCCCTGATTGCTTCATCAAAGCCTTTTTGCCGTTCAAAACCGGTCCGGCTATCAGCTCCGTAAAGGCAAAGAATGTGTTTTCTGCCATTTTCATAAAGGTGTTGCACAAGTTTCTGGGCGGCAGCATGATTATCGATAAGCACGGAATCATAAATCATTTCATCGGGCGTGCGATCAACAAGAACAAGCGGGCGATGGAGTTTTGTCGGCTTTTCTTTGCGGCTTGTTATGTGTTTGCCGCTTCTTAAAAGCGTGGGAGAAAGAATGATACCGGCAACATTTTCTTCCTCCATCAAGTCGAGATAGGCCTTTTCCTGCTCGAAATTTTCATCGGTGTTGCATAAGATCACATGCTGGTTGCGGGTTTTGGCAATATCGTCAATCGCACGGGCAAAGCGGGTAAAAAACGGGTTTCTGATGTCGGCAATGATAAGGCCTATCATATCATTGCTATGCCCGCGCAAACGGCGGGCGGCAAGGTTCGGCCGGTAACCGGTGGCAAGGATTGCCTCTTCCACTTTGCTTTTCAATTCATGGCTCACAACTTTGCCGGAAATCGCACGCGAAACAGTGGCAACCGAAACACCGGCAAGTTTTGCAACATCCTTGATTGTGGCAGCCATTCGATTTTTCTTTCTTTCTTGGTGCCTGAACACGATAAATAGGCGTTTTTTCCTTGAAAACGTTTCCAGAATTTGCTGTAAAATTATATGACAGAATTAAACAGTTGCTTGATATTTTTCAAGAAAACGTTTTCAATTCATTTTGAAAAGCCCAAGGGAGGAAACCCGTGGCAGCAGCATCTGAAAAGACAGCAATTCTTTCCGAAAATGCAATTTTGTTGAATGCGGATTTTCCCGACAAGGAGTCGGCCATTCTTGCCGCAGCTCAACTTCTTGTTGATGAAGGCGCAATTGAACCGGCTTATGGAAAAAGCATGTTGGCGCGTGAAAAGGTTGCCAATACGTGGCTTGGTTCGGGCGTTGTCATTCCCCATGGCATGGTGGAAGACCGCAACCTTGTCAACCGTGATGCCATTTCGGTTATTCAGGTGCCAAACGGGGTGGATTGGCAAAATGGCGAAAAGGCAAAACTGATTTTTGCCATTGCCGCCAATTCCGACGGTCATATTGAAATTTTAAAAAGGCTCACCCGCCTTCTTAGTCATCCCGATGCTTTGCAAAAACTTGAAACAACGGGCGACAAATCGGCCATTATGGCAGCCCTTGTCGAAAATGATGAAGCACCAGAAAGTGAGGCCGCCGATCTTCAAGTAACCAAGGAATGGGTTCTTGATTATCCGTCGGGTCTTCATGCGCGTCCGGCGTCGATCTGGGTGGAATTTGCCAAAAAAAGCGGGCAAAAAATTCTCGTCCGCAATGGAAAAAGTCAGGCTGATATGACAAGCCTTGCCGGCCTCTTGCAACTTGGCGGCAAAAATGGTGACACGCTCGTTTTTTCAACCGATGCGGAAAATGGTGAACAGCTTCTGGGTGATGCGGTTTTAATGGCAAGAAAAATCACCTTGAGCGAGCGGGAAGCGGCAGAAAAAGCGGATGTGAAACCGAAGAAAATCTATGGCTTCCGGCCACCATCAGGAAAAGCGGGAATTGACGGCCTCTCGGCAAGCCCCGGTCTTTCACTTGGTACAATTTTCATTCTCGAAAACGGGGCAGGTGAAGTTGAAGATAAGCCGAAGGAACTTTCTGAAGATGCCGCACGGCTTGAAAACGCTTTGGGGCGCACCAAAGACAA
>CAMLON010000027.1 GCA_946481695.1 uncultured Bartonella sp. | reverse complement strand
ACAATGCCGGATTATTTCAGAAAAATTGAAACGATTTAGTAGTAACGATAAAACCGCTTCATTTCCAGTGGTTTTGCTAAAATTTCGTTTTTCATATTTCCAGCCGTGGAAAGTTCAAGGAAACTGGTTTTTAAAAACGCTTGTCTGAATGAAAATCGGACATTTGACAAAAGCCTGTTTTCCTTGAATATTGACCGGATAATATAAAAAGGGAACACAAATGGCTGATCGTTTAAAGCCGCTTGTTGCGGTACCTTCCGATTGCCCCGCTTTTGACGGTTATGTCTGGAATGGTGCGCCCGTGCAATATCTTGAGGCCGCATCAAAGGTGGCTGCCGTTGCCCCGCTCATTGTGCCGTCACTTGGGCGAGATGCCGATATGCAATCCATACTTGCGGTTGTGGACGGTGTTCTTATCACCGGTGCGAAATCCAATGTAAATCCCGCGCGTTATGGTAAAGCCGCAACGGTCGACTATGAGCCGTTCGATTTTTCTCGTGATGAAACATCTTTTTTTCTAATTGACGCTGCAATCAGGCAAGGTTTGCCGCTTCTTGCCATTTGTCGCGGCATACAGGAACTTAATGTCGCTTTAGGGGGAACACTTTCACCGGCGCTACAAAAAATACCCGGGAAACTCGACCATAGAGCCAATGATAAAAGTGACAGTGATAAAAAGTTTGCCATAAGACAACTGGTTCGAGTGAACGAAAATACGGTGCTTGCAAAAATTGTAAGAACTGGCGAAATCATGGTGAATTCTGTTCACCAGCAGGGAATCAATAAGCTCGCGCCACGTCTTGTTGCCGAGGCCACGGCTCCCGACGGTACAATTGAAGCTGTCAGTGTGAAAGACGCAAAAGATTTTGCGCTTGGCGTACAATGGCATCCCGAATATTGGGCAACAAGCGATATACCATCAAACGAGATATTCAAAGCATTTGGCGAGGCGGTTCATCACCATAAAAATAAGCGGCTTGAAAAAACGGGTGTCGTGAAAAATAGTCGCTTTGAAAAAGGTACGCGTTGAAAAAACAGAAAATATTTATTCCAAAAAATATAGGCTTTCGTGAACGTGCGCCATTCATATAAATTAAGAGATCTTGTTCGAGTTTTAGGGCAAGATCAATTTTATCATGATTTTCGTAGGGACGATTTTTTTGTTCTTGTCACTGCATTTTCAACAATCGTTTTGGTGAAGCCGGAGCGACTATTCAAACTCTTTGAAATCGAGTTGAAGTCGTTATTCGTGTCCGACGATCATTGATGCACCATCCGGAAAATGGTTTTGCTTAAATTACACTCTAATTCCACGCCCTGATTCTGCTTTAAATTTACGCGAGAAACTGCCGGAGACGCGCAAAAAATAGCAACAGCTTATCATAAAACAAAAGTCACCTTATGATATCAGAACTATAGGTTATCAGAAATTTGAAGTTTTCAGCCTTTTCGCGGTATCATGCGGCCGGTTGATTGGCGAATGCGCAATTCCGGTTTAATAAGGTCGTGACCATTTTTGACTTCGATACCATTTAAAAGGTCGAGAAGAGCACGCGCTGCACGTCTTCCGACTTCCCGCTGACCATTCCAGACTGTGGTGAGCGCGGGGGTGGCAATCGCAGCTTCTTCAAGATCATCATAACCGGTAACCGAAATATCTCGCCCTGCCACAAGGCCGGCACGGGCAATTCCGTTCATCAAACCGATTGCGGCAAGATCATTGAAACAGACGGCAGCGGTCGGTTTATCTTTGAGTGCCAGAAATTGTGGTGCAATTTCGAAGCCGGCCTGTTTCGTTCGCGGTCCCTCAAGACGCCATTCCGGTTTGACCTCCAGCCCAGCAAGGTGCATGGCGTGGCGATAGCCTTCATAACGGTCATGTCCGGTCGAGGTGTAGTCGGTACCGCCAACCATAGCGATGCATTTATGCCCGAGCGAAATAAGATGGTTGGTGGCAAGAGATATACCATAAGTATCATCACCGCAAAAAACCGGCACATTTACCCCTTCAACATGACGGGCGACAAATACAACAGGTAAGCCGTTATTTTGTGCCATCTCGATGTCTTGTGCAGGGGTTCCGATTGCCGGTGACATGATAACGCCATCAGCTCCGAGCTGGAGAAGCGTTTCCAGAAAATTGCGTTGCTTATCCAACTGGTCATAATGGTTGGAAAGAATGAATGTTTGCCGCGACCGGTCGAGTTCCGTTTCGATCGAACGCAATATTTCGGCAAAAAACGGATTCATGATGTCGTGAACAACAACACCGACAATTCCCGAACGTGATGTGCGCAAGCTTGCTGCACGGCGATTATAAATATAGCCGATATCACGAGCATAATCCTTGATTCTGTCACGCGTGTCATCTGCCACAAGCGGACTGTCACGCAGCGCAAGCGAAACCGTAGCTGTCGATACATTCAATGCATCAGCAATGGTAGAAAGCTTGATTTTTTGCCCCAACGCCCCTCATCCTTCAAAGATAGAACAATAAAAGCTTCTGTTACCTTAAAGAGGATCGAATAAATACCCCATTGACCGGTTCCGGAAAAGCCTGAAACGTTATTTTCACCTGACAGGTGATAAAAGATTTAAAAGGCTTGTCCAAACAAAACTGTGTTATTCCGTTACGGGTCTAAAAACATGCGCAAGTCGCAACGCTATCATTGAGTTTAAAACAGCTTATGCCGCATGAAGCAAATAAGGGAAGCTCGAACGGACAGGAAAACCGGTTTTTCGATAAGTCGGTAGTTATGTTTTCCCTCTTCTTCAAGGAACTTGGCTACATTATTGAGCTAAAGAACGCCGTTTTCGCCATCAAGATAAAGGTTGGAAAGTCCCACTTGTTGTTCTTGCACATTTTTTTGAATGCGCCCTAGCAAAGCAAGCAGCATCAGATGCTCTCCCTCATTAAGGCCATTTGTAATATCTTTTTCGGTATCGGCAATGGCGGCCTCGATAAGCTTGACAATTTTATGACCATCTTTGGTCAAAAAAACATGAAGCTGGCGCTGATCTTCGTGGGAACTGCGTTTTGTAACGAAGCCTTGTTCCTGAAGCCGTGCAATTGTTTTGGTGATTGTGGGAGGTTTGACGCCCAGCTGCTTGGCAAGACTGCCTGGTGATTGCCCGTCTTTTAATGCCAGCGAAAGAATTATTCTGTCCTGGCCAGCGTATAAGCCGAATTCATAAAGCCGACGAGCCAATAATGTTTTCATCATTCTTGCAGTGGATTGAACGATATCCAATGCAGGTATCTGGTTTTTCTCGAGCATTTAGGCTATGTCTCCCCGAAGACGTTTCAAATGAATTATCTGGTTTCTTGTAGTATTCCTGTCTGATTCGTGTCTTCACTTAGAATTTCATATTCTCTTATAGTGGAGAAAGATAACAAAACTCTGTATAAAAAAGAAGAAAATATTTTATCGGGAATTCGAGCATTGAAAGAAAAAGATAAAATTATAGCTATTTTGCCTCTCGGATCACATGAATATCATGGACAGCATTTGCCCCTTTCCACAGATGCTGTCATTGCAAAAGCATTTGCGAAAAAACTTGAAAACAAAACTTGTATTGGAAAAAAGATTGTTGTTCTTGATAGCGAAGATATTGGTTACTCTATTGAACATGGGGGTCGTGGAGGAACAAAAACACTTGGATATTCTCAAGCAATAGACAGGTGGATTGAAATCGGCGCCGATTGTTACAGAAACGGGATAGACAGATTTCTTATTCTCAATGCTCATGGTGGCAATTCACCATTGATGAATATTGTCATCACCGAATTGCGCAATCGCTTCAAAATGCTTGCTGTCGCAACAAGTTGGGGACGCTTCGGCCTTCCCGAAGGGCTGATGACAGTCGAGGAAAAAGCCCTTGATATTCATGCAGGCTTTATCGAAACGTCGCTCATGCTTTATCTTGCACCAGAAGAAGTAAAAATGGACAAAGCACAAAATTTTTCCAATTGGCAAAAAGAGCTCAAAGAAAAATTCAAATATTTAAGAGCCTATGGACCATTTCCTTTTGGCTGGCAAATGGCAGATATCAACAGAAAGGGTGTTGCGGGAAATGCGCTTGCCGCAAATAAAGAGGCAGGAAAGGCAATTTTCGATCACGCCCTGAAAGGTTTTTACGCGTTACTTGAAGATATGTTTGCTTTTGACGTTGATGATCTTTCCTAGATAGCAGCGGTTCAAAAGGTAGAAATCGGTACTGATATCGCCTATATCGACAACAGTAAAAATTCCCGTCATTTGAAAGGTCATGCTATGAGCGAGACTGAAAAAACACCCCGTAAAATTCCGGTAACTGTTCTGACCGGTTATCTGGGGGCTGGTAAAACCACGCTTCTTAACCGGATTTTGACAGAAAATCATGGCAAGCATTATGCTGTTATTGTCAATGAATTCGGCGAGATCGGCATCGACAATGATCTGATTGTCGAATCCGACGAAGAAATTTACGAGATGAATAATGGTTGTATCTGCTGCACAGTGCGCGGCGACCTGGTCCGTGTTGTTGATGGTTTGATGCGTCGTCCGGGTCGGTTTGACGGTATCATTATCGAAACAACCGGTCTTGCCGATCCGGTTCCTGTTGCACAGACATTTTTTATGGATGATGATGTCAGGGCAAAATCGCAACTTGATGCTGTTGTGGCACTCGTCGACGCAAAACATTTGCCGTTAGAGTTGAAAGATAGCCGCGAAGCAGAAGACCAGATTGCTTTTGCCGATGTGGTCCTTTTGAACAAGACCGATCTTGTCAGCCCGCAGGAACTTGCCGATGTTGAAGCAACAATACGCGCAATCAATCCTGCTGCTGTTATCTTTCGCACACAACGCTCCAATGTCGATTTGAACGAAGTGCTTGATCGCGGTGCGTTCGATTTGAGCCGTGCCCTTGAAAATGACCCGCATTTTCTCGATCATGACGAGGAAGAGGAAGAGCATGTTTGTGGGCCCGAATGCGATCATGACCATGATCATCACCACCATCATCATGACCACGAGCATCACCACCATGACGGGGATGAGCATGTCCATGGGGCAGCGCTTCACGATGTGACGGTGAAATCGGTTTCGTTAAGAGCTGGCGAACTTGATCCGGGCAAATTTTTCCCGTGGATTCAAAAGATTACCCAAACACAGGGGCCGGATATTTTGAGACTTAAAGGCATTATTGCTTTCAAAGGCGATAAAGACCGTTATGTTGTGCAAGGTGTCCATATGATTTTGGAAGGCGACAGCCAGAGACCCTGGAAAGAAGGCGAAAAGCATGAAAGCCGTCTGGTCTTTATCGGCCGCAAACTTGATGCCGAAAAGCTCAAAGCCGGTTTCGAAAATTGTGCCTGATTTTTGAGAGGAATCTATGCCGACAATTGCACATTGTGACCTCGACAGCTATTGCCTGTTGGCGGGGTTTTTAGATGATCAGCCGGTCTTTGTGACGGCAAGTGGTGAAATCACCTTGCTTGGCGACAAGCAAAAGGTAGTCGAGGCACATCAGGGGATTGCCTCTGTTGCTTTATCAAGAGACAAGAAATCGGTTATTACCGGCGGTGAAGACGGCCGGATTTGCCGCACGACGAGTGAACTTCAATGCAGCGAACTTGCCCATCACGAAAAAAAATGGATCACTTCGGTTGCAGCCGGTCCCGACAATTCTTACGCCTTTGCTTTTTCACGCACGGCATGGGCTGATGGCGGCAAGGGAGCCGATGGAGGCAAGGGGCTTCAGGAGTTTGATCACGAGCGCAGCGTTGAAGATCTTGCTTTCGCACCAAAAGGTCTAAGATTTGCTGTGGCACGATATAATGGCGTGACATTGCATTGGCTCGGCGCTGACACAAAGCCCACCGACCTTACATGGAAGGGCGCACATTTTGCCGTTACATTTTCGCCCGATGGCCGTTATGTCATTTCGTCGATGCAGGAAAATGCCTTGCATGGATGGCGGTTGAGTGATGACCAGCATTTGCGCATGAGCGGCTATCCTGCAAAGGTTAAAAGTTGGTCATGGAGCGCGAAAGGTAAGTGGCTTGCCACGTCCGGCGCTCCTGCTGCCATTGTCTGGCCGTTTCAGGCCAAAGATGGCCCGATGGGAAAAGCCCCCCTTGAACTCGGCACCCGTGCCGATGCCATGGTCACATGTGTGTGCTGCCATCCGGAAGAAGACATTGTTGCTGCCGGTTTTAATGACGGCATGATTTTGTTCATCCGCTTTGCCGATGCGAAAGAAGTGCTTTTGCGCCGTCCAGGAAAAGGTGCCATTTCAACCATGGCCTGGGATGATAAAGGCTATCGGCTGGCATTCGGCTCAGAAAGCGGGGAAGCTGGTATTATCGATATTTCTGCCTAAGAGCCGGAGAATAAGTTTTTAATAAAAATAAAACCACCTGCTGCGCGCAGGTGGTTTTTTAATGAATAGCTCGAACCGGTCAACCCAAAGTCGGGTAATCGGTGTAGCCTTTTTCATTGCCGCCATAGAGCGTTGTCTGGTCGACCTCGTTCCATGGAGCATGCTCTTTGATACGGCGGACAAGATCGGGATTGGCAATAAACGGACGGCCGAAAGACACAATATCGGCATAGCCCGACCCAACAGCTTTTTCAGCCATTTCGGCGGTATAGCCATTATTGACCATCCATGCACCATTGCCACCGGCATCGCGATAGACGTGTTTCAAACGCTTATAGTCGAATGCATAATCGGCTTCGGTATAATTGCGGTCGCCTCCTGTGGCGCCTTCAATGAGGTGGATGAAGGAAAGCTCATAGGCTGCCAAAGCATCAACATAAAAATCAAAAAGCGGCTGAGGATCGGGATCATGGGCATCATTGGCGGGGGTCACCGGAGAAATGCGGATACCGGTTCTGCCACCGCCGATTTCTTTTGCAACGGCTTCGGCAACAAGCAGCGGAAAACGGCAACGATTCTCAATCGAACCGCCAAATTCGTCGGTACGATGGTTGGAGCCGGAACGCAGGAACTGGTCGAGCAAATAGCCATTGGCCGAGTGAATTTCCACGCCGTCAAAACCGGCAATATCTACAGCATTGCGCGCAGCTTTGCGATAATCGTCGATAATGCCGGGAATTTCGGATGCGTCCAATGCACGTGGTGTCGATGTTTGTACAAATTCACCCTGACCATTCTTGTCTTTGATATAGGTTCGGGCTTTTGCCTGAAGGGCGGAAGGGGCAACAGGCGGTTTGCCTGCAGGTTGCAATGAACTGTGGGAAATACGTCCCGTGTGCCAAAGCTGGGCAACAATTTTGCCGCCTTCTTCATGAACGGCATCGGTTACTTTTTTCCAACCGACAAGCTGGGCTTTTTCGTAAAGGCCCGGAACGTCGATATTGCCTTGTCCCTGTTGTGAAATGGCCGTACCTTCAGATACAATAAGGCCGGCGGTCGAACGTTGGCGATAATAGACAACGTTCAAATCATTGGGTGTTGCATTGGGCGAGCGAGCGCGAGTCAACGGCGCCATGGCAATGCGGTTTTTTAGAACAAGGTCTCCTGCCTTGATCGGGTCAAAAAGTGATGTCATGAAAAGCCCCTTTCATAATGGCTGCAAATTTAAACATAAGGTGAACCGGCCCGATTAAAAAGGGCTTGATTAATTTTTATGAGGGGAAGAATTGCGGTTGCGTTCCGGTTTGCAATCCGTAATCTCTCCTTGAAATTGAAAGAATCTGGTAAATAGAATGACTACAATTGCGCAATCAATCTGCCAAACTATTGCTGGCGACATCAAGGCAAGTCAATCTCAGGTTGCTGCCGCTATAGGCCTCATTGACGAGGGGGCAACCATTCCCTTCATTGCCCGCTATCGCAAGGAAGTAACCGGCGGCCTTGATGATGGACAATTGCGCCTGTTGTCGGAACGGCTCATTTATCTTCGTGAAATGGAAGCACGTCGTGAAGCGATTATTCAAGCAATTCGCGAACAGAACAAGCTTAGTCCGGAACTGGAAGAATCTTTAAGGAAAGCGGGTTCGAAGGCAGAATTGGAAGACCTTTATCTCCCGTTCAAGCCGAAGCGGCGCACCCGTGCCGAAATTGCCAAAGAAAACGGATTATTGCCGCTTGCCGAAGAAATTCTGAAAAACCGCAAGGAAGAACCGGAGCTTCTTGCCAAAGATTATATCAATGACAAAATTGCCGATGTCAAAGCTGCTCTTGACGGTGCCCGCGATATTATTTCGGAAACCATGGCGGAAAATGCCGAACTGGTCGGAAATTTACGACACTATATGCAATCACATGCCTTTATCCATGCCAAGGTTGTTGCCGGTAAAGAGCAGGAAGGTGCGAAATTTTCAGATTATTTTGACCATAGAGAAAAATGGTCAACTGTGCCGAGCCATCGCGCATTGGCAATGTTTCGCGGGCGTAACGAAGAAATCCTGAATGTCGACATTGAAGTTGACGAGGATATTCCAAATGGCGAAAAACCGGTCATAAAGCTTATCAAACAGGCCTACAAAATCGGCAATCAGCTTCCCGGCGATATTTTTCTTGTGAGTGTCGCTTTATGGGCATGGCGCGTGAAATTATCTTTACATCTTTCACTTGATCTCATGCGCGATTTGCATGAGCGCGCCGATGAAGAAGCAATTTCTGTTTTTGCGCGTAATCTCAAAGCGCTTTTATTGGCTGCACCGGCAGGCGAAAGAGCAACAATGGGGCTTGATCCGGGTATCCGCACCGGCGTCAAGGTTGCAGTGGTTGATAAAACCGGAAAACTCAAGGAAACCGCAACCATCTATCCATTCCCGCCCAAAAATGATGTTCGTGGTGCAGAGGCGGTGCTTGCCGCTCTCATTAAAAAACATCAGGTTGATCTCATCGCCATCGGCAACGGCACAGCAAGCCGCGAGACAGAAAAACTTGTTGGCGATTTATTGAAATATATGCCAGCGCCCCGTCCGACAAAGGTTATTGTTTCGGAAGCCGGTGCTTCTGTCTATTCGGCGTCCGAACTTGCGGCAAACGAATTTCCCGATCTTGATGTGTCATTGCGCGGGGCAGTGTCGATTGCACGGCGTTTGCAGGACCCGCTTGCCGAATTGGTTAAAATCGAACCGAAATCTATCGGTGTCGGACAATATCAGCATGATGTCGACCAGTTCGAGTTGATGCGGGCTTTAGATGGTGTTGTCGAAGATGCTGTGAACGCCGTTGGCGTTGACCTTAACACCGCTTCGCCATCTCTGCTTGCCCGTGTTTCGGGGGTGGGGGCATCATTGGCCGATGCAATTGTTGCTTATCGTGATGAAAATGGCCCGTTCAAAAATCGTAACGGGTTGAAGTCGGTACCACGGCTCGGTGCAAAAACATTCGAGCAATGTGCAGGCTTTTTGCGTATCCGCAATGGCGACGAACCGCTTGATGCTTCGGCAGTGCATCCGGAAGCCTATAGCGTTGCACGCAAGATTGTTGCTGCATGTGGCCGTGACTTGCGTTCATTGATGGGTGATAGTGCAGCTTTGAAAAAACTCGACCCGAAAACATTTATTGACGAGCGGTTCGGCCTGCCGACTGTTAAAGATATTTTGAGCGAACTTGAAAAACCCGGACGTGACCCGCGGCCGGAATTCAAAACAGCAACATTTGCCGAAGGTGTCGACGAGATTTCGGACCTCAAACCGGGGATGAAGCTTGAAGGAACCGTGACCAATGTTGCCAATTTTGGTGCATTTGTCGACATTGGCGTGCATCAGGATGGACTTGTCCATATTTCGCAACTTGCCGACACTTATGTGAGTGACCCGCATAAAGTGGTAAAAGCCGGAGATATTGTTTCTGTGACAGTGCTTGATGTTGATCCAGCACGCAAACGCATTTCGTTAAGTATGAAAAAACATCCCGACAATCCGGATAGTCATGGAAAATCAACTTCATCGGAAAATTCACAACGCAATCATTCGCATCAGGTGAAAAATAAAAAGCCGGTCTCTCAAGAGGGTAGTTTCGGTTCGGCTCTTGCAGAAGCATTGCGCAAACGCCATTGAAACTGCGCAATGCTATCAAATGTTGATGAGCAGATGCGAAAATTTGCGAAGATGCACTCTTTGCTGAACGTTGAATAAACGTGGTTTGACAGAAATTACCCGTTTTGAATACAGCAATAAAACGATATCGGACAAGGCTTTTTATGATCGGGCGAGGCCTGAATCATCATGGGCAAGGGCTGTGCCTTCCGGCTTTTGTGCCCAAAGGCATTTGTCTTCTTTATCAGAGCTTGCGAGGGGATAGGTTAATGAAAGCGTTTTCATGTCAAAAGATTTGAAAGCGACAATCGGGATAAATACTAAAGAAACCGGAAAGGCGGATAGGTGCGCTTAAGCGTGTCTCCGGCGCTTGTGCGCGCCCGCGAAATTTTTCAAACCACGATGAAAACGGATATCGTTTCGGGAAAACCGAATTTCTATTTATAAAGCCGGTGGTTGTTCTTTTGCCCGTTTTGTTGCATTCCGACAGCAAACCATCATGACCAATCGTGAACAAATATGAGCGCACTAAAAACAAAAAGCCGGTTTAACCGGCCTTTTATTTTTAACCAATTTGTTTTCCGTTTATTTCTTTTGGGATTTGGCCGCTTTTTGGCTGTCCAGTTGCTTATAGGCTTCCGTCAATTCCGATTGCATGGGAGCACAGTTTTTGGTGTGGGCAATGTCCTGTAACACGCCGTTACGATTGCGCAATGCATCGATTTCCACTCTTTCCGGCGATTTCGGATCCATGAAAAACCATGCAGGAAAGAAGAAAATACCGGCTGCCCCTAATGCAACATTCTTTCCTTGTGCATTTGTGCGCTCATGGATGACAGCTTTAATCTGGCGTTCATTGGCGTGGAATTCTCGTGAAATACCTGCACAATCCATGACACTGTCGTTCGGATTGGTTAAAGCAACCGGATGGGCGTCGCGTCCGCCACAGCCGGAAAGCAGCATGGAAGTGGCAATTAAATTAGCAATTGGAGCCACAGACACAAAATTTGTTATCCGGCTTTTATTATTTTTCATCATTGTTTCCCCCGTTTCAAGTGAAATGGCTAACGTTTCGAGTGGTCAAGCTTGCGAGACAACCGGTCGCCACAGGATTGCACGACCAAATTCATGACAATCAGAACACCGATAACGATGTTCATAATCTCCGGATTATAGCGCTGGTAACCATAGCGGATGGCCATGTCACCAAGGCCGCCACCTCCCAGAAAACCGGCAAGCGACGTTGCGCTGATGATCGAAATAACCATCACAGTAAAGCCGGTCACGAGGCTTGAAAATGATTCCGGTACAATGACATTGGTGACAATTTGCATCCGCGAGGCACCCATTGAGCGGATAGCTTCGACAAGTCCCTTGTCAACTCCACGAAATGACAGCTCTGCCAAACGTGCGTAAAGCGGCGTTGCCGATAATATCAACACAAAGATGACAGATTTGATGCCGACGCCGGTGCCAACAACAATGCGCGTTACGGGAAGAAGATAGAAAGCAAAAATGATAAACGGAATGGCGCGCACACAGTTGACGAGGAAGCTCAGTAACCGGTTGAGATTTTCTTTGGGAAACAGGCTTCCTTTGGCGGTCATATAAAGAATAAGGCCGATCGGCAGACCCAGAATGAGTGCCATAAGCGAAGAACTCACCGTCATAATGATGGTATCTATAATTGCTTTCGGCAATTCTTTTGAAAGTACATCATACATAACCGAGAACCTCGCAATAGCGGCCATGCTTGATAAGCCAGGAAACCGCCTTGTCAAGTTTGTCTTTGTCTTTTGCCGGAAGGCCTAAAAAGAAACGGCCAACCGGTTCACCCTGAATCGTATCAATGCCGCCGTGAAGAATACGCGGAATCAGTCCGCTTTCATATTCGATGAGGTGCAGGAATGGCTCTCTTGCCACGTCACCGGCAATGTTGAGCTCAATTACGGCTTCATCACCTTCCGGCTTCAACCTTTTGGCAAATTCGGCCGGTAATTGCGGTGTCACAATGCGCAGCATCGCAATGGTAGTATCATCTTGCGGAGAGGCAAAAATATCTCTTACCCGACCTTCTTCGACAATTTTTCCCTTGTTAAGCACAACAACGCGGTTGGCAATGGAACTTACGACTTCCATTTCATGCGTAATCAGAACAACTGTAAGATTGAGCCTTTTATTGATATCGGCAATCAATTCAAGAATGGATTGGGTCGTTTCCGGGTCAAGTGCCGAGGTTGCCTCATCGGATAGGAGCACTTTCGGATTTGCCGCCAAGGCTCTGGCAATGCCGACACGCTGCTTTTGCCCGCCGGAAAGCTCGGCCGGAAAATGTTGTTCTTTGCCTTTGAGGCTCACAAGCTCGATAAGTTCCATAGCGCGTTCACGGCGTTTTTCTTTTGGCACACCGGCAAGCTTTAACGGCAATGCAATATTGTCGATCACGCGCTTCGACGACAACAGGTTGAAATGCTGGAAAATCATGCTGATGCGTTGACGATAGGGCGCCCATTCGCTTTCACTTAAATGCGAAACATCATGGCCTTCAAAGAAGATTTGTCCTTCATCAATGCGTTCAAGACCATTGAGGCAGCGAATAAGCGTGGACTTACCGGCGCCGCTGCGCCCGATAATTCCAAGAATTTCACCTTTTTCGATATCAAGTGACAAATGGTCAACGGCCGCCGTTTGGGAAAAACGGCGGCTGATATTTTTAAGTGATATGATCGGTTCGGATGCTGAACCCATTTTCGAATTTACCATAATGGCTGGGCAGTTACGCCAAACACTTCCTTGATTTTTGCGCGAACCGGTTCCGAATTATAGGCAGCAACGAGTTTTTTCACCCATGGTTCGTCTTTATCGGCGGTGCGTACAACAATAATATTGTTATAGGGATTGTTTTCGGACTTTTCCCAAGCAATCGCATCTTTGTCGGGTTTTAGCCCGGTGGTCAAAGCCCAGTTGGTATTGACAACGGCAATGTCGAAATCATCAATAGCGCGACCGAGCATACCGGCATCGAGCTCGCGAATTTCGAGTTTTTTCGGGTTCTCGACAATATCGAGTTTGGAAGCAAGAACGTTGTTCGGGTCTTTGAGCTTAATCAATCCCATATCATTTAATAGCCGGAGCGCGCGGCCACCATTTGACGGGTCGTTGGGAACGCCGACGACAGCACCGTCACGAAGCTCTTTCAGGTCTTTGATTTTGTGCGAGTAGACGCCCATCGGGAAAAGCACAGTATAGCCGACGACGGAAAGCTTGTAACCGCGCTGTTCGATTTGTGCGTCAAGATATGGCTTATGCTGAAACGAATTTGCGTCAATATCACCGGCATTGACGGCTTCATTTGGCAAGGCGTAATCGGAGAAGAAAACAAGATCAATGTTGAGACCTTGTTTTTTGGCTTCCTGAACAGCAACCTTCCAGACTTCCGATTCTTCGCCTTCCATTGTTCCAAGCTTGATGCTGGTTTTATCTTCGGCATAAGCGAGAACCGGAGCCAAAGCTGAAACACTTGCAACAGTGGCAAAAGAAAAAGCAAGCCCGAGAACTGTACGTCTTTTGATCTTATCAAGAAACATTATTGAACCCCTTCATGTTCTTTTCAGAATGTTCCATCTCAAAACATAGGCTGAAAAATTTCCGTTCATTCATTGGTTTTAAAAATTCTGAATGCCGGTTCTAACAGGGCCCAAGATTTTCTAACCAATATGCCGATCAGTTTTACCGGAAGTGGTATAAAAACCAAGCAACATTTTCAATAGACAATGGTCATATGACAGGATGATTTTTTTATAAATAATCAAATAAAGAAAAATATTTTTTCGTAGATTAGTGGGAGTGCTTGCCGTTGTGAAAAAGTTGGGGCAGCAACCAGCACAAAATCGAGAAGAAAATCAACATCATTAATGCGACGCCCATGCGGATGAAGTCAAAATTCGTTGCGTCTTCAGGAATAAAAAGTGCGGTGATATAACCGGCACAATCTAATATAACCTGTGCAACAGCACGTATCATTTTTGCCTCCACATATTACCGGAAGATTGGCCGGTATTTCTGCATGGTTTTCCTTATTTTGTTTTATATACAATCATGAATGTTGCAAAGATAAAAAACTATCTTTTGGTAAAAAAGGCTGTTTCGCGGCATTTTTGTTATTTAAAATGGTTTTAAATTATCTTTCGGTTGCAATTGGCTCTTGAAAAACGCAGTTTCACTGCAATTTTTTCTCCATCTTCGTCAGTCTTCATGAGTCGCTGGATTTTTGCGATATCCGGGTTTCCGCCGGAAAGTTGTCAATCAATCCCGAAATAGAATGGCGGTCCTAAAAACCGTTTTCATAAATATCGGGAAAAGTCATCGGAAAGTATTTCATTGGCTTTTTAGTTATTGCGTACCGGCACGGCTTCATGATGCTGATCATGATGTTTAAAACGGAAGTAAAGCTGTTGTAACGGGGGAATGATATTTTTAAACTTGAAAAAATACCCCTGCGAGAAAGTCTCGACAGGGGCATTTTCAGCTTTTTATAACGGCTTTTAAGCTCGTAAAGTCTGAATATTTCTTATGATTACAAGCTTTATGCTTTGGCTTTTTTGGGGGTAATCAGATTGCGTGCGATCAGAAGTTCGGCAATCTGCACTGCATTGAGAGCTGCACCTTTGCGCAAATTATCGGCAACAACCCAGAAGGACAGGCCATTTTCAACAGTGATATCCTCGCGGATACGGCTAACAAATGTATCGTCTTCACCGGCAGATTCATAAGGTGTCATATAGCCGCCATCTTCGTGTTTGTCGACAACCTGACAGCCTGGAGCATTGCGCAGGATTTCGCGGGCTTCGTCGGCACTGATGGGTTTTTCAAACTCGACATTGACTGCCTCGCCATGGCCGATGAAAACCGGAACACGAACGGCAGTAGCCGTAAGCTTGATTTTCGGGTCGAGCATTTTCTTGGTTTCGGCAACCATTTTCCATTCTTCTTTGGTGTAGCCGTCTTCCATGAATACGTCGATATGGGGAATAACGTTGAAAGCAATACGTTTCGTGAATTTACGTACTGTAATAGGATCTGCCACAAAAACGGCGCGTGATTGCTCGAAGAGCTCGTCCATTCCTGCCTTGCCTGCACCCGAAACCGATTGATAGGTTGAAACAACAACGCGCTTGATGGTTGCAGCATCATGCAGAGGTTTTAGAGCGACCAGAAGCTGGGCTGTCGAACAGTTCGGATTGGCAATGATATTATGTGTTTTGAAACCTTCGATTGCATCCGGATTGACTTCCGGAACAATGAGCGGAACATCAATGTCATAACGCCAGGCCGAAGAATTATCGATAACGACAGCACCGGCTGCACCGATCTTCGGTGCCCATTGTTTGGAAACATCGCCACCGGCTGACATCAGGCAAATATCGGTGTCGGAAAAATCGTAATTATCAAGAACTTTGACCTTCAGTGTTTTGTCACCAAAGGAAACTTCTGTTCCCAATGACCGATGCGAGGCGAGTGGAACAACTTCATCAGCCGGAAAACCGCGCTCTTCAAGAATGTTGAGCATTTCTCGTCCAACATTTCCCGTAGCACCTACAACAGCAACCTTAAAACCCATTTAATCAGAACTCCTGTCTCTCTCCGTGTTTTGTGAAGAAGCCCGGCGGCCGTCAGGCTTACCCCCCGGGCCGCACCCGGGAGAGAGCAGGTTGGCCAAGGGACGTCAGATAATTTTCTTTGTCGTTTTTTTGTGGCCAATAATTGTCAAGGATGAGCAGCAGTGATCGAGGCCGCGATGGCAGCTCGAAAACCGATTGATATGGAACCCGGAAAAGTCCATTTTTAAACTCCTTGATCGCATTGGTTTTAGCGTATTTTCAACCTCTGTCAAGAAACACAATAGCAATCAACTATTTTTCATGGTGAATTCTTATGGTATTAACAAGTTGCGCAAGAAAATCTTGCCATTTTATCAGAGTTTGAGACGATGATTTGCTCATCAAGAAAGCTTGAATTTCAAGCAATAAAAAGAAGAGCAGTGAGCGGCAAAAATTTTTGAAAGTTCAAGGCTGATGAAACCGGTTCTGAATATCTAAAACTAATGAAGCTATTGAAAAACGGTTTAAACGTGGTGGTTTCCCAGCACTTTACAGGTTTTATCTTTATTCAAAGAACAAAATTGATTGATACTTGGCCGACGCCACTTCAGCTTGACCGGAGTTAATCCGGCCAAGTTTTCTTAAAAGATAGTCCATTCATCAATCCGGTCAGGAAAGCCGGTTTTATGCAACCATCGTTTTGAATTTTTGCAAAATGGCATCACCCATTTCACTGGTTGAAACTTTTTTCATGCCTTCCGAATAGATATCGGCTGTACGCACACCATCATCAAGAACAGCAGAAATAGCCTTTTCCAGCCGGTCAGCTTCAGCCCCCATGAGGAAAGAATAGCGCAGGCACATAGCAAGTGAAGCTATCATTGCGATAGGGTTGGCAATGCCTTTTCCGGCAATGTCGGGAGCAGAGCCATGAACAGGTTCATAAAGCGCATGGCGCTTGCCTGTTTTCTTGTCTTCCTCTCCCAGAGAGGCAGAAGGCAACATGCCGAGCGAACCCGTAAGCATAGCTGCAATGTCTGAGAAAATATCGCCGAAAAGATTATCGGTTACAATAACATCGAATTGCTTGGGTGCGCGCACCAATTGCATGCCGCCGGAATCGGCCAGCATATGTTCAAGCGTTACATCTTTATAGTCCTTGTCATGGACATCTGTAACGACTTCGTTCCAGAGAATACCGGTTTTCATGACATTGTGTTTTTCAAGAGAAGTCACTTTGTTTCTGCGAGTGCGTGCAAGATCAAAAGCAACTCTTGCAATACGGTCAATCTCGTAAGTGTCGTAAATCTGGGTATCAATTGCGCGTTTTTGCCCGTGGTCGAGTTCGATAATTTCTTTCGGTTCACCGAAATAGACGCCGCCCGTGAGCTCGCGTACAATCAGTATATCAAGCCCGTCAACAAGCTCTCGTTTTAGCGACGAGGCAGAAGCAAGCGAGGGGTAGCAAATGGCCGGTCGCAAATTGGCAAACAAACCAAGATCCTTGCGCAGCCGCAACAACCCGGCTTCGGGCCGCACCTCATAAGGGACTTTTGCCCATTTCGGACCACCAACAGCACCAAAAAGCACCGCATCGGCTGCCAAAGCCCGTTTCATATCGTCTTCCGAAATGGCCGTGCCATAAGCATCATAAGCGGCACCCCCGACAAGCCCTTCTTCACACTCGAAATCAAGCCCGAGTTCTTTATCCATATAGGTAATGATTTTTTTAACTTCGGCCATCGACTCAACGCCGATTCCGTCTCCGGGAAGAAGAAAGAGTTTTCTGGAAGCCATAATGATTGTGCCCTCTCAAATAATCAAAACGATTGGACAACAAAATTCCAGACGGTCTCTATAACAATATAAAGGATCAACCGCATGAATTGGAATAATGTGACCACAATTTATGTTATAGCATGGTCTTTCGAAAGCGAAACAAGCTTTTGGAAAAATTATATTTCGTTTTCTTCCAATGGGCGCGCTTCCGAGGCAAGCATAATCGGTATACCGTCACGAATAGGAAAAGCGAGCCTCGCCTTTTTGGAAACGAGTTCCTGTCGTTCCTTATCGTAATGAAGCTCTCCGCCTGTTACCGGACAAACCAGAAGTTCAAGCATTTTCGGGTCGGTTGCATATTTGACCATCAGATCATATCCAAGCGTTTGAACCGCGGACAGCGTTCAATTGAGCGGTTTATCATCACCACTATGTTCCATGAGCGAGCGTTCTGTCAAAGCAACGAGGGTTGCAGCACGGGCAACGATATCAGGTGCTTCAAGAAGTGCCTGTTTTTCGGCAGTTCCGAAAGGCGCCATGATCGCAAGCGCATTGACAAGCGATTCTGTCGGTGCCTGCATGATCGAATCCCAATCGGCTTCCATTTCATGGGCATCAAGAAATTTTTCAAAAGTATCAAGAAGCTCTTCGCGATTGATTTTATCGCCTGAATCCGGTTGTTCGACAAGGTCACTTTCATCAATCGTAATTTTTGCAATCCGGTAGGGTTTGTCACTTGCAATTTCTTTTTGAAGTTTGAAACGACAAACACCCTGCAAGCCGATCATCAGCCGGCCATCTCCGGTTTCGGCAAAACTTGTGATGCGCCCGATACAGCCGGCTTTATAAAGCTCCGGCTTTTCGGCATTGTTTGATTCCGGCTCCGGCTGGATAATACCGATCAACCGGTTTCCTTTCATTGCATCTTCAACAAGTTCCAGATAACGCGGCTCGAAAACATTAAGCGGCAAATAGCCGTTCGGCAAAAGCAGAACCCCTTCGAGCGGAAACAGGCCGATTTCGTCGGGCAGATCTTTCACCTGAATATAATGGGCATTTCCAGCTTTCATTGTTTTTTATCGTCCAGAGCCACAATGGTTTTTAAAAATTTGAACGAGACATTTTTTAACATCCCGATAATAATAAAGTCTTCAAGGTTTTAGGCAGACAAGCCATCAAGAAAACAATAATGATGACAGTTTTCTGCGTGCAGTCAATGTTGACGGATCCATTGCACCCCAGGCTTCAAAAAACTGCAATAATTGTTTCCTTGCACCGTCATCATTCCACGTCCTGTCCGCTTTCATGATGCCGAGCAGCAAATCGGCCGCTTCATCCCGCTTGTTTTCGGCATTATAAACAAGAGCAAGGTCATAGGCTGCCTGATAATCTTTCGGATTTTCGGCAATGCGTTTTTTCAATGCTGTCGGGTCCCCCAATTTGGCGGTTTCCTCTTTAAGAGCGATTTTTGCTTCGACAGCACGAATAGCAGGGTCGGACTTTTTAGCATCGGGCACAGCTTTGAGAATGCCTTTGGCCTGATCAATTTCACCATGTTCGACAAGCATATCGGCAAAAGCGGCAATAACGGTGACGTTATCAGGTGCTTGTTTTAAAACCTGCGCATAAAATGTAGCAGCGCCTGTCACATCGCCGCTTTTGCGCAATTCATTGGCTGTCTCCAATGCTTCGTCAATTGCTGCTTCTTTTTCGTTACCAGTGAGTTTTGCAACAAATTTTTTGACTTCGCTTTCCGGCACTGCCCCCATAAAACCGTCAACAGGGTGGCCATCAACAAAAGCGATGACCGCAGGTACGGAACGGATTCCCATCTGTCCGGGAATGGCAGGATGTTTATCAATGTCGAGTTTGACGAGTTTGACAGCACCTTTCGCCGCCTTAACAACTTTTTCAAGAACAGGCCCCAATTGCTTGCACGGATTACACCACGTAGCCCAAAAATCGACAATAACAGGTTGCTTTTTTGATTCGACAAGGACATCCTTTGAAAAATCGGCCGTTGTTGTATCCTTGATGACAGAATTATCTGCCCCGCCTGTTTGATTGGCCAGATTTACATTTGCATTCATTTGCCCGCCTTGTGGCGCAAAAGGATTGTCACTCATTATCAAGTCCTGTTTCTTACGAAATGTCTGTTCATTCTAATCTCAAAATCGTGCCTTTGGTTGATAATTTCAACCCTCTTCCTCGGAAACCTGAATAATAAGAGGTTCGTGATTTGTGGCACGAACAAATTTTACGAGATCTTCACGTGAAATCGAGGTTGTAGCCTCGTTGGTCATCGGGTGGCAATTGATAATAGAGTGATTGTAAAGCGCCTTATCAAGAATGAATGTGACATGATTGTCTTTATCATTTATGAGACCGAAAACGCTGACAGCACCCGGATAAAGGCCGAGATATTCGGAAAGTTTTTCAGGGCTGCCAAAGGAAAGGCGCCCCGATGCACCGATTTTATCATGAAGATGTTTAAGGTCGACAACCGAATGAGCCCCCAGTGTCACCAGAAAATAATGTCCCTTTTTATCTTTCAGAAACAGATTCTTGGTATGGGCACCGGGAATATTTTGTTTAATATTGTCCCCTTCTTTGACGGTAAAGATCGCGGGATGGGTCGTCGTTTTGACATGAATGCCAAAGGTTTTTAGAAAATCCAATAATTCCTGTTTTCCGGCTGGCATTTTTAGTCCTTTATTTCGGTTTTGTCGGCATTCTGTTTTAAGTCGTCATATTATTTTATGGCATTTAGTTTCCAAGTCGGCATTTTATTTGATAATTGGGTTGAAATTGTTTTCCTTGCTTTAAGGAGCTTTACTGATGAGTGCAACATTATGGGTGGCTTTTGGCGGTGCACTGGGCACGGTTTTACGTTACTGGTTATCGATCCTCATGGTTCCAGTCAGTAAAAATCTGCCATGGGGAACAATTCTTATCAATATTGTCGGGTCTTTTGTGATCGCTTTTTTTGGCGTTATCACCATGGCAGAGGCAAAATGGCCAGTGAGCGAGAATATCCGTCTTTTTGTCATGGTGGGGATTTGCGGCGGCTTTACAACTTTTTCTTCCTTCAGCTTGCAAAGCTTCGAACTTTTGAAGAAAGGCGCAGTCGGTGAGGCCTTTTTCAATATTATTGTTTCTGTCGTCTTCTGTCTTTTCGCGACCGCTTTGGGATTTTATCTTGGCAGCAAGATCAATCATTAGAAAATTACAAAAAATAAAACGGTTTATAGTGATTATCACAATTAATTGTCATGATCATATGGGCTAGATATTCCGACTTAGTCGGGGGAAATGATTTTTTAAGGATGACTTCACTTTGAAGATCGGCTAGAACCGGTGCCATGTCAGGGAGGGGTAAATTTAACCTTTCTCATCTTTTTGCGGGAGAGTGTAAAAATACAGTCAACCGTGTTTTGGCC
>CAMLON010000026.1 GCA_946481695.1 uncultured Bartonella sp. | reverse complement strand
CCGGAATAAGCGCATTGCGCAATGTGTGTTTCCATGTCACCAGACGTTCGGGAACACCCTTGGCGCGAGCAGTGCGGATATAATCCTCACGCGATATTTCGATAAAAGCCGAACGCGAAAACCGTGCCATAACAGCTGCAACCCCGACGCCGAGTGTAAATGATGGCATGATAAAATGAAGTGCCGTTCCATAACCGCCGGTTGGAAGAAGGCCAAGGCGCACAGAAAAGAGATTGATCAAGAGAAGGCCAAGCCAGAAGACCGGAAATGAAATGCCTGAAACGGCCACAACCATACCGGTATAATCCTGCCAACGCCCTCTTTTGACCGCCGAAAAAACACCGATGAGTAGCCCCAATATGGTTGACCAGATCATCGAAAAAACGGTGAGCCAGACAGTTGGCATAAAACGTTCGCCAATTTCCGAGGAAACGGGTTTGCGGGTTTTCAAGGATTCGCCAAAATCACCATGAACGGCGTTTTCCACAAAGGTCACATATTGCGCCCATATCGGCTGATCAAGCCCAAGTTGCGAGCGCATGGCTTCCACTGTTTCCGCATCGGCATCAACACCGGCTGCAAGACGGGCAGGATCGCCCGGCAAAAGCCGCACAAAACCGAATACGATCAGTGATATGACAAAAATCACCGGTATGATGGAAAGCAGGCGTTTGATAATAAAAGCAAACATCGAAAATCCCGAACTTTAGAGTGAACGGCGCGAACACGCGCCTATTCTCCGTTATTATCCAGTTTAAAAACCCGTGTTCCAATTGCTAACCACGGGTTCAATTCAAAAAACTCCATTTCAATCGCTAAACTTTGCATCTTTCAAAAGAAAGCCGCCATCCGGCAACGCGTAAACACCTTCAAGGTTCTTTGTTTTGCCGGAAAGCACGTCTTTCTGTCCAAGGAATATCCATGGTGCATCTTGAAAGATGATCTTTTGTGCTTTGCCGTAAAGTTCGGCGCGTTTTGTGTCATCCGCCGTTTTGACCGCATCTGAAAGATCTTTGTCGACCTCGGCATTTTTATAATAGGCAACATTGAAGAGATTGGGCGGAAAGCTTTCGCTAGAAAACAGCGGGCGCATTCCGTAATCGGCATCGGCGGTTGATGCCGACCAGCCGCCAAACTGCATTTGCACTGTCGATTCTTCAGGTGTTCTTGCCCCCCAGACGCGGTCAGCCTCGACACCGGCTTCAAGCGGTGTAACATTTACTTTGATATTCACCGCCGCCAGTTGTTGTTGCAAAAACTGCAAACCGCGAATGACCATGGTGCTGTTTTTGCCGAAAATTTCGGTATTGAAACCATTCGGATAACCGGCTTCTGTCAAAAGCTGTTTGGCTTTTTCGATATTATATTCATACTCACCGACATTGGTGTAATATTTCAGGAGTGGCGGAATAGGTGAAGTCGCCGGTTCGCAAAACCCGTTCATCACAACTTTGCAGAAAGCATTTTTATCAACCGCATAATTCATAGCCTGACGCACACGCACATCGTCAAACGGTTTTTTCATTGTGTTGATTGCCACATAATATTCGGAAATCGACGGTTCTTTGGTCACAACCAGATTGGGCATTTTTTGTGCCACGGCAAAAAGTTCCGGCGGAAAATCGGGAACAAATTGCACTTCTTGCGCCTGTAACATGGCAAAACGCGCACCATTTTCCGGTACCGAACGGATGGTGACACCATCAACGCCGACAGTGCCATTCCAGTAATGGTCGTTTTTTATGACTTCAAATGTGTCGGTTGAACGGTTCTTGAATATGAACGGGCCGGTACCAACAGGGTGGCGGTCAATATCGCGACCATATTTTTCTATAGCCGCCGGTGAAATCATCATGGTTCCGGTATGCGCCATGGAAGAAGGAAAAGCACCATAGGGTTCTTTGAGGATAACCTTGACCATATAGTCATCCACGACTTCCACATGATCGAGCATGGAGACAAGAACGCGACGCGACAATTTGTTTTCAGGATTGGCGAGTCGTTCAAGATTGATTTTGACTGCTCGCGCGTTAAAGTCTGTCCCGTCATGGAACTTTACGTCTTTACGCAAATAGAAGGTAAATTCTTTGGCGTCTTCCGAGGCTTCATAACGTTCTGCCAGAAGCGGTACAATTTTCAAATCCTTGTCGAACCCCAACAGGCCTTCATAAATCGTCCGGAGCGAAGTCATGGTCAATGTATCATTGATATTGGTCGGGTCGAGTTTTGTCAGATTGACAGGGACGGCAACCGTCAACGTTTTGGCTTCTGCAAAGGCCGGCATCAACATGGTGGTAGAGATAAGCCCTGCGGCAAGCAATCGTTTCAAATTCAACATCAATCACCCATTTCGTTGGTTTGTCGAGATTTATTGGTTTGTTGATAAAAGTTTTCAAAAAGTGGCAGCAAGGCTGCCACCCTCATTGTCATTCACCGGTAAATTTGGCGCCATCGACCGAGAAACCGCCATCCGGCAACATATAAACGCCTGACAATTTCTTGGTTTTTACAGAAATATTCTGCTTTTCACCTAGGAAAATCCACGGAGCATCTTCAAACACCGTTTGCTGGACAATTTTATAAGCTTCCGCCCGTTTTGTATCATCAGCCGTCTTTACCCCTTCAGCGAGAGCCTGATCGACCTTTTCATTTTTATAATAAGAGGTGTTATAAAGATTGGGCGGAAAGCTTTCGCTGGCAAAAAGCGGACGAAGACCATAATCGGCATCACCCGTTGAAGCCGACCAGCCACTATAAAGCAATTGCACGTCGGATTTTTCAGGTGTCTCGGCGCCCCAGACGCGGTCAGCCTCGACACCGGCTTCAAGCGGCGTTACCGTAACCTTGACATTGACCTTGGCAAGTTCCTGTTGCAAAAACTGCATGGCACGAATAACGGCCGTGCTGTTTCTTGAAAAAACCTCTGTTTCAAAACCGTTTGCATAGCCTGCCTCGGCCAGCAATTGTTTGGCTTTTTCAGGGTTATATTCATATTGCCCGACATTGGTATAAAAGCGCAATAGCGGCGGAATCGACGATGTTGCCGGTTCACAATAACCGTTCAACACGACCTTGCAGAAAGCTTCCTTGTTGACGGCATAGTTCAGGGCTTTGCGAACCCTGATGTCGTCAAAGGGTTTTTTCATGACATTCATCGACGTGTAGAATTCGTAGATCGACGGGGCTGTTGTCACGTCAAGTGTCGGTATTTTTTTGGCAACTTCGACAAGTTCGGAAGGAAAATCGGGAACAAATTGCAATTCACCGGCCTGTAACATGGCAAAACGGGCGCCACTTTCGGGAACCGAGCGGATGACAACGCCATCGACATCGGCAACTTTACCCCAATAATTTTCGTTCTTTGTCACCTCGAAAATATCACCGCTCCAGCTTTTGAATTTGAACGGTCCGGTTCCGACAGGATGACGGTCGATATCCTTACCATATTTCTTGATCGCGGCCGGAGAAATCATCATTGTGCCGGGATGGGCAAGCGAGGAAGGCAGCGCTCCGTAAGGCTCTTTGAGATAAATTTTGATTGTATAATCATCAACAATGTCGACATGGTCGAGCATCGAGATCAACACCCGCCGCGACAATTTGTTTTCCGGATTGGCCAAACGGTCAAGATTGAATTTCACTGCCTCGGCGTTAAAATCCGTGCCGTCATGGAATTTGACGCCTTTACGCAAATAAAAGGTAAATTCCTTGGCGTCGCTAGAGGCTTCATAACGTTCGGCCAGAAGCGGAATAATCTTGTAATCCTTGTCGAAACCCAACAGCCCCTGATAGACTGTGCGCAGCGATGTCATTGTCAATGTGTCATTGATATTGGTGGGGTCAAGTTTGGTGAGGTTGAATTCGACACCGACAGCCAATGGTTTTGCTTCTGCCCAAACCGGCATTGCTGCCAATACCGAAACCAGTCCGGCTGCAAAATATCGTTTAACAAGCTTCATTTTCCCTCTCCTTCAAACAATAGACCCGATTGTTCAACGCGTTCAAAAATGCCCACCGGATGACAGGCAACAAAATGTTCCGGCTCTACTTCAACGAGCGGCTCGACCAAAGGTTCATCGCCAGGTGCCCGTACAGGGCTTGGCACTTCCCCTTCAATGAGCGGCCGCTCGACAAAACGGCGTGCCGGATCGGCTATCGGTACGGCGGCAAGCAAACGCTGCGTATAAGGGTGAAGCGGATGATTGAACACTGCCTGCCTTGGACCGATTTCGACAATCTGGCCAAGATACATCACCGCCACACGGTGACTGATACGCTCCACCACAGCCATATCATGGCTGATAAAAAGATAGGATAGACCCAATTTTCTTTGCAAGTCCATCAGCAGATTGACGATTTGCGCCTGAATGGAAACATCAAGGGCTGCCACCGCCTCGTCGGCAATGAGGAGCTCCGGCCCGCAGGCCAATGCGCGGGCAATACACAGACGCTGCCGCTGGCCGCCGGAAAATTCATGCGGGTAACGGCGTGCTACATGTGGCGGCAGGCCGACCGCCTGCAACAATTCCTGAACGCGCTCGTCAACCTTGTTTGAGGGAACGAGTTTATGAGTCAACAAGGGTTCGGCAATCGAAAAGCCGACAGTCAAGCGCGGATCAAGCGAGGCGAACGGATCCTGAAACACATATTGGATGTTCTGGCGTATCTTGTGGCGCTCGGCATTATCCATTTTTAAAATGTCGCGCCCGTGAAGCAGAATTTCACCGCTCCGCGGTTCGGTCAATTGCATGATCGTGCGCCCGACAGTGGATTTGCCGCAACCGCTTTCACCGACAAGTGCCAGCGTTTCACCGGCTTTAATGGAAAAGCTCACCTGCTCGGCAGCATGAACCCGCCCTGTCACTTTGCCGAAAAAGTTCTTTTTGACATCGTAACGGGTTACGAGTTTCTTGACATCAAGCACAATATCATCAAGCTTTACTGTATCCTGCGGCAAAGCTTCAACCGCATCTTTACCGGGTGAGCGTATATCGAAAGGACGTGGCAATTTTTCATTGGCGAGTGCGCCAAGTTGGGGAACTGCGGCAAGCAGGGCTTGAGTATAAGGTGCTTGTGGGTGCTTGAAAATTTCGTTCGACGTGCCTTCTTCGATCTTGTCGCCACGGCACATCACAAGCACGCGGTCGGCAACCTCTGCAACGACCCCCATATCATGGGTGATAAAGACCACGCCCATGCCAAGCTCGTCCTGCAACATGCGGATAAGGCGTAAAATCTGCGCTTGAATTGTCACGTCAAGTGCGGTTGTCGGCTCGTCGGCAATAAGAAGTTGCGGGCGACAGGCAAGTGCCATCGCAATCATCACCCTTTGACGCATACCACCCGAAAGCTGGTGCGGGTGGCGATCAAGGAGCCCCTTGGCATCGGGAATACGCACTTTTTCAAGCATGGCAAGCGCTTCCTGACGCACTTCCTTGTGTGTACCCCCCTGATGAAGACGGATTGCCTCGCCAATCTGGTCGCCTATGGTGAAGACGGGATTGAGCGATGTCATCGGTTCCTGAAAAATCATCGCAATATTTTTGCCGCGAACGCTATTCATTTGCGATTGAGAAAGCTTTGTAAGATCGCGCACAGCACTCTTGTCGTTAAAAAGCACCTCGCCGGAAGAAATCTTGCCACCACCGAATTCGATAAGGCGCATAATAGAGAGCGACGTAACCGATTTTCCGGAGCCGCTTTCGCCCACGATTGCCAATGTTTCACCGGCATTGACCGAAAAATCAAGCGACTTCACCGCACGGAAATTGCCGTCTTCGGTTTTGAAATCGACATCAAGGCCTTTTACGTTTAATAGCGGCGCATCCAAATTGACCAACCTCTTTTCTTCCGACATTTCAACCGCTTTCCGGAACGCGTTTGAAAAAGCTGACTCCACCCGCTTTTTTAACGTACTCAAATTTCAACGAAAGGTTTTTTCTCAAATTCTTTCCACTCACTATGGTTGTTTTAGGCAAAACCAAGGACAGAGCAACCCGTTGTCATCGACAGCGCCTTTAAACTGTCTTGCTATGACACACTCACCAGAATCTTGCTGTCTTGACCCTTGAGACACAAGAAAAGATCGCTCACGATTAAAAATGCCGCCGAATATGTCTTTTGCGGGCACATTCCTGCTTTACCTTTTTAAAACCGTCAAAGCCGGTTTTATTCCCTAAATCGTACTTGTCGTTCAAGTGTTTTTTTAAAAAACTTTTGAAACTGGCATGTAAATTGCTTTGGGGCTTGCTGTTTTCCTTTAAAAATCAGTCTGTTGCGGCACTGTTGATAAGTGTGGCAAGCGAGGTAAAATGCGAAGGTTTCATGGTTGCGGCATTGATACCCGACATATCATGCGCCATCCATAAAGACCGTAAAATGCTTTCTTCGGTTGCTTCTATGACCGCCTCGAACATGGGCGAGAGGGCACGATCGTCAATATGGGGAACATCAATCACGTGCAATTCTTCTTCCCTATGGCGAAGTTCTTTAGCTGTCGAAAAGGCAAGTGCAAAATCGCCCGAGCCATTGCTCAAGGCTGCTCCGCTTTTGGCAAGCCCGCCGAATGTCCGGTTGGCAAGGCGCTTCAATTGCCTGGAACAAAGGGGCGCATCGGTTGCAACAATCATAATAATCGACCCGTCTTTATCAGCACTCGGTACGGGATAATTCATGTCGCTCTTTTCGAGAATTCCAAGATGCCCGCCAAAATTCGACTGCACAAGAATGCCGATTGTATAGGTTTTGTCGCCAATTTCGATAAGGCGCGATGCCGTGCCGATACCGCCTTTAAGACCGAAGGCCACGGTGCCGGTACCAGCACCCACTGCCCCTTCTTCAAACCGTCCGGTTCGGGCATTTTTTAACGCTTCGAGCATTTCATCAAAGCTCGGGCGCAAAGCCCGTATGTTATTCAGCCGTGAATCATTGGTTTCACCGACAACAGCATTGATTGATGTTGCGTTTTCATTGCCCTTTTCATGCAAAGTGTAATAGATCAGTGCTTCAATCGCGCGACCGGTTGCAAGTGTATTGGTAAGCAATATTGGTGTTTCAAGCTCTCCAAGTTCTTCCACCTGAACAGAGCCTGCAAATTTTCCATAACCGTTAAATGCACTGAAACCCGCCGGTATTTTGTTTTGAAAAATATTGTCGGAATGAGGCACAATTGCCGTGACGCCGGTGCGGATTGCGTCCCCCTCCTTGATCGTCACATGCCCTACTTTGACACCCGCAACATCTGTGAGCGCATTGAGTGGGCCGCTTTTATAGTGACGGGTGACATAATGTTCCGGCAAAGGGTTAGAACAATCATTTTTAGGTGACACGGGTAACCTTTCCAACTCTTTCCTGCATTGTTGGTGAAGGATTCGGAAACGACAATGTTCCCGAAGAACGCCAAACAACAATGCGGTTTTGGCAACAAGGATCAAGAGCTGCACAAGAACTTTGCCGCCAAACTGTTATAAACTTCATCCGACATCATATCGGGCTTTTTATCGGTTACGAGATAATCAAGATCTTCCGTAGGTGCAACCGCAAATAGCCCCTGCCCTAAAAATTTAGAATGATCGGCAAGAATGATTATCTTTTCCGAATGGGCAGTTTTTGCACGGGCGACTTCCGTCGCCGAAAGGTCAAAATCGGAAACCGCACTGTTGCTGACAACAGCAACGGTTAAAACTGCAAAACGGGCATGAAATTTTGATTTATTCAAGTGCAAGCAGACCGACATTCGGGTTTCGTTCGTGCTTGTAACTAACGCTCACGAAACACATCATAGTGTGGATGGACACCCGAAATATCTGGAACACTGCTTGAATTTTTAACAATCATCATTCTTAAAGAAAACCAGCCTCTTTAAACAGGCTGGTCTCTCTTTCGGCACGTTTGCCTTGACTACCAAACCGGCAGTGTTCCCGTTCTTGGTTTCTCCGTTTTAAAAACGGTTTTAAATTCCGAGTACCAATTTTTTAAAGGTTGCGATTCCTAGCAGATACGGGCAATCACTTCCCCGACATTGGTGATGCTGCCAGCCGGTTTTACAATTTCCAGTGTTCCGCTTTTTTCGGCTTTAATTTCAGTCTCCATTTTCATGGCCTCCATTACGGCTACAGTCGAACCTTCTTCGACTTTTTTGCCGTTTTCGACGAGCCATGCTTTGATTGTTCCTGGAATTGGTGCTGCAATATCACCAGCGCCCTTATCGGCCTTCACTTGTTTCCCACTATCGAATTGCGGATTTTGTGCACCATTTACTGCACTTCCCGCCCCTTCAAGCAATTTCAAAAAACGGAAGGGCAAACCGAGTTCCACCTGCTTTCCGTCAATTTCAACATCAAAACGCTCGATTTGCGGCTCAATTTTATCGGCTCTGCTTTCCATAGACAGTTTTTCGGCAAAATCGTTTTCGATCCAGCGTGTATAAACTTTAAAGCCGTTTTCTCCAATAAAATCCGGATGGTGAACAACAAGCCGGTCAAACGGCAAGACTGTTGCAACACCTTCGATTGTGAACTCTTTCAAAGCTCGTGCGGCACGCTTTAACGCTTCTTCGCGGGTTCTTCCGGTAATAATCAATTTTGCAATCATCGAGTCAAATTGCGGGGCGACAACATCGCCTTCACGAACGCCGCTATCAAGCCGCACACCGGGACCTGAGGGAGGCGAAAACTTTGTAATTTTTCCAGGGCACGGCAAAAATCCGCGTCCGACATCCTCGGCATTGATGCGAAATTCAATGGCATGGCAGATAGGTGACGGCGTTTTATCAATTGTCAAAGGTAAACCTTCGGCAATACGGAATTGTTCAACCACCACATCAAGCCCGCTTGTTTCTTCTGTCACAGGATGTTCGACCTGCAACCTCGTATTGACTTCGAGAAACGAAACAACGTCATTGCGCCCCAACAGGAATTCGACAGTTCCGACACCGCTATAATTGACATGACGGCAAATATTTGTAGCCGCTTCTCTCAAGCGTTGTTCAACGGCCTGAGAAATAAACGGTGCCGGCGCTTCCTCGACGAGTTTCTGGTTGCGCCTTTGTAATGAACAATCGCGCGTTCCAAGCACCACAACATGTCCCAGTTTGTCGGCAATTACCTGCGCTTCGACATGGCGGGGACGATCAAGAAACTGTTCCACATAACATTCGCCACGGCCAAAAGCCTGAACGGCTTCACGAACAGCCGACTGGAAAAGCTCTTCAGCCTCTTCCCGTTTCCATACAACCTTCATGCCGCGCCCGCCGCCGCCATGCGCTGCCTTGATTGCAACAGGAAAGCCATATTCTTCGGCAAATGCGACAACATCCTTGCCGCTCGTAATCATACCGTTGCTGCCGGCAACAAGCGGCGCGCCCACCTCTTTTGCAACCGCACGGGCTTTGAGCTTGTCGCCCAAGAGGTCAATCACTTCCGGATCCGGCCCGATCCAGATAAGGCCGGCGTCAATCACAGCTTTGGCAAATTCGGCGCTTTCCGACAAAAAGCCATAGCCCGGATGAATGGCATCAGCCCCCGAACGTTTGGCAATAGCAATAATTTTGTTACCATCAAGATAGGTTTCTTCCGGCCGATTACCGTTGAGGCTATAAGCCTCGTCGGCTTCTTTGACAAAAGGTGCCGAACTGTCGATATCGGCATAAATTGCAACCGAAGAAACACCATAATCGCGTGCTGCACGAATAATGCGCAATGCAATTTCTCCACGATTGGCAATCAATATTTTTTTCATGAACGTTCCCATCACTGTAAATTTATAATTTTTCTGACCGAGCCTGTCTCTTGTTTTTCGCAAAGCCGGTATTTCGCCTTTACGTTTTCCGGTTCTTGCTATTTCCGTTCGATTTCATGGTTTTATTGAATTTTTATCGGCACCGCTCTTCAAGCTTTTCTGCTCGCTGTCATAAAAATTTCTGACAGCGCGAAACTTGATAAAGGCCCCTATCGGAACTTGTGCCGCAAGGTCGATCTGGTCTTCCACGAGATTCGCAATAACCGGATATCCGCCGGTAACAGGCCGATCACGCAAAAACAAAACCGGCTCGCCATTTGCAGGAACTTCTATTGCCCCCGTTACTGTGCCTTCACTTGGCAATTCATCGCTTCGCGAGCGCTCAAGATGGGCGTCACTTTGTAATCTTATGCCAATTCTGTTGGAAGCTGCCGTCACTTGCCACGGTTTTTCAAGAAACATCTCAATCGAATGGTCTGTAAACCAATCGGTACGCGGCCCCATAACCACATCAAGCACCACTTTATCGCCTGCTTCCGGCAAGGAATAAGGGTCATCAAGCGACAATAAAACCGGCTGCAAAGGGCTGTTATTGGCTATAAAGATCTTGTCACCGGCTGATAACGGTTTTGGCCCCAAATTGGAAAGACTGTCAAAAGAAGCACTTTTCAAAACCGGTTCAACTTTAAAGCCGCCACGCAAAGCCATATAGCTGCGAAAGCCTGTGAATGGTCGTCCAAGAATGATTTCATCACCTTCATCAATGGCAAGAGGCGTGTTTTTTTCAAAAACAAAAACTGTGCCTTTTGCCGATTTGATAGTAATTGGCAGGTTAGCACCCGTAAAAGCAATAACCGATGGTTGCAATGCTTTTATTCGCGCATTCCCATAGGTGAATTCCAGCACCGGTTGTTCAAGAGAATTGCCGACAAGCCGGTTGGCATTCTCCATTGCTTTCTGGTCAAGTGCCCCTGAAGGAGAAAGCCCTTGCGAGGATTGGTACAAGCGCCCGCGATCCTGAAACGTAACCGGCATCAATGTTGTTACCAATTTGAAAACCGCATCTTCTTCAGGCGTTAAGCTCGTTTCGGGGACAGAAATTCCGGCGTTGTCACGACTGCCCTTTTTACTGATGCCCGTTGCTTTCCCGATGTCTGTTGCTTTGGTTTTATCACCCGTTTTTGCTAAACCGGCTTTTTCATTCTTCTCTGCGGCGTTCGTTGAAGCAATGCTCTTTAAAGCTTTGCTACCCGACCTATCCGGCAATAATTTTCCCTCGTCAGGCGAAAAAAAGTTTTGTGATTTTTCCTGTTCGGCAATCTCAATCCTGTCATTTTTCATTTGTTTTTCGGAAAGAGTTCCGACTTTTTCCTTTCGGGATAAGGAAAAGCTTGTCGTCCCTTTGGAATGCGCAGAATAATCTTTTTTCACATCGACAAAATGCACTCTGTCCCCCGGTTTTAAAAGTGAAGGCGGGTCACGGTCGAGATCAAACATCTTAACATCTGTCCGCCCGATCAATTGCCAGCCACCGGGGCTTGGCTGCGGATAGACACCACCGAATTTTCCTGCAAGTGCAACAGAACCGGCGGGAATAGATTTTCGTGGTGATGCGCGTCTTGGAACATTGAAAAGTGGATCGCCGCCCGTCAAATAGGCAAAACCGGGAGCAAATCCGCAAAAAGCAACCTGATAATGACTTTCCGTATGACGACGGATAACCTCTTCACGGTCAATTTTTAAATGAGCTGCAACATCGTCGAGATCTTCTCCGTCATAGACAACCGGTATTTCGACAAGTTTGCCGCTTTTTTGTTGTCCTTTTTCAAGTTTCAATCCCGCAATTTGTGTCTCCAATGTGTTTTCATCGGCAAAAGCGGGATCAAACCTGACGAGCAAAGTTCGCGCTGCCGGAATAATTTCGACAATAGCTTGAAAATTTTCTTGAACTTGAAGATTTTCTTGGCCTTGCCGATTTTCTTTGCCTTGCAGATCTTTCTCTCCGCGCCGAATTTCTTGCTGCAAGCGGTCAAACAAAGCCAATGTCTCTTCAAGATCAACAAGCTCGATCAGAAAAGCCGAATTATTGACACTAAGAAAGCGCATGGGGAAAAGGCACTCCCTCAATCAACAAATGGCTTTAAAGAAACTCCGGCTTCTTCAAGACCGGCTTTAACAGCTTTGGCCATTAAAACGGCACTCGGGCTGTCGCCATGGAGGCAAATTGACTGTGCATCAAGGCTAATCTCTTTGCCATCAATAGCGGTAATTTTGCCTGTCTTGACAAATTTCACAATACGTTCGGCAACGATAGCAGGGTCACTCAACACAGCACCTTTTTCGCGGCGGGATAGAAGTGTACCATCACTCTTATAGGCACGGTCGGCAAAAGCTTCAGCCACCACAACAAGTCCGGCTTCACGGGCAAAAAGAATAAGAGGCGACCCCGCCAATGCCATCAATACCAGCGACGGCTCAACCGCTTTGATCGCATTGATAACGGCTTTCGCCTGACGCATATCATGGGCAATTGTGTTATAGAGCGCGCCATGCGGCTTCACATAGGAAACTTTGGTTCCTGCCGCTTTGGCAAGCCCCATAAGCGCCCCGATCTGATAAATAGCATCGCCCGTCAATTCGCTATCGGTCGGGTCCATATTCCGGCGCCCGAAGCCTACAAGGTCACGATAGCCGATATGGGCACCAACGCGCACACTATTCTTCTTGGCCGCCTCGAGTGTACGTAAAATACCGGCCGGATCACCGGCATGAAAACCACAAGCAACATTGGCACTGGTAACAATAGACAACATTTCGCTATCTTCGCCCATTTTCCAGGGACCAAAACTTTCACCCAAATCGCTGTTCAAATCAATTGATTTCATTCTAACCTCCCTTTTGCCGAATATAGATTTTTGTTTATTTTATATTGTTGAACAATCTAACTTTGATTGTTAGACATTGCAATCATGTTCTTTCTCAAATAAAATTGTAAATATATTTCGAGGATATCGAAAAGGGAGGATTGCAATTTTGCTATCAGTTTTTGTGCATTTCAATCTAAGACTTTGCGCTCGGTTAAAAATTGAGGGGTGGGAAGGATTATGAAAACCAGAAAAGACGAAATATCGCTTGCAGACCAAACAGTCAAAGCGATTGAAACAGGCATTATCAGTGGCCAATATCATCCGGGCGAACATTTAAGCGAAGCAATGCTTGCAAAAAAATTGTCGGTTTCACGGAATACATTGCGGGAAGCATTCCGGATACTCACCAAAAACGGACTTGCCGAATATCGTGCCAATCGCGGTGTTTTTGTGACAATTCCCGACTTCAATACAATTATCGATGTTTACAATGCGCGCCGCATTATCGAAGTGGGCGCGGTGCGCAACATAAATTTTCCTCATCCCTCTATCGTTTTGATGGACAAGGTGGTTGAAAAAGCAGAAAAACTTTGTGAAGAAGAAAAATGGCAGGATGTCGGCACTGCCGACATGGAATTTCACCAATTGCTGGTAAGCCTTGGTAACAGTCCGCGGCTTGACCGGTTATTTTCCGAAATCACAATCGAGTTGCGGCTAATCTTCGGTCTGGTTACCGATTTACAATCGCTCCATCAGCCTTTTGTCGCCATGAACCGCGATATCGTCGAAGGCTTAAAAAAAGAAAAGCCGAAAAAAGCAGCACGCCTTCTCAAGGCCTATCTCAAACAATCCGAAAGGATGATTGTCAGAGCCTATAGAGCACTGCAAAAATAACTCCCCCTTCTCTCCGTTCTGTTGTTATCTTTGACTTATCTCTTGCTGCGTCTATTTCAGCTCGTTATTTCAAGTCGTGTATCTCACGCCGGCATTCTTCACCGTGTTTCTGTACGCAAGTGCCGGTTATTTTCGTAACCCGTTATTCTGTGCATATTATTTGCGACATGAAAAATTGAATGTCACGTTGCTTTATAAAATATCGCCTCTCATTGCCGGATAATGTGACAATGGTTTACACTTCAATTTTGCCTTTGTCCTTTATATATTCTGTTTTATTCAAACTGTTCAGCACTGCTTCCGGAACGGCTTCAAGGCAAATATGGATGTTGCTTTTGTCGAAACCGAGTAGCTCAATGTGTTACTCATGTTAGACCCGTTTTATCATGATAATAAAGGGCGCACCTATGCTTCGAGAAAATATCGCCGATCTTATGGCCTTTATGGTTGTTGCCGAAGAAAAAAGCTTTACCAAGGCAGCCCGGAAGCTCAATATATCCCAATCGGCTTTGAGCCATTCGATAAAAAATCTGGAAGAACGTCTCCATTTACAATTGTTGCGCCGCACCACACGTTCGGTAGCACCAACCGACATCGGCGAACGGCTTCTCGAACTTTACACGCCTCACCTTGTGGCGATGGAAACCGAGCTTAAAAACCTTTGCGAGACAATCGACCACCCATCCGGCACAATCCGCATAACCGCGCCCGATTATGCAGCAAAAGCCATTTTATGGCCAAAGCTTTGCCCGCTTCTTGCAAAATATCCCGATATTCATCTCGAAATTTCGATTGATTATGCCTTAACCGACATTGTGGCCGAGCGTTTCGACGCCGGTGTGCGGCTTGGTGAACAGGTCGAGAAAGACATGATCGCATTAAAAATCGGGCCGGATCTCCGCATGGCGGCTGTCGCCTCACCACAATATCTTGAAAAACATCCCACTCCGGAAACGCCGCGCGATCTTCTTGAACATCAGTGCATCAATCTCCGATTGCCGACATCCGGCGGCTTTTACGTTTGGGAATTTGAAGAACATTGTCATGAATGCAAAATAAGGGTTGAAGGACAATTGAGCTTCAACACGATCGACCAGGCATTGGATGCTGCCGAAGCCGGTTTCGGCATTGCCTACACCACCGAAGATGCAGTGGTGGAACGAGTGGCAAGCGGGCGGCTTAAACGCATTCTTGAAAATTATTGTCCGGCTTTTCCCGGATATTATCTCTATTATCCGACACGGCGCCAACACACCGCCGCTTTTCAACTGGTTATCGATTGTTTGCGCTATAAAACTTTATAAGATTGCGCCCCACTTAGTTTAATTTCAATTTCCGATCGGGCCTTTAAAAAAGTTCGTTCCATTTGCCATTCCGTTTTTTCTATCGCAGCCTTCATTCTATACGCTTAACCCTGCCAGTCTGGTGTTGTCGTAGATTTGTTTTCTGTGTCATTCTCCCCTTCCCGCATATGCGTTTTTCCGATATTTCTGCTGCTTCTCCTGAAGCCTTGCTTTTTCAGTTTGTCGGGCTGGAGATTTTTTGACCGATAAACTTTGCGAACCAAACATCGCAAAACAGCTTGTTTTATGAAAATTTTGCATAAAGTCTAGTTCCACACGCCTTCTTTTAGAAGAAGTGCTTTTCGGATTAATCTCGATAATAAAAAGCAGCCGCGCATAGTCGATAAAAGATAGTGCAACTTTGAAAATGCTTTTTTGTGAAGGGGTTTAAAAGATGGTCAAGCGCAACTGGGTGATAACCGGTGTCTCAAGTGGTTTCGGTTATGAAATGGTCAAACAGGTTTTAAGCCACGGTGATAACGTATTGGGGACTGTGCGCAAAACGGCACCTGTCGAAGACTTGATTGCCCGTTATCCTGATAATTTTCATGTCGAAATTTTAGATATGAGAGACCGGAAAGCCGTAAAACAACTCGGGCAAAAGACAGAAGAATTGTTTTCAACAATTGATGTGATTGTCAGCAATGCCGGATATGGATTATTCGGGGCGGCTGAAGAATTGTCGGATGAAGAAATTGACGACATTATCGCAACCAACCTCACCGGCTCGATCGACTTTATCCGCGCCTTCCTGCCCATTATGAGAAAAAAACAACATGGGCGCATCATTCAGATTTCTTCCTATGGAGGCGAAGTCGCTTTTGCCGGAAATTCGCTTTATCATGCGACAAAATGGGGCATAGAAGGATTTTGTGACTCGCTTTCACAAGAAATGGCGCCATTCAATATTGGCGTGACCATTGTCGAACCCGGTGGAGCAAGAACCGAATTCCGCTATAAAAGCGCAAAAATTGCAAAGCCGATCAAGGCTTATGACAATACGCCCGCCCATGCTTTTCAAAAAATGCTTGATCGGAAAAACGGCTTGGCCGCAGGGGATCCGGAGCGTATGGCTGCCCGCATTATCGAAAGTGTCGATATAACGCCCGCACCGTTACGTGTAGTGCTCGGCTCAGGTGCTTTAAAAACCACCATTGAGGTTCTGAAAAGAAGGCTTGAAGACTTCAAAGGGCAGGAACAACTTGCCGCTTCAACTGATTTTTAAGCGGGATGAAACAGCGCCTTTTATAAAACGGGTAACTGAAGACAATAAAAATCAGTGTCTGAATAATAAAACGGGTGTTTGAATAAAATACCCCCGTTCCTGATTGTCATCGCAATTTTCTTAAATCTCCGGCAAAGTCGAATGTAGAAAGCCATATTCCGGTCAAAAGAAATATTTTTAGCCAATAAATGAATTGCGGCTCGGCTGAATTATCGGGTCTCTTCTTTCATGCTGTAACGGTTAAATGATTGCGTTTTTCCCCGTCACAACTGGCCGATCCTTGGCCGAAAGCCCGATCTATTGCATTCAGCGCCTATTGTTTGCGATTTTCTCGCGGTGTAATTTATAGCGTAGTGCAATGACGCCCTGACCGGCATTTTGTGCGTCCAGCAATTCGAGTGACTGGCCGGCGGCCGGATTTCCTTTCACCAAAACCGTTCCTCCCGTCAAGCTATTATCCGTGCGAGGTGACCAATCAAATAAGGAAGGTGCAGCTTTTCGCCCGTCAATACCGGGATAAATCATCACACTCAATTCATCGATAAGCCCGTTTTCCAGAAATGCTCCGTTAATTGTGCCACCGCCTTGCAAAACAATTCGCTTCATATTGAAGAAACGCCCAAGACTTTCCATGGCTTCCACAAGATCATTTCCATCTTCACCGGCAAAGACATAGGAAATTTCCAAGCTACGAAGATGTTCCAGATAGGCTTGCGATATTTTTTTGCCCAAAACAACAATAATGTTTTCGCCACAAATTTTGTCGCCTTCATATTTGATGCGCCCATGGCGATCGACAACAATGCATAGCCGTTTTGTTTCGCGCTTACCGATAAAAGGTTGCGGGTCAATCACTCTTACAGGATGAGGGTCATTGAATTCCTGCTTTGCATGATGTCTGTGAACAGTAACCCGCCCCAGCATTTCCGCGTCGCAATTGAAACTGTCGCTAAGGTCATAATAGGAAATGGTCGTCTCATCATTTTCAGTTCCGTCATAAGGCGCGGTCCAATGATCTTCTACGATTTTTCCGTCAATCGACGTCATCATATGACAAATTATAAAAGGGCGCATAATTTCTCCTGAACATAAAGCGGCCATGAAAGAGCAATGAGATAAGCGAAGGCTCTTTGAAATGTCTTCTTCAGCTATAAACGCGTGAAGCCCCCTCATAAACCGGCCTCTTTTCACAAAGCCTATTAGAAAAATTCATCAATAAAGAAGCGGGCTTTGCCTTAAACACGTTCTTTTTTAAAAGCTCGCAAAAATAAAAAGCGAATAGAGATATGGGGAAAAAAGCACGACATCAACTTGAAACCCGAGGGATGAGCCTCTCTCTTTCTCAAAATTGCTTAACCTTCCTCAGTCCTACGTCTACCTTCCCTTCTCACTCCTTTCGCTTCCCTTTCCCGTTTGTCGTGCGATTTCCCCTCTGACAGCCTCGTTCCTGACCTTTCCAATGGCCTTCTATTCCCCTCTTTTTGCCGATTTTTTTAAAAAATCCTGTTGGTTGTTTTGGCCTATCTTGCAAAAAAAATAAAACTGGAGAATAGTTTCCAAAAAAGGGAAAGTTTTTGCGAAATGATCGGGACGAGCAAACCATTTTCCGTGGTTATCAGGGTGTTGTGCATTTTCGCACTGCTCAACCTCGCCTTTGCCCATAATCGCAATTTTCCGGTTTTACCAAACAGCTTTGCAAGCCACTCGTCTCACCATCATGAAAGCGTTCGGCAGAACCATTCGCATATGGTTTCCGATAGCGACATTTGCTCGAAAAACGCAACTTCAAAACCGCAAAAATTAAGCAAAAAACACCATAATGACAATTCATGTCATGAATTGGGTGCGTGTCACGCCTGCCGCATCGGCGCATCAATGCTCACCCCGCCCGATAGTGTTGAAATCGGCGAACATAACCTCTTTCTCGTCGAGATTTTACTGCCCTATGATGCGGTAACCTTCGGCACGTTTTTTGTAAAATCCAACGCCTCGCCGCGTTCCCCGCCATTGTTACTCATAAGCTGATAGGTTCAATAGATCATCACATCGAATTTTTAAAAAAATGGCGCCGTCTTTTTAACGACGGGGCGCAAGTGATTGCTACTATTTTTTTAAGTTTTCAATTGTGATTGTAAAACTTGTCAGTCTGTTTTTTCAACCGTCAAAACGCATGGTTTAAAGCCTCACAAAAACGAGGCTCAGAGAATGCCTTTCATGGCAATTCCTGTTTATTTTCCATGCCTGACAAAGTTTCAATCCACTTTTTTTCATGGATTTTTAAAAAATGGATTCTCTCTTTCAAACCTATAAGCAGTTTTCCGCGCGCTCGGACGCATTAAAATCATCGTCTGCCGCAATTGGTGCCATTGCTTCTCTTTCCACCTTGCTCATCATAATGCCAACGGAGGCAAAAGCAGAAACGATCGCAAATAACGGGCATAGCACGATGACGCCACTTCAAAACCCGCTAACTAGTCCCGCACAAAAAGAAGCTGCGTCAAAGGCCTCAGAAAATGAAAACATGGTTCTAAAACCCGTAATCGTTACATCGGCATCCATGTCTTCACCGGTCACTGTTGTTACCAATCTGAAAGACCCACGCCAGCCTATTCCCGCTTCGGACGGTGCCGATTATCTCAAAACCATTCCCGGTTTTGCAACCATTCGCAATGGCGGCACCAATGGCGACCCCGTTTTTCGTGGCCAATTCGGCTCGCGTCTTAATATTGTCAATGATGGCAGCACGATTATGGGCGCCTGTCCGGGGCGGATGGATAATCCGACATCCTATATCTCGCCTGAAAGCTATGACCGGCTGACGGTTGTGAAGGGGCCTCAAACCGTGCGCTATGGCCCCACGGGTTCAGCGGCAACAATTTTGTTCGAACGCGACCCGCAGCATTTTGACAAACCGACCGTCAAAGGCGATTCCAGCATTGTCATCGGTTCCAATAGCCGTTTTGAATCCCGCCTTGATGGCACTGTCGGGGCACGCCCCGGCTATGTCCGGATTATCGGCAATAAAGCCCTTTCCCATGATTATCATGATGGCGATGGCAATAGTGTTCCCTCAAAATGGGATAAATGGAATGGCGATATGTTTTTGGGGTTCACTCCAGACGAAAATACATTGTTCGAGCTTTCCGGCGGCGGCGGTGATGGTGAAGCCCGTTATGCAGGCCGCGCTATGGATGGCAGCCAATTCAAGCGGGAATCGCTTGGTGCCAAATTCATCAAAGAAAATATCAATGACCGGCTCACCAAGGTCGACGCGCAATTTTACTATAATTATGCCGATCACATTATGGATAATTTCCGTTTGCGCCACCTTGCGACCAGCGGTTTGCCACTGCCAATCGGTATGACAAATACAGGCAAAACGGGAACCGGTCATATGGGACATATGTCGGGTGGGGCAATGGATATGAACCATATGATGGGAAGCGGAGGCGGAAATCCGATGGCCGGTATGGGTGGCATGAATGGCATGACCGGCATGGGTGGAATGGGCGGTATGGGCGGCATGAACGGTATGGGGGGTACAGGTGGCACGATGGATATGTCGTCCATGCCGATGGAATCGCGCCTTGACCGGCGCACCATGGGCGGCCACTTTACCACCAATTGGGATTTTGGCGATTTATCACTCGTGAGCGGGGTTGATCTCCAAACCAACACCCACCGCAAAAGAAAAAGCCGCAATATGATGAGCATTAACGGTTGGGATAAGGATGCGGTATTTTTCGATTACGGACTGTTCAGCGAAGCGACATGGAACTTTGCCGAAAATCAACGCCTTGTTTTTGGCGGCAGACTTGATCGGGCTTCTGCGAAGGATGAGCGAAACACAAGTCCGACAGATGGCGACAAGCGCGACAGAACACTGCCAAGCGGTTTTCTTCGTTATGAGCGCGACCTCGATCAAATACCGCTCACAACCTATATCGGGCTTGGCCATGCCGAGCGTTTCCCCGATTATTGGGAACTGTTTTCCCCCAAACAATCCGACGCTAACTCCCTCAATGCATTTGACGGCATAAAGCCCGAAAAAACCACCCAGCTTGATTTCGGTGCGCAATATAGCGGGGAAAACAGCAATATCTGGGCTTCCACCTATGTCGGCCGGATTGATGACTATATTCTCTTCGACTATTCAAGCGGGCAGTCAAAAGCATCGAATGTCGATGCCACCATAATGGGGGGCGAATTGGGGCTTTCCCATATGTTCTTCAATGTCTGGAAGTTTGATTCAAGCCTTGCCTATTCGTGGGGGAAAAACACCACAGACAATGAAGCTTTGCCGCAAATTCCACCCTTGGAGGGAAGGCTCGGCCTCACCTATCAAAAAGAAAAATGGAGCATTGGCGGGCTTTTAAGGCTTGTTGCCGATCAACCGCGCATTGCTGAAAACAAAGGCAATGTGGTGGGAAAAGACTTTGATAAAAGTGCAGGCTTTGGTGTTTTTTCTTTGAATGGCAGCTACAAGATTTCAAAAAATGTGGCTTTGACCGGCGGGGTCGATAATCTCTTCAACAAGGATTATTTTGAACATCTCAACCGTGATGGCGATGCCGGTTTCGGTTTTCCCGCCCATTATCAGTTGCGAGAGCCTGGGCGCACCTTCTGGGCAAAAGCCGATTTCAAGTTCTGAAATCCGTTTCTAGAATGAAGGCAAAGACTATCAAATTTTGCCTATAATGTTTCAGCCCAAGTTTTGAGGCATAATTATTTTAAATAATTATGCCTCATCAAACAACAGAATTGAGTGCCACGGGTATCAAAACCGCCAGTTGATGTTTCAAGCTTGACACAAAAATCTTTTTTAACTGCCGAAACGGCAATTTATAGAGTTTCACCTGTCCGGCAATTCCTTGAAGCTTTCTCATGAAAAATATTTTTCTGAACTCAAGAACATGGATGACAAGAATAATTTTTATCCGATATTTGCGATTGATTGTGATACAGGCGACAAAAGCCTGATGAAAACTTCATAAAATTTATCGCGTTTTTTTCCAAAAATTATCCTGTTTAACGCCCGATTTTCCGCACGGAACACTAAAATTTATACATGAAAAATCGCTGACAATAAAACGGATAAAAAGTTTTTCATGGGTAAACAAATAAAACTATACCAAAATTATCAAAAATAAGTCATAGTCGGTTTTTAACAATTTTTGCGGTAGCCGTGATGAGCCAACAACCATCCATGAATTCAACATTTTATGACAGTGAAAAGCCTGCCACTTTTCTGGGACTTTTGCGCTATTCGCGTTTTTTTACAGGCTCCGCCATCATCACGGCCATTATTGCTGCGGCTTTGAGCATTGCGCCCTTCTATGTGATTTCACTTATTGCTGGCGAGCTTTTGAAACCGACGATATACCCCACAAAAATCTGGTATCTTGCAGGTGTTGCAATCGGCCTTGTTTTGCTCAGATGGATATTCGTATCTTTAAGTGACATGCTTGCCCATAAAGGGGCGTTCACCATTCTCTTTACACTCAGAAAAAGAGCAGCTCAAAAACTGGGAGAGGTTCCACTGTCGTTTTTCGCAAGCCGGTCTTCGGGAAAACTCAGGCGCACACTTTATGATGATATTGACAGTCTCGAAAGC
>CAMLON010000025.1 GCA_946481695.1 uncultured Bartonella sp. | reverse complement strand
GGAATCATAATCCTTGTGTCGGGGGTTCAAATCCCTCCTCCGCTACCAAAGCCGCTCAATCGCCCTTTATTTCCCGAAAAGTTCCAATTTGCTTCTTCTAGACCAAAAAAGCTGTCGCCCCGCTTTTTTGTGCCCTCCCCCGAAATCACATCTTTTTTCCTGATAAAGATGTCGCCCCGCCTTTTCGTGCCTTCCCCGAAATCACAACTTGTTTCCTGATAAAGATGTCGCTCCGCTTTTTTTGTGCCTTCCCCGAAATCACATCTTTTCCCTGATAAAGATGTCGCTCCGCCTTTTCGTGCCTTCCCCGAAAAAACATCTTTTTTACTGATAAAGATGTCGCCCCGCTTTTTCGTGCCTTCCCCGAAATCATAACTTGTTTCCGAACATTGTCGGTTAAAGTCATCAATCATATTCAACAGCCGGTAACATGAAACCAAACAAACTTAGAACCGGCGGCATTTCACAGGGCAAGGTCAATTATGGACTGCCCCGACCGGTTCTCTCGTGAACGGTCGTTCTCGTTCGTGTTCAGGCCGTATTTCTTCAGCCGATTCTGATTGAACGGGCAATTTTAGCGCAGATATGACTTACAGCTTGAATTGATAACCGGAAACGGGGTTAGACTTTAAAGGAAAAACCCGTTTTCATTTCTCTCTCATATTGTTGTTTAATTGCTAAATAGTCATGATCTTCAAGATAGTTCGGGAAGTCTTTGCCATTTATGTACGCCAGCCTTGATTCCTCGTTAATCCGGTCGTGAACATTTTTAAGCAAATGATAGAGTTCACTATCAATATCGAAATTCTTTGCCGCAACTCCGTTGCGTTTGGCTGAAGCTTCATATTCAGACACGATATGCGCCCGTTTATCATTCCAAAGGAATGTCTGCTTTTCCTTCACCCCTGCCTTATCCAATGACCTTATACTGGCTTCTTGTGCAGCAGCATAATCACCTGATTTGTTATATTCAGCCCAAAAAGCATCAAGCGTCTGCTTCTCGAGAAAGAAAGTAGCATTCGCTTTATCTTCCTCATTATAAAATCCATCTTCATTGAGAAGAATAGAGGCCAAATCCTCGCGCGAAAGGCCATCAAACGACTTCGGATCAGCGGTCAAATCAAATTTTACGGGTTTAGTTTCTTGTTTTTGCCCTGACGCATCAGCTTTGGGTGAAGCATCGGCTTGGCGTAAAGATGATGTTCGAGACTTTGCCTCGGTTATCTGCCGGGGCAAGATATTAGTATATGAAGTATTTATCATGTTACAAACCTTGAATTGGCATGTACTGTCATCATGTCAGCCAAGTGCCTGATAGCATTTTTCATAAATGCAATTATTATTATATCAAGAATTATGATTATTAGCAACTTTATCGGCATTCAATGCCGATCGTTATTTTTTGAAGACAATTGCAAAATAGCATTCTTTCAACGAAGGGCGATTCGTTTTATTTGCCTTTTCATCTTTCTTTCCAAATGCTTTCGAGAAACTTGTTTGCATTTGCTATTTCAAACAATTTTCTGTTTCAAACTTGTTTTGGAACGGAAGCTATTTGCTGACGATTGTTGAAAAACCGGCAGATTGTCCCGTTTCCCTTCGTCAAGCAAAAACAGCAAGAAAAAATCGCAAGCCGTTAATTGAAGAAAAATGGCTCCGGCAAATGTGGTGTCACGCCTCTAATCGTGTAAACGTTCCGACACATTAAAATGACGGGGAAAAACGCGGTTCTGCTTCTATTAAAAAAGTCGTTAGAATGACATTTATTTCTTGATAGGCTAGTTTTATAGCTTACTGAAAATGGCTTTATTGATAAATTGGGGTTATGAAAGTGACAAAGAACGACGAGAAAAAGAAACCTTGTCGTCGTTTTGAAAACAATGACCGCAATTTTACATTATTGCGCCTGATAACAGAGAATATTGATGAATCTTTCAGATATTGAAATAGCCCGTCAAGCAACCAAACTGCCCATTGGCGAAATTGCCGCAAAACTTGATATTCCTTATGAGGATATTGTTCCTTACGGGCATGACAAGGCAAAAATTAGCGCAAAATACATCGAGACGCTCAAAAACAATAAAAACGGCAAACTCATTCTGGTGACTGCCATTAACCCGACACCGGCAGGTGAAGGAAAAACCACAACCACAATCGGCCTTACCGATGCGCTCAATCATATTGGCAAAAAGGCTGTTGCATCGTTAAGAGAACCGTCTTTGGGGCCGAATTTCGGCCAGAAAGGTGGTGCAGCCGGTGGCGGACGTTCGCAAGTCATTCCGATGGAAGACATCAATTTGCATTTTACCGGCGATTTTCACGCCATCACATCGGCCAATAATCTTCTAGCTGCCATGGTGGATAACCACATTTATTGGGGCAATGAACAGAATATCGATTCCCGTCGGATTACATGGAAACGCGTGGTCGACATGAATGATCGCGCGCTTCGTGACATTGTTATTTCCCTTGGCGGGGTAAAAAACGGGTTTTGCCGCCAAAGCGGGTTCGATATTACTGTGGCATCCGAAATCATGGCAATCTTCTGCCTTTCCGAAAACCTTGCCGATCTCACAAAGCGCTTGGGGAAAATCATTATCGGTTACCGTTACGACAAAACACCCGTTACTGCTTCCGATATTCACGCAGAAGGCGCAATGGCAGTTTTGTTGCGCGATGCATTGGCGCCCAATCTGGTTCAGACAATCGAACACAATCCGGCTTTTATCCATGGCGGGCCTTTTGCCAATATTGCCCATGGCTGTAACTCGGTCATTGCCACCAAAACCGCATTGAAGCTTGCCGATTATGTCGTCACAGAAGCCGGTTTCGGTGCTGATCTTGGAGCGGAAAAGTTTTTCGACATCAAATGCCGCAAAGCCGGATTGAAACCCGACGCAACGGTGATTGTTGCAACAATCCGTGCATTGAAAATGAATGGCGGCGTTGAAAAAGCCGATCTTGCCCACGAAAATGTTGCGGCATTGAAAAAAGGTACTGCCAATTTGTTGCGCCATATTTCCAATATGGAAAAATATGGTGTACCGGTCATTGTGGCCATTAATCATTTCAATTCCGACACCGATGCGGAAATAGAGGTTTTAAAGAAGGCCGTTGCTGGAACCGGCCATCAGGCCATCATGTGCCGCCATTGGGAAAAAGGTGGCGAAGGTGCAGAAGACCTCGCCCGTGCTGTTGTGCAAATGATTGCCGCAAACAAAAGCAATTTCCACCCGCTCTATGCTGACGATTTGTCGCTCGAAGAGAAGATCGACACGATTATACGCGAGATTTATGGCGGGCGTGGTGCGAATATTCCGGCCAATATTCTTAACCAGTTGAAGGCTTGGGATGAGGAAGGCTACGGGAACTTGCCGGTCTGCATGGCAAAAACACAATATTCATTTTCCGCCGACCCGAAACTGCTGGGCGCGCCGGAAAATTTCACCATTCCCGTACGCGAGGTCAAACTCTGTGCAGGAGCCGGATTTGTTGTGGTTATTTGCGGTGATATTATGACTATGCCGGGGCTTCCCCGCCATCCTATGGCTGAAAAAATCCACCTTGATGAAAGTGGCGAGATTGAAGGCCTTTCCTGACCCATCAACCATATTCATAAACACTTTCAAACCGTCGGCTTAAATATTTGGCTGGCGGTTTGCACGTCTTTATAGCGCGCAAATGCTCAAGACTTTGGCCGCCTGAATGCACAAGGCTTGATAACGCTCAAATGTGCAAGGCTTGATAACGCGCCACTGATCGAGATTTTTAAGTTTTCAAGATTTTTCGCTATTTCCCCTCATTTCACCTCAAGATTTTTGAGCTTGCCTGATCCCGGCTGCTTCTGCCTTTAATAGCTTCTATAAATGCGACCGCGCGGGTCTGATGCCGCTGCCATTCCTGTGTGTTATTTCTTCTGTTTCTTTCCCCCCTCTTCCCTCGTTATTCCATCTCCCCATTTTTTCCCTTTGAAGCTTTTTCTTTCTGTTTCTCCGCCTTGCTATTCCTTCCCTATCAATCCATAACTTTTGTGATCGCCCTCACCTTTCTTTCGCCCTTCTGTCCCTTCCCTATCAAGACGCGCCTTTTCTGATCGGCTCCTGCCTTTTCCACGCCTAGCTGTTCCGCCACCCTTATTTCTCCTCGCCTTTCTATTCCTTCTTCTCGCTGTCCCTTCCCTATCAAGACGCACCTGTCCCGAACGGCTCCTGCCTTTTCCACGACCCGCTGTTCCGCCCCCCCTTATTTCTCCTCCTCTCTCTTCCTTCGTCTCTCTGTCCCTTTCCTATCAAAACGCGCCTGTCCCGAACGGCTTGCACCTTTTCCTGTCTCCCGTTCTGTTTTGCGCTTTCAAATTGCGGCTTCAGGCCTTTGCCCCTTGTCCCGCGCTTTTCTTTTTTCCAGTCGCTGTTTTCAGACCATGGAATGATTGCTACATTTTAACCGGATAATAAAAAACCCCGGTTGGATACCGGGGTTTTGTTTTTGGTTTTGTCAACAAGCTCAGGCTTGTTGAACATTGTTGCCTGACTGTTTGTCGGGTGCGGATTGAGCTTCCGGTGCATTGCCGCCATTTGTCGGCTCTCCACCGGCAGTTCTTCCGGCACGGTTTCCGCTAAACAGACGGTAGAACATCGGGATAAAGAAGGTTGCAATACATGTTGCAGCCAACATACCGCCGATAACACCGGTACCAATTGCGTGACGGCTAGCGGAACCGGCACCGGTAGATCTTGCCAAGGGAACAACACCAAGGATAAACGCCAGAGATGTCATCACAATCGGGCGGAAGCGAAGACGTGCCGCAGAAATCGCCGCGTCGATTGCCGATTTGCCGCTTTCACGTTCAAGCACAGCAAATTCGACGATCAGGATGGCGTTTTTCGCAGCCAGCCCCACCAGTGTGACCAAACCGATCTGGAAATAAACGTCGTTGCTCAGTCCCCTTAGGTAAGTGAATGTCAACGCACCGGCAATCGCGAATGGCACGGCGGTGACAACCGCAAAAGGCAGGCTCCAGCGTTCATATTGCGCAGCCAGAATGAGGAACACCATAATGATACCGAAGATCATAGCGGTCGAACCGGCACCACCGGCCACAACTTCCTGATAGGCTGAACCTGTCCATGCAATCTGGTAAGTATTGGGCAAAACCTTGCCGGCAATATCGGTCATGGCCTTGATCGCATCACCGGAGGTAAAGCCGGTAGCCGGATCACCCATGATCTTGGTTGCATAGAAAGCGTTGAAGCGTTCAAGCTGGTCGGAACCGGTAATACGCGTTGTTTGGACAAGCGCGTTCAACGGTATCATACTGCCCGAATTCGACCGTACAAATACCTGCTTGATGTCTTCCGCACTTTTACGGAACTCGCCTTCAGACTGGATTTTAACCTGATAGTTACGTCCGTAAAGGGTGAAGTCGTTGATATAGATGTTACCGAATGTTGCCGAAAGGGCATCATAAATCGAATTGATCGGCACATCCATAGCACGGGCTTTGACACGATCGACATGGAAGTCGTACTTCGGAACGTTCGGGTCAAAGGTGGTGCGGACATTCTTCAATTCCGGACGCTGGTTGGCAGCTTTGACGAGCGACATAGTCATTTTATAGAGGTCATCAATCGAGCCACCGGCGCGGTCCTGTAGATAGACTTCAAAGCCGCCGGTTGTCGACAAACCGGTAATGGGCGGCGGGTTGAAGGCGACCGTTACACCGTCCTTGATGCTCGATGTCATGCCGATCACCTGTGGGGCAATGTTACGTGCATCATCCTTCGGGTCGGGTCTCTCTTTCCAATCCTTGAACATGACGAACATGGCGCCCGAACTTGTCTTCAAACCGCCCGAAAGCAGGTCATAACCGGCAAGCTCTGCAATATTTTCGACCGCAGGGTTTTGCTTGAGAATTTTATAGGCCTTGTCGACAACACCTTGTGTTCTTTCAAGCGATGAAGCCGAAGGCAGGAACGAAACCGCAAGCACATAACCCTGATCTTCATCCGGAACGAGGGAGGAAGGAACCTTCTCGAACATGAAGACAGCAAAGACACAAACCAGCACAAAACAGACAATGCCGTACCAGAATTTATGGACGAAGAAGCTGACGCCCGAAACATAAAGATTGGTGATCTTCTGGAATGTCTCGTTAAACCAGCGGAACGGTGCAATCGGTTCGCTATGGCGCGGCTTCAACAACAGCGAACACAAAGCCGGTGTCAATGTCAAAGCAACAGTACCGGAAATAACGACTGAAATCGCGATTGTTACAGCAAACTGCTGATACATAACACCGGCCATGCCGCCCATGAAGGAAACCGGAATGAACACGGCGCACAGAACGAGCACAATAGCGACAACCGGTCCTGTAACCTCGCTCATCGACTTGATAGCAGCATCATGAGGCGAAAGCTTTTCTTCCGACATAACGCGTTCGACGTTTTCCAACACCACAATCGCGTCATCAACCACAATACCGATGGCAAGCACCAGCCCGAACAGTGTCAACATATTGATCGAGAAGCCGAGCACGTAAATGCCCGCAAACGTTCCGATAATAGATATTGGCACCGCGATAATCGGAATAAGCGTCGCTCGCCAGTTCTGCAGGAAGATGAACACAACCACAATAACAAGCAGAATAGCTTCGATGAAGGTGTGGACAACTTCCTCAACAGAAACCTGAATGAACTTGGTGGTATCGTAAGGTACCGAATATTCGATCCCCGGAGGGAAGGCAACTTTCAATTCATCCATACGTTTCTTGATCGACTGCATGGTGGCAAGCGCGTTGGCACCAGGTTGCAGGAAGATCAGGATCGGCACCATCGGGTTGCCGTTCAAATTGGATTCAATGAAATATTGCTGGGTACCGAGTTCGATACGCGCAACATCTTTCAGACGCAGAGAAGCACCTGTGTCATCCGAACGCAGAATAATTTCACCGAATTCTTCTTTTGTTACAAGACGACCTTGCGTCGTTGCCGAATAGGTGAAAGCACCATTGATATCCGGCTGTTCACCAATACGACCAACAGGATACTGGTTATTCTGTTCCTTGACCGCATTGATAACATCGGTCGGCGTCATATTATATTGGGCAAGCTTGTCAGGCCGCAACCAGATACGCATCGAATAATCGACGTGTCCGAGAACCTGCGCATCGCCGACACCGGGAATACGTTTCAAATCGTCAACAACGTTAAGCAATGCGTAGTTGCCGACATAAATCCGGTCATAAGCGCTTGTTGTCGAACGCATGGCAACAAGGCCAAGGATGGATGAAGACCGTTTATCGGCAACAACACCAAGACGTTGCACTTCTTGCGGCAAAGTTGTCAAAGCACGCTGAACGCGGTTGTTGACGTTAATGGTTGCCTGATCAGGATCGGTCCCGAGCGCAAAAGTAACAGTGATCTGCAATGTACCGGACGCGTTGCTGATCGATTGCATATAGATCATGTCTTCAACGCCGTTGATCTGCTGTTCGAGAGGAACAGCCACGGTCTGGGCAACTGTTTCGGCACTGGCACCGGGGTACTGCGCCGAAACGACCACCTGCGGTGGCAACAGGTCAGGATATTGGGCAATCGGCAATATGCGCATACACATAAAGCCGGCCAATACGATGATAATGGATATAACCGACGCGAAAACCGGCCGGTTAATGAAGAAACTATAACTCATTGTGCGGGCCCCGAAGCTTTTGCATTGCCCCCGTCAGGTGCCTGTTGTGGCGCATCGTCGGTGACATTGACCATCAGGCTTTGCCCCTGAGGAATACGCATCAGACCCTGTTCGATATAAACCTGGCCTTCGGTGACAACTTCCTCTCCGTCACGAAGCCCCTGAACAACCTTGTTTTTGTCTTTTTCATCGAATTTGACACTGTCAATCAGCCAGTCGCCGTTTTGCATTTTGCGCACGGCTTTGACCGGACGTTGCTCGACAACCATCAAACGGCCAGCCGCCTTTTGCGGCTGTCCATTGGCGGCGGCCGGTGCAGCAGGTTGTGCACCTTGCGGAGCATTCTCGCCGGCTTTCGGTGCCTCGGGCTTTTTCAACAGATAGACAAACTGGCCACCACTGTTTTGGACCAGAGCCGATTCCGGAATGGTCATGGCATTGGCCATTTTGATACCCGTGACCGTTACGCGTACAAACATACCCGGAAGCAGACGACGATCGGGATTGGCGATAACCGCACGCGCACCCAAGGTTCCTGTCTGCTTGTCAATTGTCGGCGAGGTAAAATCGACCGTTCCTTGTTCGGGATAATCAACCCCTTCACCAAGACGGACAGTAACTTTCAGATTATCAATCTTTTCGCCACGCTGCTGCATTTCGTCCATCAAATGGCGAATCTGGTCATATTCACCATCGGCAAACGAGAAGTTGACATAGATCGGGTCAAACTGCGTGATTGTGGTGAGCAGACTCGATGACGGGTCGGTTCCGATAAGAGAACCTTCCGAAACAGCCTCGCGACTGGTCAGTCCACTGATTGGCGCTGCCACTTTTGTATATTCGAGATTGAGTTCTGCAGTGCGCAACTCGGCTTTCGTCTGCATCAATGTTGCTTCGTCGGCATCGCGCTTGGCAAAAGCCTGATCGCGCAATGAAGTTGACTGGACTTTTTGCTTGACCAGTTCCTCGGCACGGTCGGCATCACGAACCGACTGGTCGTAATTGGCTTGCGCCTGTGCAACCTGTGCGCGTGCCGAAGCGACAGCAGCCTCGTATTTATCCGGATCAATCTCGAACAATATTTCGCCCTGCTTGACTTCCGAGCCTTCAACAAAGTTGCGGTGCAAGAGAATACCACCAACACGGGCACGAACTTCGGTTTCACGATAGGCAACAACACGGGCTGCATATTCGTAATTTAACGGAACTTCTGCCTGATGAATAACCTTGCCGCTTGCCTGCGATGGCGGCGGCATATGCTTTTCCTGTTTGCCACAGGCAACGAGTCCAAAAGACAGCACGCCGACAAGAAGAGCGGCCGATAATTTCCTTAATAGTGTCATAGGATGTCAGACCTTGATATTTTTTTCGTGTCCGGTAAAATATACATACATGAATGTTTGTAAATAGCCAATTCGCTAATAACCACTTAATAACAGCAATAATAAGGCGTCACAACCGGTTGCAAAGACTTAATTTAACATTTTTCAATCAATCTTCCGCGTTTTTCGGGACAAGATTTCGCGTTTCGGCAGTTATTAACAGAACAAAAAGGGTGACCAAATGAGGAGGACAAAAGCTGAAGCGAGCGAAACGCGTGAAACGATCCTCGACGCGGCGGAAGTGGCTTTTCTAACCAAGGGTGTTTCCAAAACTTCGTTGAATGAAATTGCCGAACGGGCTGGCGTTACACGCGGCGCAATCTATTTCCATTTTCGTGACAAACCGGCGATTTATAACGCGATTATCGACCGCATCAAATTTCCTCAGGAAGAGCTGATCGACGAGGTCAAGCGCAATGATTCTGTCAATCCGATCGACATTCTGGAAAAATCGGCTTGCGCTTCGCTTGGCCGTTTTGCCGAAGACGAGCACCAGCAACGTGTGATGACAATTATCACTTTGCGTTGCGAATATGTCGACGAATTTTCGCAAATGATATTGCGCCTGAGAGAAGCTCACGACAGTATGCTCGATCTTTTTACGCGTATGCTCTATGTGGCGCAAAGCCGTAACATGCTTTCCGATGATTGGCGGCCGGAAGATGCGGCGCGCGTGCTTGTGTGTGTTGTGGGTGGCATTCTCCACGAATGGCTGAACTCGGCAAAGAATTTTGATCTTGATGCGCTTGGCACACGATTGATTCTAAGCCAGACAAAATCTTTCCGGAAAGATACAAGACAGCTTGTCGGGTGAAGGACTTTAAAGTTTAAAAATAACCGGCAAATTTTTTTTAGCTTTTTTATTCAAGCTTCACCACTTTAGACTTCACCGCTTTGAACTTCACCACTTTGAAAATCGCCAAAACAACAAGCCCGCTTCCGGCAGAAATTTGCCCATTCTGCCTTCGCCTTTAAAATAAAGCGGAATTTTTAAAAAAACGGATTTTTCAAAATAGGCGCATTCACCGATCACCCTTTTTTACCGTTGATTATTCGCCCGCCCAAAGGTGAATAGCACGGCAATTGCAGAAAACCGCTTTGCCAATGGGTCACTTTTCGCATTAGTCTTTTCAAAGGCCGGATGATTTAATTTTCTCGAAAGTTGAATAACGAAATGCGAAACGCAACCGGAAAGACCGGAAAATTAGTGGTACCGGCATATCGCAAATGGTTTATTACTCCAAGCGGCTTAATACGCCAAGCGACACATAAGCGGAAGTTTAATGCGATATGCGAGACACGAGATACGAGAAACGAGATACGAGATACGAGATACGAGATACGAGATACGAAATACGAGATACGAGAGAAAAGATAAATTAAAAGGCAGCGGCTTTTTAGACACTGCCTTTAAAATTTGTTCTAGGCCGGAATTTCAGTGCGAGCGGCGCTCGTTGACATAAGCGATCAAACCGCTTGTCGAACTGTCGCGGCCATCGGCACTTTCTTGCCCCGACACCATGGGTAACAATTCATTGGCGAGTTCCTTACCCAATTCGACACCCCATTGGTCGAAGGAGTTGATGTTCATGAGCGTGCCTTCAACAAAAACCCTGTGTTCATAAAGCGCAATCAACCGCCCCAATGTGAAGGGGGTAAGCTTGTCATGAACAAGCGTCAATGTCGGGCGGTTGCCGACAAAGCTTTTGTGGGGGGCTAGTTTTTCGGCTTCCGCTTCGCTCATGCCACCCTTTATCAACATGGCTTTTGCCGCTTCTTGGCTTCGGCCACGCATCAGTGCTTCCGATTGGGCAAAACAATTGGCAAGAAGCATATTATGCTGATGACGCAAGTTTTGTTCATGCCCGTTCACAGCAACAATGAATTCGACCGGTATAATATCGGTTCCCTGATGCAAAAGCTGGAAGAAAGCATGTTGCCCGTTGGTTCCCGGTTCCCCCCAGACAACGGGGCCTGTCGGCATTGCAACCGGCTTGCCATCAATGGTGACATGTTTGCCATTCGATTCCATGTCGAGTTGCTGGAGATAGGCAGGAAGACGCGACAGACGTTCCTCATAAGGAATGACAGCGCGTGTCGGATAGCCGCAAATGACGCGGTTATAAAAACCGATCAAACCCAGCCGGACGGCAAGGTTTCGAGAATACGGTGCGGTGCGGAAATGTTCATCCATTGCATGGCCGCCAGAGAGAAACTTTCTGAAATTTTCCGGCCCGATTGCCATCATCACCGAAAGGCCGATTGCCGACCAGACGGAATAACGCCCGCCAACCCAGTTCCAGAAGCCGAAAACGCGCGACGGGTCAATGCCGAAATCGGCCACCTTGCCGAGTGCTGTCGAAACTGCCGCAAAATGTTTTGAAACCGCCATCTCGCCCAGTTTTTCGGCAATCCACTGGCGCGCAACACGCGCATTGGTCATGGTTTCGGCGGTTGTGAAGGTTTTGGAAGAAATAATAATCAATGTTGTTGCCGGATCAAGCCGCGACAACGTATCGGCAATATCGGCACCATCGACATTGGAAACAAAATGGCAATTCGGCCCGTCATGATAGGGTTTTAAAGCAAGTGTTGCCATTTTCGGCCCAAGATCGGAACCGCCGATGCCGATATTGACAACATCGGTAATCTTGCCGCCATGTTCGCCTTTCAAAGCACCGGAGCGCACCCCTTCACAGAATTTTTCCATATGCGAGAGCACCGATTGCACATCCTCGACAACATTTTTGTCGCCCAGCATGATTGTGCTACCCTTCGGCGCACGCAATGCAACGTGAAGAACCGCACGATTTTCGGTCAGATTGATCGGCTCGCCGGAAAACATGGCCTCTCGCCGCTCTTTCAAACCGGCAGCATCGGCAAGATTATCAAGAAGCTCCAAGGTTTTCGCTGTGACCCCGCATTTGGAGAAATCGAACAGCAAGTCATCAAGCCGCAATGAAAAGTGCTCGAAACGCTGCGGGTCATTTTTAAAAAGTGAGCGAATATCGCCAAGCTCCGGATCTTTTGCATGGGTTTTCAATGCGTTAAAAGCGGCGCGGAATTTTTCTTCGTTGCGGAACATGGCAAGCTACCCTCCATTATGTAAATAGAATTTAAGATGAAACATATTGAAGTAAAAGAGGTAAAATTGCCTTTATCCATTTCGCTTGAAAGAAAATTCACCTTCACTGAAAAAATTCGGCGGGCCTTTTATTACGGCTCTTTTTTGCGCCCTCAATTGCGCCATCATAAGCGGTTTTTCTTGAGGCTCCCGATAGACAATCGACAAAGCCGCCAACAGACCAGCAAATAGCTTATCTCTTAATCCTATTATCTTGACCCTGCCTTCAAATAAATAAGGGGCGTTAACCACAGCCATGTGGACAACCTACAGCGTTCAATGAGGGACGCGGTTGCCACAAGGCTGCTAGGCCGCAAGCGGCCAGCCTTCGGGTGGATAACGCTCCTATCGGCCGGGAAAGCCCTGGAGAATGTAACAAAGTAGAATGTTCCAGGGCGACACGGCCTTGCCGCTGCTCAAAATCGAGAACAAAGGTCGAGATCGAGGCGCGTCGAGATCCGAGCATAGCGGAATCTCGTAAGTGAATTTTTTTAAAACTAGCCGATCCTGCCGACCACAAAAAAAATCAGCGGCCTTGCGTCACTGATCGTTACCCGAAAGGGACAAGACCACACATCCATGGCGGGGCTTGGGCTTGGTTTTGCTATCGCTTCGCGCTGCCGGCACAAGCAAAATAGAGCAGGACGATAACAAACAACAAAGTCTTTTCGATTAGTGTTTTGTGTGATAAAATCCAAGTGTATTCATGAAGAATACAATATCGGATAGCGTGAAATCATGAGGATTAGCACTCGTCCATGATCGTCGTGGAGAGAGACAATGGTTACATCTGTACATTCTTTATCCGGTGTGCGCGGAGAGATCGCGCTCAAGCTTATCACTGATATAGCGCAACCCGAAGCCGCAAAATCCAAGAAAAACGAAGAACCGACTGTAAAAGTAGGTGCTAATACGACTGTTTCCGACCGAACACAATCCGCAATTTCATCAATTACGTGGGACCCTAATAAAAAACCATCAGCTAAACAAGTTGCAAAGCTCGTTGAATATTACTCAACACATGATGAACCTATGAGTTATGATGCTATGATGATGATCCATTGCTCTGATTGGGCTAAAGTCAATCTAGAAGGTGGTCAAATAAATCAACGTGTGCCGTTGGATTTGTCGATAGATGAATTTAAGCAGCTTGCAAAAAATGTTATCCGCGCTCAATTAACCGAAGCTCGAAAAATGCTTGGTGATGAAGATGGTAGTTTCTCAAAACAACTAGCCGCTTTGAAAAACGGTAATTTTAAGATTTATACAAATGGAGAACAATCAGACCTATTCGGTTTTGCCAGAGTTGAAAGCACCTGGCATAACGGTGCTTTTGGATACAGCTGGAACGAGGACAATGTAGATCAAGATGTTGTTCAGCAAAAAATAAAAGACGGTTTAGGAATTGTACATTCACAAATAGGCGGTTTTGTTTTCACATTTACCTACTGGTAAATGTGCTTTTTGTTAAGTGAGAGGAGAATAATACGCGTATTTTACCTGCTGTTTTATCATCTATTGCTATTTTGACTGTTTCTATTGTGCCGCAAACAGTATGAGTGTGGGCATCCGGAATGCTGTTAAGGATGATAACGGCCGTACATATTCTGTAAGCCGGACAAGCCAACGGTGGTGCGGTTCTGGACAAACATGTGACGCACCTTCATCAATCAGTTTTGGCGGTTCTGGTACAGCAACAAATCGCGATACGTTTTTTTGTTTTTCTCGTATTGATCTCTTGTTTCAGCCGGTTGTTTTGGCATTTTGCGCGGCATTGAGTTCCTCCTCAAGCTCGAAATCCTCTTCGGCTTTCGGGCGGATAAAGCGGCCAAGCAAGAGATAGGTAACCGGTGTGACATAAAGCGTTGCAATGGTTGCAAGCCCAAGCCCGCCGACAATGACAAAGCCCAAAGAAATTCTGGCTTCTGCACCCGCCCCGCTTGCAAGAATGAGCGGTACACCGCCAAGAATGGCGCAAATCATTGTCATTGACACCGGCCGCAAACGTATATTGGCGGCATTTTCCACCGCCTCGCGCAAGGTCTGGTTGCGGTTTCTGAGCTGGTCGGCAAATTCGACAATCAGAATGCCGTTTTTGGCCATAATACCGACAAGCAGCACCAGCCCGATTTCGCTATAGACATTCAGGCTTACCCCGCTCACCATCATGGCAAAAACCGCACTGCCAAGGCCAAGCGGCACTGTTGCCATAACAATGAGGCCGGAAATGAAACTTTCAAACTGTGCGGCAAGAACAAGAAGAATAATGACCAATGCAAAGCCGAACACAATAATAAGGCCGGAAGAGGTTTCGCTCAATGTGGCAGCCTCGGCAAGCGGGATGATATAGCTTCCCGCGGGCAATATGGGTTTTGCAAGTTCGAGCGCCTGCTGATAGGCTTCACCGAGGGCAAAACCCGGTGCAAGACTTGCCGTCAAGGCAATCGAGCGCATACGCGATTCCCGTCCGAGTTCCGGCGGAACCGGCTTTTCTTTAACCGTTGTCACCACCGACATCGGCACAAAACGGTCATCTGCCGTTTTCATGAAAATATTTTCAAGATCGGTCGGGTCATTGACCGGTGTGCTATTCGACACAAGCTTTACATCATAGGAGCGGTCGCCAATATAGACCGAGCCGATTTTGCGCCCGTCAAGCATGGATTGCACGGCATTGGCAAGTCCGGAAATATCAATACCGAGATCGGTTGCCCTTTCTCGATTAATGTCGATGAACAATTGCGGCTGCGTTGCTTCAACACTCAAGCGCGGCTGCACAAAACGCTGGTCTTCCTGCATTTTTCTGACCAGCGCATCGGCAACCGGCTGGAGTTTGGCGTAATCGGTGCCGAGAATTGCAAATTGCAAGCCTTGTCCCGCCCCCCTGATGCCGAGCGAATTACCTTCCGCCGCAATGACACGCACAGCCGGAAAACCTTTCATAATTTGATTGATTTCCTGAACAATTTCCTGCTGGCTGCGGTGACGCTCGCCCCAAGGTGCAAGATTGAGCATGAGAAAACCGTTATTGGACGAGCCGAAAGTGCCTGATACCGAATAGGTATTGATGATTTCGCCCCTTTCTTTGAACGGCAAAAGCGCATCTTCTATTTTGCGCATTTCATCATTGAGATAATCGACAGAAATTCCTTGTGGCCCGTTAATGCGCAAAAACACCTGTGCGCGGTCTTCCGACGGGGTCAATTCCTGCCGCAAGGTGAGGTATCCACCCGCACTTAAGATAACAAAGCCGATTGAAAGCAAAACCACAATCCACGGATGGTCAAGAGCACGGTGCAAGCTGTGGGCATAGAAATTCTGTAATGCATGGGCAAATTTCAAAAGCAATGCCGGTTTGGAATGCCCGTAGCTTGGCCCCTCCTGCCCGTTATGTTCCTGAACGCGCCGGTTTAGTTCGGTGTTTGAGTTTTCCTCACCGTTTAAACTTCCCTCATTATCGGCAACGGCTCCGGCAGGCTTTTTGACATCTTTCAGAAATCTTGAAGCAAGCATCGGGCAAAGTGTCAAAGCCACAATTGCCGAAAGCAGAATGGCAATTGCCAGCACAAAACCGAATTCGCGGAAAAGCCCGCCTGCCTGACCTGGCAAAAAGGAAATCGGCACGAAAACCGCAACAAGCGTCAGTGTTGTGGCAATCACAGCAAAAAACACTTCTCTTGTACCGATAACGGCCGCAGCCCTCGGCCCTGCGCCAAGATTACGGTGACGCACAATATTTTCCAGAACGACAATCGCATCATCGACCACCAGACCGGTCGCAAGAACAAGTGCAAGGAGAGTTAGAATATTGACCGAAAAACCGGCAAGATAAATAGCGGCAAATGTGCCGATCAAGGCGACAGGAATAGAAAGGGCGGGAATGAAAGTAGCGCGCAAATCCCACAAAAACAGAAAAATGATAACCACAACGCTTAAAACCGCAACAATAAGCGCCACCTCGACTTCGTGAATAGCGCCTTTGATAAAGCTTGCATCATCACTCGTTATGGTAATATGCACGCCTTCAGGAAGTGTTTTGTTGAGATTGTCAACAGCCGATCTAATTCCTTCGGAAATATCGAGTGTGTTTGATTGTGCCTGCCGCACAATACCAAGCCCGACACCGGGTTTGCCATTGACACGCACAATCGAGGTTTCCACATCCGGCCCCAGAGTAACATTGGCAATATCGCCGATACGCACACGATTGTTGAGATAGACATTCTCGAATTCTTCCGGCGTGGAGATATTGGCGGTTGCTCTCACCACCAGCGCCTGACTGGAACTTCTGAGCGAGCCGGCCGGCGCATCAAGTGCCATATCGGACAGTGTTTTCGTGACATCGGCAATGGTCAGGCCGTAACTTGCGAGTTTTGCCGGATTAATGTCTATTCTGAAAATCTTGTCACGGTCGCCATTGACCTGCACATCCGCAACACCGGAAACGGCCGAAAGCGTGTCGACAATCTGGTCTTCAGTCAAAACCGTCAAATCATCGACACTCATTGTTGTTGACGTTACGGCAAGACGCATCACCGCATCAGCATTGGAATCTGCCTTGATAATGCGGGACGCATCGGCATCATCAGGCAAATCATTGGTAACACGCGAAATAGCATCGCGAATATCGGCTGCCGCTACATTAAGATCGACACCGTCGTTAAATTCGACCGTTACCCGCGAGCGGGCAAAAGAGGAACGCGATGATATGGTCTTAACACCTGAAACACGTGCCACCGCATCTTCAAGTTTCTGGGTGATTTCACGGTCGATTGTTTCAGCCGCCGCACCATCGAAATCGGTTGAGACTGTCACCACCGGACGGTCGACATCCGGCAATTCGCGCACATCAATGCCCTGAAGTGCGGCAAGCCCCGCCACCATGATGAGCACATTGAGCACAAAAGCCGAAACCGGACGGCGGATAAAAAGCGCAACCAGCCCGCCTTTATCCTTTTCGCGTTCACCGGATTTCTGAAACGCGCCCGCCATTACCGGTTTGCTCCGTCAGGGATTTTCTTTTGGTTTCCCTTTAATTCTTGAGGTTCACCGGCCGCTTTCTGGGCTTTATCCGAAGTCCCGTCTGTTGCTTTTTCGCGTGGCTCACTATCGCCACCGGATTGAGCCGAACGATTATCCTGATTGGCAAGAGAAACGTTTTTTCCCGCCTCTTTTGCCCCTTCATCCTGTAAAACATCGACGGCACTTTTATCTTGCAGATTTTGCACGCCCTTAGTGACAACAAGATCTCCTTGATGAAGTGCACCGGTGACCAGCACGGAATCCGCATTGCGCTGGACAATGCCCACCCGCACATGTTCCACAATAGCATCTTTCATTGGACCATTTTCCATTGGAGCGTTTTTCACCCGCCAGACATAAGCACCCTCGGCGTTCCACTGGATTGCAAGCGGGTCGACAGCCGGATAAGGGTCACCGGGAAAAGCAAGCGACACAGAAAAAGACATGCCCGACTGGAGCACACCGGAGGCATTATCGACTTCCGCACGAATGCGCAAAGTGCGGCTTTGTTCGTCAATCATATTGTCAATGGCGCTGATGCGGCCGACAAATTCTTCACCGGGGCGGGCAATAGAAGTGGCTTTCACTTGTTGGCCGATTTTGATAAGCGGGGCAAAACGTTCAGGAACCCAGACATCAATCAGAATATGATCGCGATTATCTATGCGGGCGATTGTTGTATCGGATGTTACGTAATTTCCCGCATCAACCGGTAAAATACCCACAATGCCGCTTACCGGCGCACGGATTGTGCGGCGATCGGCCGCAAGCTCGGCATCACGCAGTGCGAGCCTTGCCTTGTCGAGTGCGAGTTTCGCCGACAATTCCTGCACCTCGGTTGCCGTATTTGAAGCACGCAACTTGACCGTTCTTGCCATGGTCAATTCCGCGTCATTGACTTCCACTTTGGCGCGCTCGACGGCAATTTCTTCATTATCGGAATCAAGTTTTGCAACTGGATCGCCGACATTGACGTGCATTCCCGCACTCACATAAATCTTGTCCATTACGCCGCTCGACCAGGGGGTGACGGCAACGGTTGCAAGTGCCCTTCCCGTGCCTATTGCGCTTAAACGGTCATTGATGAGTTTTTGGCTTACCGGTTTTACAACCACTTCGTTGTTTTTAGAGGACGAGGAGGTAGCATGACCGTCGGTTTTCTCGTTTTTTGAACCCTGCCAGACAAACAGTCCCACGACAATGAGAGCAAAAATAACAACAATGGCAATTTTCGACGGGCGTTTCATCGCGCAACTTTCATTAAAGGATAAGAAAATCCGATAATCTATTTTCTGGCATTCGTTTAAAATATTCTTTTGCTAACGCTTTATTTCAAGCGGCTTCTATGCCCCCATCAACCGGCGATCAAGCCCGTCAATCAGGTTTTTATGACTCTAATTCATGCAAAATAAGCGGTTTTTCGTCCAGTTAAATTTCGGTAATAATCGCAACTTCCGAAATTGCGGGCGGATAAGGGAAAAAACAATTTGTTCTTAATCAATGATTTTTATAGACTGGATTTAAAATGCGGGTTTTATAAGGCAGCATTGACTCGTTATTGGTCAGAACTGACGCGGCATTTTCGCCGATATGACGGTCGTCTGAAGAGGTTGAATGGCTAACGAAGAAATAACCGGCGAACAGACGCCTAAAACGACGGGCATGTCGCTTTATCGCGAGCATGAAAAAATCCCCTTCTACCGGCGTATGCGGGTTCGCCTGTTATTGCTGATTACGCTTTCGGTTTTCATCACTGAAATTATGGTTTTTATGCCCTCTATTGCCAGTATGCAGGAAAGCTGGCTTGAAGACCACCACCAATCGGCAAAAGCCATCAGCATGATTCTGGCTTCCAGCCCCGAAATCACCTTAAGCCCGAACTTGCAAAAAAATGTTCTGACCGCCACCGATGCTTTGGCCATCAGCATTGTCAGAAATGGTGAAAAAATCAATCTTGCCACATCGCCGGATTTGAAACACGTCAATGAAACAATCAACCTTCCCGACTATAGCGAAACCAAAGCCCTTCTTGATTCTCTCACAACGCTCTATTTTGGCGGCAATAATATTTTGCTCCTTCGCGGTCCTATCGAAGGAACCAACATTATCCTTGAAGTCACCGTCGCCGACGCGAAATTGCGTCAGGCAATGATCGATTTTTCCTGGCATTTTGTTGTCATTTCGCTCACCATTGCGATTGTTGCAGCAACGACAATTTACCTCATCGTCCACGAACTTCTGGTGCGCCCTTTACAAAGCATCTACACCAATATGCTCGATTTTGTGATGGAACCGCATAATCCCAGCAAAATTCTGGTGCCCGAACCGCGCCGTGATGAATTGGGAATGACACAAAAACGTATTTCGGTTATCGAAAGCGAATTGCAAAAAAGCTATGCTCACCAGAAACATCTGGCCAATCTGGGGCTTGCGGTTTCAAAAATCAATCATGACATGAGGAATATTCTGGCTTCCGCGCAATTGATGTCGGACCACCTCGCCACGGCAAAAGACCCTATGGTGAAAAAAATTGCACCGAAACTTATCCGCGCTATCGACCGCGCGGTCACTTATAGCCAGACTGTTATCACTTACGGGCGCACGCAGGAAGAAGCGCCAAAGCGTAAAAAACTTCTCCTTCACAGCCTTGTTGCGGATGTGCTTGAATCGCTCACCCTTCCCGGTTCCGATCAGGTCGAATTTGTGAATGATGTACCGGTTGATATGACGGTTGATGCCGATGAGGAACAACTCCACCGCGTTCTCACCAATCTCTGCCGCAATGCTGTTCAGGCCATGGTGGAGCGGGAAGATGGTGAAAATCTTCAAAACAAGCTCACCATTAGCGGACACCGTATCGACAATATGGCCATTATCGACGTTATAGACACCGGCCCCGGTGTGCCGGCAAAGGCCAAAGAACATCTGTTTTCACCGTTTCAGGGCTCGACCAGCCGCAACGGTTCGGGTTTGGGGCTAACCATATGCGAAGAGCTTATCCACGCCCTTGGCGGCACAATTTCACTCGTTGATGAAGATAGTGGCGGTGCACATTTTGAAATTCGCGTTCCCGATCTCCCCTCGCATGGTGATGAACGCCAAAGAAGCGAAAAAACACACCAACGCAACGATGCATAATTTTATGATAAAGCTTGAAGGCTTTCAATGAAGCCCGAAAAAGGCTTGCCATGATGTAAAAATGTGAACCACCGGCTCACTCGATGTTTTATTGACAAGCGTTTTTTAAAATAGGGATTTCCCGCGTTTCAGCCGCATATGAGCGAATTAACGACAAGAATGAACAAAAAAATAAATTCTTCTCTTGCATTTTTTTCACGAACCAATTAGGAAACCGCTTGTCAGTCGATTGAAGATGTTCAAATCCGGATGTCGGCAATGAAACTGGCTGGAAACACCGTTCCGGTGGTTTTCAAAAGTGCACCCGTAGCTCAGCTGGATAGAGCACCAGACTACGAATCTGGGGGTCAGGAGTTCGAATCTCTTCGGGTGCGCCATTTAAATTTTGGCATTTCACCATAGCTTCCAAACATCAATCTTTCCCATTTTTTAAAAACAACCCCCAATCCGTACTATTTTGAAAAATATGTAAGGGAAATTTTTATGGATAATGCTTTCAATCAATTATGATTTGAAACCATCCTTCAATTTCCTTCCAAAAACTTCCCGTCTGAAATTCTGTTATCTTTCCGAGGCAGAGTGGAAAAACAGCATTTGATTTATTGGAGCATAAACAGCAAATGGGAGAGATCAATTGCACTCGTCATGAATGCCTTTAAAAGACGTTCCTTCGTCCTTTTTATGAAGCTTCCGGATGTAATGGTGGAACCGACTGACGTCGTGCTATGACTTTCACTTCGCACGATCTTTAGTACTGCCGTGACGTCCATCGACGTAAATTGCGAGCCTTTGTCGGTGTTGAATATGTCGGGTTTACAAAAATGTGCAAGAGCCTCTTCGACTTCATCTATTGAGAAAGCGGTTTCCATCGTGATTGATAGTCTTGATGGATAAAACCCGTCGGCTAAACCTGTCCACAACGGCACAAAGATAAACAAAATACGCGCCATCGGATTTTAGCTCATGTCCACCGCCTGGACCTGATTAATCCGCGTTACTGCCAGATGCCGCAACAGATAGGGATGAACTTCGTGACCGGTGCGGGCTTCTAGGTGTTAGGCCGCCGTCATATTGCTTCTATAGCCTTTTTCTTCACGAGCTTGGCAATATGCAGTTGCGCGACTTCACCGCGCTAAAATCACCACGGCGAATGTGTCTCGTCTTTAAGGGTAACCCTAGGCCTGAGTGCAACTTTGTTTTGACAACGCCTGTAAAGGCCATGAAAATAACTCAGAATTATGGGTGATATGTCACATGACACCCTAATCGTTCACAAAGCTTTTCGCTTTTTTTTACCATAGCCGGTTTTTCTTGAGACGACGTCGCAGTGGTTTGTTGACAAGCGGTGAGAAACAGACCCGAAACGATGAACACAAATATAGTTATTGCACGTTTTTTCATTTTAACAACAGTCCTAATAAAGATAATTTTTCTACATGCTGAATAATTAAAAACCAACCGATAACAACTGTTTTACTTTAGCGCGTCACTAAAACCAAAAGCGCAATTAGCTCCTCTCGAATAAGTATCCAGCCTTGTGATTTTGCCGTGCTCGTCATAAAACGCGCGGGCTTGACAATAAGCTAACTCATATCCTGTAGGTGTACTTTTTTGAAAAGATCGTTCCCAG
>CAMLON010000024.1 GCA_946481695.1 uncultured Bartonella sp. | reverse complement strand
AAAATCTCGAATTCGGAAAACAATTTGCCGACCGCATTCGTAAGGTTCTCGAACAATAGAATTTTATTGCCGACTGTCAAATCCGGACTACTTTGAATAGTGTAAGATTTGATTAATTTTTTCCTGTGCTTTTTCGTAACGCGATCAGTTAAACACCGGACTTGTATAAAACAAAACATCGTATTCAGATATAAATGTAATAGTTCAGTAAATTATAAATATTTAAACCTAAACAATACTTTTAAAAATATAAATTTCCACATTAAGAAAAGAGATTTATGTTATTTGTATTATCTTATAGGAGACATTTATATAATTTTCCGTGAATATATTTTGGCTCTTGTTCGATGTTCTTTTCAGGTCATTTTTTTACGATCGGGACAAACCGGATGTCATTTTGATAAGCAATGTTACAAAGAATTTTCACATGGATAAGAGCGACTTTGGAGAGCTTCCGGAGTGAAAAAGACATCGCCACACACGAAAATACATGCCGTTACACAAACTTCAAAGCCCGATAACGTCAAGCGTCACCTCTCCCGAAAAAACGGGGTGCGAGATTGACTGCAACCCGCCCTAGTTTTGTAAACGCCTGCAAATATCGTCAAGCTGTTCCAGCGAAGAATAATGGATTTTTACATCCCCGCCTTTTTTCCCGTGTTTGATGGCAACTTTCATGCCTATGACATCGGCAAGCAGTTTTTCAAGCGACTTGGTGTCGGCATCCTTTTCGCTCGGTGTGCGTCTTTTTGCCTTTGCGGTTGATTGTCCATTTGCCAGAGCTTCGGCCTGACGCACAGACAAGCCATCACGGATAATTTTTTCGGCAAGTGCCAAAGGGTCATCGACTGTTATCAGACAGCGCGCGTGGCCTGCCGACAATTGGCCATCATTGATGAATTGTTGCACCTTGGCCGGAAGTTTCAACAATCTCAATGTGTTGGCAACATGACTGCGACTTTTGCCGATCACTTGTGCAAGATCGGCTTGTGTATAATCATGTTCATCAATCAGTTGTTGGTAACCCATGCCTTCTTCCAACGGATTGAGATCGGTTCTTTGGACATTTTCGATAATGGCAAGTTCCAAAGCCGTGCGATCATCGACATCGCGGATAATAACCGGTATTTCAGTGAGATTTGCGCGCTGGGCAGCACGCCAGCGACGCTCACCGGCGATCAATTCAAACCGGTTCGGATGGTCGGGCGAGGGACGAACAACAACCGGCTGAACCACGCCGTGTTCACGGATAGATTGGGCGAGATCATCCAGCTCGGTTTCGGTAAAGTGTCGCCGCGGATTTTGCGGGTTACGGGAAATAAATTCGATAGGAACCTGACGTTCCGACGATGTCTTCTGAATACTGGCAGGTTTATCAATACCAAGATCAACATCGCCGATAAGAGCAGCAAGACCACGTCCAAGCCGTTTTTTCGATTGATCGTCACTCATCTTTATTTCCTTGATTATTCAATAGGTTAAAAAATTCAAGCGGCGCGCAATTGGCGTTCGCGTTGGATGACTTCGGAAGCAAGTTGCAAATAGGCCTGACTGCCAGCACATTTCAAATCATAAAGCAAAGCCGGTTTACCGAATGAAGGAGCCTCCGACACGCGAACATTGCGTGGTATAACAGTTTGATAGACTTTGTCTCCCATAAAGGAGCGTACGTCCTCTACAACCTGATTGGAAAGATTGTTACGGCCGTCATACATAGTGAGCACAATACCCTGTATTTCCAGCGCAGGATTAAGCGAACTGCGAACCTGTTTTACCGTTTCCAACAATTGGCTCAAACCTTCAAGTGCCAAAAATTCGCATTGCAGAGGCACAAGAACGGAATCGGCCGCGCCCATTGCATTGAGTGTCAAAAGATTGAGGGAAGGGGGGCAATCAATCAGAATGTAAGAAAACTTCTCGGTCACCATAGGATTTTTTCGCAAAGCTTTTTGTAGCCGCTGTATCCGGTCATTTGCCGGTGCAATTTCCATTTCGATTCCAAGAAGATCGAGTGTCGAAGGCACAACATAAAGGTTTGGCACTTCTGTTTCCAAAGCGGCATCATTGACCGATGCACCTGAAACAATAACATCATAAGAAGATAACGGGCGCTTGTTACGATCTATTCCCAGTCCGGTGCTGGCGTTCCCCTGCGGGTCTATATCCATAACCAATACAGTCTCGCCGATGGCCGCAAGCGCAGTAGCAAGGTTGATAGCTGTTGTTGTTTTGCCAACCCCGCCTTTCTGATTTGCAATGGCGATAATACGTGTGTCGCTCATTTCTCTCACCCCTTACGTGAATCGATCTTGCTAATTTCGAGAATAACAGACTGCTTATCGATCTTGCTTTGATGAACTTTAAAATCGAATGTCCAGTTTTTCTCTGCTTCGGCTATTTCCTTCTTATAATCACGGCCCTTCTGAAATAGGGCGGTTGCGCCTTGTTCGAACCAGGGTTGTGTCAACTCAAAAAGTTTTTCGAGCGATGCCAAGGCACGTGACGTGATAATTTCCGGCTTGTTAATATGGATGTAACTTGTTTCAATACGGCATGTATGAACTGTAGCAGGCAAATTGAATTCGGCGCTGACACTTCTTAAAAATGCAGCTTTTTTGCTATTGCTTTCGACGAGATCAATATGAAAACCGCTTTGGTCTTTTAAAAGAATGGCTATGACAATTCCGGGAAAACCGCCACCGGAACCAATATCACACCAGTTTTTTGCTTGTGGCTTAAATCCGGCGACTTGTGCGCTATCAAGAATGTGCCGTTTCCAGAGATCGGGCAAAGTCGCATTTGCAATCAGATTGATATGGGATTGCCACTTTTTAACCGCCTCCTCGAATGCCATCAAAGTTTCTGCTGTTTCACGTGAAACCGAAGGTACAATTTGCAGCAATGATTGATATTTTTCTTCTACCCATTCAATCATCAGGCGCTTCTCCGGTTTTCGCGGTGTAACCGCTGGATATGGGTAATAATAAGAGACAGAGCTGCCGGTGTCATGCCGTCAATTTTTTGTGCCTCTGCGATTGATTGAGGCGCGCGCTGACGGATTTTTCCTTTCAGTTCATTGGAAAGGCCCGAAATCACATCAATGTCGAGTTCTGCCGGAATACGGAGTTGTTCATCGCGCTGAAGATTGGCAATGTCTTGTGCCTGACGATCAAGATAAACCGCATATTGTGCTTCAATTTCCAATGTTTCGGCCGTTTTTTTATCAATCTGGTTGAGTGATGGCCAAATTTCACTCAAACGCGAGAGTGACATTTCCGGATAGGAAAGCAAATCATAAACATTCCGGCGAATTCCGTCGTGTTTTATTTGCAATCCTTTTTCTGTCGCTTCATTTGGCGTGATAAATACCGATTGACACAGATGACGGGCTTTATCCAGTAAATCCTGTTTATGTTGAAAACTCTTCAGTCTCAGCGAGCCTACAATTCCCCATTTTAATCCCGATGGTGTCAACCTCTCATCGGCATTATCCGCTCTTAGAGACAAACGGAATTCTGCACGAGAGGTAAACATACGATAAGGTTCACTGACGCCACGCGTAATCAAATCATCAACCATAACACCGATATAGGCCGTTGACCGGCTAATCGTCACCTGATCTGTCCCTGAAGCTCTGTTTGCAGCATTCAATCCTGCAAGTAAACCTTGTGCTCCTGCCTCTTCATAACCTGTCGTTCCGTTGATCTGACCGGCCAGAAACAGGCCGGGAAGTGCTTTCAATTCCAATGTTGCATAAAGTTGGCGCGGGTCGACAAAATCATATTCGATTGCATAGCCCGGCTGCAACACCTTGGCGTGTTCCAACCCTTCAATGGTTTTGATAAAATCGAGTTGAACCTCTTCCGGCAGAGATGTGGATATGCCGTTCGGATAGACCGTATCATCATCCAGTCCTTCCGGTTCCAGAAATATCTGATGTCCGTCACGCTCGCCGAATTTTACAATTTTATCTTCAATCGAAGGGCAATATCTCGGACCAATACCTTTAATAGCACCCGAATACATCGCCGAACGATGAATATTATCTTTTATGATCTGGTGGGTTTTATGATTGGTCCTTGTAACAGCACAGTCAATTTGCGGTTGACGAATTTTGTCAGTCAAAAACGAGAACGGTACAGGATCCTCGTCAGCACTCTGCTTTGGAAGATTGTCCCAATCTATTGTCTTTTTACTCAAGCGTGAAGGAGTACCCGTTTTCAACCGTCCCAAACGAATACCATATTGCCCCAGATGTTCTCCCAGAAGATTACTGGGTTCTTCACCCATTCTTCCGGCAGGCCATGTTTTTTCACCTATATGGATAAGGCCACGCAAAAATGTACCCGTTGTCAAGACAACCGCACCGGATTCAACTGTTCCACGAGTCTTACATACGACACCCGCGACGGTGTCATTTTTTACAATAAGATCAATGACTTCATCTTCTATAACCGTGAGATTGGGCTGTTCCGAAATCAAAGTCTGCATAGCTTTTTTATAGAGCTTGCGGTCTGCCTGCGTTCGCGGCCCCCTGACCGCCGGGCCTTTTCTCCGGTTAAGCAAACGAAATTGTATTCCGGCTTCATCTGCTGCACGACCCATCAGCCCGTCAAGTGCATCAATTTCTCTCACAAGATGGCCTTTTCCGAGTCCACCAATTGCCGGATTACATGACATCGTCCCGATGGAAGCAAAATGATAGGTTATGAGCGCCGTTTTTGCACCGGTACGTGCAGCAGCAGAAGCAGCTTCACATCCGGCGTGTCCGCCCCCGACAACAATTACATCAAATTTATCAGCCAATTTTATACAAACACCGTTAAAGTTTTAACGTTTCACGTGAAACAAAGAACCATACCTTGTTGTGAAATATCAGTGTGCTTTGTAACGTGCACGAATTCTCTCACTTGTCTAACACATGCAATGTTTCACGTGAATCATTATTTTTAAAGATTGAACATTTTATTTTTAAAATGTTTCACGTGAATCACTGTTTTTCAGCGGAAAAATTACTCGCACTCTCTTATTCAAATCATTTACCAATACAGAATTGCGAAAAAATAACATCCAATATGTCTTCAACATCAATGTCTCCGGTAATTCGACCAAGCGAATCGGCAGCGAGTCGTAAATGTTCGGCTCTCAACGATAAATCGAGATTGGAATGTTGAACCGCATTGTCTATCTCGGAGACAGCAATCTTCAGCAATGCTAATTGTCTTTTTCTAGCGGTGACCACTTCACCCACATCATATGAAAATCTTGAACAGAAAGATGCAATAGCTTTGACAAAAGCATCAAACCCTTCCCCCGTTTTGGTTGAAAACCGGATTGGCCATTTTCTTATTGAACCGTTTGCCAAATCGCTTTTATTTCCGATATGCCAGATTTCCGCATCGGTTTCGGGAAGCTCTATCGGAACCGGATGTGCCAAATCATCAACAAGCAGTACGAGATCCGCGTCTTTCACTCGATCATAGGCAACCTCGATACCGAGTTTTTCAACCTTGTTATCGGTTTCTCGCAAGCCGGCTGTATCTGTTATCAAAACCGGAAAGCCATCAATTACAATACGCGTTTCCAAGGCATCGCGTGTTGTGCCGGCTTCATCTGTTACAATGGCCACATTAAAACCAGCTAACTTATTGATAATACTCGATTTTCCAGCATTCGGAGCACCAGCAATGACAATTTTAATACCGTCGCGCATTGATGCAACACGTTCGCTTTTTATGATAAAATCCGAAATCGATCGGCTTAAATTTTGTAAATGATCCCAAACAATATCGCTCACAGAACCCGGTACATCTTCCTCGTCGGAAAAATCAAGCTCGGCTTCAATCATGGCACGCGCTTTGATAAGATCGCACCGCCATTGCCGATAAAGTGTCGCAAGTTCGCCACTTGCGCCCATAATGGCAAGCCGCCTCTGGCTTTCGGTTTCTGCTTCAATGAGATCGGCCAGTCCCTCGGCTTCCGTCAAATCGAGCTTGCCATTAAAAAATGCCCGTCTTGAAAATTCACCGGGTTCGGCCAACCGACATGAATCGAACTTAGCAAGTTCATTCAAAAACCGGTCGATAACGGCCTTTCCACCATGAAGATGAAATTCGGCACAATCTTCACCGGTAAAACTGTGTGGTGAGGGAAAAAACACCGTTAAAGCACTATCGAGAAAGTCACCATCTTGAGCTACAAGCTTGCCATAACTCATGACACGGGGCGCCGGAATTTTGCCAAGCAATGTCTTAACGATTGCTCTAGTCATATCTCCCGAAACGCGGATGACCGCTACCCCCGAAGGAAGTTTTCCGCTTGATAGAGCAAAAATAGTATCCATAGTCATTATCCTCGTTGCGGAATGTGCTTTACAATCTCGCCCGCTTCATTTTGAACGGACAAAAGTTCAACAATTCAACAAATGTTCTATAAGCCATTTGAAACAGAAGAGACCATTCATTTTTTAGCAAAACTCCTTCGAGCTTCGCTTGACGCCGTTGTTTGGCCAAATCAAAAATAAAAAACCGTCCGAAAAAAAATTCCGGACGGAAAAACTGTTAGGTCTATTTTTTAAAAAACATCTGTCAGACATTATCTCCGGATATTATCCGGAGTGTAAAGTTGCCGATCAAGTATCACCGGATCAGGTGTTTTCAAATTTGCTATTTCCGAATTAGGTATTCCCAAGTCAGGTATTCCCAAGTCAGGTATTACCAAATCAGGTATTCATCGAATCGAAAAATTCCGCATTGGTTTTTGTCTGCTTCAATTTATCGATCAAAAATTCGATTGCATCGGTTGTGCCCATTGGAGCGAGAATACGACGCAAAACAAATATTTTTTGCAGATCCTGACGGGAAACCAACAAATCTTCCTTGCGGGTTCCGGATTTCAAAATATCCATTGCCGGGAAAATTCGCTTATCGGCTACTTTCCGGTCAAGCACGATTTCCGAGTTACCGGTTCCCTTGAATTCTTCAAAAATAACTTCATCCATACGGCTTCCGGTATCTATCAAAGCCGTAGCAATAATCGTGAGCGAACCGCCTTCTTCGATATTGCGGGCTGCACCAAAAAAGCGCTTGGGGCGTTGCAAAGCGTTAGCATCGACACCACCGGTCAAGACCTTTCCTGATGAAGGAACAACCGTATTATAGGCACGACCAAGCCGGGTGATCGAATCAAGGAGAATGACCACATCGCGCCCTTGTTCAACAAGGCGCTTTGCTTTTTCAATGACCATCTCGGCAACCTGAACGTGACGGGATGCGGGTTCGTCAAATGTTGAAGAAACAACTTCGCCTTTGACCGAACGTTGCATATCGGTCACTTCTTCCGGACGTTCATCAATGAGCAACACAATCAGAAAACATTCCGGATGATTGGCTGTAATTGAATGGGCAATGTTTTGCAAAAGAACTGTTTTACCGGTTCTTGGCGGTGCAACAATCAGTGCACGCTGCCCTTTACCCAAAGGCGAGATAAGATCAATTACCCTTGCCGACATATCCTTGTTTGTCGGGTCATTCAATTCCATTTTCAACCTCTCGTTCGGATAAAGAGGTGTCAAATTGTCAAAATGGATTTTATGGCGGATTTTTTCCGGATCTTCAAAATTGATCGTATTGATTTTTAACAGAGCAAAATAACGCTCGCCTTCTTTGGGGCTGCGTATTGGTCCTTCAACAGTGTCGCCGGTTTTTAATGAAAACCGCCTGATTTGCGAAGGGGAAAGATAAATATCATCAGGACCCGGAAGATAATTGGCATCGGCCGAGCGTAAAAACCCGAAACCGTCGAGCAAAACTTCCAGAACACCTTCACCGATAATTTCAACATCCTGAAGGGCAAGTTTCTTCAAAATGGCGAACATCAGTTCCTGTTTACGCATTAACGAAGCGTTTTCTACCTCAAGCGTTTCGGCAAAAGCGACAAGTTCAACCGGAGTTTTACTTTTCAGCTCTTGTAGTTTCATCTGTTGAATATTCTGCATCCAATATAAACTCTTATAATCGTGGAAATATTATTTTCCTTTGAAAAGTATCTTGTTCAGAAACTATGGAAAATAAAAAAGGAGGGTAGCTCCATCTAATGCCCTTGTCTGAAGAAATCAAGAAAATTTCATTCAAAACGGTTTCACAATCACAGCAATCACAGCAATAATCATCAAAACAGTGGGAACTTCATTCAAAATGCGCCAGGTTTTTTCAGAAAAATTGTTTCTATCTTCGGCAAAATGGCGAACCCCACGTGATAACAACCCGTGATAGCCCGATAAAATAACGACAGCAAGAAGTTTGAGATGAAGCCAACCGCCTTGAAACTCATAAACTTTCCAGGCCATCCATAAGCCTGTTACCCAAGACGCAATCATCGCGGGATTGATAATTGCCCGCAACAACCGTCTTTCCATTATTTTGAACGTCTCGGATTGTTTCGAGCCGATTTCGGCCTGACAATGGTAGACAAACAAACGTGGTAAATAAAACATTCCCGCCATCCAGCAGATGATGGCAATCACATGAAAAGATTTGATCCATAAAGTCGAATCCGGATATTCATCAGGATTCACGTGAAACAACCCCCATAAAACAACCACGACAATCAAGAGTGAAACGATGGCGCGAAGCCAGATTGTCCCCGTTGTCATATGCGTTTTAGAATTTGTCATTTGTTAAAATTCCTCACCAGTTTGACCAGTCTTTCAACATTTTCGATAGGCGTTTGTGGTGTTATTCCATGTCCCAGATTAAAAACCAACGGCCCATGTCCAAGGTTCTCGAAAATATGATTTATTCCTGTTTCCAGAGCAGTGCCACCCGAAACCAGCCGCAAAGGATCGAGATTTCCCTGAACCGGCGTTATCTGTTGCAATTTTTTGGCAAAGGAAAGCGGAACAGACCAATCAAGTCCGATAGCGGTTACCCCTGTTTTTCGGGCAAAATTTTCGTAAAGCGCGCCGGCACCCTTCGGAAAACCGATTATCGGAACTTCGGGAAAAACTTTTCTGATACGTTGAACCATCCGCTTGATCGGATAAATGACGTATTCATCAAAACTCTGTTCATCAAGAACGCCTGCCCAGGAATCAAAAATCTGTAAAACTTCGGCTCCGGATTTGACCTGATTGACAAGATAATCGGCTGAAACGTCGGCAAGAATTTCGAGAAGAGTTTTCATTGCTTCAGGGTGAGTGAAACCGAACAATCTGGCGGGAGCCTGATCCGGAGTGCCATGTCCGGCGATCATATAGGTTGCCACTGTCCAGGGGGCGCCACAAAATCCGATCAGCGTTGTATCGTGAGCTAAAGCGGTTTTGAGAAGAGATAAAGTTTCAAAACTTGGAGCCAGTCTTTCCTGAGCCTTTTCGACATTCAAATTTTCAATTTCATTGACCGATAGTGGATCAAGAATCGGTCCCTTCTTTTCTTCAAAACGTAGGTTTCTCCCCAAAGCATGAGGAACAACGAGTATATCCGAAAACAGGATTGCTGCATCAAAACCGAATCGTCTGATCGGTTGCATCGTGACTTCAAAAGCAAGGCGAGGATTGTAGCAAAGATCAAGAAAGCTTCCTGCTTGTTTCCTCACCTCACGATATTCGGGTAAAAACCGTCCGGCTTGTCTCATCAACCAGACAGGTGGCGGAGAAAGTGTTTTACCACTTAAGACTTCAATAAGTTTTTTTGTCATGGCTTATGTTGGCTTTTCCATAAGTGGGTTTCAATAAAGAAATTATTTTGAATCTGGGATTCTGATTCTTAGAGTCTGTGTTTTCTGTTAATTATTTATTAACCTTATTTTATCCACAGATTTGGCGGAATTTTAAAAAATTACAAAGCGGCTTTTTTCAGAGCCTCTCTATTTAACCGATAAATTGCAAAATGATATATAAAATCAAGCAGGTTCTTTGTTTTACGATTGGTTATAAAGGGTGCTATAAATTTTTAACGAAACAGGGTTTTCCCCATAATCCAAAAGCGTGAATTTGAATTTCCCACAATGCATTGGCTTGTGTATAACATCATGGAGTTATCCTCACATTTTTTTGGTGTGCACAAAATGCTTGTTTCTTTGCACATCTTTCAACAAGGGCCTGTGAATCCTGTGACAAAAGAAAAATTGGACTTTCATTTATATATGATTTCTGATGCGACCGGAGAGACTCTCCTCTCGGCAGGGCGTGCAGTCGCCTCCCAATATGTGGAAGCAAACGCTATCGAACATGTTTATCCACTTATCCGCAACGAAGCCCAGTTGCAGGAAGTGATCGGCCAAATCAATCGGGAACCTGGAATTGTGCTTTACACAATTGTCGACGAAAAAATGGCGCATTTACTGCATTCAACATGTGAAAAAATGGGTGTTCCATCCGTTTCTGTTCTCGATCCGGTTTTCAAAGCATTCCATTCATATTTGCGGTTGCCGGCAAATAGGCGTGCCAGTGCCCAGCACGAGCTTAATGCAAATTATTTCAAGCGCATCGAGGCACTCGATTACACAATGGAACATGATGATGGGCAATTGCCGGACGGATTACAAAATGCCGATGTGATTCTCGTTGGGATTTCACGAACATCAAAAACGCCGACAAGTATTTATCTTGCCAATCGCGGTATAAAGACAGCGAATGTCCCGCTGGTTCCGGGTGTTGAACCACCGAATCAAATTTTTCTATCAAAAAAACCATTGATTGTCGGTCTTATTGCTTCTGCCGACCGGATAAGTCAGGTGCGGCAAAGTCGCAATATCGGTGGAGGTCTCACCACTGAAAGCTATATCGACAGGGCAAGCATCGCGCAGGAACTCAATAATGCAAAACAGATTTGCATGCGCAACAATTGGCCTATTATCGATGTTTCACGCCGTTCTATCGAGGAAACAGCAACTGCAATTCTCGAACTTTACCTGCGCGATCATCAGATCTGAATATTGATAAAAAGAAAAATTATGCCACATAAACCGCTCATTCTCGCATCATTAAGCCCGTTCCGAAAATCGATTCTGGAAAATGCCGGTCTCGAATTCGGTGTTGAAGGAGCAAAACTAGATGAACGTGAACTCGAAATAGCTTTAAAGAAAATCACGCCTCAAGAGCTTGCCAAAGAATTGGCAATAAAAAAGGCTGAAGATGTTTCCGGCCGGTTTCCCGATGCGCTTGTTATCGGATGCGATCAAACACTCGATCTTGAAGGAAAAGCACTCCACAAAGTTTCAAATCTTGAGGGCGTGCGCCAGCGCCTCGTCGCTTTATCGGGAAAAACACATTATCTTCATAGCGGCATCGCTTTGGCAAAAGCCGGTAAAGCCGATTGGGTCGGGCTTTCGACTGCGAAAATGGCTGTCCGTTCATTATCGCCCGAATTTATAGATTATTATATTGATAAAGCAGGAGAAAATGTTCAATCAAGTGTCGGTGCCTATCAGGTTGAAGGCTTGGGTATCCAGCTATTTGATAAAATAGAAGGAGATTATTTTACCATTATCGGTTTACCTCTCTTATTATTGTTGCAGAAATTACGCGAGACAGGAATCATCATTCAATAAGATGACACATATAACGACAGAAATTCCCCATGCTTTTGTAACCGGCTATCCGGTCGGGCATTCCCTTTCACCGCAAATCCATCGTTTTTGGCTCAAAAAATATAAGTTGGCCGGAACTTATGATGCGGTCGAGGTAACACCGGAAAATTTTGAAACATTTATCAATTCGCTGCAAAAAAAAGGTTTTTGCGGCGGCAATGTTACGCTGCCCCATAAGGAAGAAGCCTTCCGCCTTGCCGAAAAAAAAGACGAGGCTGCATTAAGGATAGGTGCTGCCAATACATTATGGTTCGAGAATAACATACTTTGTGCAAGCAATACCGATGGCTATGGCTTTAAAGCCAATCTTGACGATTTTGCCCCCGGTTGGGGTGGAAATGCGGCACTTGTTATTGGTGCCGGAGGGGCAGCGCGGGCAGTTATCTATACACTCGAACAACGCGGTTTTGACAATATTTATCTTGTAAACCGGACGAGAACACGTGCCGAAAAGCTTGCCGGTTATTTTGGCAATCAGGTAAAAGCACGCAATTGGAGCGAAATAGATGATCTCGTTCCTCTGGCGGATTTAATCGTCAATACGACATCTTTGGGGATGACAAATAACCTTATCGAAAAAGATAGCAAACCGTTTATCCATCTCGATCAGGCAAAGCCGTCTGTTCTGGTGACAGATATTGTTTATACCCCTTTGATGACGCCAATTCTATTGGAAGCCAAAGCCAAGAACCTCAATTATGTCGATGGAATCGGAATGTTGCTTCATCAGGCTGTACCGGGGTTTGAACGTTGGTTTGGAATAAGACCTGTTGTGGACGATGAATTACGACAAGAAATTCTGGGTAAAATGGGCGAATAAATGATTATCCTTGGGCTTACAGGTTCTATAGGCATGGGAAAAACGACAACGGCCGGCTTTTTCGAGGAAGCCGGTGTTCCTGTTTATAATGCCGACAAGGCTGTTCATGAACTTTACGAAAGTAAAGAGGTTATCGAAAATTTAAGCCGTATTTTCCCCGATTGTCTGACTGATGGCCGGATAGACCGGTCAAAATTATCAAAAGCAATTGTCAAAGATCCGTCAAAGCTTTCCGTTTTGGAAAAGTTCATTCACCCTCTGGTACGCAAAAAAGAAAAAGATTTTGTCAAAAAGCACCGCGATCAGGGTGCCCCGCTTGTGGTTCTCGATATTCCTTTATTATTTGAAACGGGGCCGGAAGGACGGGTTGACAAAATAGCGGTTGTTTCGGCTCCGCTTGCAATCCAGCGGCAACGTGTGCTTGCCCGCAGCGGCTGGGATGATGAGAAACTCGACCGCATCTTGTCTCGTCAAATAACCGATGAAGAAAAGCGAAGGCGTGCCGATTTTGTTATTGATACCGGCAAGAGCCTTGATGACGCCAGAGAACAGGTAAAACATCTGATTGCCCGCTTGACCGGCAAGTAAACTGCCCGTCGATAAAAAATAAGGGTATTTTCAGGTGACAATTTTTGTAAAATTGAAATGACGACTTAATCGCAGATTTTGGCGATGTTATATCCGGATTATCCATAGTTTCTTTCAGAGATAGGATGTAGGAATCATCAAAACGTTTTTGCGTCGATTTTTTTTGATTTTCATCCTTCCGGTCGGTTTCACGCGAATATAGGAAACGACAGCATCGGAAACGGGATTTGTTGTTTATTGCGTCTTCAAAATGCAAGAAAGATAGGAAATAATCCATTATGAAGGTGCAATTCGTGCAAAAACAGCAATGCAAGTCAAGGCAGGTTAAAGAGTAGGTGAGAGCAGGTTTTTATGAGAGAAATTATTTTTGATACTGAAACAACAGGCCTTCACAAAGAAACAGACCGTATTGTCGAAATCGGCTGTGTGGAGATGGTTGATCGCTATCTCACTGATAAAACTTTTCATGTCTATCTCAATCCTCAGGGTGTGATTATTCCTGACGAGGTTGTGGCAGTCCACGGTCTTACCAATGAGCGCCTCAAGGACGAGCCGAAATTTGAAGAAATAGCCGATGATTTTCTTTCCTTTATCGAAGGCGCGACACTGATTGCCCATAATGCGAATTTCGACCTCGGTTTTTTGAATGCGGAATTGGGGCGTATTCATAAACCTCTTATCAGTGTTGATCGTATTATTGATACATTGGCGATGGCGCGACGGAAATTTCCGATGGGGCCGAATTCTCTGGATGCTTTGTGTAAACGCTTCGGTATTGATAATTCACGCCGGACGCTACATGGCGCTTTGCTCGACTCTGAAATTCTCGCCGATGTTTATATCGAACTTATTGGCGGCAAACAGGGTGCTCTCGGATTTGACGGTGGAAAAGCTGACAGCCAATCAAACGAAAACGAAGATCAGAGTAAAATTGTTCTGAAAACTCGCCCTCAGCCACTGCCAAGCCGTTTGAGCGAAGAAGATAAAGCTGCCCATGACGCTTTGCTTGCAAAAATCGGCGAAAAAGCCATGTGGAGCCACATTAAAAATTGAAGCGTCGGCAAAAGCCGAATAACGGCAAAATCGGAAATATCCTGACGCGGGGATTGGTTTTTGTGAAATCTTCAAAAAAAATGAGATCAATTTCCGACAGAACCGATTTGAAATTTATAAAAACCGGCTAACACCTTTGAAACTTAGCTAAAAAGCGAATTTACAATCGAGCGGCGCCTATTCTAATGATTGATTTATAGATGTTCTTGCAACCGACTTTATTGCAGTTGAATCTGTTCGATCTTGTTAGAACCTGTTTTCAGGCGGTCTTTTGATAAAAATAGGCCGGTTTATAAAAATAGACCGTTGTGGAGAGGGGGAAACCACAACGGCCTTTTTTACTGCACTCACTCAACAGTCCGGAGAGGGAAAGTAGACTGTTGTATCCGGTAAACGGCGGGGGACAAAGCCGGAACACCGGACATATCGACGCAGTGTCGATAGGTCATATAAAAGAATTTAAAAATGGCTTTTCAAGGGCAACTATATTAACATTTTGTAACAAATGCGTGAAAAGAACCTATAAGAGCCTAACGGTAAATTTTGCTCGCACCACATTTTCTATTGTTTGCTGATGGGCTTTTCGTGTTCAATGTGCTTTTTAACTTATATAATGTTTTCAAAATTCGATGTCAGGATTGACAATGCAAAAAAATGATCACCTTTTTCTCGTTGACGGTTCAAGTTATATTTTCCGCGCTTATCACGCTTTGCCGCCATTAACACGAAAAAAAGACGGTTTGCCTGTTGGCGCGCTGGCCGGTTTTTGCAATATGCTCTGGAAATTGTTGTGCGATGCGCGTGATACTGCGGTTGGCGTCGTGCCCACGCATTTTGCTGTGATTTTTGATTATTCGTCGGAAACATTTCGTAAAAAGATATATCCCGAATATAAAGCAAACCGCCCTACCCCACCAGATGATCTTATTCCCCAATTCAGCCTTATCAGACAGGCAACCCGCGCTTTCAATCTGCCATGCATTGAAAAAGAGGGTTATGAGGCAGACGATATTATTGCAACCTATGCTTCTGCGGCCACCCGAAGCGGTGCGAAAACGACAATCATTTCTTCCGACAAGGATCTCATGCAACTCGTCAATCAACAGGTCGGGATGTATGACGGCATGAAAGACCGTCCGATCGGCATTAAAGAAGTTATTGAAAAATGGGGTGTCCCGCCTGAAAAGATGATTGATTTGCAGTCTCTTACCGGCGATTCCACCGATAATGTTCCAGGGGTTCCTGGTATTGGCCCGAAAACAGCAGCCCAGCTTCTTGATGAATTCGGCGATCTTGATACGCTTTTGGCTCATGCCGGAGACATCAAACAACAAAAACGTCGTGAAAATATCATTGAATTTGCCGATCAGGCAAGATTGGCACGTCAACTTGTAACATTGAAAACCGATGTCCCGCTTGAAATCGGTCTTGATGGGCTTCTATTGGAACCAACCGACGGGCCGCGCCTTATCGGCTTTTTGAAAGCAATGGAATTCAATTCTTTGACGCGCCGTGTTGCAGAAGCGACCAATTGTGATGCAGCTTTGATCGAGCCGGTCAATCTTGATGTCGAATGGGGCAAGAGTGCCCACGGTCCTGATCTTGAGGTGGGTTCGGATGTCGGCGGAGCGCCGGAAGCGAGTGGCAATCTTGAACAAGAACAAAAAAGCGGCTCTGACGGTGCACAGGAAAACACCCCGCAGCTTCTTGCAGAAAAACGTAAAAAAGAAGCACTCACAGAAAAAATAGATACCACCGCTTATCACACCATAACGGACGAAGCCGAACTGAAACAGTGGCTTGATCGGGCTTTGGAACAGGGATTCTTTGCATTTGATACCGAAACGACTTCACTTGATCCGATGCAAGCGGAACTTGTCGGCTTTTCTATAGGTCTTAATCCCGGTGAAGCAGCCTATGTGCCACTTAACCATGTCGATGGTAGCAATGATTTACTGGGCGGCGGACGCCTGAAGGGACAAATTGATACACAAAAAGCGGTCGCTTTATTGAAACCGGTCTTGGAAAATCCTGCAATTCTCAAAATTGCGCAAAATATGAAATATGATTGGCTGGTAATGCGACAATATCAGGTCACAATCCGGTCTTTCGACGATACGATGTTGCTTTCCTATGTTCTGGATGCCGGAACTTTGACCCACGGGATGGACGCACTTTCAGAGCGTTGGTTGGGACATAAGCCGATTACGTTCAAAGAGGTTGCCGGAAGTGGAAAAACGGCAACGGGTTTTGCAGCCGTCGATTTGAAACGGGCAACACAATATGCGGCCGAAGATGCCGATGTTACGTTGCGACTTTGGCGGGTGTTAAAACCGCAAATTGTCGCGCGCGGTGTTACCCGTGTTTATGAGCGTCTGGAGCGGCCATTGGTGACCGTTCTTGCGCGCATGGAAGAACGCGGTGTTCTGGTCGATCGGCAATTATTGTCACGATTATCCGGCGAGCTTGCCCAATCGGCGGCCGCTTTGGAAGACGAAATCTATCAACTTGCGGGAGAAAAGTTCAATATCGGTTCGCCCAAACAATTGGGTGAAATTTTATTCGGCAAAATGGGTTTGCCAGGTGGCTCGAAAACCAAAACCGGTCAATGGTCAACATCGGCTCAGGTGCTTGAAGATCTGGCGGCCGAGGGCCATGAATTACCCCGCAAGATTGTTGATTGGCGCCAGCTAACAAAATTGAAATCGACTTATACGGATGCTCTTCCGAATTATATTTTACCTGATACGGGGCGCGTTCATACAAACTATTCAATGGCTGCAACGTCGACCGGACGGCTTGCCTCGTCAGATCCGAATTTGCAAAATATTCCGGTTCGCACCACAGAGGGAAGAAAAATTCGTGCCGCTTTTATCGCCGGTCCCGGTAATTTGCTATTGTCGGCCGATTACAGCCAGATCGAATTGCGTGTTCTTGCCCATGTCGCCGATATTAAAGCACTGAAGAAAGCGTTTGCAGATGGCCTTGATATTCATGCAATGACGGCATCGGAAATGTTCGGTGTGCCGATCGAGGGTATGCCACCGGAGGTTCGCCGTCGCGCCAAGGCGATCAATTTCGGGATTATCTATGGCATTTCTGCCTTCGGTCTTGCCAATCAATTGTCGATTCCGCGCGAGGAAGCAGCCCAATATATCCGCACCTATTTTGAACGTTTCCCCGGTATCAAGGACTATATGGAAAAAACCAAAGCCTATGCGCATGAACATGGTTTTGTCGAAACAATTTTCGGGCGTCGTATCCATTATCCGGAAATCAATTCAAAAAATGCGCAAATGCGTGCATTTAACGAGCGGGCGGCAATTAATGCACCAATTCAGGGGGCTGCTGCCGATATTATCCGTCGCGCCATGATAAAAATGGATGACGCGCTGAAGGAAGCCGGCTTGTCGGCAAAAATGTTGTTGCAAGTTCATGATGAACTGATTTTCGAGTTGCCGGAGAACGAGGTTGAAAAAACAATAGCTCTCGTAAAAGACGTGATGGAAAATGCCACTATGCCGGCATTGTCTCTCACAGTACCACTGAAAGTCGATGCGCGCGCAGCAAAAAATTGGGATGAAGCCCATTAAAATGAGCCATACTGAAAGTGTTATTCCGGTTATTCTGAATTGAATACCGGGTAATACTGCCCTTGAAATAGAAAATAGTGCTCCATATTGCTCCCTATTACTTTGAACAGGGAGCAATTTGATGAACCGGAATTTCCTTTTTCTTATTATAGGCATTCTTATCGTTGTTGTTGCAGGCTTGGGTTATAAGACTTACCAACAGAAACAACAGCAAAAACCATCCGGCGTTGAATTGACAATTGATAAAAATGGCGTTTCGGTCGATCGTCACTAGTATTCAGATAAAACAATATTTAAAGAATAATAACAGCTAAAAGCGACGTGTTTTTCAATCGGCATTCATCTTATAATTGCATTGTTGTTCACGTCCCGATCCCGATTGAGATATAATCCCGATCGGGGTATATATATAGCCCGGTTCGGGTAACGATACTATTCTCCGAAAAGAGAAGTATGGTCGTTTAAAAAAGTTTTTTAAAAGGCGGAATTATTCAACGAAATTTTGTAATTACTCGAACTGCAATTTCAGAAAGAAGTAATAGAAATGTTAAGTTACATTTTTTCTATTAAAGGTTTTATTCTTTCACTGGATGGACTTCTGCTTTCGTTTCTGTTTGGAGCTGTGCTCGCCTATTTTACCAATATCAGTCTGAAGACGCTTTATCGCATCCCCTATATGTTTATACTTGCCTTTGCGTTTTTGGGCTATGTTTTATTAACTTATGCAATCAATTTGCTAGTGTTCAGATTAATTGGCACATTGCCACTGGCATTTCTGGTTTTGCTTGCAGCTATCCCGCCATTTCTGTTTGGTTATATCGCCATGTACCTTTCTGTTTCCCGTGCGCGGGACGGATTCGGTAAAAAAGGCGCTGCCTGGCTCCTGGTCATACCACTTCTCAATCTCGGCTTATTCATTGTCACGTTAGATGATGATCCGGAAGACCGCGACGAAAAGCCGATAAACCGGAACCCGATTGAAACACCGGCTTTTATGAATGGTGCAACCGGTGTCATCGTCGCAACAATTATTTTCGTATTGAGTTTTACTGGCGGAATGATGTTAGTGACTTATCCGAGCATCATCCAAATTCCCGAATTACTATTCATGGGAACCCGCTAACGGACTGAAGTTTTTGGGTCAATGTACACCAAAGCGGCGAATCGTTTTATCAGTGTTTCAAAGGGCAGCTTGATAGGCCGAATATTTTATAAAGCGGACAAAAACCGATAATTGCAGTGATAAGCGGAATAAGGCCGATTAAACAAAACCAGCGCGCGCCACTATCAAGAATGAAAATAAGAGAAAGCAGAACAACACCGATAATAATACGGATAATGCGATCAACGCTACCAAGATTTTGTTTCATCCAAGGAGCCTTTCCAATTTATTTCTGTTTTGGATTTAGTCCTGCATAAGGGAAAAAACAATCCTTTAGCCGGCAATTCGGGGTCTTTCACCTTGGCACATGGGACGAAAAGCACCTGATGATCGGTATTTTTGTTGTTTTTGAGAAATCTTTTAACGACGTAACTTTCCAAATTCAGGTTAGATTTGGAGATGACAAAAGGCAATAAAAAGCTCCGGAAGATTCATTCCGGAGCTTTTGTAAAATATGGATAAAAATGCTTATTTGCGATCACGTGCAGCAAGGGTGCGAAGGCGCAGAGCATTCAATTTGATGAAGCCTGCAGCATCTTTCTGGTCATAGGCGCCGTGGTCATCTTCAAATGTAACGAGTGAACTCGAATAAAGCGATTTGTCACTCTTGCGACCTTCAATAATGACATTGCCCTTATAGAGTTTCAGCTTGACTTCCCCTTCAACATTTTCCTGCGACAGATCTATTGCAGCCTGCAACATTTTGCGTTCGGGAGAAAACCAGAAGCCGTTGTAAATCAACTCTGCATAACGCGGCATCAACTCGTCTTTCAAATGAGCTGCACCGCGATCAAGCGTGATCGATTCAATTGCGCGGTGGGCTGCAAGCAGGATTGTACCGCCCGGCGTTTCATAAACACCACGTGATTTCATACCGACAAAGCGGTTTTCAACCAGATCAACACGGCCGATACCGTTATCGTGACCATATTTATTGAGTTCGGTCAGCAAAGTTGCCGGCGACATTTGTTTGCCATTGATTGAAACGGCGTCGCCATTCTTGAAGCCGATGGTGATAATCGTCGGTTTATCAGGTGCGGTTTCAGGCGAGACAGTGCGTAAATGCACATATTCGGGAGCCGGAAGTGACGGGTCTTCCAACACTTTACCTTCTGAAGACGAGTGCAGCAAATTCGCATCAACCGAAAATGGTGCTTCACCCTGTTTATCTTTGGTCACAGGAATCTGGTGTTTTTGTGCAAAATCCAGAAGCTCTGTACGGCTCTTGAAATTCCAGTCCCGCCATGGAGCAATGATTTTTATATCAGGGTTCAAAGCATAAGCCGATAATTCAAAACGAACCTGATCGTTGCCCTTACCTGTCGCACCGTGGGCAATAGCATCGGCACCGGTTTTTTCGGCAATTTCAATCAGATGTTTTGAAATGAGCGGGCGGGCAATTGATGTTCCAAGAAGGTAGACACCTTCATAAACTGCATTGGCGCGAAACATCGGAAATACGAAATCGCGAACAAATTCTTCGCGCAAATCTTCCATAAAAATCTGTTTGGCACCGAGCATTTCGGCTTTGCGGCGTGCCGGCTCAAGCTCTTCGCCCTGCCCCAGATCGGCCGTAAAGGTGATGACTTCAGCACCGAGTTCGGTTTGCATCCATTTCAATATGATTGAAGTATCAAGGCCGCCTGAATAGGCCAGTACAACTTTTTTAACGTCTTTCCACTTTTCCATTTTTTCTGTCCGATAATTAATGGCCCCAATTGATTGACCCGATTGAATTGATATGAGCTGTTTTATCAGGAGATAGCAACCATGCAAGCAATCAAAAATTTTTTCTTACATAAAACTTATAAAAACAGATTGAAATGGTTTGATAAAACAATAAGACAAAGATGATTAACGAGAGATCATGATCATGTCTTTCTTGCCAGACGCCCATGTGTTTTTGGAATTTGCCGGTGCAGCAATCATTTTGACGCTCATTCCGGGTCCCGATATGGCGCTTTTTGTCGGCCGTGCCATATCGCAGGGAAAAGCGGCAGGCCTTGCTTGCATTGCCGGTTGTACAACCGGCATTATCATTCAGGTTTTTGCGGTCTCTGTCGGCCTATCGGCGTTGATAATAGCCTCGCCAATGGCCTTTTTTATCCTCAAAGTGGCCGGTTCCGTCTATCTCTTATGGCTTGCGCTACAAGCGCTTTTGAACCGGTCGAATTTTTTGGTCGACGGAAAAAAGCAGAAGAAGCTCAGTGTGAGACGGAATTACCTTACGGGTCTTGCGATCAATCTTCTAAATCCGAAAGTGCTTCTTTTTAATTTGACCTTTTTGCCGCAATTTGTTGATGCGCTCGACCCGCATGCGCCCGGAAAGATATTTTTTCTCGGAGCTTCTTTCATTCCCATCTCCCTTCCCTTCACGGTTTCGATGGTATTGGCTGCCGACAAATTTGCCAAAGCCTTAAAAGAAAACCCGCATTTTGTAAGAATACTTGACTTTTTAATGGCCGGAATTTTTACAGCTTTTGCTGTCCGTCTGATCGTGACCGAAGTTAAATAAATATCGACTTCATCCCGTCGGGAAAAATGGCTATAAATTTGAAAATTGCAAAAATTTGTATTCGGAAAAACGGTTAAAAACTTTATAAAGTCCGATTTTTCATAAAAGCCGGTCATCCGGATTTTCCGGTCTTGAAAGTTTCCGAAAGTTTCCGAAAATTTCTTTCAAACGAGAGGATAAAGAAATGAGTGATTTCATATTTACTCCCCCTGCAATTGTCGGCATTCCGATCAAAGGGAGCAGTAAATGTTTTCCGGTTCACAGAATTTATTGCGTTGGTCGCAATTATGCAAATCATGCGATAGAAATGGGTCATGACCCGTCAAAGGAAGCGCCGTTCTTTTTCCAGAAAAATCCCGATAATCTGGTATTTGACGGTGTTTTCCCCTATCCGCCGAAAAGTCATGATGTTGAACATGAGATAGAGCTTGTTGTTGCTCTTCAAAAAGGTGGACAAAATCTGACAACGAAAGAGGCAGACGATTGCGTATTCGGTTTTGCTGTCGGCCTTGATATGACGCGACGTGATTTGCAGGCCGAACTTAAAAAAGCGGGGCGCTCATGGGAAACCGCAAAGGCTTTTGAACATTCGGCTCCCTGTTCTCATTTGATTGAAAAATCACAAACCAAAGACATGAACGAAGGTTCGATAACCCTTTCGGTGAACGGTAAAGGTCGCCAGTCGGGCAATCTGAACGAGATGATCTGGAAAATTCCTGAAATGATTGCCTATTTGTCGCAATTATTCGTGTTGCGGGCGGGAGATATTATCATGACGGGAACGCCGGCGGGCGTGGGGCCGGTGCAAAAAGGTGATGAATTGGTAGGCCATATTGATGGACTGGATGATCTGGTGGTGAAGGTTGTCTGAGGTGATAAGGTTTTCACACGCACATCGCCACACGCACATCCCAAAAAGTGTGAAACGGTTTTTGGATAAGATGTGCGTGCACTTAAAAGCGACATCCCAAAAAGTGTGAAACGGTTTTTGGACAAGATGTGCGTGCACTTAAAAGCGACATCCCGAAAAGTGTGAAACGGTTTTTGGACAAGATGTGTGTGCA
>CAMLON010000023.1 GCA_946481695.1 uncultured Bartonella sp. | reverse complement strand
GCCTCAAGGAAGAAAAATATTCCGCATTGAAAGATTTGAAGCCCGATGCGGCAAATGAAAAGAAAATGGTTTTCGACAAGGTCAAAGGCGGCTTTATCGGCATCACCGACAAATATTGGGCCGTTGCTGCTATTCCTCCGCAGGATGAGGAATATACGAGCCGTTTTGTCTATTTCGACCGTCTTTCCACCCATTACCAGTCGGATTTGACCGGCAAGGTCATCACCGTTGCTTCCGGTGCAACCGAAACCATTACCAATCATTTGTTTGCCGGTGCAAAACGCGTTGAAACCATCAATGCCTATCAGGATAATCTCAAAATTTTAAAATTCGAATTGCTGATTGACTGGGGCTGGTTCTCGATCATCACCAAGCCGATGTTTGCTTTGATCGACATTCTCTTTAAGCTCACCAACAATTTTGGTGTTGCCATTCTGCTTGTCACTGTCATCCTGAAGGCAGTTTTGTTCCCGCTTGCCAACAAGTCGTACAAGTCCATGGCTCGCATGAAGGTTGTGCAGCCGGCAATGATGGAAATTCGCACCAAATATGCCGATGACAAGGTCAAGCAACAACAAGCCATTATGGAGCTTTATAGAACCGAGAAAATCAACCCGCTTGCCGGTTGCTGGCCGCTACTGGTGCAATTCCCGATTTTCTTTGCCCTTTATAAAGTGCTCTATATCACCATTGAAATGCGCCATGCGCCGTTCTTTGGCTGGATTCAGGACCTTGCAGCCCCTGACCCGACCTCGCTCTTCAATCTGTTCGGTTGGCTTCCCTATAATGTTCCGGCATTTTTGATGATCGGCGCGTGGCCTGTCATTATGGGTATCACCATGTTCTTGCAAATGCGCATGAACCCGACACCGCCCGACCCGACACAGGCCATGATTTTTACATGGATGCCAATTGTCTTTACCTTCATGCTCGCCTCTTTTCCTGCCGGCCTTGTTATTTACTGGGCATGGAACAACACGCTGTCGATCTGCCAGCAGGCAATCATCATGAAAAGTCAGGGTGCAAAGATCGAACTTTGGGACAATCTCAAAGCCATCTTCAAAAAGAAACCGAAGAAAGAGACCAAATAAGTGACAGACAGTCCTGCATTGGCGGGACTTTTTGCCCGTAACTGGATTTTTATCCGCGGTGTACCGGCAATGAAGTTTCTGCCGCCCGAAGGGCCCGCCGAGATTGCCTTTGCCGGCCGTTCCAATGTCGGCAAATCCTCGCTCATCAATGCGCTTGTCGGCCATAAAGGACTTGCCCGCACGTCGAACACCCCGGGTCGCACACAGGAGCTCAACTATTTTGTGCCGGACGGCTTTGCCGGCACTGTGGATGATTTGCCGCCGCTTGCACTTGTCGATATGCCGGGCTATGGCTTTGCCGAAGCACCGAAAGCGCAGGTCGACCAATGGACAAAGCTTATTTTCGACTATTTGCGCGGCCGCACTACTTTGAAGCGTGTCTATGTGCTCATTGATGCCCGCCATGGCATCAAAAAGAACGATCAGGATGTGCTGACCCTTCTTGATAAGGCAGCCGTTTCCTATCAGATTGTTCTTACAAAAATCGACAAAATCAAACCGGCCGAACTTCAAAAATTGATTGATAACACCCACAAGGTAATCGTCAAACGCCCCGCCGCTTTTCCCCATATCATTGCCACCTCTTCCGAAAAAGGAATAGGCCTTGATGATTTGAGAGAAACCATTTTAGAGGCCGCCAATCCGCTTGCCCGATAAGTTTTGCTCTTTAGATTTTGCACGACGCAAGTTTTGAACCATCATGTTTTGCCCCGTCAACTTTTGTCCGATGTCGGTTTCAAATGTGGCCGGCAAAAATACACATCACAAAACCCCAAGCAAAAATCGTTTTGGCACTCGACACCGTTTGCACTCAAAGTCTCATCTCCGAACCCCGTTCATTTAAAGGCCGGCTCCTGAAAAATCGCTTTCTTTTTTTAAAAAATCCTGCATGCATTTTTAAAAAATCTTTTCGAAAACCATCATCCCCTTTTTAAAAACCGGCTTTGGCCCTTGTCCGAAAAACACTTTTTACGGGTAAGGCTACTACCTAAAGTTGAAATTTCGAAGAAATTTTGGCGGGAAAAACAAAATATCCTGAACCTCGCGACATCCCATGACCGGTTTTTCTTAAGTTATCCGGTTTGTTCATTCCGTTTTAAAAATTATTAACGTTGCAGAACGATTTTTTGTCGTATTTTACAATTGATTAAGCATGACTATTGCAACAGGTCCGCTTCGTGGTTCCCTTTCTTGTTCTTCCCCGAAATGGGTTCTATAAGGTCTTTTGAAGTTTGTTAAAAACCCAGAGTTGTCATGCTAACGCTTTTTCATCATCCGATGTCCTCTTCTTCCCGTTTTGTGCGGCTCATCCTTAACGAATATGATGTTGCCACCAACCTTATCGAAGAGCATGAATGGGCGCGCCGGCGCGAGTTTCTTGTGCTTAATCCGGCAGGCAACGTACCGGTATTGTTAGCCGAGCGGGAAGTGCCGCTTTGTGGTGCCTATGTCATTTATGAATATCTTGATGAAACGCGTGGTGGCTTGCGTCGCGACCAGCGCTTCTTTCCCGAAAACCCGCTCGAACGCGCAGAGGTGCGCCGCCTCACCGAATGGTTTTTAACGAAGCTTGAAAGTGAAGTCACCCGTCACATTGTACGCGAGCGTATTTATAAACGTGAAATTCCGCTGGCACAGGGAGGTGGCGCGCCCGATTCACAAACCTTGCGCAATGCCCGTGCCAATATCCGTCCGCATATGAAATATCTGGAATGGCTTTCCGCCTCGCGTGATTGGCTTGCCGGAAATTCCATTTCCTATGCCGATCTTGCGGCCGCCGCTTCACTTTCTGTCCTTGATTTTATGGGAGAAATCGACTGGAAATCCTTTCCTGCCTCGCGCGACTGGTATATGCGCATCAAATCGAGACCCTCGTTCCGTCCGCTTTTGAATGATCGCATAAGAGGCATTGCTCCGAGCACGCATTATGCCGATCTCGACTTCTAAGGACAAAGCAAAACTCAAGGATTTTCTGGTTAAAGAAGCCGCAGCCCTTGGTTTTGATGCCATTGCGATCACCGGTTCCAACAATCAAAAAGCAGCCCATCACCTTGTCGAAGCCTTGCACCACGGCTATCACGGCACGATGGAATGGATGCTTGAGACGGCCAGACGGCGTATGGAACCTGTGAATTTATGGCCGGACGTCAAATCGGTCATTATGCTTGCGATGAATTACGGGCCGGACGCACATGAATTCCACCAGAGACCCGACAAAAGCTCGGGAAATATTTCCTATTATGCCCGCCATCGCGATTATCATGAATTGATAAAAGGGCGTCTCAAGCAGATAGCCTCGCGCTTTGTTTCGCGTTTCGGGGGTGATGTCAAAGTGTTTGTCGATACCGCGCCGGTTATGGAAAAACCGCTTGCCCAACTTGCCGGCCTTGGCTGGCAGGGAAAGCACACAAATCTTGTGAGCCGCGAATTCGGTTCGTGGCTTTTTCTCGGTTCCATTTTCACCAATGTTGAACTCCCTTTTAATCAGCCGGAAGTCGACCATTGCGGTTCCTGTCACGCCTGTCTTTCCGCCTGCCCTACCCATGCCTTTCCCGCCCCTTATCAGCTCGATGCACGCCGCTGCATCTCCTATCTGACCATCGAACTCAAAAAGCAAATCCCGCTTTCATTCCGTAAAGCCATCGGCAACCGCATTTATGGCTGTGATGATTGCCTTTCCGCCTGCCCGTGGAACAAGTTTGCCCGAACGACACGAGAAATCAAACTCAAAGCACGAGAAGACTTGATTGCCCCGAAACTCGATTTTCTTTTGAAACTTGATGATGCGGCCTTCCGTTCGTTTTTTACCGCTTCGCCGGTCAAACGCATCGGGCGCAACCGCTTCATCCGCAATTGTCTGATTGCTGCGGGAAACAGCGCCGACCGAAAACTCGTCAGTGTGGTAAAGCCGCATTTGAAGGATCCCGACCCGCTTGTTGCCGGTATGGCTGTCTGGGCCTTGAAACAACTCTTCACAAAAGCCGAATTTGATGAATTGGCAAAGCGTTCTATAACATTCTCTTCAGACCCCGATGTGTTAAAGGAATGGGAAGAGTGAAACGGATAACGAAAAACGAAAAAGCACCGGAACAATTCACGATGCTTGGTGCCGGCTATTCTGCTCGCGCCTTCGCCTCTCTTTATGGCGCCCCTGTTGCCAACACATCAGACACCGCGCCTTCTGCCACAAAAAGCCGGATTTGCGGCACCACACGCACAAAAGAAAAATTCTCCTCTCTCGTAAGCGCCAATATCGAACCGTTTCTTTTTGACGCGCTAACCCCGACTTTTTTTGAACGGCTTGAAACAACAACACATCTTGTTATTTCGGTTTCACCCGACGAGACAATGAGCGATGCAGTTTTGAACCGGCCCGACATTCTTGGATCTATGCCGGAATTAAAATGGATAGGCTATCTTTCCACCATTGGCGTTTATGGCAATCATGATGGTGGTTGGATTGACGAGGGAGCCCCCTGTCACCCCTCGCTTAAACGGAACATTTTCCGCCTTGAAGTGGAAAAGAAATGGCAAGCCTTCGGGAACAAGCACAATATCCCCGTTGCCATTTTGCGCCTTGGCGGCATTTATGGCCCGTCGCGCAATCCTTTCATGAAATTAAGTCAGGGCAACAAAACGCTTGTCATTAAAAAGGGGCAGTTTTTCAACCGCATTCATGTTGATGATATTGCCGGTGTTATCAAGGCATTTTCTTCGGCAAAACGTGAAGGCATTTTCAATATTGTCGATAATGAACCGGCACCGCCTGAAGATGTCATGCATTATGCGGCAAAATTGATGGGAGTAACCGATCTTGAAGAAGTTCCATTTGAAAAGGCCGATATGTCGCCCATGGCACGTTCTTTTTATGGTGATAATAAAAGAATATTGAATCATAAACTCTCAAAAACAGGATATAATCTGAAATATCCCGATTATCGAACCGCGTTGGAGGCAATGTGGAAGGATAATCTTTGGGATAAAAAGCTCTAGTCTAGCACGCCTTTTAAAAAAGGCGGCTAGGCGCTTGAGATGGGTGACAAGTTTTTAAATTATTGTGCTTTTGAAAAAAGTTTGCGCGTTCGAAAGGCGTTAGGGATGTCTTCAAAGTTCAAGTCATTCAACCGGATTTTGGCAACAACATTGGCAGCGGTTTTTTTGCCTATCGCGGCTGCCCATAGTGACGAACCGGCAAAACAGGCTTTTGGCGATGTCAAATTGCCCTCGGCCGGTCAAGCACAATCCATCGGGTTTTATTCCAAGGGTTGTCTTAATGGCGCGGTAGCGCTACCGATTGACGGGCCGAACTGGCAAGTCATGCGCCTTTCACGAAACCGCAATTGGGGGCATCCGGCAACCATACGCTTTATCGAGCAATTGTCGCGACAGGCAGCCAAAGATGGCTGGTCGGGTCTCCTCATTGGCGACATTTCGCAACCTCGCGGCGGCCCGATGCTAAACGGGCACGCATCCCACCAGATCGGGCTTGATGCGGATATCTGGCTCACCCCCATGCCCGATCATCGCCTGAGTGCGGCTGAAAGAGAAAATATGCAAGGCGTATCTATGCTTAAAAAAGATTCGCTTTATGCCGACCCGAAAAAATGGACTCCCGAACGCACCGCTCTTATTCGTGACGCAGCAGAAAACCCTGAAGTCGAACGCATCTTTGTGCATCCGGGCATCAAAAAACAATTATGCGACACGGTGACCGGCGACCGTTCATGGCTACAGAAGGTGCGCCCCTATTGGGGACATTTCTGGCACTTCCATGTCCGGTTGAAATGTCAACCGGGTTCTGAAAATTGCAAGCCGCAACCCAAAGTGACAGCCGGTGACGGGTGCGACAAATCGCTTGCCTGGTGGTTTACCGATGAGCCTTGGGCCGATAAAAAGCCCAAAAAGCCCACGACCACCACACCACCGAAGCCGCATATTATGATGGTTTCGGAATTGCCTAAGGAATGCACGGCAGTTTTGAATGCACCGGAAAAACCGGCTAAATAAAACCTGCTTTGCAATTTTGTCGCGGTTAAAAAAATTATAACCGTCGACGCCACCATTACGACGGCAACCACCAAAACGGGGAAAGGTTCATGCAAAATCAAAATCTGGAATTTCCTGTTCTTATCGGCGATATTGGTGGCACCAATATGCGGTTTTCGCTGATCCTCAATCAGGCCGGAGAACAAATGGCAATTGCAACCGGCAAAGTTAATGATTTTCCAACAATCGAGGACGCTATCGGTTCGGCTATTCTGCCGCTCATAAAAAAACAACCGAAGTCGCTATTTCTCGCTATCGCCGGTCCCGTTACCGGCAAAGAAATCAAGCTCACCAATTGTAACTGGGTCATTTCGCCGGCAAAACTCATCGAACAATTCGGTTTCAATGAAGTTTTCTTAATCAACGATTTCGAGGCACAGGCACTTTCGACCATTGTTCTGCCCGAAAAATATCTTGAACCGATCGGCAAAATAACCACCGCGACAGATCAGACGAAAGTTGTCATCGGAGCCGGTTCGGGGCTCGGCATTGCCGGACTTATCTATTTGAACGGCCGTTATATCCCGATTGAAGGTGAAGGCGGGCATATCGACTTTGCCCCGCAAAGCGACGAAGACCTTGCCCTCTACCCGTTTTTGAAAAAAATCATCGGTCGGGTTAGCGCCGAGGAATTATTAAGCGGGCGCGGACTTTTAAACATTTATCGCGCAATTTGCGCTATGCGCAATGTGAAAGCCCCTATCGAATTGCCTGAAGAAATTACAGCCGAAGCACGTCTCGTCCAACCCCATCGCGCCATCGAGAATCAGGCTTACGAAGCAGTGCAATTTTTTATCAATTATCTGGCGCGATTGGCCGGTGATTTCGCCCTGGTTTTCAAAGCCGAAGGTGGCGTTTATATTGGCGGTGGCATTCTGCCGGAAATGCTGTCACTTGTTGATGAAAACCTGTTCCGCCGGAATTTTATCCATAAACAACCCCATGAAAAGCTTCTGGAAAACATTCCAACTTTTGTCTTAACCCATCCTCGTGCTGCTCTTGTGGGCATGGAATCTTATGTCCGCCATCCGGAACGTTTCATGCTTGATATGGAAGGCCGTTTTTTTGTGAAAACCACCAAATAACGGTTTTTCCGGAAAGCCATTTCAACCCGATGGAGAAACCGGTAAACACATGCGGGCGTTGAACACAATAAAAAACAATTTTTCACCATTTGGCGTGTACTTTGATAAACAACAGGCACTGATCCATATCGGAGGGCAAGCTTCAAAGTATAAGCGGATTTTGTATCAATGGATTTTGTATCCCGGGCGAATTTTTCTTCCGGACGACCTTCATTCAAAGATGACTTTACCTGATGGGCGGTGAGCGGCTTGTAATATCGTACCGATTTGTTTTCCACTGCCTGAAGGTGATCGTTTTCTTTGGCTAAAATATTATCAAGGTCGGGGTGATATCTGTTTTTAAATCAACTGCCCCTTGTCACGTGATATCGATATTATTGGACTCTAAATTATTGATTCCGTAATATTTCCATTTTAAACAAGCTATATCAAGGTATATACAATCTATAATAGCATTTATTTAATATATATATTAAATTTTCCCCCCAATCGGGATTTAGTCTATAAACCTGTTCGGAAGAAACTTTTTTTATTTTATAGCTGTTTAAACTCTTATAATTCTTGATATTTTCAATTATTCCGGCAGCTCGAATTTTTATGAGATAATCCACATTACCCGTTTTTGTTTAAAAAAACCGACGTGAATTCTTGAACCTCAGGCTTATTTTTCGGATATCCTTCATAATATTGTACTATTTTTCATCTTTATTTTCATATTCAAATATTTTCCCGAAAAAATCCCCTGCTCATTTTTGACTTTTAATTTTTGTTAACTTTCGGTAAATTTCTGTTTGATTCATGCGCCAAACATCTATCCACTTTTGGCAGATAAAAGCGCTTTCTCTACCGTCGGGGATGCGGGTCTTGGCCCATGAAAAAATAAGGAATTGTAATGCGCTCTTCTACTAAACACATCCGCCTTGCAAAGGCTTTGTTGAATGCGACTTCGCGCATTGTGCTTATAAGTGTGGCTCTTTCGGGTATGACACTGCAAGCGGTGATAGCTGAAGAGCTTACCTATGACGGCACAGATCAAACGGTTTTAACCGCGGATCCGACAGATATAAATGCTTCCCGCATGAGCCTTCTCCCGCGCACGAGTGATGAAACCAATATAATGACCGTTAAAGGGGCAGTCGCAGGGCAAAGAACACATTGGGAAAACACTGTTGCTCCCTATAATGTCTACGGCTTTGCTTCTGTGCAAGATAATGTCACAGGAAATAATGGCATTGACGGAGCCTCTAACACAGGGGCGATCGTGTCGGTCAAAGATGTTGAATATGACTGGAGCGGTGCCGGAAACAAAGCAACAAATGCCGAACAAGCCGGTCGACTTGGTGGCATGGGAGGCGGCTCGGTTTTTGGTGGTTTGAGTGCAGGTGCCCCGGGGAGTACCGCCTATGATGGTACGAATGTGGCCTTGGGAGGAAATGGCGGCTACATCAAGGGCGTTCATGTTACCCTTGATAATGTCGCCATTCATGGCGCCGATGCCGGTGAGGGAAATAGTTCACCCGATGACAACCATCGTGGAAGCACTGTTGGCGGCATGGGGGGTGGTTCGGTTTTTGGCGCAATCAGTATCGGTGGTGCCGGAGCCTGGTCTACACATTCAACCGCCGATGGTTCAAATGGTGGCAGCGGAGGCGACATAAGCGGCAATTATGTTACTTTGAAAAAAACCGACCTTTATGGTGGCAAAGGCGGCAATGGTGGTTCGAAAGCCGGTGGAAGTGCCGCGGGCTTTGGCGGTGCAAGTGTGTTGGGCGGTGTTTCTATCGGCGGTGCCGGTGGCACCAGCTATAGCGGAACCCAACATAATAGTCAGGGTGGTTCAACGGGTGTCATCTCCGATAACCACGTTATTTTAACGGATGTAACTTTGACCGGAGCCGATGGCGGTAATGGCGGCTCGACCTTAAGCGATAACGGGAGTGGCGGAACGGCTGGTTTCGGCGGCGGTATAATCGGAGGCGGTCTGGCAATTGCCGGCGGAGGTGGTTTTGCCGGAGGTAGCGGCGCCTCGAATTCTGATGGCGGTCATAGTGGCGCCATCCATGATAACGAGCTCATCCTGACTCATGTACAAATCAAAGGCGGAAATGCCGGTAAAGGCGGTGACGGCGCACCCAATAGCGGCGGTGGCGTTGGTGGCATGGGCGGTGGTCTGATTTTTGGCGGCATGACCATCGGTGGTGCCGGTGGCTCCGGCTATGCGGCTGAAACGTCGAGTGGTAATGGAGGTATCGCCGATTATGTAAAATCCAATAACGTTACATTGGTTGATGTGACGATTGACGGAGGCGCTGGCGGCGCTGGCGGCTCGAGCACAACAAGCGGTGGTGGTGCAGGCGGCGCTGGCGGCGGTACGGTCTTTGGCGGTCTTTCCATGGGGGGTGCCGGTGGTGCCGGTGACGCAGCATTAAACACAGAAAATAGCGAGAGTGCCGGCGGTAATGGCGGCGCGAGCGGAGTTGTCAGCAACAATATTATTTCTCTCGATCACACAACACTGAATGGTGGTATTGGCGGCAATGGCGGCCAGGGTGGCGGCATTGGCGGCATAGGCGGCGGCAGTGTTATCGGCGGTTTGAGTACCGGCGGCGGTGGTGGTAACGGTTCGAATTCAAAAAAATATAATGGCAATGGCGGCGATAGCGGCGATGTCATCAATAACCGGATAAAAATTGTCGATTCCACATTGAATGGCAATGCGGGCGGTACCGGTGGGTCAATCTCCCATACGATTACAATCTTGGACGAAGAAGGCGAAAAGAGCGTCAGTATGGGGGGAAGCGGTGCCGGCGGCACTGGCGGCGGCAGCGTTTTTGGCGGGATCAGCCTTGGTGGCGCCGGTGGCTATGGCTCGCAAGGGGGATTGATAAATGGCGTTGGTGGCAATGCCGGTACTGTGAGTGGCAATATCATTATCCTTGAACGGGTAGAACTTCACGGTGGTGCTGGCGGCGCTGCCGGAAATATCGACGGCGAAAACAATAGCAATGAAGGGTCCGGTATTCGCGGTTCGGATGGCGGAAGTATCTATGGTGGTGCAAGTGTCGGTGGTGCTGGCGGAATAGGATATGACGCAACACAAACCAATGGTAATGGTGGCAAAGGTGGCAATGTCACCAATAACCGTATCAGTTTGACCGACGTGACACTTTATGGCACGAAAACAACCCCTAATGGCGAAAATAAATCCGGGGTTTATGGCGGCATCAGCATTGGCGGAGACGGCGGCTTTGGCGACATTAGCCAGAGCGTTGACAAAAACGGCGGCAAGGGTGGTGATGCCGGCGATGTCAGTGGCAATAGAATTGAAATTTCCGGAAAATCCACAATCAATAAAGATATTTATGGCGGTCTTTCACAAGGTGGAAAAGCTGGTACGCACTTTAACGACAAAAATCATCTCATCAACAGCGAGATCGGGTTCGGCGGCAATGCCAACCACAATAGTGTAACTCTTAACGGCGACCAGATCATCATTGGCGAAAGCGATGAGAGAGGAAATGTCACAAAATACGGCTCGATCTGGGGTGGTCGCAGCCTTAATGGTGATGGTCAAGACAGCCTTACAGCCGATGTTTTTTCCGGCAACACTCTCAATCTCAACGGTTACCGCGGAACCGTTTCCGGTATCTATAATTTTGAAAATTATAACTGGACTTTGCCGGCGGATGTAAAAAATGGCGATACCGTGATAAAAATTGCCGAAGGCGGCACACCGGTTGATTTAACCAATACCAAACACACTATTGCCGGTCTTGACCCGAATGGTCCGCGATTTATGGCTGGCGATATGGTGACCATGATTGATAAATCTGCCGGCAGTTGGTCACCTGTTTCCTATGCGCTCAAACAAGGCCAATTTATCTTTTATGATACAACGCTTAAACAAAATAAGGCCGGAGACAACACCGCTTTCATTCTGCAAATTAACAAAAAAACCGACAAAACTCCCGGTCATGATCATGGTGATGATCACGATCACACTGGTGATAATACCGGTGATAATACCGGCGGAGGAGACAATACAGGTGGTGGAGACAATACCGGTGGCAATAATGGCGGCAATCACAACAATCCGGGACAATCGGCCGCACAATTGAACCCGCAGTCGAAAAGCTATTCGGAAGGTCGTGCAGCAAGTCTCGCCTTTGTTTCGCAAGGCTCCGATGTTATTGCCAATAGCATGGGCACAATCAGCAGCATGGCAACAAGAACGGATAACCGCTTCAATCATCCGCTCTATGTTCCCTTTATCATAACCGGCGGTTCTTCTTCCCGTTATCAGACAGGAAGCCATGTCGAGATTGACGGTTTCAATATGATTGCCGGCCTTGCTTTCGGTTTCAATCTTGAAAGTGGACATAAAGTCACAACCGGCGCATTCTTTGAATATGGCCGCGGCACTTATGACACCTATAACAGTTTCGACCGTTTCGCTTCCGTCCATGGTGACGGCGATAGCGATTATAAGGGCGGCGGCATTCTCGCCCGTATCGAATTTGCCGGCACCGGTCTTGGGTTGGTCAAAAACTTGAGACCCGACGAGACTGACGGGCTTTATCTTGATGCATCCTTGCGTTTTGGCCAATCGGACGGGAAGTTTACCGCCGGTCGAAAATTCGGTCTTGAAGAACAGGTGGTCGACTATCACGGTTCTTATGACAGTACGGTCAATTATTTTGGGGGTCATGTGACGGGCGGTTATGTTTTCAACTTTGATGATAAACGTGCACTTGATGTCTATGGCCGCTATTTATGGACACGCATGGAAAGCGACACGGTCAAGATCGACGCTGAACAATTGCATTTTGACAGGTCCATTAGCTCACGCATGGAGCTCGGCTCCCGTTATTCCTATCAATATAATGACTGGTTCAAGCCTTATATCGGCGCAACCTATGATTACGAGTTTGACGGCGAAGTCGGTGCAAAAGCTTATGAATTCGATTTGAACAAACCGTCACTTGAAGGCTCGACCGGCATTTTTGAAGCCGGCTTCAAGTTGAACCCGTTGAGAGACAACAAGGCTTTGACAATCAATGTTGATGGTCAGGGTTATGTCGGTGCCCGCCAAGGTGGCGGTGGTGGTGTCAAACTCAAATACGAGTTCTGATAAAACACGCTTTGGTAAAAATCACAAGTTCTGGCATAAGCACAGTCTCAAGCTTTGGCAAAAGCAAAGTCTGAAAGAGACCATCAGCCTTGCCGGTGAAATCGCGTCAAGCAAAGCTTTAACAATCAATGTGGATGGTCAGGGTTATGTCGGCGCCCGTCAGGGTGGCGGTGGTGGAGTCAAACTCAAATACGCGTTCTGATCAACCACGCTTTGGCAAAAATCTCAAGTTCTGGCATAAGCACAGTCTCAAGCTTTGGCAAAAGCAAAGTCTGAAAGAGACCATCAGCCTTGCCGGTGAAATCGCGTCAAACAAGGCTTTGACAATCAATGTTGATGGTCAGGGTTATGTCGGCGCCCGCCAAGGTGACGGTGGCGGTGTCAAACTCAAATACGAGTTCTGATAAAACAAATTTTCGCAAAGCCGTGCATTCTGCAACTGTTGCGCTTCAATCTCAAAAGACGCGCTTTACCAAATTGATTTTATCAGACAGCAAATTCTTTTCTCATAGATTTTGACCGGTAACGAATTAAGGCCTTACGGAAAAATACTCCTTAAGGCCTTTTATTTTTGAAACAAAATTAACACAAACGGCGGCAAACATGGAAAATACGAAAACCGATGAATGCAAAAAGCTTTGAGTACTTCAAAGCCGATGCTTGACCAATGACGCTTCTATAGGATTTCATCTCTAAAATCGGAGCGCCAAATTGTTCCTGAAAATTATCCGAACGAGGGCGCATCAATGAAATGGAAAAGCAGGATTGTTTCGGTAAATTATCCGGACGGGGTCGTTTCGTTTGAACGTCAAGGCGGAATTATCCGGTTAAAAGACGAAGGAGATCACGCCAATGAACCACCGCTTTTTTATACTTATCCTGACCTTTCGATTGCTTGATAACATCCCGCCCCTACCCGACAGCTAAATCGAAAAACACTCAACCGGAGCGTGAGACGATCAAAACAACTACAACTTCTGCTGATGAAGACATAAAACCGTCTCAAACAGTAAATTTGAAACCGGCTCTGTTCTCTTCATAAAAATCCGATTTTATTTTTTTATATTCCGGATCACCATAAAGGTCGGGCATTTCGCGACCAGCGAGAAAAGCAATAGAACTTTCGTTAGACATGCGAATATAGAAAGCTTTCAACTTTTTATAGAGATTGTTTCCGATGTCATAATCCTTGGCAATAACACCATCGCTTCGAGCATAGTTCTCGTAAATGACAACCGCATTCGCGCGCCTTTTTGCCCATTGAAACGTCTGTTTTTCTAAAGGACCTGCTTGATCTTCAAACTTTATCAACGCCTCGAAACCAGCTCTATGACTACCAGTCGCCTGATAGACTCTCGTATATTCATCCATGCCCATCTCGTAAATGAAGAACTCTGCTGTATCCTGCTGGTCTTCTGTATAGAGGCCATCTTTATTCGCCATGATTTCAGCAAGTTGACTGCGCGAAAGCCCTTTAAAACTCTCGGCATCATCTGTCACGTTGATACGGGCAGGTTTCAACTTTTCGGCCGCAACCGATGTTGCACTATCACTCCCCTTGGGCCTGGACGTTGTCGTCGTATTCTGAGTGGAAAATTGATTGATGCCATAAGCGGAATAGGATGTGTTTATCATTTGACTCACCTCTTATGCACCGCCCCACCTGATGCATAAATGAAGGGGGAAATGACAGCCATCATGTCTGCCTTTATGGACCCGATCGACATTATTCATTAATGCCATTGTTAATATAGTATATTTTACATATAAATTCAAATTTTAGAAAAATTTCCAATTTTAATATCAATATATTCCCCGATCATTCTTTCGATAAATCTAAAAATCACGTTTATCCTGTTTAGATATGATCAATATAAATGATATTCCATTCATTTCAATTTACCAGTGTGATTGAACGCTTTATAATTTTAAACCATAAGTTTATTTTTATTATTCACTGGTCAGGAAATATTATTCTTGATCAAACCGAACGCTCTTACTCCTGGGCGAAAAACAAAAGCGCGGCTTTTTTTGAATAAAACATCCGGCTCGGCCACCCGTTTTACTCAAGAAAACATTCCATAAAATTTTTTTCAAATTGCCAAATTCACCACCTCAAAAGAAGAAAGCAAAAAAGAAAAACGGAAATGTGGCCAAGACAAATCGTCATGACATAAACCGGCGTTCAAAATTCGGCAGTCGAATGTTTTTTAAAAAACAGGATGCCGCTTTATTCACCGGTTAAAGCTCTTCTCATTTTCCTGCCGATCGGATAAAACGTAAAATAATGATTTCACAATAAAAATGATTTGCAGGAGAAAACGATGCGTTTGGCTGTGGTTGGTGCTGATGGTAGAATGGGAAGAGAGCTGCTTTCGGCAATCGGTCGGATTGACGGTGTCGAACTTCAAGGTGCCATTGTCAAATCGGGTTCTCCGTTTATTGGAAAGGATGCAGGCATTCTTATCGGTCAAGCAAATCTCGATGTCACCATTACCGATGATCCTTTGCCGGTTTTTGCCAAGGTCGAAGGTGTGCTTGATTTTACCAGTCCGGTGGCAAGTGTGCTTTATGCAGGCTATGCCGCGCAGGCACGCATTGTCCACGTGATCGGCACGACCGGTTTTTCCGAAGACGATGAAAAGAAAATCAAAGCGGCTGCTGCTCATGCAACAATTGTCAAATCGGGCAATATGAGCCTTGGCGTAAACCTGCTTGCAGGACTCGTCAAAAAGGCGGCAAAAGCCTTGGATATGGAAGATTACGATATTGAAATTGCCGAAATGCACCACCGCAAAAAGGTTGATGCCCCTTCCGGCACAGCGCTGCTTTTAGGTAAAGCAGCCGCAGAGGCCCGCAACCAGAATTTGGCAGATGTGAGCGTGCGCGGCCGTGACGGGCATACTGGCGAAAGAAAAGCCGGTACAATCGGTTTTTCGTCGTTACGCGGTGGCACAGTGGTCGGCGACCATTCGGTGATTTTTGCCGGCGATAACGAACGCATTGTTCTTTCGCATCTTGCACAGGACCGTTCGATTTTCGCCGATGGTGCAGTGAAGGCTGCACTCTGGGCGCACAAACAAAAGCATGGACTTTATTCCATGGCCGATGTTTTAGGCCTTAATAATTAATTGACTTGAGTAAACCCCTATCAAGGAGGAAAGAATGTCGCGAATATTGGTTTTGGTTCGACACGGACAAAGCGAGTGGAACCTGAAAAATCTCTTTACCGGATGGAAAGATCCTGATCTTTCTGAAAAAGGATTGGAGGAAGCAATCTCCGCAGGAAAAAAATTGAAGGCAGCAGGATTGAAGTTCAACATTGCCTTCACATCCGCTCTGCAACGTGCACAACATACCTGCCAGCACATTCTGGATGAAATGGGGCAACCGAAGCTTGAAACAATCAAAAATCAGGCGTTGAACGAGCGTGACTATGGCGACCTTTCCGGCCTCAACAAAGATGACGCCCGCAAGAAATGGGGCGAAGAGCAGGTTCACATCTGGCGCCGTTCTTACGATGTCCCACCTCCGGGTGGCGAAAGCTTGCGCGATACAGGTGCACGCGTTTGGCCCTATTACCTTCACAACATCCAGCCGCATGTATTGCGGGAAGAAACGGTTCTCGTAGCAGCCCATGGCAATTCGTTACGCGCTCTCATCATGGCATTGGAAGGCTTGAGCGGCGAAGAAATCGTCAAACGGGAGCTCGCAACTGGTGTTCCGATGATTTACGAATTGAACGCCGATTCAACAATCGCTTCCAAAAAAGTGCTTGAATAGATAAATCTCATTTTAAACTTAAGCATGCCGGAACAAGTCTGCTCCGGCATTTTTTATGATCACTGATTTTTAAAGCGGTCGACATTGTGAAATTGATAAGTAACACCTGAAGTCTCCCCTGAAGCTGAGGCACGCAAAAATGCAACGCGCAATATTAAAGACGGTACGGAGTTAAAAAGGTCAGAACCACACTCCCCGACACCACACTACACGACATTACCCTGCTCGAAACTTCATACCCCCCGACACCACACCGCTTTACATTACTTTGCGTGACATTGCACTGCTCGGCGTTGTACCGCCTGACATCACACTTCTCAACTTACTCTTCGTGACGTTGCTCTGCATGACATAACACTGCGCGACATCACACTACTCGGCGTTATACTGCCCGAGATCACGCTACCCGACATTTTCTCGACGACATTATACTGTCTTGCATTGCTGGTGGAAAAAACTACGTCATTTCAGTTCTGATGATTTTTCATCAATCGGCGAAAAGTCGAGACAATTTCATTAATTCCTGCCATTTCATCCATTAGCTTATACCCCACCTTCAGTTTTATTTTTTCGTTTTGCTTGCGCTCAGTTCCATACCACTTACTTCTTTGTTTCATTGCACCTACCGCATATGTGTGCGCTCAGTTCCATTTCGCTTACTTCTCTGTTTTGTTCCACCTACTTCATTTGCATGGGCGCTGTTTCATGCCACTTTTTTATTAACTCCCCTCCCCGTCACGATAACTGGCTTATAGTTTTTGAAAACGCAACGACCGACCTAATGCCATTCATTCCGCTGCCGGTCAAACCTTTGCGTCCCCCACCCTGTTTCATTTCAATTTTGTAGTTAGCGCTTCCCTTTCACAATAACCGGCTGGGACTTGTTGAAACGCAACGGCCGACCTAGTGCCATTCATTCCGCTGCCGGCCAGTCCTATAGAGTTCGATTTTTTTGTCGTTCCCCCCTGCCGGAAAGGTGACACCTGTGCCTCTTTCCATTGTTTGATCTTAAACGCAGCAAAACAACCAGCTTTTATCAAACCCGACCATTGTCGTTTTGATTTCCATTTTGCTACTGAAGAAATCTATAATTTCTTGAACGGCGAAATTGTCGCCGAGATAAATTTCATGTTGGCTTGTGGGCTAAACAAAATTCGGGTTGACAGTTAAAGATTGCCAGCTTAGATGGAACGCAATGCCCAGATGGCGGAATTGGTAGACGCGCAGGTTTCAGGTATCTGTGCTGCAAGGCGTGGAGGTTCGAGTCCTCTTCTGGGCACCATCTCAATTTTTCCTAATCATAACTTATTGTTTTTATTAAATTATTTTTTAGGTGAGGGCATAGAAGTTTATAGTTTGTTCTATTTTTGTAGTTTTGTGATCGCCTCTTTGGCAAGTCGGGCGCGGTCTGCACTCTTGGTATAAAGTGAATTAGTCCACCCCACAGCCCACCTTTCGGCGGGCGCTTGCAATGGTGTTAAATATCCAGTTTTGTCTACACATCTTGGTTCGCTGTGCTTTAAAAGCTGAGTTGAGATAAATTCATCATAGAAAAGTTTTAAATCAATGTTTTATCAATCAAATCATTGCCATCATAAAGCTTGTCTTGAAAGTCTTTGATAAACTCATCAATTTTGCTTTTAGCATAAAATTTAATACCGACTAAACGTACGCCTTCAATTTCATCCATGATGATACAGCTCTTATCATTGAGCTTTTCAAGCATTTTCTCTTTCCAACTATCATCCAGCAAACGGTCATCGCCTTTTGGCTCTAGCAAAACTTGATAATAAGCATTGTCGCTTTTGTCAGTTATAATCATGATAAAATCCGGCATAAAGCCTCTTACACCATCAAATTCAGTCAATTTAAAGCGAGTCGCCTGTTCGTCATTGCGGATAAGATAAATTTTATCGTATCTTGCCTTTAACTTATTCATAAATTGGCCGAGCAATTCAACAAGATCGTGCTCTAACTGATTTAAAATGGCTTTATCATAGACATACCAAGTTTTCCCAGTAGTCGCCCTCGCCTCGATTTTCTGGTTAGGTGTAGTACTATTATAAGCCTCAACATATTTGCTATAATCTTTTACAACGTCCTTAATCGGCGTGCTGATAAATTTATAGGTACCTTTATATTTAACGTAATTTCGTTTAATATTGTCCTTAATTCTGTTGAGGACTTCTTTTAGAATGTCCAGCTTTTCCCTAGCAGAGATACTGCCAATATCTAAATTTTCCGGCACCTCGAGACTAATAGTGATTTTACTCAAATAGTGATCACTCTCAATAAATTCCTTAATGCTGGTCAGTTTAGGAAAATACTTCTTTAAATTATTAAATTGGTAAAAATCTATCTGCTGCAATGCCTTATAAAAATATCGTGCGTTAAGCTTTAATGTTTTTATCGCTGTTGGTGACGTTACAGCACCATCCCCCAATTGATCTAATGATGCCTCGTCGCTAGTTTGATATTTGACTGGAAATGTTTTTTCTAACGAATAGCTTTCCCATGTTCTTGCACTATCCACTATTTCCTTCGTTTTATTGAAATAGAGTTTACCGTGCTGATAAATATTTGATTTTTTAAAATCATCTTTGAGTCTAGCGTGCTCAACCGTTCCTTGTCCGTCATGATGAGCAATAATGTCAGCTTGCTCTAATGAGGAGTGAAGCGCACTAATATAAGCAGTGTCATTGATTGTATGATAGTGCAATTGCTCCAATATCGCGAGTTCGGTTGACTCTTTGTCAAACCGTCTCGTATAGCTTTTTTCTCCGTTATAGATAAATGGGTAATAACGTGCACCACGCCCGATCAATTGAGCTTCACTATCGGTTGCAGTTTTAGTAGCCGAGGCTTTTTCACTAATACGCACAATGTCATAAAGGTTTAAAACGTCCCACCCCTCATTAAGTTTTGCAACAGCAAAAATAGCGCGGATAGGGTTATCAATATTTTCAAGCGTATTTAGCAAAACAGGATAGTCGGCCAATAATTCATTGGTATTGGCATTAAGTAAGTTCATTTCGCTAAAATCGTTTTGGATGCCTTCAATAATTCCAACCAAATCAATATCTAAATAATGATCGATGACCTTGTGCCATATGCTAGTTGCTGAAATAAGATGCGTTTGCTTATTTATTAAATGTTGTCTTACAGTTGCAGGTGATAAGGCTGCAATCATTTGGCTAAAATCTTCTTGCTTCGCTTTGGAAACCGCAATCTGATTGGATTTGAAAAGAACAATCGGCTTAAAATTGGAAATGTTATTTTTTTCGGCAATATGTTTTCGATACTGGCTTAATAGAACAGCATCCAGCATCTTGTCGTTATCATTGGCATCAGCTTCTAAAAGCATAACTTTTTTAGAATAACCGTCGAGCATAAACTGCTTTAAATCATATTGATAAACGATCTTATCTTTATATTTATTATAAATATCCTTATCGTTAAGATTAATGGTGGCGGTAAACTCAAAAAGCCGATTATCAGGACGTAAACTTAAAATCGTTTCAATCGTTGTTTCCCATGTGATTTCTTCATATTCCTTAGATGTTTTGTTTTTTGCTTTTGTATGGGCATTAAAGTGGTGTGCCTCATCACCTAATAAGACAAGTGGAATTTCTTTCAAATCATCATAAGTAATGCTATTTTCCCGGCTGTTTTTTAAGTCTTCATGAATTTTATGAATTGTGGAAAGCTTGAGATAAATGGTGTTTTTATTCGGGGTAAGGGGGAATGTTTCCACTGGCTCAATAGTGATCTGCTCGCCTTCAATCTCAATCGGCTGCTTAAAAAGATATTTTGATGATTGAACATTCAGCAGGTTTTCTTTGGTCTTTTGAATAATTGCATCAGTATGGACAAAAAATATAAAATTTTGATAGCCATATTGCTTGAATAAATACAATATAGCCCCCGCCATAACCATAGTTTTGCCGGAACCTGTCGCCATGTTGAACAATAAATGTTTAAAGCGAATAATGGCTTCAGGACTATTTTGCGTATAATGCAAATAACGCAAAGCCTCTGCTTGATAGGGGCGCAAAGCATCTTTCAAATTATCTTGGATGTAGGTAGGGTTTTGATAATTTTCTCCAAACAGGCCAAAGTTATCGATATTTTTAAAAACATTAAAGAGTAAGCTATCATCTTTAATTTTTGCGATATCTGTCATGATCAAACCTCACCATAAAAGCTTTTGGTGAAGGCTTTATCATTTTCCGGGATATCCAAAGTCGCATCATCCATTTCAGATGCATTGACATAGAGTTGGTTTTTATCGAGTAATTCTTTCAATAAGCGTTTTTGCTCTTTAAGGATCAAGTCTTTAAAGCCAAGTTTATGGTCATACTCAGCCGTTAAAACCTTGTCTAACTCAACTTGATAATTTAAATGCGCTTCAGCTTTCATCTCCTCGAACAAAACGGCTAATTCTTCATAGCTGCTTGCTGCATCAATCGCCTCAATAAAGGCGGCATTCAGCTGCTTTAACTCTGTATAGACAAAGCTCCCGCCTCCTTGCCATGCAACATCTTTGGAAATACCACCTTGTTCACCGTCAACAACCTTTTGCAAGCGTGGTACGGTGATGTCATTGATATAATCCATCTGCTCAATGCCGATATAGCGCCGCCCCATTTTATGCGCTACTGCTGCAGTAGTTCCACTTCCGAGGTAAAAGTCCAGTATCAGGTCATTTTTTTTAGTATATAACGATAACAAAAATTTTATTAAACGTTCTGATTTCGGATATTTAAATACTCTCCCCCCAAACAATTTTTTTATTTCTTCATTACCAGCTGAAGTTCCACCTAAATTGGTTAGCAACGTCCTTGGTCTACGCCCTTTATCATTAAGCCGCTGTTTAAATTGAACGCTCCATGTACCATTCTTCTTTTGCGAAAATTTAATATTATCTTTCTTTAATTCATTGTGAAACCGTTCTTCAGACCAAATCCATCCTTGATTAGTTTTAGATCCGTCTGGTAACGTAATATCATAAAAAATAGGATTTTTTAACCCTGGACGAGCAAGTGTATCCCAAAAAAACTTACCGAAACTATCTTCTTGCTTGTATCTTTTTAAGTATTTTTGATCAAAATCGATAAAGAATTCTCTTAGTTTAGATTTATTCTTTGCAAATACCAATATATACTCATGTTCCTTTGCACCGTATCTAGAATCTGATCCTCCGCCTATTTTACTCTGCCTAATAAACGTGTTAACAAAATTACTAGCACCAAAAATACTATCCATCAGAACGCGTAAGTATGCAAACTCTGTATCGTCCAAACTTATAAAAATTGCACCATCTTCACTTAGGAGTTCTCTCGCAATTTCCAGACGATTTTTCATAAACACTAGCCAGCTAGAATGATTGAAGCGATCGTTATACTCAAATCCATCATCACCAATATTATAAGGTGGATCTATATATATAAGCTTTATTTTTCCAGCAAAGCGTTGTTTTAAACTATGAAGGGCGATGAAGTTATTGCCCTTGATGATGAGATTGTCATCATCTTTAAATTCGGTTATGTTTTCCTCAACCCCGTCTTTTGAATAGCGCTTCGTATTGGTGAACACTTTGGGTGAAAATAGCCGATCAATCTCGTCACGGGCGATAACTTCATTATAATAAACTTCATTCTTGCCTTGCTCTTCCTTTGTCATGCCGCCTTCCAGCACACAATCCTTAAAAGGAAAATCCAAAACAACATCCGTATCATAATCCAAATATTTACCGTCACTGGTCAAGCCAATCTTATTGCGGTATTTTGTAAAGCTATCTGGCCAATATTCTTTAAAACGCAAAAGACCAATCAATTTATCAAAGTCAAAAATAAGAACACCATCAATATCTGTGCTATAATTTTGTTTGATTTTTTCGCTGCCAATCAATGCTTTGATAAGCTTTGGTTCTTTAGCTTTAAGCGCATCAATGACCTTAGAACGGAGCAGCGTTTCACCTTGCCAAAATTCAGGGAAAAGCTTTAACACGCTATTTAGTTCTCTAATTAAGTTTGTTTCCATTCTAATCCACCGCTTCCGTAATAGGTATCATGCCAAATTCATGCGTATTTGGTGCCTCGATAATGAGTCAAGACCTTTTCAAGGGATGTCTGTTCCAGTGTCTCGCTCATGCTATTGCCTCCGCTATAATGTACGCAGCCTTTGACTGATTTATTTACAAAAGTCATACCTTAATCATCAAAAATGAAAAGACACTTTCATTAAAATGATGTTTTTTAGTGTGCGAAAGCTATGGAGCTGTCATCACATTGAAATTTTTACGGTATTGCTCCGCACTCGTTTTAGCTGGTAAAAGCCAGTGCCTTTGGCACGCTACCACCAGAAGACAGATAGAAAATCAAAATAATCAAACACCAATAAAAAAGATACGCATGCGCCCCATGCCGGTTTAGGCTTCCATAAGGTTCACGACTTTAGTCCTCCCCAAAACTCTTCATTTTTTACCGGCTTTTGAAAAAATAATCATCAAAACCAAAGCCGCATCATACTTACATTCACTTTCTGTTAAGTGGCTGCTTGCGGGCTACCTGTCCCAACAGGTTTCGGCTTCAGGTTTTTTC
>CAMLON010000022.1 GCA_946481695.1 uncultured Bartonella sp. | reverse complement strand
GCTTCGGTTTTGTGCTGGAAATGAGCTATATCAGTCTGGTTATTTTCGGCATTTATTGGTTGGCAAACGAAAAGCTCACAGTCTCGCAATTGTTGATTTTTCTCATCATTGCTTTGCCCGTCTACCGCCAATTATATGAAGTCGGTCAGGCAATGTTAATGTTGCGTCTGGCAAACCGTTCACTCATGCGCATTGAAGCACTGCTTCATGAACCGACGCTCCCCGAACCCCAACATCCAAAAATGCCGGAAAACTATGAAATCCGTTTCGACCATGTGGGTTTCAGCTATGACAAAAAAGAAGCTGACAAAAAAGAAGTGGCCGGACACAAAGTCCTAGATGATATTTCATGCACGATCAGGCCGCAGGAATTAACGGCAATAGTTGGCCCGAGCGGTGCCGGAAAGACAAGTTTTGTCCACCTTATCGCGCGTCTTTGGGAAAGAACGGAAGGTAAAATCACGATCGGCAATATCGACCTTAAAGACATAGGGACGGAAAATCTTCACCGTTTGATCGGCATGGTGTTTCAGGATGTGCTTCTCTTTTCGGGAACAGTTTATGACAATATCAAAATCGGCAAGGAAGATGCGAGCCGCGAAGAAATCATTGAAGCGGCAAAGCAGGCCGAAGCCCATCAATTCATCATGGCATTGCCGGAAGGTTATGACACCGTGCTTGACGAGCATGGAAGCTCGCTTTCGGGTGGCGAACAGCAGCGCATATCCATTGCCCGCGCTTTTTTGAAAAACGCCCCGATATTGCTTCTTGATGAGGCAACCGCAAGTCTTGACCCGTCGGCGGAAGCAGAAATCCAACGCGCCATGAATGCATTAACCAGAACCCGCACGGTCGTGGTCATTGCCCACCGGCTGAACAGCATCCGTCGGGCTAACCATATCATTGTTCTGAAAAATGGGAAAATCGTCGAAGAAGGAACCCATGATACATTGGTAAAAGCCGATGGTCTTTATCAAAAATTATGGAATAACCAGAATAAAGCACATGGCGTATTCCCTCATAGCGCAGCCATTCTGAATTGATTCTAAGGCAAACAAAAAACGAAGCTACCAGCCGCCGGTCAAGCTTGAAATTTCAAGATTTTCCGGCTGGAAGAGCTGATCTTCAAGCCTTGTCCCCGAGAATTGCCAAATGCGCCAGCGCGCTCTTTGCTGGAAAGAATACGGGCAGCACAGTCTTTGCCGGAAAGAATGGAAAAGAACATCTTTGCCGGAAAGAATGCGATGTTATGCTCCTTATGGGAAAATTGGAGAGCACGCTTTGTATAGAAAAATTACACGTCATCTTTTCCGCCAACAGGCGCAATTTGAAGGAACTCGCTATTTCCTGGATTGGACGGTTATCAATGGATAAGCACGGTTCATTCTGGCAAACTTCTGCCAAGCCGGTAAACAACTTAAAAACCTGATTGACAGACAGCGATATTTTCTTCAATACCGGTTTACTAAAAACTTGACTATTATATTCATTTTTATTCACCTATAGTTTTAAAACCTAAAAAAACAATCGGTGCGGGAGTTTAAGAGATGGAAAAGACAGAAAACGGGAATACGGCTGAACTCACGCCGGAAAATCACATGGATGGGATGGAACGCCTCGACCTTAAGGTCAACCGGATTTATGAACCTTTTCCCCACCTCATCCGCCTGACCGGAACAATCAATCCGACGAACCCGATTGAATGGCAACAGGCAAATGTTGCCGTGCGTTTCGAGATAGGCGAAACCGGACAAGGCCGCAAGGTTTACCGGATTTATACAATTCGTTCTTTTAATCCCAAGACGCATGAAATCGAAGTCGATTTTGTCAAACATGAAGGGAAAAGCCCTGCTATCAATTGGCTTAAAACTTTGAAAGCCGGTGCGCATGCTTATTTGATTGGTCCGCGCCCGCAATTTTCAACGGAAGAATATAAAAATAAAAAGCTGAAATTCTTTGCTGATGAAACCGCCATTCCGGCCGTTTTTTCCATTCTTTCCCATTGGCCGGAAAAGACCGAAGCCGAAATCTATATCGAATCCGCCACGGCAGAAGCAGCCGGTGAACTCCCCGATATTGAGGGGGTAGACATACATAGCTATGTCAGAAAGGAAGAAGAACATCCGGGGCAAACCGGTTTTCTTGTTCACTCGGCTGAAAAGATTAGCTCCGCAGAAGGTTGCTCCATCTGGATTGCCTGTGAACGCGAAGAAGCCCGTGCAATCAGGAAACATTTCATGGCGAACTGCAATGTGAAAAAGCAGAATATCAAAGCCGTCGGATACTGGCGCCGTGGGCTTGCCAGCACAGAAATCGAAAAAATTCGCGGCAAATATTTTAACGAGCTTATTGCACAGGGAAAAACCGAAAAAGATTTCGATGAATTCGACATTCCGACTTGATCGGTGGAGAGACTAACACTGGAACACCAATAGTTACAGGATTTCCCCAGCCGCTGAAGAGCGACCGATAATAAATCCCCGACGTTTAAAAGGTGAGCGGTGACAAATATAAGTTTAAAAAAGCCGGTATGTCGCCGTTATCGGCTTGAAAAAGTGAGCTATTGAACTGTTTTTTAAAAATTGCTCAGCCTTTACCGGCGGTCAAAGAGGTAAAAGGAATTGGATTTTTCTCGTCCCCTTTTTATTCTCATACCCAGCCCCAAAAAATCACACTCGTAAAAACCGGCCTCTATCACTTTTCAAGAGCTGACTTTTCTTCGAGAGCATACTCCTTCTTGAGTAGATCGGCATTTTATTCAAAAATTAGCGCTATGCGTTGATGAGCGCCTGTCTGCTTAGCCAAATGCGGAACACAGATATTTTTTAACCTGTTTTTGAAAGCTTGGCTTTTGGCCTCAAAAAATCATGAAACACGATTGCAAAATGCCTTTAAAAACGGTTTTGCTTTTAAAAATATTCATTTTTATAATTTTTATAATAAATATTTTCATATTTGCCAATAAAAACCTATTTCCGGTTCATATATGTAAATTTTAATCTAAAATAAATTGACGTTTTAGTTTTCTTCAGCCTTATTATTTACCAACCAACATTTACCGCACACGTATTGGGAGGAGAAAACAATGACGTGGATGCAGAATTATGTTCCGGTCGGCAATCTATGGTTATCCGCACTGATTGCCGCAATACCGATAATCTTTTTCTTTCTTGCTTTGACACTTCTTCGTTTGAAGGGGCATGTTGCCGGTACAATTACCGTTATCCTTTCATTTCTGATTGCCGTTTTTGTGTATGGCATGCCGATTGGACCGGCAATTTCATCCGCCATCTACGGGTTTTTCTACGGTTTGTGGCCGATTGCATGGATTATCGTTGGCGCTGTGTTTCTTTATAAAATTTCGGTTGTCACAGGTAACTTCAATATTGTGCGACATTCCATTTTGGGGATTACCGAAGACCAGCGCCTACAGCTCATTCTGGTGGGTTTTGCTTTCGGTGCTTTCCTTGAAGGCGCTGCCGGTTTCGGTGCACCGGTTGCCATTACTGCTGCCCTTCTTGCAGGGTTAGGCTTTCGCCCGCTTTATGCGGCCGGTCTTTGTCTTATTGCCAATACTGCTCCGGTTGCTTTCGGCGCTATGGGAATTCCGATTATTGTTGCCGGACAGGTTTCAAATATCGATCCGTTTTTGTTAAGCCAGATGGCTGGACGGCAATTGCCGTTTCTTTCGGTATTTGTTCCCTTCATGCTCGTAATTATCATGGATGGCTGGCGCGGCGTGCGTGAAACATGGCCAGCTGTACTTGTTGGTGGTGGCACATTTGCAATTGTCCAATTCCTGACTTCCAATTATTTCGGGCCCGAATTGCCTGATATTACAGCTGCTATTGCAACACTCGTTGTTTTGCCGCTTTTCTTGCGCCTTTGGCAGCCAAAACGCATTTTCCGTTTTGACGAAAGCGAAGCTGCCCCCAAAGAAGATGTTCCCCATTATTCAATGGGAGAAATTATCAAAGCATGGTCGCCTTTTATCATATTGACCATTTTTGTTATGGTTTGGAGCATTGCGCCTTTCAAAAAACTTTTTGCCAAAGGCGGGGCGCTCGAAAGCTGGGTGTTAAGTTTCGACGTATCATTCCTCAATAATATCATTGTCAAAACCGCGCCTATTGTTGCAACAGATTCAAAAATCAGCGCTGTTTATAAATTCGACTGGTTTTCAGCCACAGGCACCGCAATTATCCTTGCAGCAGTCGTCAGTACCTTTGTTTTAAAAATGCGTCCCGCTCGCGCCATTGGCGTTTTCGGCATGACACTGAAAGAACTTGCCCTTCCGATTTATTCGATCGGTATTGTTCTTGCTTTTGCTTTTATTGCCAATTATTCGGGGCTTTCATCCACTTTGGCACTGGCTTTGTCACAGACGGGCAAAAGTTTTACGTTCTTCTCGCCCTTCCTTGGCTGGCTTGGCGTTTTTGTTACCGGTTCGGATACGTCTTCCAACGCTCTGTTCGGTGCCTTGCAAGCAACAACAGCCCATCAGATCGGCGTTTCCGATGTTCTGCTTGTTGCAGTCAACAGTACGGGTGGTGTCACCGGCAAAATGATTTCGCCGCAGTCGATTGCAATTGCCTGTGCGGCTGTCGGACTTGTCGGGAAAGAATCCGACCTCTTCCGCTACACTGTCAAATATTCGCTGGGGCTTTGTGCCATTGCCGGTATCATGACAACGCTTCAGGGATATGTTCTTCCGTGGATGATCCCGTAATATTGATTTTACTTTTACCGTATGTTTCCTGTTTAAATAAAAAGAGTGAAATATTCCACACCAATAGATCAGCCACCGTGGAATATTCACTCGCATTTCCTGAAGTAAAAATCACAATAGATGTGACTGATCTTCCACGAAAATGCATTTAACCGGAAATATAATTTCGTTCATAAGGCACTTTTTTGGCAACCACTTTGCCGGATTTGTAACGGACTTTGATCCTCACGACTAACAAGACGGGTAAAGAAATGATTATATCTTCTATTTCAGACTATCGCGAAGGTGCACGACGCAAACTCCCGCCATTTCTCTTTCATTATATTGATGGCGGTGCTTATGCAGAGCGTACCCTGCAACGCAATACAACGGATTTATCCGATATTGCGCTTCGCCAACGCATTTTGAAAAATATGTCGGAGCTCAGTCTTGAAACCGAGCTTTTCGGCGAAAAAATGAAAATGCCGGTGGCACTTTCACCGGTGGGGCTTACCGGCATGTATGCACGCCGTGGTGAAGTTCAGGCAGCCAAAGCCGCTCAATCACGCGGTATCCCCTTTACACTCTCGACTGTTTCTGTCTGCCCGATTGAAGAAGTTCAGGCGCAAGTTCCAAACCCCATCTGGTTCCAGCTTTATGTCCTCAAAGATCGTGGTTTCATGAAAAATGTTCTTGAACGGGCAGCCGCCCAAGGCATCAAAACATTGGTTTTCACCGTCGATATGCCGGTTCCAGGGGCCCGTTACCGTGACCGCCATTCCGGTATGTCAGGCCCGTTTGCCAAATTGCGTCAATATACACAAGCTGTTCTTCATCCTGCCTGGGCTTATGATGTCGGCGTCATGGGACGGCCGCACGACCTTGGCAATATTTCCACCTATCGCGGAAAACCGACCAATCTGGAAGATTATATCGGTTGGCTAGGAGCCAATTTCGACCCGTCGATAAGCTGGAAAGATCTTGAATGGATTCGTGAATTCTGGAAGGGTCCAATGCTTATCAAAGGCATTCTCGACGTTGAAGATGCCCGCGATGCTGTGCGTTTCGGTGCCGATGGCGTTATTGTTTCCAACCATGGCGGGCGCCAGCTTGACGGTGTTCCTTCAACCGTCAGGGCATTGCCAAAAATTGCAGAAGTTTTAAAACCCGATCTCAAAGTTCTTGTTGATAGCGGCGTGCGTTCAGGCCTTGATGTTGTGCGCATGATTGCACTCGGAGCAGATACAGTTATGCTTGGCCGTGCATTTGCTTATGCATTGGCAACCGATGGTGAAAAAGGCGTAGCCAATATGCTTGATCTCATAGCCAAGGAGATGCGTGTTGCAATGACATTGACAGGCGCCAAAAAAATTGCCGATATCAATGCGGATATGCTCGTCAAAGATTGAAAAACAGCCTTGAAAATCGACATTGCAAAAGCATGAAACAAGTCGATTTTCAGTGAATCGCTCAAAGCGGCTTGTTCTCTTTTGGGGTTTAAAAATGCTTTTGATATAAAGGACTGTGAGTGTGGAAACATCATGCTTGCAGCCCTTTATTTTGCTATCATGACCGGCGAACATGACTTGCAAGATTTTCGAACTTCATTCCCTTTATAAAACCGCTTACCGGTTGTTGTCCGGAAACTCTCCCACACCATGCCAATCCTACCCCTGCTGTCATACCTATTTTTTGGAGGCTGGTTATTCTTTTTGCCGGCTTACCGATCGCACCCCCGATCGCACTCCACCGATTGCACTCCCCCGATTGCACTCCTTTGTGACCTTTTTCACCTATCTTCCGCGGCCGTCCAAGTGGTGAGTATGTTAAACCTTGCAGCATTAACCTCAAATTATGGTAGACGGCAAAATTCAAGCGACTAAGGCGCTCTCTTCGTCCTGCACAATTTATCCACTACAATTTGCCTGCACCGTTTGAATGATAAACTGAAAAAACGTTTTCAGCTTTGTCCTTGGCGATCTTGCCTGTCACTACCGCCTTTTTTGCTACTCGTGATAAATTATGAAAATTTGGGTTTCGTGCCTTATCCAAATAGTTTTTAAAAGAATTTATTTTTTAAAAATTTTTACGTTACTGATCGAGAATTGTTCAACAAAAGAAAATTTCTGCCTTCAAAGATCAGGAAAATAAGCTCATTTTCCTGAGGGAAAACCGATTATTTTCCCCGTTTCAAACCAAACTACCTTTAAAAAATTTATTTAAAATTTTTTAAAAAGAGAAAAATATTTTTCGCAAATAAAAAAATAAAAGGTTGAACAATTCGTGAAAAGAAGAAATATTAGGCTTGTCCATAGCAAGTTTGCGGGGAATTAAAATGTCTCTTCCTTTACAATTCAACGTTTTTTCAATCGCGCCTTTCTTGAAGAGCGGCGAGAAAAAGCGGTGCTTGTCTTTTTCTTCACCCCTCATCAACGGGCAATTTTAAAAATGTTATCCCCTCGTTTGAAGGGCTTCAATAAGCTCTATCCGTGGGCTGAAGCCCATGCAGAGGAATGGGACACCACGTTTCAATCCTCGAAAATTATATTGGAGAGCCTGGCAAAAGAAAAATTGACCGGCGTAGGTGTGCCGGAAAAATTCGGTGGCGATGGCAAAACCATTGCCCATGCTATTTTGACGATTTCCGACATTGCCTATTCCTCGTTCACTGCTGCCTTCGTCTTATGGGCGCACCGCGCTTATATTGAATGCGTTTTGCAAAGCCCGAATGAAGCGCTCAAAAGCCGTCAATTGCCGCTACTGACATCAGGTAAAATGGCCGGTTCTGCCGGTCTCTCCAATTTAATGAAACATCTTTGCGGCCTTGAAAAAATGGAAAATTTTGCCTCGCTTGACAATGGAATCTATCAGCTTACCGGCAAAATACCATGGATTACCAATATCGACTGCCAAGGCTTTTTTGCAGCCTGCGCAGCCGAACTTGATAACGGACGCGCGGTCGTTTTCAGCCTTGAAAATAACGACAAAGGCGTCACGGTCCAATCGCTCGATTTACTTGCTTTGCGCTCAAGCGGTACAAAAGCGATCACCATGGATAAGGTTGCTTTGACGGCTGACCGGATTTTACATGACAATATTGCCGAATGGCTGAAAACATTGCGTCCGGCTTTTATCGCACTTCAATGCGGACTATTTTCAGGATTGGCAGCGCGCTTTATTGACGAAGCCAAAAAACATTTCAATGCGCGAAGAGCGTCGCTCAAAGGCGACATAGACGAGACAGAAAAAGAACTTTCAAGCTTGCGCGATGCACTTATCAAGGGCGTAAACAACAACCATTTTGTCAGCGCTCCCGAAGACTTGTTCAAGCTCCGCATCCGTTTGACAGACTGGCTCTGGAAAGCAGTTCTGCTTGAATTGGAAACCCGCGGTGGCGGTGCCTATCTCATGGAGACTGCCGAAGGATTTCCCCGTCGTTTGCGTGAGGCAAGTTTTGTTCCCATCATTACCCCCAGTGTCACGCAGCTTAAAAAAGCCTTGGCATGATTAACCCGTCTATCCGTTCAAATTCATGACAGAAAAAGCCCCCCTTCTTGAAGCTAAAAACATCGTTTTGCGATATCGCGACGATGCACCCGCTATTCTTGAAAATTTCAACCTTGCAATCGGAAAGAATGAAATTGTTTCCATTCTGGGGCCAAGTGGCGTTGGAAAATCGAGCCTTTTACGTGTACTTTCCGGCCTGCAAAAGCCGAATGGTGGACATATTTTTGTTCACGGCAAAGAGCTTACTCGTGTTGACCCGAATATTGCTGTGGCCTTTCAAAATCCGGGTTTATTGCCGTGGCTGACATTGGAAAAAAATGTGGCCTTTGGCCTTGATTTCAAAAACCGTGAAAAGCTTGAAAAAAGCGAACGGCAAAATCGGGTAAATAAAGCGATCCACGAAGTGGGGCTTGATTATGCGCGCAAACTACGCCCTTCCGAGCTTTCCGGCGGCATGGCACAGCGGGCAGGATTGGCGCGTTGTTTTGCAAGAAATCCGGAAGTGCTTTTTCTTGACGAACCGTTCGGCGCACTTGATGAATTGACACGGCAGGATATGCAAAATCTGCTGATTAAACTCGTTAAAGAATTCTCCGCTTCAACACTTCTTGTCACTCACGATATTGACGAGGCATTGCTTGTTAGCGAACGCATTATTCTGCTTGGCGGAAAACCGGCAAACATTATCGGCACGTGGACAATCAATTTCCCCAAGCCACGCAATAACTTTGTCGAAGAACTTGGCAAAATCCGTATCGAAATACTTGCAGCTTTGAGAGATGCAGGACTTAAAAAAAGAGATGAAATATGAAAGATGAGTATTTTTCCCGCCGCGACATTTTGCGGCTATCAGCTTTATTAACGGCAAGCGGCGCTTTGCCGTTTTTAAATATTGGAAGAGCACGGTCACAGGAAAAGGATGAGCCGGTAAAAGTCGGCTATTTGCCTATCACCGACGCAACCGCATTGCTTGTAGCTCATGGTAAAGGCTTTTTTGAAAACGAAGGTTTGAAAGCCGAAAAACCGGTTCTCTTTCGGAGCTGGTCACAAATTGTGGAAGCTTTTTTTGCTGGCCAGATCAATGTGATGCATGTTCTTTCGCCAATCGCTATCTGGGCACGCTATTCAAGCAAGGCGCCACTTAAAGTGGTTGCCTGGAACCATATGAGCGGCTCCGGTTTTTCTGTTGCCAATGACATCAATTCCATTTCCGATCTTGGCGGCAAAAACGTTGCTATACCATTCTGGTATTCAATCCACACAGTCGTTTTACAAATGATCTTGCGCAAAAACGGCTTGACACCTGTTTCGAGAAAAAGCGGCACAATTGAAAAAAATGAAGTCAATATGGTGATCATGGCACCATCGGATATGATACCGGCTGTTGCCAATGGTCAGGTTTCGGGCTTTATCGTTGCAGAACCCTTCAATGCGGCAGGTGAAGCGGCCAAAGTTTCAAAACTTGCAAGATTTACAGCCGATGTCTGGCGTGACCATGCCTGCTGTCTTGTCTGTATGCAGGAAAACGACCTGAAGGAGCGCCCCGAATGGTCGCAAAAAGTCGTATCCGCCATGGTCAAAGCGCAATTGTGGACAGCAAAGAACCGCGAAGAAACAGCGCTTCTTCTTTCCAAAGAAAATCCGAACAAATATATGCCTTTCGGTTCCGATGTTCTCAAACGTGTTCTTGTTTCAAGCGAAGACGATAACCGGTTTTATGAAAAATCGGGTGCAATCATCCACCCCGACTGGCTTGAGAAACGCATAGATTTTCAACCCTATCCTTATCCAAGCTACACGGAAGAGCTGGTAAGACGGCTGAAAGACACATTGATTGAAGGGGATAACGCATTTCTTCAAACGCTTGATCCGGCTTTTGCGGCAAAAGACCTTGTTGACGACCAATTTGTCAAACACGCCTTAAGCGAAGTTGGCGGACTTCCCGCTTTCGGCATGAAAGACAGTTTCGTGCGCAATGAAGAGATTGAAGTTTAACGGGGAGAAAGCGTGATGAAAAGCTGCCTTCGCCATTTGTCCGGTCTATCGGGACTTGTTGTGCTTCTTTTCCTCTGGTGGCTTGGAACAGATGTTTTGAGTGCCAAGAACAGCTTTGCAAGCCGTTTTTCAGTTGAGGAAACATTGCCCACTTTCTGGCACTTGTTGACCGGCTCCGACTTGCTTCTTCACGCTCTCATCAGCCTTAAACGCATTGTCGTCGGTTTGCTTTTTGCACTCATCATCGGTGTGCCTGTCGGGCTTTTAATCGGCGCCAAACCATGGGTGGAAAGAGCGACCGGTCCCGCATTCCAGTTTCTGCGCATGATCTCACCATTGTCGTGGATGCCGATTGCCGTGATGGTTTTCGGCATTGGCGACAAGCCGATCTATTTTCTTCTTACCTTTGCAACCGTCTGGCCAATCATGTTCAACACGGCAGCAGGTGTCAAACAACTTGACCGGCATTTTCTGCTGGTTGCAAAAAGCCTTGCTGCAACACAAAGTGAAACATTGCTCTATGTGGTTTTTCCGGGAATTTTGAGCCATATGATGACGGGGATCCGTTTGGCTATCGGCATTGCATGGATTATCATTGTGCCTTGTGAAATGTTGGGGGTTTCGGCAGGCCTCGGCTATTTCATTCTCGATACACGCGACCGGCTTGCTTATCCTGAGCTGATGTCAACCATTCTGCTTATCGGATTGATCGGCTATGTGCTCGATAGCGCAGTTCGCGCGGCCGCCCGCCGCCTTGGCTGATCTCACCCGCTACCCGGTTGATAAAGAACACTTAAACCGGATTTTAAAAGGAAGGGAGCAAAAGTTCCCCTCCTTTATCTGAATGTTATTAAAAAACCAGCTATACCGGATGGGGTGTGCATAGCTACAATAGTTTTAACCGTAAGCATCGCTAACGATTTTGTTCCTTGAAAATCCCGACTGCGGTGAACGGGGAAGACAAGAACAAGAAGGCAAATTTTCTCAAGTTTCACTTACTCGGCTGATGTTTACCGCAAAACTAAGCAAGGGAAAATAACTCTTTGTTTTACTAACGCTACGTGGGGCTTCTGCCATCATTTTACCAACGCATTAATGAGCGGGTTTCTCATCCTGTTTTGCGTTCTTATTCTGGTTTTTTTCAAATTTTTCCAATGCGTCACAGTTGCTTTTTCCCCAATCAAACAACATTTCAACCGGTTCGCAAAATCTTTTTCCAAGCGGGGTGAGCGAATATTCTACCTTGGGGGGAACAACTGTATAGACATGGCGATGAACCAGCCCCCCTTCTTCAAGATCACGCAATGTCTGGATCATCATTTTTTTGGAAATTCCCGGTAAAGCGCGTTGCAATTCGCCGGTGCGGCATTTGCCATTCGGCCAATGGAACAATGCGTGCAGAAGCATGCTTTTCCACTTGACCGAAAATAATTCCATAATTCTTCGTGCCGGGCAGGTTTCGACAAAGACGAGGTTTTCATTGGTGTTTTTCGGCATAATAGTCACTTTTTGGTATCTATGTCCCTATCAAGTACCTTCTAGCATATTTTTTACTACTAGCCTAGCTGTTTCCTGTATCTAACAAATCAGGGAATATCATTATGCCAGCTGCTTTATGGGCTTTTGCAATTGCCGCTTTCGGTATCGGCACAACAGAATATATTATTTCCGGCCTATTGCCGGCCATTCAGGCAGATTTTCACATTTCGGTCTCGGCTGCCGGTTTCTTGGCAACCTCTTATGCATTGGGAGTGTTTTTCGGAACTCCGATTATCATCATATTGGGAAGCAATGTCGAAAAGAAAAAGTTGCTGCTTCTTGCATTGACATTTTTCATCGTCGGAAATTTTCTGACTGCTCTTTCACCCAATTTTACCACCGCTATTTTCGGGCGGGTTATCAATTCGCTTTGTCACGGGGTTTTCATCGGTATTGCTTCTGTCCTTGCTGCCGACCTCGTACCGCAAGATAAGCGAACCAGCGCAATCGCCTTCATGTTCAGCGGCATGACGGCAGCCAATTTTATCGGCGTTCCTGCCGGTACCTGGTTCAGCCATGTGACGTCATGGCGCACCACCTTTTATCTCATTACACTTATCGGTATGGTTGCATTTGTTGCAACGTCGCGACTTGTTCCGAAACAGCCGAAACATCATGAACAATCATTGAAAAACGAACTATTTGTTTTTGGCGATATTCATGTTCTCCTTGCCATGGGCATTACTATTTTAGGCCCTGCGGCATTTTTCACCTCGATTACTTATATTGCGCCAATGGCCAAAGAGCTTGGCCATTTTTCCGATCAGGGCGTTACATTTCTTCTGTTCATTTTTGGGGGAGGCTTGTTTGTCGGAAATTATTTGGGTGGCAAATTTGCTGACCGTGCATTGATGCCGGTTCTTTATATTACACTCTTCGGGCAAGCGGTTGTAATGCTGTTGTTCTATTTCACAATAGCCAACAAAATTGCCGATGTATTTTCTATATTTTTCATGGCTGCCTTCGGTTTTGCCAGCGTCTCGCCAATCCAGCGCCTTGTTATGGATAGAGCAAAAGCCGCAGGTGGTGCCAATCTTGCTTCGGCAGTCAATATCGGTTTTTTCAACCTTGGTAATGCACTGGGTTCATGGCTCGGAGGTCTGGTGATCGCTTATGGCTTCGGCTATGCCTCGCCGAACTGGGCAGGTGCTTGCCTTTCTTTTGCAGCACTTTTCCTTGCGGTTCTCTCAAGCCTTTTTGCAAAACATCAAGCAAAGCAGAAATTAGCGGAATGTTGCTCATCAAATACAAACTAAACCATTGCCTGGCGGGGACATACAAGTCCCCGCTCTTTGTTTCCCCTTTTTAGAGTGTTGACATTTATCGGTAACTGCCGAAACTGCGCCTCAAGGCGAAAGCAACTTGGCAATATCGTAATCAGGCAAGGGAAAAAGACCAGCTCACCCAAAAGCCCTTCTTATCTGAAATTCAATTTCAGCCGGGAGATCCGCCTTATCAACAAATCCTCACCATCTGTAAATCGGGACTAGCCGTCAATTTATGCCATTTGCGAATCCGGAACGTCCACAAACCCAAGACGCACGAACATTTAATAAAGTGGGTGCCCGTGCTCTTTTTCTGATCTTCAAGGATAAAAACTATGTAGCCGTAAAAGTTTGATAGCTCCCACGAGGCCGACAGCTCGACACCACGATATATTTTTGCAACAGTAGTTTCCCGACCATTTATTTTAACAATCGTTTGATTTAACAAAATCGAATTCAGAACTCTTGGCTATGTCCGGTCATGAACAACCGCCGACTAAACATATTTGTTAATAAAAATTCCCGTTTCGGAAATTTTCCAATAAGTTACAAGAGTTTGAAACTTTGACGACACCAATACTGGTGAATAAAATTTTCTAGACGTCAAAACTGCGCCAACTTTCAAGGTGCCTTGCAAATCCATTCGTCGGGCATTTGGCACCCTCCTCTAATACTCCCTCTCCCTATAAAAGAAACGCGCTGGTATTTCTGAAAGCTCAGATGTCGGAAACCTGAACTTTCAAATTGACTGCCTAAATTCTTCATCTACTTTGGAAGTGATAGCTATGAAAAGTCGCCCGTTTCAATACCAATTCCCTCTCGAAGGGGCAAAAAACCTCTAAAATCCGCAATCAATTGGATAATCACAGGCCTGCACTTCCACAGAAAGTCACCCCCCTTTTTCCCTTTAGCAAAAATTGTCAAGATCAATGCAATTCAAGGTCACCACGCGTTGCGGGCTCACAGGAAAATTGGATTAGCGAGAGTTTGAACAAGCCGGTATTTTTGCTCGCCAGTGTTTCAGCCGATCAATGTTTCAAACGCACGGAATTTCCAACCCGATAAATTCATGCCGATAAATTTCTCTATTCGTGATATTTTTCCAACTTCAAAATTACCCCAGTACTTTCACAGGCTTTTCCCAATCATAGATAGCCTTGAACACACTTCCCGTTGTATTCTTTAACCGGATAATTATTTCTCTATAAAGCCGCAAAAAAGGATACGATTCACTTCAAACGATTTTTTTGGAAAAATATTCCTCTAAAATAAAGATAAAAGTTTCGCTATTGGTGCAAGATACCCGTTTCAATTATTGTTTTAGGAAATTTTTCAATTTTCCGCTTGTAACCGGAATATTTTTCTTCCACGTTGCTTCGTAACGGATTTGTATCGGGCGCTCGTTCTGATCGCACAAGATATAACGCTGACCTGATGTCACAGTGATTGCCGATTTTGGCAAGAGTGCAGCTCCGAGCCCGCAATGCGCCCAGTTTTCAAGTTCACGGAAGGAAACTGTTTTTCCGGTATATTCTTTCAGAACGTGTTTGTGGTGCCCGAACATTTCCCTGATAAACTTGTTCAATCCGGATTCGTCATCGACCATGACAAAGACTTCGTCGGCAATATCGGAAAAATGCACCACATTGACGTTTCTGATCGGTTGTGCCGTGCTCGGTATAAAATAGAGCGGCTCTTCATAAAGAAATTCGCTTGCCCTTGTAGGCTTTTTTTCTGCTTCAACATCAAAGACATAATCGACTTCACCTCGTTCCAGCAAGTCGATAAGATCGCCGCTATTGCGTTCGCATAACACAATTTCCGAGTCCGGATTTTCCGTGCGAAAATCATTCATGACGGCTGCCAGATATTGGCAACTCACCAAAGGCGATTTGCCGATCCTGACAACATTTGTTTCCTGATTATTGAATTTTTTGCTTTCGTCGACGAGATCATAATTGGCTTCGACCAGCTTCTCGATATAGGGCATAATGTGCTGCCCGAAAGGCGTAAGGCCAACGCGCCGCGTCGTGCGTGAGAAAATGCGCGCTTGAAACTCGTCTTCAAGCTGGGCGATGCTGTTTGACAAGGTCGGCTGGGTTACATGGCAGTTCTTTGCTGCTATAGTAAAACTGCCTGTCTGTGCAACAGCCAGGACATAATTCAATTGTGCCAGGTTCATCAGTGACGTACCCCAAGTGTTCCCTCTCATGATTTATAGCTTAAAGAAATAAATCACATTTGCAAATAGAATTTTTAAAACAGATTTCACCCATGTATAAAAAGTTCATGAGCTCATACCTATATAATAATCGTTCATACGATAACGCCTAATCCTGAAATTTAAAGACGTGAGGACGTAAGCATTTGCGGCATTACTGCCGCAACGATCTTATATGTTTTGACTGTGAAAGCGGGTCAAATTGATATGAAACATGAAAGAGCCGGTCTCCTGCCAAGGCTTACCCTGTCACAAATCATATTCAGTCTTTTGCCGCTCTTCTGGATAGCTGAAGCTGCACTGTTGAGCCTGATTGTCGCAAAAGCGGGTGAAGCGTTGTCGACCATTATCATTGCATGTCTTGCTATCGTTTTCCTTGCTGCAATCAAAGCCTGTCTTGATTATTATAGCCAACTTGACCTCTTTAAAAATTCCCGTAAAAATTTGAATGAGTGGCGCAAACGTGGCCTAACCCACCTTAATTTTCTTTCTCCTTTAAGTAAAAAACGTATGCCAGGCGGCGAGGCAGCCAATATCCTTGTCGATCAGGGAGAGACACTCGTCTCATGGAACGCGAAATACCGCCCTTTGATGCTTCGCGCGGCTGTCGTTCCGGTTGTCATCCTTTGCCTGGTATTGCCGTTTTCATGGCTTGCCTGTTTGCTGCTTTTTATAACAGCACCGATCATTCCGCTATTTTGGGCCATTATCGGCGCCAAAGCTCAAAAAGCTGCAAAAGAGCAATGGCAGGAAATGGGCGAGATGAACGGCTATCTGCTGGATCGTTTGCGCGGAATAAAAACATTGCGCATTCTTGACGCCACCTTCTGGAGTGCCAAACGCCTTGCTCGCCAATCCGACGACCTCATCACACGCACGATGAAAGTATTACGCATTGCTTTTTTATCGTCAGCGGTACTGGAACTTTTCTCGGCTCTCGGTGTCGCTTTGATGGCCGTCTATATCGGTTTTCATCTTTTAGGTGTCATTACCATCGGCTTTTGGGGTAACAAGCTCAGCCTTGCAGAAGGGCTCTTCATTCTTTTGCTTGCGCCGAGTTTTTTTGAACCATTGCGCGAACTTGCAAGCGTCTGGCACGACCGTGTTGCAGGTAAAGCTGCTATGGAAAATTTCACAAAACTTGTCAGCAAAGGCGAGACGATAGTTCATCAACCTTCTGATGTTCAGCAATCGCCAATTGTTCAACAATCATATGAAACGAAGCCGGAAGAAACAGCTTCGCCTCAGAATGGCGCTGCAATCGAAATTGACAATCTCTCATTCGGTTTCATTCCCGAAAAACCGGTTTTCAAAAACTTTTCGCTAAAAATCGGCAGACAAGAAAAAGTTGCACTGACAGGAAAAAGTGGTGCCGGAAAATCGGTTCTCATCTCGCTCATTGCCGGTCTTATTCAGGCTGACAAGGGGTCAATCAAAGTCAACGGCTTGACTGTGGACGGGAACAATATTGATGAAATTCGAGCCAAAATCGGCTGGATGGGTGCAAAGCCTTATTGGTTCGACCAGTCAATCCTCTCCAATATAACATTCAACAGAAAATTCGATCATATTGACGATTATCTTGAGCTTGCCAATTTGAAAGATTTCGCCAATGAGCGCAAATACCAGCGCCTTGGTGAAGGCGGAACCGGTGTTTCCGGTGGCGAAGCCGCCCGCCTTTCCTTGGTGCGGCTGGCGCTGGAAAAAGACCGGAATGTCCTTCTTATCGACGAGCCGACCGCCCACCTTGATCCTGAAAGTGCAAAGATCGTCATAGATGCACTCGTCAAAATTTCCGAAGGAAATAGCCTGCTTGTTGCAACACATGATCCGGAACTTTTCAAGCGCATGGACAGGGTGATCGAACTTTCGCCGGACGTTAATTTCAGGGAGAGCGAGAGATGAAAACAATTCTTGCTCTCATTGCACCTCGCGACAGAATTATCCGCAAAAAAATGCTTTGGGGACTTGTCTTTGCCATTCTCACAGCACTTTCGACAATCGGCCTTCTTTGCCTATCCGGCTGGTTTATCACGGCAACTGGAATTGCAGGTTTAACGATTGCGGCAACACGTGTTTTCGATGTTTTTATGCCCTCGGCTGCCATACGGTTTTTTGCGCTTTTGAGAACCGGTGCGCGCTACGCTGAGCGACTCGTCAATCATGATGCAACATTCATGCAAAGTAGTGGCTTGCGGCTACAACTCTTCAAGACAATTGCACAAAGAAAATCCTTGCGTGATCTCGCCATGCGTCCGGCAAGGCTATTGCACCGTTTAACCGGCGATATTGATAATTACGAGCTCATTTATTTGAAACTTATCGTCCCTTCCATTGTTGCACTCGTTGCAATTTTAACAATTATAGCCGTGCTTTCTTCCGTTCATTTGGGCTTGGGGCTTGGCTTTGGACTGATTGTCTTTGCCACCGTCATTGTTTTTTCCTGGCTTTCGATAAAACTTGACGAAAAACGTTCAGCCTCTCTCGCAATCCGGCGCGAAAGCCTGCGCACACGTGTGATTGCGCTCCTTTCTGGCCAGACCGACCTTGTTATGAATGGCTGCCAACAATCTTTCACCAGCCATGTCATGAACACGGAAGACAGCCTTGCCACAAGCGATGTTTCCTTGAAAAAACGGCAACTCGCCATTGAAGCAGTCAGCGGTTTTGTCGACAAGCTTATTTTTGTCGGGCTTATTCTCTCAACTATCCTACTCTATCAATATGGATCGATCAGCCTGCCACTGGCTGTACTTTCTATATTGGCTGCACTAACACTCTATGACCTTGTCAAACCGCTTTATCAGGGCTGTGGCGAGATCGGCCGCTATATACTGGCATTACGCAGACTTTCGCCATTTGTCGAAGGTGAAAGTGCCAATTCAGCCAAACCCCGCGAAGAGTTGCCACCATGTAGCTATGTAGCGATAGCTGATATCAAGCGGGCAAGCTATGAGCCGCAATTGCCGGCAGTTTTGAACGATATTCATTTCACCGTCAGCTCGGGAGAAAAGATAGCCTTTGTCGGCCCCAACGGAGCAGGCAAAAGTTCGCTCATTTCGCTTTTCATGACAAAAGATATGATCGTCGAGGGAAAAATTGCAGCAATAAAAGCAGCATTATTGGAACAAAATACCTATATATTTCATGACACTCTGCATGAGAACCTGAAACTTGCCAATGTGACCGCCTCTAACGACGACATGGTCGAGGCCATGGAGCGTGCGGGACTACACGACTATCTCGATAATCTCAAAGACGGCCTCTATAGCAGCATCGGTGAAAACCAGACCGGTCTTTCCACCGGTCAGGCTCGACGCTTTGCATTGGCACGCCTTTTCCTGCAGAAACGCGACCTGTGGCTACTTGATGAGCCGACAGAGAATATAGATGGCGGAACCGCCCGCGATATTCTCGAGCGCATGAAGCACTATGGGCGTGAAAAAAGCTGGCTCCTTGTCACCCACCTGAAACGGGAAGCAACCTGTTGCGACCGCATCATCACACTCGATCACACCCGCATCACTGGCGACTATGAGCGGTCGAACGAAAACTATCAACGCGTTTTAGAAAGTTTACGCGAGGACAATTATGACAAACACTCAATGTAAGGACTTGAATTATGGATATTGACATTGTCAGCCTATCACGGTTCCAATTCGCCGCGACAGCGCTTTACCATTTTCTGTTTGTCCCACTCACACTAGGATTATCAATCCTGCTTGCCATTATGGAAAGCGTTTATGTCATGACAGGTCGAACGATCTGGCGCGACATGACCAAGTTCTGGGGACTACTATTTGGTATAAATTTTGCGTTAGGTGTGGCAACCGGCGTGGTTATGGAATTCCAGTTCGGTATGAACTGGAGCTATTATAGCCATTATGTCGGCGATATTTTTGGCGCACCTTTGGCTATCGAAGCTTTGATGGCTTTCTTTCTGGAAGCAACCTTTGTCGGCCTGTTCTTCTTCGGATGGGACCGCATGTCAAAGGTTAAACACCTGATTGCTACATGGTGCGTGGCATTCGGATCAAACTTCTCGGCTTTGTGGATTCTGGTCGCCAATGGCTGGATGCAAAATCCGGTCGCTTCGACCTTCAACCCGCAAACCATGCGTATGGAATTGGGCGACTTCGCTTCGGTTATTCTAAATCCTGTTGCGCAAGCTAAATTCGTTCACACGGTTTCAGCCGGTTATACAACAGCTGCCGCTTTCGTCCTTGGCGTTTCAGCCTGGTACCTCCTGAGAGGTCGCTATAAAGAAATTGCCAAACGTTCGATGACAGTTGCTGCATCATTCGGTCTTGCTGCTTCACTTTCAGTCGTTGTTCTGGGAGATGAAAGCGGCTACCTTTCCGGCGAACACCAGAAAATGAAACTCGCTGCAATCGAAGCCATGTGGGATACTGAAAAAGCTCCGGCTTCTTTCACATTGTTCGGTCTTCCCGATGTCAAAAACCGCGAAACCCATTTTGCTATCCACATTCCGTGGGTAATGGGCATTATCGGCACACGTTCGTTTGACGAACAGATTCCGGGCATCAAGGATCTTGTTGCACAATCGGAAAAAGAAATCAGACAAGGTATCCTTGCTTATGATGCACTGGAAAAAATCCAGCAGGCAAAAGGCGCAGCTGTTCCGCAAGAAACAATCGACCAGTTTGAAAATAACGGCCGTTCACTCGGTTATGCACTTCTGTTGAAACGCTATGTCGATGACCCGCGCACGGCAACAGATGAACAAATCAGCAAAGCGGCTTGGGACCTTGTTCCGGAAGTTCCGGTTATCTTCTGGGCGTTCCGTATCATGGTTGCCTGTGGCTTTGCCCTTATCCTGATTATGGCGACATTCTTCTATCTGTCGGCACGTCATCGTCTGGAAAACAGGCGCTGGTTACTTAAACTTGCTGTTTGTGCCATCGCACTTCCGTGGATTTCTGTCGAATGTGGATGGGTTGTTGCCGAAATCGGACGTCAGCCCTGGATTATTGAAGGAATTCTTCCGACAGCCGTTGCAGTTTCAAACCTCAGCGTTACGACAGTATTCCTGACAATTTGCGGCTTTGTTGCCCTCTATACTGCGCTTCTTGTCGTCGAAGTCCGCTTGATGCTGAAATATATCAGAAAAGGTCCGGACGTTTTGAGTGACCACAGTGAGGTACAAAACAACGCCTCTGCCACAGCATTATCTTAAAGGATAAAAATCATGATTTTGCACGATTTGATTTCATATGACGTGTTACGTATCATATGGTGGCTGCTGCTTGGCATTGTGCTTGTCGGCTTTGCAGTCATGGACGGTTTCGATCTGGGAACCGGAATGTTGCTCCCCTTTGTCGGTAAGACAGATCTTGAGCGACGCATTGTCATCAACACCGTCGGACCGGTTTGGGAAGGCAATCAGGTTTGGTTGATTTTGGCAGGCGGCGGCATTTTCGCCGCTTGGCCACAGCTTTACGCTGTTTCATTCTCGGGCTTTTATATTGCCATGTTCCTTGTGCTCGTTGGCATTATTCTGCGCCCTGTCGGCTTCAAATACCGCAGCAAACGCGAAAGCAAAACCTGGCGGTCAACCTGGGACTGGCTGCTTTTTATTGGTGGCTTCTTGCCAAGTCTGATTTTCGGTGTTGCAATGGGTAATGTGCTTGAAGGTGTTCCCTTCGAGATTAAACCCGATATGCAGATTTTCTATCACGGTTCGTTTTTCGGACTGTTGAACCCGTTTGCAATCCTTTGCGGGGTTCTGTCGATTGTCATGCTGCTTACCCACGGGGCAAGCTGGCTTGCTGTCAAAACTGACGATCCGATTTTCAGCCGCGCACGCAAAGTCGGTATGATTACGGGTGTTCTCACAACCATTCTTTATGGTTTGTGCGGGCTTTTGTTGAACGTTGCAACAACCGGCTATCATATTACCGGTGGTGTGGTTGCCAACGGCCCTTCAAACCCGTTGATGAAACAGATTGCAACCAATGCTTCGGGTTGGCTTGACAATTACCATCAAACACCGATGTTGTGGATTGTTCCGATTATCGGACTTGTTGCACCACTATTGGCAACCGCATGTCTTGCCATGAGAAAACCGGTTCTTGCCATTATCGCTAACGGACTTGGCATTGCCTGCATTATTGCAAGCGTTGGCGTTGCAATGTTCCCGTTCATCCTGCCTTCAATCATTGATCCGGTGATGAGTCTTACGGTATGGGATTCTTCCTCAAGCCATTTCACCCTCTTTGTCATGCTGATTGTCGCTATCATTTTTGTTCCGACAGTCTTGGCTTACACAAGCTGGGTTTACAAAATCCTTTGGGGAAAAGTCAGCGTCAAAACAATCGAAGGAAACAAGCAATCCTATTGATTGCTACTCTTGAAAGGAAATTCCATGTGGTATTTTTCATGGGCTCTCGGCCTTCCGCTTGCTGCCGCTTTCGCAATATTGAATGCGATGTGGTATGAATTGACGGACGACAGCGCCAAACAGAAAACAGGCGAAAATAAATCCGAATAGCCTGTAAAAAAACAAAAATCATTGCCGCGGAAAGCTCCTGCTCTCCGCGGCATTTTTATTTTTCTCACATTGTTTTTTCCCTGATCGCCGATTAAAAAAGCACGACTACCGGTCTATTCGCCTATCAATTTATCCTCTCCGAAATCATCTTTATTCAGCGTCGAGATTTTTCAACCATTTCCGCAGGCGGTTCCGTGCATTGGAATAGGGTGAAGAGGTATTCAATTGGATCATCCGTCCCATTGTCCATTTTCCGCACCATTCTTTTTCGTAAAGCTCTTTGTTATTCCGTTTGGAAATTTCGACAATAATTTGGTCTTTTGCGTCACGCAGCCGATCAACAAGATCAACAAAAAGAACAGTTTTATAATCGGAATAAAACTTCTTGGCGAGTTCACCAAGGTCATTCCACTTGAAACCGGTTTCAGGGAAATCGACGGGTTCGCCCTTTTCATCCTTTTCCAACCATTTCAGGACAAGCCTATTCCACCCCAAAAGATAGGCAACGAGATTTGAAACACTTATAAGCTCGCCTTTTGAATGCCCCTCCATGAACGGCAAACCGGAAACATCTGCTTGTACTTTACGCAAATCCTCGGCAAGTTTGGAAAAAGTCGTTTCAATAGCATTCAGCAATGCATCTTTATTTTGCGGTATGGACACTTTTCCCTCTTTCAACTGTTGCTCAGCAGATTGCATGATCTTTTAACTCATTTCACAAGCAAATCAATGTGCTAACAACATAAGGCAGTTGTGCATTTTCCTATAAAACAGAACAATCCCACTTCAATTATAAATCTTCGGACCTGTCCCGCCCATATTATCCGTGAGAAAGTATTGACAGACTATGATACAAGATAAGTGCTCAATATCTTTTTTCCTGCAGGTGCTGTCATGTGCTATAAAACATGAAAGATGTAATTGACGTTGAGGTTCATTCAAGATTTAACGAGGATGCAATATTTCAGACTTTGAACATATTACTAATTTCCTGCAGCCTCTCGTCATAGCTACATATAAG
>CAMLON010000021.1 GCA_946481695.1 uncultured Bartonella sp. | reverse complement strand
CGTCTCTAAACTTTTAGCTTCCCATTATATAGCATAGGAAAAAGATTTTTCATCCAAAAATTTCTTTTGATTATGCTTTGTTGATCGCCTCGCCCGACACCATATAAAACAACTATTGCCTGCTGTGGAATAACCATTCCTTAACAAAACTTAATTTCCGGATTTCCTGTCGGGCACTTCCTCTTCGCTACAATTTCGCTTAAATTAACCTATAATAGTCGGCGAGGAAGACGCCATGACAAATTCACCCCTTGAGTGTGAGGGCAAAATGCGAAAAATACTCGGTTCCTTGCTGTTTGGTACTTTTTTATTAACGACACAGGCAGCGCAAGCATTGGATGCACTTGTGACCGCGCCTTTGAATTTCAGAGACGGGCCAAGCACAGCCTATGCTATTCGTGGCACAATTGCGCCGGGTGAAATCGTCGGTGTGCGCGGATGTTCAGGCAATTGGTGTGAAATCAATTATGGCCCGCGCATCGGTTGGGCTTCTGCCTCATATCTTGCGTTCCGTAACGGTGAAGCCGTTTATAACAGCTACAATCGCCCTTCACCGACGTTTAATGTCATTATCGGTGGTGGTTATTACGACGATGATGACTGGTATTATCGTCATTATCGCAGACATCACTGGCATGGAGATCATCGCCCGCCGCCACCTCCTCCCCCGCATTGGGGATTTGACCGGCCGCATCGTCCGCCTCCGGGCATGCGCCCGCCACCTTTCAGACCAGGACCGGGCATGCCGCCCCCGCCACCTCATGGTGGCCCCGGTGGTCCGGACGGACATTTCCCCGGTAGTAGGCCGGGAACCCATTTTCCGCCTGGGGGGCCAGGTGGGCCAGGATTCCCGCCGCCTCATGGTGGGCCAGGCGGACCTGGTGGTGGTTTTCCCGGTGGGCATTTTCCCGGCAGTAGACCTGGAACCCACTTCCCGACCGGTGGTGGCCCCGGTGGACCGGCAATGCCGCCGCCTCATGGCGGGTCTGGTGGACCTGGCGGCGGTTTCCCCGGTGGAGGCTTTCCTGGTGGAGGACCTGGCGGAGGTGGCCCTGGCGGAGGCTTTCCCGGTGGTGGACCTGGCGGTCCGCGCTAAGTTTATCCGTTACGTTGATTATACCGGCCGTTTGGATAGCAAGCGGCCGGTTTTTTGCTAGCTGGTGTATTGCTAGTCGATTTCTGGCAACCGGATTTTCCGTGAAAGGCCGCGTGCCCATTTTTGTTGCTATCCAACACTTTGGCGCTTTTCGTCATTCAAAATCTGCCCTTTAGAAGCACTTTTTTGATTATTTTACCAATGTCGGACACGGTAAACCGGCGCGTGAAAAAGAAGCCCCTTATTGTTACCTCTTTGAAAGCGACAGATAGCACATTCACCAAGTGCAATTTGAAGGAATTGTAATTAAACTTTATTATTGCTGCGCCTTATCCAAACCGTATTTAACATGACTTTTACAAGTTTATTGTTACCCCTTTTCCTGCAACATCCGGCTTTGGCAAAATTCAACTCTTGATGAACCGTGTTGAATTTTGACGGAAGTGAAATAACCGCCTCAAAATATTCTCATCACAACAACTTGGAATGAAACGTCTTTTTGCTTCAAGAAAACAAAACATGTTCCATTCTGCCTTTGATTGTTAAAATTTCGACAAGATCAAAAGGTAAAAAATCGTATGGACATTACAAACAAAATTAGGCTTTTGCCTTTTATTTTCCGGCTGAAATACCATATTGTTCTATCATGACGTCATCAGCTAAAAACCATCCATCTGCAGGGGCAAAAAAGTCCCCCACGAAAGCCGGCAAACAAAAGGTTGCAGCGGCAGCAACCGGATCTATTGCAGACTGGGCAGCCGATATTGATAAGGCGGCCGAAAAGCCTGTCAAAAAACCGGTAAAGGCCAAAAAGACATCAACAAAGGGAGCACGTACTGCGCGCGGCACTTCGATTGGTGGCAAAGCAACAGCCAAACAGCGTGCTGCGGCCGGTCTTAATCCTGTGGCGGGACTCGATGTCGGGCTTGAAGACGCTTCAAAAATTTCCACCGGCGGTGCAACGGCGACTGTCGAGGCATTATCCAAGCTCATTTCTTCGGGAAATCCGCTGTTTAAAAATGGCAAATTGTGGACGCCGCATCGTCCTGTCCGTCCCGAAAAATCGGAAGGCGGGATTCCGTTCAAAATGGAAACATCGTTTCTTCCTTCCGGCGACCAACCTACCGCGATCAAAGACCTCGTCGAAGGTATCAAAAATGGTGACCGCACACAGGTTTTACTCGGCGTGACCGGCTCGGGTAAAACTTATACAATGGCGAAAGTCATCGAGGAAACCCAACGCCCTGCCCTTATTCTTGCACCGAACAAAACTCTGGCAGCGCAGCTTTATGGCGAGTTCAAGAATTTCTTTCCGCACAATGCGGTCGAATATTTCGTTTCGTATTATGATTATTATCAGCCGGAAGCCTATGTGCCGCGCTCCGACACCTATATAGAAAAGGAATCGTCGATCAATGAACAGATTGACCGGATGCGCCATGCGGCTACCCGTGCTGTTCTTGAACGGGATGATGTCATTATCGTCGCTTCTGTTTCCTGTATCTATGGTATCGGTTCGGTCGAAACCTATACGGCAATGACGTTCCAGATGCAGGTGGGCGACCATCTCGACCAGCGCCAGCTTCTTGCCGATCTTGTTGCCCAGCAATATCGCCGGCAAGATATCAATTTCGTGCGCGGTTCTTTCCGTGTGAGAGGCGACACAATCGAGATTTTCCCCGCCCACCTTGAAGATCGCGCATGGCGCATTTCCTTGTTTGGTGACGAGATTGACTCGATTACCGAATTTGACCCGCTAACGGGGCAAAAAACCGGTGATCTGAAATCGGTTAAAATTTACGCCAATTCACACTATGTGACACCGCGCCCGACGCTCAATCAGGCCATCAAATCCATAAAGATAGAACTTCGTGACCGTTTGGCGGAATTGAACAAGGCAGGTCGGCTTCTTGAAGCCCAAAGACTGGAACAGCGCACCACATTCGATCTTGAAATGCTGGAAGCAACCGGAAGTTGTGCGGGTATTGAAAATTATTCGCGTTATTTGACAGGTCGGCAACCGGGTGAACCGCCACCGACCATGTTTGAATATATTCCTGATAACGCCATTATTTTTACCGATGAAAGCCATGTAACCATTCCGCAAATCGGCGGCATGTATCGCGGTGACTTCCGCCGTAAAGCAACATTGGCAGAATATGGTTTCAGGCTTCCTTCCTGCATGGATAACCGCCCGTTACGTTTCGAGGAATGGGACGCCATGCGCCCCCAAACCATTGCTGTTTCGGCAACGCCGGGGGCTTGGGAAATGGAACAGGCAGGCGGTGTTTTTGCCGAACAGGTCATTCGCCCGACAGGCTTGATAGACCCGCCGGTCGAAGTGCGCCCTGCCCGCAATCAGGTGGACGATGTGCTTGGTGAAATCCGCAAAACCACCGAACAGGGCTATCGCAGTCTGGTGACAGTTCTCACCAAACGCATGGCGGAAGATTTGACCGAATATCTCCATGAACAGGGTATCCGTGTTCGCTATATGCATTCGGACATTGATACATTGGAAAGAATCGAGATTATCCGCGATTTGCGTTTGGGCGCGTTCGACGTGCTTGTAGGCATCAACCTGTTGCGTGAAGGGCTTGATATTCCCGAATGCGGTTTTGTTGCCATTCTTGACGCCGACAAGGAAGGTTTTTTGCGTTCGGAAACGTCGCTTATCCAGACAATCGGTCGTGCTGCAAGAAATGTCGATGGCCGTGTTATCCTTTATGCCGATAACAAGACCGGCTCGATGGAAAGAGCACTGGCAGAAACCGAACGCCGTCGCGAGAAACAACAGGCGTATAATATCGAGCACCACATTACGCCATCAAGCGTAAAGAAGAATATTGCCGATATTCTCGACTCTGTTTACGAGCGCGACCATGTTCGTGCTGATATTTCCGAATTTGCCGAGGCTGGCAATATGGTTGGTAACAACCTTGCTGCCCATATCGAACATCTGGAAAAATTGATGCGCGACGCAGCCGCCGATCTCGATTTCGAGGAAGCGGCAAAATTGCGCGACGAGATCAAGCGCTTGCAGCAGACAGAGCTTGCCATTTCCGATGATCCGCTCACACGTAATGTCGAAAAAACGATTGAGAGCGGCGAGCTGTCACGTGACAAAGCCAACAAAAAGGGGCTCTTTGCCAAACCCGACCTTGACCATATGGGACCGAATATGGATGTCGGAATTCTCCAAACAACCCCGAAAAGTGGAAAATTCAGAAAAAATACGCTTGATGAAATGACGGTAAAACGCACGGAAGTCCCGCTCGGCGAAAGTGCAAAACCGATCAAACGCGAGCGTATCGGGCTGGGCTCTTTCGAAGATCCGGTAGAAGTTGCGCGCAAACGTCGCCGTCCCGGAAAAACCGGAAGGCCGGGGCGTTAAGCGCCCTTGCCGTTAAGCGCCCTTGCCTCTTCTGCTATGCGAGTAGACATAGTGCTGAGGGGGTTGAATTTATGTGTAAGTCTTCCCCTTTGCCACTTTGAATAGCCGCTTACCGCAAGAAACATTTTAAAAAAGACGGGAAAATGCATCTATCGTATAATTAGATCGATTTAAAGCATTGGATAAACATTCATAAGAAAAAGCGAAAATATACTTATTTTTTTTGAATTTGATTGGGACGTTTTTGATCTCCTGCGCTTTTTTGATGTGAAAAATATATTTATCTGACTGATTTCATTATATATTTTTTAAATCCAAAAGTTCTAAAATTAAAAACAATTGTTTAAAATTATTTCCGGCTGAACCTCATTGATTTCGATCCGGCTTTTCAAAAAAAGCATTCAAATTCAAACTGTTTTTTCCTGTTTCAGCTGTCAAAAAGCGCAATTATCGGCAAAAAGAGTGGTTAAAACCGGATGAGATTTACGACTTTTCCAAAGGGCGAACCGCCTCTATTGGCGGCTTTATAACGATTTAAAAAACGGGAATGGAACTGCGTATCTCTATGTTTAGAGAAAATTTAAACTGTTAATTTCAATCAATTTAAAGAATAAATTCAAAAAACTCTTGCAAATTTCAAGAATTTAATACAATCTATGCGCGTTCGGGCATTTTACGAACATTGGAAGACTATTAACAGGCGTGCCAAAACCGCTATAAGTTTTGGGCTGGTGACAACCGGATTTCCGGTAAAACCGGAGCCAATTTACCGATAGAGATATTGGTTTCAATTGGTAACCGTCGGTTGCAAGCTGGTAAATAGAGTGCTTTCCAGACTTCAAGAACTGCCTGCATGAGCCGTTTTGCGCATGGTGTGTGGGGCGGCGTTTATTATAAAACCTGTTTTTACAGGTAACTGAATGAGGAAACATTCTATGGCACAGACCGGGGAAGTAAAGTTTTTTAACAACGATAAAGGTTTCGGGTTCATCAAGCCGGATGATGGTGGCGCTGATATTTTCGTGCACATCTCGGCCGTTCAGGCTTCAGGTTTGACTGGACTTACCGACGCACAGAAAGTGTCATTCGACACCGAGCCTGACCGTCGTGGCAAAGGTCCGAAAGCGGTCAATATCACAGTTATCGGATGAACCCGGACCGTTCATCCATTAAACCGGGTCTCGCGATCCGGTTTTTTTTTGACAAATTTTCTGTAACAAAAAAATATAAATTGTGATGGAAAAAAATGTTAAATATCTTATTTACCATAAGAAAGTCACAAGCAGCGTTCAGGCTGCGTTCAGAAAATGAGAGATAGAATTGTTTTCATGAACCGAATTCAAAGGAGTTCAACCATGAAAAATTTTGCAAAATTGGCAATGCTTTCTGCCGTATCGGCAGTGATGGTTGTGGCCCCGCTTGCTGGCGCATCAGCACATGACCACTATTGGGGTGGTCCGGGTTATTGGGGTGGTCCACGTTATTGGGATCATCACCATCATCATCACGATCACGGAGATGCAGTTGCTGCCGGTGTCGTTGGTCTTGCAGCCGGTGCGCTGATTGGCAGCGCCATGTCGCAACCGTCTCAACCTCAAGTCATCTACCAGGCTCCGCCCCCGCCTCCTCCGGCCTATTATCCGGCAGCGCCGAGATATTATGCACCTGCCCGTCCCTATTATCCGCCGGCACCAGCTGCTTATAAGCCGGTCTATCAGCCTTGGACACCCGGTTGGCGCGCCTATTGTTCGCACAAATACCGCTCATTCAATCCGCGGACAGGAACATATCGTGGCGTCGATGGTCTCAACCATTTTTGTAACGCCAATTGATTTGATAGCATCCGCTTAAAAGAAAATACCCGGCCCCGCGTCGGGTATTTTTTTAACCTCCACCTCGAAACAATGTCTGATCTCGAAATAATGCCCGATAACAGCATCAATTCGACCTTACCTCCTAAGAAACTGAAGTTATAATTTTGGGCCGAAAAAATATCAGCCGTTCAATCAATTGCTGGAAGGCCTCGGGAATGATTGGATGCGGGCGTGAGTAAATGCGTGATATTTCCAATCATTGAATGATTACGGGTATCACCTATTGAGATAGGTTAAGTGGTACGCCCATTTTTATGAGCCCAGTGGCACCGAGGGACACAGCAGGTGCAAAAACACTTGCTATTGGATCTTGAAGCCCGAGCCGTTTCAACTTTCAGATATCTTGTAAAAACGGATTTTGGCGCTTTTCTTTGCCAATTGTGCCCATCTCGCCGTGTCCACTGATGAACACAACATCATCTCCCAAGGGCAAAACCTTTTCTTTCAGCGAGCGCATGAGAGCCGGATAGGAACAAAAAGGAAAATCTGTCCTGCCAATCGAATTATGAAATAGGACATCACCGACGAAGGCCAATTTTGCTTCTTTATTGAAATAGATGACGTGACCGGGTGCATGACCGGGTGTGTGGAAGACTTCGAATTCATGGCCGCCACAATCCACCACATCTCCTTCTTCAAGCCAATGGTCGGGAACACAATTACGCACGTCTTTCATCCCGTAATCCCGCGCAGTGATAACCAGATTTTCCATGAGCGGTTTATCGGCAATATTGGAACCGTAGATTTGAATACCAAGAGCTTCCTTGGCCTCCATTGCTCCGCCTGCATGGTCGACATGGGCGTGGGTGATCCATATAGCTTCAACATGGACGCCAGTATCTTTTATTGCTTGGGCGATATTCGGCCAATCACCACCAGGATCAACAAGCACGCCACGCATTGTTTCACCATCATAAAGGAGAGTGCAATTTTGCCGGAACACAGTGACCGGTATGATCGTTGCTTTGAGCTTTCCCATTCAATTTCTTTCGACAATCGGTTGCAGGAATTTAAAATCTATATCGACTTCAAGCTTTAGAATATCAAGAGCCATAACGGAACAGCCAGAAATGCTCCTCGCCCGTCTTCCCGCCTTGGCTATCAATATTCTACCTTTAACAGCACCTTGCGAGCGCTCACAGCTATCGGGCGTTGCCAATTATGACAAAAGCGACTTTAAAAGCCAAAGGCGAATGGTGAGTGAAGACATAATCATTGTCTTTTTAAATTCCTTATTGAACAACCTGCTTTCCTGCACCCCCTTACAAAAGGTAATCCAGATTAAAAAGAAGTCGAACCATCCAGCACGAAATTAACAGCCTTGAATAACAACCTTGCCATCGTTTCGAATCTGTCACGTAAAAGCCTAAAATTGGGAGCAATAAACGCCGGTTCTCTCGACAGAGGCGGATTCTTCCGATAAACTCCTTTCAATTCGGATAGGTAAAAATGACAGAACAAACAACAAAACTTTCTGATGACGCCCCCCATCTTCTGGTTATTGATGATGATACGCGTATACGTAGCCTTTTGTCGCAATATCTTGTCCAGAACGGTTTTCGTGTTTCGGTCGCGGCAAACGCTGATGATGCACGCCGCAAATTGGCCGGACTTGATTTTGACCTTTTGATTGTCGATGTCATGATGCCGGGTGAAAACGGCATTTCGCTGACGCGGTCACTACGCGAGACAAAAACCGTGCCCATTCTTATGCTTACAGCTTTGTCTGAAACTGATAGCCGTATTGACGGGCTTGAGGCGGGTGCTGATGATTATCTGCCAAAACCGTTCGACCCGCGCGAACTTTTGCTGCGCGTCAATGCAATTTTGCGTCGCGGTAATACCAATGGACAGCCGAAGATAGAGCAACTGGTTTTTGGACCCTATACATTTTCGATTGCCAAGAAAGAACTGAAAAAATCCGGTGAAGTCATAAAGCTCACAGATCGCGAACAGGAAATTATGGCAATCTTTGCCGAGCATGCAGGCACAACCATTCCGCGCCACAAACTCGCCACCGGTGAAGGAGAAGTTGGTGAACGCACAATTGACGTGCAGATCAACCGATTGCGCCGCAAAATCGAAAAAGACCCTGCCAATCCGGTTTATTTGCAAACGGTGCGCGGCGTCGGTTACAAACTTTCAATCGAGTAGGATGATCAATGGCCGGGCCTATCAATAGTTTTGGGCGTTGGCTGGCAAAAAAAATGCCAAAGCGCCTTTATGCGCGCTCGCTCATCATCATCATTGCGCCAATGGTGTTGCTGCAATCGGTTATTGCCTATGTTTTCATGGAACGGCATTGGCAGATGGTAACCGAACGCCTGTCTACCGCCGTTGTACGTGATATTTCCGCCATTATCGACATTATCGAAACCTATCCGCAAGATGATAATTACAACAATATTACGCGCATTGCCCAGCAACGCATGGGGCTTAACATATCAATATTGCCGCCCGAACCATTACCACCCCCCGGACCAAAACCTTTCTTTGCTATTCTCGATTATTTCTTAAGTGAAGAAATTACACGCCAGATCAACCGCCCGTTCTGGATTGACACAGTGGGAGATTCCGATCTTGTGGAAATCCGCATCCGGCTTGATAACCATGTCTTGCGCGTATTTGCAATGCGCTCGCAAGCCTATGCATCGAACACCGGTATTTTCTTGAGCTGGATGGTTGGAACGGCACTTGTTTTATTGATTATTGCTATTTTCTTTTTAAGAAACCAGATCAAACCGATCCAGCAGCTGGCCGCTGCGGCCGACAGTTTCGGGCGTGGTCTTCCTTTGCCGGAAGGGTTCGAACCAAGAGGTGCTGAAGAAGTGCGCCGCGCAGGTACCGCATTTTTGCGCATGCGCAAGCGCATTGAACGCCAGATCGAGCAACGCACAATGATGCTTTCCGGTGTCAGCCATGATTTGCGCACTATTTTAACCCGCTTCAAATTACAACTGGCTTTGGCAAAAGGAAGTTTCGATACAACGCCTCTTGAACAGGATGTAGCCGACATGCAAAACATGCTGGAAGGCTATCTTGCCTTTGCCCGTGGCGAAGGAACCGAAAATGTCGGCGAGCTCGACTTGAGCGAATTGATGAAGACTCTTCAAAAGGATGCAAAACTGCGCGACCGCGGCTTTGTCTATCACATGGAAGGATCGCCTCTCGTACAATTGAAACCGAAGGCTTTTTCAAGGCTTGTCAGCAATCTTGTCTCGAACAGTTTCCGTTATGCCAAAAACGTCGATGTGGCCATTGTCCATGGTGACGATGACCTTGTCATCATTATCGACGATGATGGGCCGGGGATTCCTGCCAATATGCGCGAGGAAGTGTTCAAGCCATTCTTCCGGCTTGATGAAGCGCGCAATCAAGATGCCAGTGGCACAGGCCTTGGCCTTTCGATTGCACAGGATATTGCCCGCAGCCACGGTGGCAATATTGTACTGGATGATAGCCCGACCGGCGGCTTGCGCGTCATTGTTGAAATTCCTCTCTAGCGCCCGATATAAAAAAGAACAGGCATTTCATTTCGAAACAGTCTTGAAGCAAGTGAGATCACTTTCTTCCAGACTGTTTCAATCTCGTGTATCTGTTCTTGTCAGAAAGGAAATCATCATGCCAGCACGTTCCAAAGTCCAGCAGAAGGCAGCCGGAGCAGCCCTTTCAGCAAAACGCGGCAAAAAACCCGCCAGCTCTTTGCAGGGTGCTTCAAAAAAAATGGAACAATCCATGACACAAGATCAGCTTGAAGATTTTGCTTCGACCAAGCGCAAGGATTTGCCTGATAATATCGGTAAAAAGCCAAAAAAATAAGAGCCGGCACTTCGTTGCCACGCTTTGACTGGAACTTATCGGGGAATAATGGCTATCAGAGAATAGAAGCTCGGGCTTGGCTTCCACCTGACGAATAAAAACTGTGCGCTATTATTTATCGTTACCCGTTGTGACAGCGTTATGACTGTCGGGTTCGAGATGAAATCCTCTCATCAACTCGTTAAAATTATTTCCGACGAAGAAATTAATATTTTTGTTAGTGACGAATGCCATTTTCCCCTGTCATTCAACGTTCCTTGTTGTTAATGACAATCGACGCGTGGGCCAAGAGCAGTTTCATATGCCGTTCGGCAGTGTTTAAAATTGGCAAACTTGGTTAACAATGAAGGGAAGCATTCGCCCGCCAGCCACTTAGCCTTACTCCGCTTATCTTCCCATATTTAACCTTGCACCACTCAACCTTACGTTCGAATGTTATTTCGGATAGTGAACACTGTTATTTTCAGGGCGTCGATAAAGACAGCATCGGCGAAAGCAAGACGTTACGACCCGTCTTCTTTTCACCTCGAGCGTACCGAACCACGCCCGTGTCCTGCCGAACATTGCGCTGTGCCAATCATTGCCGTCTGACTATCGTTAAAAATTGTAATCGGTTCATGATGCCACAAGCAAAAATTCTAATGGTTCAAATACTAGCCATTGAAGCCATGCGGCTCGCGAGGTTAACCAGCTTCGCATTGCAAAAGGCCGATGCAGTGATGTTTCTAGAATATACGCCCGCCAACAGGAACTTCTTTTGACGGCTCGAGAAGCACAACAGCGCCATTTTCATCCGGCAGGCCGAGAGTGAGAACTTCCGACATGAACGGGCCGATCTGGCGCGGCGGAAAATTGACAACACATAGAACTTCGCGACCGACAAGCTCGTCAAGTTTATAATGCACGGTTATCTGGGCTGACGAAAGTTTGACACCAATCTCTTTGCCGAAATCGATTTTGAGCTTATAGGCTGGTTTGCGCGCTTCAGGGAAAGCCTTTGCTTCGATAATTTTCCCGACACGGATATCAACCTTTAAAAAATCATCAAAACTGATTTCTGCCACCTTATAAGCTCCTTTTTACTGCCTGCCAAACAACATATCCGATCAGGCATTTCCCTTGGTTTCAAACAAAGCAAATTGCAGCGCATTTTCTGCCGAAAGGGAAGACCACGCCACCATCTGGAAGGCGCTATAATGGGTTTCACAAACATCAAGAGCATTGACAAGCAGGTTTTCTACCTGTGCGTTCGACGGATGCAAGCCGCCCGAAAGCAACAATGCCTGCCGGAAAATGACCGACGAAGAGTCTTCCCAGAAATCAAAATGCCCCATCAGCAATTTTTCGTTGATTGCCAGAACAAGTTTGAGAAGTTCTTTTCGCCTTTGTTGCGAAACAGACATATCGAATGCACAAGCAAGATGCAGTGCTTCCTGATTTTCCATCCACGAGAACGCAATATGGTAGGTCGCCCAATGGCCCTCGACACAAATCGTTATTTCGTCTTCGGCCGTTCTTTCAAATGACCAATCATGACCATTGGCTACCTGCTCGATCAAATCGACAGGGTGGCGATCCCGTTCCAAGTTGCCTACGGCAAGCCTCATTTCATTCCTCAATTCCAAAAGCGCATTTCCGCAAGAAAAATTCCGGCGAAAAATACCACCCGTGCGTTGCCACACGGTTCAAGTTACCCGCAAAAATCATAAACGCATAAAACGCACAACAACTGCATAAAACGCAAATACTGCCATTTGTTCTGTTTCGGCTTCTTTGCGAATCATCTTTAATTTTCAGTGTATTGATCTAAATTGCGAACGCTAGTCCCCCTGATTCAAAAACCTGTTCAAGAATAAAAAAACGGGCCGGAAACAAAAGTCCGACCCGTCCTAACAGATTCTGGATTAAGCGTTTTTCTGACTTATTCACAGCCAATAAAAACTGGGGATTATTTTTTCTTTTCGTGCTCTTCTTGTGAAGTCGAAGCGGTTTTTGCCTTCGAACCCGATTTGTTTTCCTGTTTATCCAGACGTTTTTTCAGTTCCTCGACTTCTTCGCGTGCTTTGGCGGCCATTTCCTTGACAACCTCGAACTCGTCACGATGAACAAAATCGAATTTATTGAGAACACGTTCCGCCTGGGCACGAAAAGCGGTTTCGGCTTCTTTGCGCACGCCCTGTGCAGCACCGGCTGCATCGGTCATCAACTTTGCAAGTTCATCAAGAACACGATTGGGTCCATTATTCATTTGGCCTATCCTTTTTAAAACTGTTTAGACGCCCATTAAAAAATCAATTCAGGCTAACATATAGAACATTTTTTTAAAATGAGGATAGGCGATTTGTCATCTCTTTGTCCCCACATCGCAAAACATAAACATAAAAACACTTTCTAACTAAAAAACATAAAAGCTTTTAACCGCATGATTTTAGAGCCAAAGTTGCAACCGTCCTTTATGCCACTTCCTATAGTTTTAGATTTTTTTAAAAGCTGACAATTGACATTACAAGCAATAGAGGGTTGACCGGAACCCGTTCCTCGGTCATCTTCGGCTGCAAAAATTCAGGATTGAATAGTTTGTCATGAACGATTTGCCCAACTGTCCCGCTATTGCATTTCCCGATTTTCTCAATCCGATCATTGTAGAAATCGGACCGGTTGCACTTCATTGGTACGGCCTTGGCTATGTTATCGGTATCCTTTTTGCCTGGTGGTATGGCACCTTTTTGTTAAAACACAAATCGCTCTGGTACAATGAAACTCCGCCAATGGCCCCGCAATTATTGGGTGATTTCGTGGTTTGGGCAGCTATCGGCGTTGTCGTTGGCGGGCGTCTCGGGCAAGTGTTATTCTGGGACCCGCAATATTATTTCAGCCATCCGGCGGAAATCATTGCCGTCTGGGATGGCGGCATGGCCTTTCATGGCGGGCTGATCGGCACTATTATCGCCATGATCTGGTTTGCCGTAAAACACAAAATCGGCATTTGGACGATGTTTGATACAATCGCTGCAGGTGTGCCTGTCGGCCTTGGTGTGGTGCGCATTTGTAATTTTATCAATCAGGAATTATGGGGTAATGTGACAAATGTTCAATGGGCAGTCTGTTTCCCGCGCGATCCCGATTATCTTCCCCGCCACCCGAGCCAGCTTTATGAAGCGCTGATGGAAGGGCTCATATTGTTCATCGTGCTTGCCATTCTTGTTTTTGCATTCAAAGCCTTGCGCAAGCCCGGCATTGTTTCAGGTACCTTCATATTCGGCTATGGTGTAGCACGCATGATTTCGGAAATATTCCGCGTACCCGGCGAAGATCCGGAATGGTTCAGCCGTGTTTTTTCCAACACCGGCTTTACCTATGGCATGGCATTGTCGCTTCCTATGGTGCTATTCGGACTTTATGCCATTTGGCGGGCTTTCAAAAACGCTCCAAAAAACAAGGCCGAGCTTCATTCGATAAAAAACAATGGGTGATCTTAAAACAAAAATTTGCGAATTGATCGCCCTTCAGGGACCAATGCGGGTGAGCACCTTCATGACGCTAGCCTTGAGCGACGATCAAAACGGCTATTACAAACATGAAACGCCGTTCGGTAAAGAAGGTGATTTTATAACCGCGCCTGAAATAAGCCAGATGTTTGGCGAACTTATCGGTGTCTGGGTCATTGAAACTTTCAATCAATTAAACAAACCGTCATCCTTCAGCCTTTGCGAGTTGGGACCGGGGCGCGGCACACTCATGCAGGATTTGTTGCGTGTTCTTGTAAAACTTTCGCCCGAATGTTTTAAAGCGTCGAAAGTGTTCATGGTCGAGACCTCCGACAAACTTGTAGAGGAGCAAAAACACGCCCTTTCGACCTATGGTGGGAAAATTCACTGGCTTAAAGATTTCGGCGCCCTGCCGAAAGACCCGCTCATTCTGGTTGCAAACGAATTTCTTGATGCTTTGCCAATTGACCAATTCGTCAAAATCGACGACCAATGGCACGAACGTCTTGTCGCAACAGATCAAAACGACGAGCTTATCTTCATAAACGGTAGTAATGTACTTGATCGGAAAAATTTACCGAAAAAATATCGGCACTTGCCGGATGGTTCGGTCTTGGAACTTTCGCCCGCAAGAGTGCAATTTGTCGAACAGGTTTTAAAACATATTTTAACGGCGCGGGGCTCGGCACTATTCATTGATTATGGCAGCACCGGTCTTCCCTATGGGGATACATTACAAGCTATATCGCGTCACAAATTCAAAAATGTTTTTTCCTCTCCCGGAAAAGATGATTTGACGAGCCATGTCGATTTTTCGTCGCTTCAAATGGTTGCAAAACGCCACGGCATTCTATCAGGCGTTATCACACAAGGCGCATTTCTGACAGGCATGGGACTGATCGAGCGTGCAGGCCAACTCGGCGCGAATAAAAGCCCGACTGTTCAGGAAAAAATTCGCCTTGATGTTGAAAGATTGGCAGCTCCCGAAGAAATGGGAACACTTTTCAAAGTACTTTCCTTCAGCGACAGTAAAACAGGTCTTCACCGGTTATTTACTGCCGATAATACTTCCTGTAATTGACAAGCGGTTTTGAAAACGCCACGATAAGCCGACGAAATAACAATGGTCGCTCACATGTTACTATCACCATCGCCTGTTTTTTCACCATCCCTTAAAGTTTTGGAAAAAGAAGGCATACGCCATGCTTTTTTTACCCGTCAGGGCGGTGTGTCACGCGGCATATACGAGAGCTTAAACCTCGGGCGCGGCTCTAATGACGACAAAGAAAATATCGAAAAAAATCGCGCTATTGTTGCCGACTATATGGGGGTGAAACCGGAAAACCTCGTTAATCTCTATCAAATCCATTCCCCTCACGCGTTGATCATCAACGAACCAATAAAAGGTGAGCGCCCTCGTGCCGATGCATTGGTGACCAATAAAAAGGGACTGGCACTCGGCATTTTATCGGCAGATTGCGGGCCAGTGCTGTTTGCCGACCCGAAAGCCCATGTGATCGGCGCTGCCCACGCCGGTTGGCGGGGTGCTCTCGCCGGTGTTGTCGAAAACACCGTTGCGGCAATGGAAACATTGGGTGCAAAACGGAATGATATTGTTGCAACATTAGGGCCGTCGATTGGCCCGAAACATTATGAAGTTGGCAAAGAATTTTATGAGACTTTTGTCAATGAATGTGCTTCATACGAGAAATTCTTTGTTCCATCCGGCCGTTTCGAGCATTTTTTCTTCAACCTTTGGGACTTCGTTCAAAACCGCCTTGATGATGCCGGTGTTCATGGCAATTGCCTGAAGCTTTGTACTTATGGTGACGAGAAAAGGTTTTTCTCCTATCGTCGCAAGACACACCGTGACGAGCCGGATTATGGCCGCCAGATATCGGTCATCACACTCGAATAATCTTGTTCTTGCTTGAGCCTGTGCTCGTTCGTTGGTGCGGTCTCAACGAATTCTAATTGTTGAATCAACCCCATTCCTGATTTTGTCTGCCTATCCCGTTTTTCAGGCTGTGATGAAACGTCAGCAATTGACAATGAGTTGCGCATCATCCGTAAAATTGCGCATCACCGGTAAAAAGGTTGGATAATGAAATTTCGTCGTTGGTTCCAACCATTTTTCTGCTAAAAGCCGCCGGAAAAATAAAGCAAGGCCTTTAAACGGCTTCAACGATGACTAATTGAAAGCCGGTTGGTAGCACCGGTCACGTCCGGCCTTTATGATCGCCTTTGTTTAAAAATTGTCGGGCGCGTTAAAATCTTTTGCCTTTAACGAAAATCCTTTTTTAAAAAAATGTCGCGGCGAAAAGCATCCGATTTTCCCCGCAAGTCGTTTATCGCAGATAATAACAGTTGGCTTTTCTACAGTTGATAATTCCGACCGATGGAAGTGAAGATCGTTTGCAACTTGTGAATATCATTTCATAACCGGTGCAAAAACAAAACAGTCAAATAGAAAAAGGCCGAAGTGACAATTTGAACCCTTGCAATCTGATAACAAAAAGTTAAAACCGCACGCAGAAAGTCTGTTTTCTTTAGAGCCAGAGGCCAAGCCATGAAACTTTTCTGCGGCAATTCCAACCCACGCCTTGCCGAAGACGTAACAAAATATCTCAACATTCCCATGGGTAAAGCAACGGTCAGACGCTTTGCCGATCAGGAAATTTTTGTTGAACTCCACGAAAATGTTCGCGGGGAAGATGTGTTCCTTATCCAGTCCACATCCTATCCCGCCAATGACCATTTGATGGAACTGCTCATTATGATTGATGCGGTCCGTCGTGCATCGGCACGCCGCATTACAGCCGTTATTCCCTATTTCGGTTACGCAAGACAAGACCGAAAACCCGGTCCAAGAACACCGATTTCGGCCAAACTTGTTGCCAATCTTTTGACAGAAGCCGGTGCAAGCCGCGTTTTGACGCTTGATCTTCATGCCGGCCAGATACAAGGCTTTTTCGACATTCCGACCGATAATCTTTATGCGGTTCCGGTCATTGCACGCGATGTCAAAAACAACTATTCGCTCAAAAATGTTATGGTGGTTTCACCGGATGTCGGTGGCGTGGTTCGCGCCCGTTCTCTTGCCAAACGTCTGGATTGCCTGCTTGCCATCGTCGACAAACGCCGCGAACGGCCGGGCGAATCGGAAGTTATGAATGTTATCGGTGACGTTTCAGGAAAAGATTGCCTTTTGCTTGATGATATTGTCGATTCCGGCGGCACACTTTGCAATGCAGCCGAAGCCCTTTTGAAAAAAGGCGCAAAAAGCGTCACCGCCTATATAACTCACGGCGTTCTTTCGGGGGGTGCTATTGCCCGCATCACTGCTTCAAAACTCAAAGAACTGGTCATTACCAATTCCATTATGCCGACCCCCGCAGTCGAGCAGGCACCCAATATCCGCGTTCTGCCCATTTCCGACCTCATCGGCGAGGCTATTTCGCGCACTGCTGCAGAACAATCGGTTTCAAGCCTGTTTGATTAAAAGTTTCATTTGTTAACGAAAAGAGGCCGCAGAGATTCTGTTTCTGCGGCCTTTTATCAACACTGACCTGTTTGAACGTTTTTCTTGTTCGTTAACACTCTTTTTTCCGTTTCATAGCCACTTTTTTAAAACCTGTTTTGACGGATAGTCCGGATAATCCTGTTTTGTCTTTGACCTCTTCAGTTTGTTAAAAAGCCACGACTTTTTCCGGCAATTCAAAAAGCTTGAAGAAAACCTCTTCCCTTTTATCTCTTCTCCCAATTATCTCTTCTTCCGAGCCTCCCGCCAGTCTTTTTTAAATTTCAGTCTTTTCTCCTGACGCGAGCCCTTTCACCCGTTAGAAGCAAATATCTGACGATATGCGACACTGCCTCAAATAGAGCACGTCACCATTCAAAAATTTTTCCGACCTCTTTTTGCCCTCGGTCATCAAGGCCAGATAATGGGCAAGCATTATTCCCGATTTCCCCCACGACAAAACTTTGCTTATTATTACAAATTTTCAAGAGCAGTGCTGTTATGATTGCGCCTATCGTGCCTGTTTTAGTTAAGAAAGAGCAGGCAGCCGAAATAACGAGCAGGAATTTTCCCAAAAATCCTCGTTCGGCACGACACAAAAAGATTGTCGAATAATTGTCAGCTCAAAAAATTGCTATTCTGCAGCATCTTCCTTGCTGACGAGATTATCAGGTGCTTCGGGATCTCCCGGTAATGTTTCAAGTCCAAGTTCGGGGAAAGCAGCAATGCGTTTGCCGCCAAAATCGGTTCTGACCACCAGAAGTCCACGTTCTTCGAAATAGGTCAACAGATGACGGGCACGGCTTAGCGAATGGGTGCCATAAAGACGGGCAAGCGTTGCATCGGAAGGACAAGGCTTGCCACTTACCGCAGCTTCCGCGACATTCAGAAATACACCCTGAATATCATCCGTCAGCGTTTCCGAAAGTTGCAAAGCCTTTTGCCAGATTTCACTTGCAGCCATATCTTCGTCAATAGCGGCCTGTGCAACGGCAAGCTTGCGCCTGAATTGGGCAAGATCAAGCGGTTCACCCTGAACACGATGAATTCGACAACGCACCAGAAAATCCTGATAAAGCACAGCAATCGAACGGAAAGAGGCATCCTTGTCATCAACGATTTCGCGCAGCACCACATCAAGTTCGGCTTCGCGTTCCTTTTCGTCAATTTCAGGAAAGAGGCTTTGGGCTTCTTGCGGCTCTTCCTGTTTCTGGCGCACCAGCTCTTCCAATAATTCATTGGTGGGTTTGGGAGGTGTCGGCGGCGGTGTACGGCGCACCGGCATAATCATTTCTTCAGGTGAAGGCGTAAAAATCAGGTCTTCGGCGTCAACCGGCGCTTGCGGTAAAGGAACAAGCTTTGGACTTGTTGAACGGGCAGCCGTTTCCACGGGGCCAATCACCACATGAAGCGGACGACGCGACAAAGCCGGACCAAGTGCCACGAAATGCCCGCGCTCGAGATCGCGGAACATTTCCGCCTGACGGCGCTCCATACCTAATAGATCGGCAGCGCGCGCCATATCAATATCAAGAAATGTGCGCCCCATTAAAAAGTTGGAAGCTTCAGCAGCAACATTTTTTGCAAGCTTTGCAAGACGCTGGGTAGCAATAACACCGGCAAGTCCACGTTTTCTACCGCGACACATGAGATTTGTCATGGCACCAAGCGAAAGCTTGCGCGCTTCGTCGGAAACATCGCCTGCGGCAGCGGGCGCAAATAATTGCGCCTCGTCAACCACCACCAGAAGCGGATACCAATAATCACGTTCGGCGTCAAAAAGCCCGCCAAGAAATGCCGCTGCAGCGCGCATTTGCTGTTCGGTATCAAGCCCTTCAAGGTTCAAAATAGCAGAAACACGATGCTGTCGCACACGCGCGGCAATACGTGTCAATTCGAGTTCGGTGCGTTGTGCTTCGACAACCACATGGCCGAACTTATCGGCAAGCGTAACGAAATCGCCTTCGGGATCGATCACACATTGCTGAACCCAATGGGCGCTTTGCTCAAGCAGTCTGCGCAACAAATGCGATTTTCCCGAGCCGGAATTGCCCTGTACCAATAAGCGGGTTGCCAATAATTCTTCCAGATCAAGGCTCGCCACTTTCGAGCCCTTGAGCGCTCCGCGTTCAAAGATTGTTCCGAGATTGATATCGACCGTCATTGCCGACCCATCACATGACAAATCGGATTTTGAAACAGAAATAGACCCGCTTTAAAAAATGTGGTTGATTCTTTTCGCATGTTTTCTTTTACCATTTCCTGGTCGAAAGGTGGAAAAAACGTCATTTTTTCCCACAACTCTTGCAAGCTTCCAATCTTTCCATTATAGCACCCCAATCCGTGTCGACACCCTTGGAGGCAACGCGGAATGGATAAGGGGATAATCTTTGCCTTTTTCCATATTCATGTCCGGAGCTGTTGAAAGTTCCCCGCATGGATCTCCAATTTTTGAAAAGGACTTAAGCCATGAGTAAAGTTTACACACTCAAGGCCGAAGCACGCGAACGGGTTGGTAAGGGGTCCTCTCGTCACCTTCGCCGCAACGGTCTTGTTCCAGCAGTTATTTACGGCGACAAAAAGCCGGCACTTTCTATTGCTCTTCCCTATAAGGATATCTTTTACAAGATCCATGGTGGCGCATTCTTCACAACGATTGCCACAATCGAAGTCGGCAACGAGAAGATTGAAGTTTTGCCGACCGATTTCCAGCTTGATCCGGTTCGTGACTTCCCGATGCACGTCGATTTCTTGCGTGTTACGGAAAAATCGGTTGTTCACGTCAATGTTCCTGTCCACTTCCTTAACGAAGAAGAAGCTCCCGGCATCAAGACCGGTGGCGTTTTGAACATTGTTCGCCACGAAGTCGAACTTGCAGTTCCGGCTCACCACATTCCGGAAGCTATCAAGGTTGATCTTACCGGTTTGGAAGTTGGTGATTCCGTCCACATTTCCGACATCAAATTGCCGGAAGGTGTTACGCCGCTCATCAAAGACCGCGATTTCACCATTGCAACCATTGCAGCTCCTGTTGCATTGCCTGTTGAAGATGAAACACCGGCAACGGATGAAGCCACAGCAGCAACGGAAGAAACACCTGCTGAGACAACTGAAGAAAAAGCTGAATAATTTTTTTAAAAAAAGGCGGGAAAATTTTTTCCGCCTTTCTTTCCAAATGAGGTTTATCCATGTTGCTTATTGCCGGTCTCGGCAATCCCGGTATCGAATATCAGGATAACCGGCACAATATCGGTTTTATGGCGGTTGACGAAATCAATCGAAAATACAAGTTTTCCCCCTGGAACAAGAAATTCAACGCGCTTATTTCCAATGGCACGATAGAAGGTGAAAAAGTCCTTCTTCTTAAACCTCAAACCTATATGAATCTTTCCGGTCAGGCTGTTGGCGAAGCAATGCGTTTTTATAAGTTGCAACCGGAAAACATCATTGTTATTCATGATGAACTTGATCTTGTACCCGGCAAATTGCGGGTCAAAACCGGTGGCTCGAGCGGCGGCCACAACGGCATAAAATCCATTGACGCCCATTGCGGCAACAATTATCGCCGCATTCGCATCGGCATCGGCCATCCCCAATCAAAGGAACAAGTGACAAACCACGTGCTTGGCAATTTCTCCAAAGCCGATCATGAATGGCTTGATCCCCTTCTCCAATCATTAGCTGACAATCTCGGCTTGCTTATAAACGGCAAAGACAGCCTGTTTATGAATCGTATATCATTGGCTCACGAGAGTGAAACAATAAACGAGCACAAAACTGGCGGCGACAAGCCCAAAAGCCAAAGCCACATCCGGCAAGCCCGCCCGCACAAGGCAAAAGAGCTTCCTGCCACCGGCCCGATGGCCGACATGTTGAAAAAACTGTTCAAAAATAACGACTAGATCAATTCGCTTCACTCATCTTAAAGCAAATACATCCGATAAAATGTGCAGCTTGGCCTTATCTAAAAACTAAGCCCTTGATTCAAAGCCCGCATGAATAGCTCTGCCCGACGCCGGAACGGCTATATCCGGCCTGTCATAGTCACGTCGGGTGAAGTTTTATGCGGATAAGCTCGGCCTGCTCGAGAACACTTCTTTCAAGCGCGAAATGTCGATTTTCAGGTTGTTATAGATGCAAGGTGCCTGTTTTCCGGCACCATTTCAGGAAAGCCCCTGCTCGTTGTGTTGCAGAACAATGACATGAGTGCCTTCGGGTACCCGGCCATAAAGATCGATAATATCCTGATTGAGCAAACGGATACACCCGCTCGATACCGCCTTGCCGATTGACCATTCTTCATGGGAGCCATGAATCCGGAACAATGTGTCCCGACCATCCTTAAAAAGATAAAGTGCGCGTGCACCCAGCGGATTATCGGGGCCTGCCGGCATGCCATCGCCGAGATGTCCGTAACGGTCGGGTTCGCGCTCCATCATATCCTGTGTCGGATGCCACATCGGCCACATACGTTTATATTGAACGACGGCTTCACCTTCGAGTGCCAGACCGGCTTTTCCGACTCCGACACCGTAACGCAGAGCACGCCCATTTTCCTGAACAAGATAGAGGAAACGTGCCTGCGTATCGACAACCAGCGTTCCGGGTGAATAAGGCCCGTTGAATGCCACTTCCTGGCGCCAGTATTTCGGGTTGATCTTGCTCATATCAACAGCCGGAAGCGGATAAGCTTCGTTCATCACCGGACCGTAAAGTGCTTTGATATCGGCCGGAACCGGCCATGACTGTTCAACTTGAGGTTGATTGCTTACGCAGCCCACAAGAGCCAAAGGTGCTGCAATGATGAATGTACGCCGAGACAGTTGCCTCATGATAACTCCATACAAAATATCGGATTGTTGCTAACACTGAAAGTTTAGCCAATGGTTAAAATAGGCAAGTTTTTGGCAAAAACGAGAAGCATTGGAAAAAACTATGAGCTGTATCTTTTTCGCATCATAATCGGCTCTTTAACTGGTTTCTGTTAAAAAACGTGCTATAGAACCAGTCATGTTGAAAAGCTTACCGGATTGCGAGAATTTCCATGGGTTTTAAATGTGGTATCGTCGGATTACCCAATGTGGGCAAATCCACACTGTTTAACGCTTTGACAAAAACGGCTGCGGCTCAGGCTGCCAATTATCCTTTTTGTACAATCGAACCGAATACCGGCGAAGTTGCTGTGCCTGATCCGCGGTTAAAAAAGCTTGCTTCCATTGCCGGTTCGAAAGAAATTATCCCGACGCGCATCAGCTTTGTCGATATTGCCGGCCTTGTTCGCGGCGCTTCCAAGGGCGAAGGACTAGGCAACCAGTTTTTGGCCAATATTCGTGAAGTCGATGCCATTGTGCACGTGCTGCGCTGTTTCATTGATGAAGATATCACCCATGTCGAAGGCCGGATTGATCCGGTGTCGGATGCAGCGACCGTCGAAACAGAATTGATGCTTGCCGATCTTGAAAGTCTCGAGCGGCGCATTGTGCAGATGAGAAAACGCGCCACCGGCAAAGACAAGGAAGCATTGACTGTTCTTCCTATGATGGAAGCGGCTTTGAAGCTTTTGCAGAATGGCAAGCCGGTGCGGCTCCTCATCAAAGACATTTCCGCCGATGATAGGCAAATTCTCGATTCTTTCAATTTGTTGACTTCCAAACCGGTGCTTTATGTTTGCAATGTTGCCGAAAGCGATGCGGCAACAGGCAATGATTTTTCGAAAGCTGTCGAGAAAATGGCCGCCGAACAAGGTGCCGAAAGTGTTATTATTTCGGCCGAGATCGAAGCAGAAGTTGCGCAATTGCCGGATGCAGAAGCCAAAGAGTATCTTGAAGAACTGGGGTTACATGAACCGGGACTCGACCGGTTGATCCGCGCAGGCTATCATCTCCTTGATCTTATCACCTATTTCACTTGCGGCCCTAAAGAAACTCGCGCATGGACCATCAAACGTGGCACCAAAGCCCCGCAGGCAGCAGGTGTTATCCATTCCGATTTTGAACGCGGTTTTATCCGTGCGCAAACAATCGCCTATCAGGACTATGTCGATCTCGGTGGTGAAGTGGCTGCCAAAGAAGCGGGTAAGGCACGCGACGAAGGTAAGGATTATGTTGTCGAAGATGGCGATGTCATGCTTTTCAAGCATAATTCCTGAAAACCACCTTTTTCTTTTTCCTTGCCCATTACAAAACAGACTAACAAGGAAAACGCATTTTGCGTTTTCCTTTTTTTCGCTGTTTGAATTTTTCCTATATCATTCAATTTTTCTTGGACGGCTTTGCGCGAGACAAATTTGAAGGTTGTCGGCACTAAAACCGAGCTCGCCCCTTCTCACAATAGTCCGGACATTTAACAGAATTTATCGCTGTTTTTAAAACGCGTGCACCTTACCGTTCCGTCTCGTTGTTACTTGTCATAAAAATCAATCGCGTCAGCGATGCTTCATGTCTATATCGTCGAGAATGATGTGAAGCTCTTCTTCTCTAGTGGCTACGGCGCCTAGGGGCGTCACGCCGCCCGATCTATTAAAGCCCGAAGCTTGTTCTTCTCCTAAAGGCGTTGTCTTTTTCTGTTTGGTCAATTTATCGAAAAGAACGGGCAGCTTCTTGCGAATGCTATTTGCTATTTTCAACCGCTATTTACCGCCATCCGGCTATAAGCTTGCCCATCTCCTCGCGAGCGTCGCCTGCCCCTTCTATCAACCAAGTTATTTTTAAAAGAATTAAGCTTCTTAAAAGAATTAAGCTTCTCCGGTTTTGTCAAAAGATTTGGAAATTTTGTTAATATGCTACCGTTTACCGGAACCAGAAAACATTACGTTTTAGAGATAAGACGACGGGGCATTTTTAGCGGGGCAATCATTTTTTTGGAAAAAAGCCATCCGGTAAATGCATTTACCGGATGGCTTAAGGTCAGATTTCAAACTGCAAGATAATTCGATGAAATTGCTTCAGTACAATCTCAAAGCTTAGAGCTTTTTATGCTCTTCATATTTGAATTCCGGAGCAGCCATCAGACTCTCTTTGGTAACGTTGACGACAACCTTCCATGCTCCGTTTTCGTGACGCATGTAAATGCTTGTCGGGTCGACCACAACATAACGTTCGCCAACACCAAGGAAACCGCCAACACCCACAACAATGCCTGCAACATTGTTCTGACGAATGATAATGTCTTTAATCTGGCCGATTGCCTGATCTTGCTTGTTCAAAACTTTCGTATCAATCAAGCTGGAAGCAATAAAATCGGTTTCGGTCGGTGTGACATAACGAACAACGACATCACCATTCGGTAGCTTAACTTCCGAAGCCGGTTCTTTTGGTGCTTCGATCGTAACTTTTGGAGATTGCGCAATAGCGGTTCCTGCGAGTGTTGCTGCTAAAACAGTGATAAGTGCCAGTCTTTTCATTTAATACGCCTCATTAAAAAATTTGAATTACTTAAATAAAACGTATAAAACTTCCAATGGTTCCAATTTTTATTAATTTTTTAAATTTATTTTTTATTTTAATAATTCTTTTAATGAGTATTAATTTATAAATTTCTTCATTTCAGGTATTTTTAATTGTATATTCAAGACTGTTATACTCATTTCAAGTTTTAGGCTTGTTTCCTTACATTAGTCTCCGGTTTTTTTGGATAATCTGTGTTTTTTAAAAACAAGCTCGTCAAACGTTTTTATTTCAAGCATTACATCCTTTAAAAGGCCGTTCGGCTTGTAACGTCCGGTTCTTTCACCGTGCAATTTTTGTGAACGCACCGATAAACACGGTAAAGACGCTTCAAAGCGAAGCCAAAGACACATCGAATGTGCGGCGAGAATGAAAAACCGGCATTATTTGATTGCTCTATTGGATTTGATTGTTCTCTTGGTGATCGGCCATTAGCCGTCGACGATTAGAATTTCAAAGCCGGTTGGGAAGAAAGAAAATCAAGAGCACTCAGGCGTTAAAAAAACGCCTGCTCTATAAAATTGATTTATCTGAAAAGAATGAAGCAAAAAACAGCTTTCGTTGAAAACATCTTTGGTTACTTTTAAACGCGCTGCTACATTTTAAAAGAGAACCACGTTTTAAAGGCTTCAAGCTTCAATCGCCTTCATAAGAAACGAGTGTATGGACATCAACCCCCAATTGGCGAAGCTTGTCGGCGCCACCATGGTCGGGCAGATTGATGACAAAACAGGCTGCAACGATTTCCGCATCAATCTGGTGCAACAGCTCGGCTGCGGCAATGGCTGTTCCACCGGTGGCGATAAGATCATCCACCAGAACCACGCGTTCGCCGGGTTTCACCGCATCGCGGTGCATTTCCATTTCATCAATGCCATATTCAAGACTATAGGCAATACGCACCGTGTCATAAGGCAATTTGCCTTTTTTCCTGATGGGCACGAAGCCTGCCGAAAGCTGGTGGGCAACAGCCCCGCCCAGAATGAAACCGCGAGCTTCCACACCGGCAATTTTATCGACTTTAAGCCCTATATAGGGGTAAACCAGCGCGTCAATGGTGCGCCGGAAAGCACCGGCATTGCCCATCAAAGTGGTAATATCGCGGAATTTCACCCCCGGTTTCG
>CAMLON010000020.1 GCA_946481695.1 uncultured Bartonella sp. | reverse complement strand
CAATTTTTGCGCTTATACGGTTTAGTTTTCGCCGAGTCAATTGCCGTTCGTGTTTTGCACCCGTCTGATATCAACAGAATATTGGTCACGGCGGCCATTTATCTGGGGCTTTATATGGGCTTCGTCAACAAGCTCTTTTAATGATTTTTCTGTATTGACCACTTTGAGGTCATAAAGATAGGAGGGGAGCTGTCCCGAAAAGAGAATGCGCCAGTCAAGCGGAATACCGGGGTCGAGAATGCGCGCCATATCGAAAACCACGGTCGTGCAATTGGCTGTGAGGGTGTTATAAAAGCGCGCCTGATGGGCAAGTTTGTCGGCTGTTTCAAGATAGTTCAAAAACAGGTTTTTTATTTTTTCTTTACCCACATTGATCGGGTAGCGATAAACATTTTCATGCCGGATATCGGTGCGCAATTTGATGATATCTTCTTCAGGCGCGGCAATCATGATCAATTCGAATTCTTTGAAAAAACCGCCAATGGCAGAAAAGCTCTGCTCTTTTGTGCGCCGGATTTCGGCAGAAAACACCAGATGGCGCCCATCCTTGAATGTAAAGCCCACAAGCGTGTGGGCAATATAGGGCCCCATCCAATAGGATAAATAGACATCAAGCCCGACAAGATCATCGACATTATAAGTCCCGTTTTCCCAGTTTTCCTTTCCCTCGTAAGGCGCAAGCCATTCGAAATTGCGAATGTTTTGAAGATGGACAATATCGGGATTGATCGGGTCGAATGTGGCTTCGACACTGCGCGCAAGTTCGGGTGCCCAATCACGGTGAAGTGTCGGCTTGATTGACGACCACCATATAACAACGCCGATAAACATCAGTGCCAAAAGAATGCGCGATTTCCATGGATTTTTAAATTCGAGTAGAAGTGCATAAATGCCGACAACAAGCCATAAAACAGCAACAAGAACAAAGCCCGCCATATTGAATGGCAACTGGTAGAAAAATGCAAACAGGCTCCAAACCAGCATGAAAAAGGCAAAGATAAGCCAGATTGCACGCGCAATCTGCCCGAAAAAGCGTGTCAGAATATGTTTTGATGTGTGCCCGTTAGTGGAATGAAGTTTTTGCATAAAATATCCGACTGGTTATCTGGTTGTGCACCCGTTTGGTCACCCTGATTTTTTAAAAAATCAGTTCTCCATTTTCAATCTATAGCAGAATGTTTCAAGTAGAACTTTCAAGGTTTTTCAGGTTTCAGATAGACGTTTTAAAAAAAACAATGCATCCGGAACTTTTCAAGCGAAAAATTTCGAGAAAGAAGAATTTGGTTGTATTCATTGTTCAAAACAACCTATGCTTGCCGAAGGCAGTTTTTAGGGAGTGAGTATAGCGAGTTTGAAGGATCACTGACCATTGCAACAATATGCAACGATTGATCTTTATGATTCGTCAATATCTTTCATCGGAAAGTGACGTTATGGGGTGTTTTCGAGGTTGAACGGGCGGTTAGAGAATTCCATCTTTATGATCCAGAATGCGATGTGCCAGAATGCGATGTGCCAGAATGCGATGTGAATGACGAATTTTTGCGCGAGATGTTGTGCGTGGAAGCCTTGCGCAAGGGCATGGCTTTGCATTTCGGCAAAGAAATATAACTCTCTGAAAAATTTAATTTTTTAATGGTCTGTAGAATTTTTTCCTTATATCCGGGGTTAAAAAATTCACCTTTCTGTGAGAAATGGCTTTTTCTCTGTAAAGGGCTTTTGTGTCAGCGTCATTTCAAAACCCGTTGCCGGATGATGGACAAAAATGTCAGAGCAAATTTTGAAATAAAATTTTGTTGGCGATTGTTGAGAAGTGCAACAGGATGAGACACCTTCAAGCTTCAAAAAAGCTGTCATCTGTCTGGCCATTAATTTATTTGGCTAACCATCAATCAGGCTGCTTTGTTGCAATGCTTTTCCCGAATATTTTATCCAGTGTTCAGGGGAAAACTGTGTGGATGTAGGGCAAAGATTTTAAAAAAATACAACCTATGCGAGAAAAATAGGCAAAAAGTCCGGTTTGCCTGACACGGTTCGTCTCATTTTTTTCGTTGGGCTTTTCGTCTGGCCGTCAAGTCTGACAGTGTGTGAGAAAGTTCTATACGAAAAGGCGGCAAAAGATAACCTGCCTCGAAAATTGCAATGTTTCATAAAGTGGCGAGCAACAAAATAGCAAAAGGGGTGTTGAAAAAAAGAAAGGCAATAAAGAGGAAGAAGAAGCCGGAGAGGTGGCGAAAGGAATAGAGGGCTCCGGAGTTTTCAGGAAAAAACCGCTGATATCCGAAATCGGGGAAAACATAAAGGTGCTGGAAATATGAGAAATGAGAGAGGTGAATGAGGAGGGCGAGAAAAATTCAAAACGAAGCGCAGGGAAAAAAGAGCGGCACGAAAAGTGTGGAAAATCAAACAATTACCATGGCAACGGGAGCGGCGAGGAAAAAAGGAAGGTCGGGTGAAACGGGAAAAGAGGAGAGACAAAAACAAAGGTAAGAAAAAATGATAGGTGGCAAAAGGGTGAGGGAAAAAGCCGGAAAGAAGAAGGAACCGGAAAAGAAGTTACCCACCCTCAGGAGCATGCCACCCGTAAAAATACAATAGTGCAAAGGATACTTGCGTCAACACTTGTCGAGTGTTTTGTAAAAGAAATTACACGGTAAAGTTGTGAAAAAGTGTTTCAAAATTGCATGAGCAAGGTCAACAGAAGATCAAGCCCATAGCGAAAAAAAGAACACATGGAAGATAAGGCAATAAAGATATGGAAACTGAAAAGCGTGGGAGAACAATAAAAACGAGCGGACGAAAAAACGAGCGGACGATCGAGAATGGAAAACAGGGGAATAGAGCAAAAACAAGCGGAGGTAAAAAGTAAAAGCAAGGTGGCGGGGAGCAAAACGGGCGGGAGCAGCAGTGGGCGGGGAGGTGGCAACGTTCATGCGTGCTTGATGATTGCCAAATCTTGCAATGCGGTTGCAGGGATTAGGCGACGATGAGGATGCCGAGAGGCAAGGGAAAATAGAAGAGAGGGGAAATAGAAAAGATGTGAGGAATGAAGAATACGAGCGGACAGTAGAACGTGGGAGAAAAAGGTGAAATGGACAACACGATAAGGAGATGATAGAGACGCAATGGAGGAGAAAAGAAGAACATGGGGGGTAAGGAAAAACCGGAAAACAGAAAGTTAAGCGGTGGGGGAAGAGTTTCAGAAAATATAGGAAGCAAGCGGGAAAAGTTGGTCAATCATTGGTAGAAAAAGAAACAGCCACTTCAAGAAAGCATGACGACTGCCGCCGGAAGGCGTGATGATTGCCCTCTTGGAGCGGATTAAACCTTACCCGTGAACGAGGTTATCACTGCCAATTGTTTTGCCGAAATCGTAAGAAACACCTATATTGGTAAAGTCTGATAACGTGTTTTTTAAATTATGTTTATGAAAAAGGGATCAGGTTTTATTCTTGCATTTCTGCTGCTGGTTTTAACAAATTTTATTTGTGACAGCGCATTTTCGGCCGCGGCCGTAGAGCCGCAGGCAACAACTCAACAAAATGGAACATCCGGATTTATTGCATCAGACAATAAATTTTTGAAAAACAGCACTGCCCTTGCTGCCAAAATGTCCGAAGAGATTAATTTCAGGCAAATGGGCTTGCCCCCAAGGAACATGAAAACTTCAGCTGTTCAGTCTGCTGAAAGGCAAACGCCTGCAAATTTACATGTTGTCTCAAAGAAGGGTTTGCCGGTTAAAAAAGCGGCAATGGGGACTATTGGAACTGCGCCCGACAGTAAAAGAAAAGCACCTTTCATTACGATCAATGCAACGCTGCCCGAAGCGGTGAACACAAAGGTTCCGCGGCCGCTCGAATCCGGCCTTTTTAAAGTGCCGCAAATGCAAAAACAGGATGGAAGAGCCGTCTCAAGAGAAAATGAAGACGACGCTTCAAAAGGAAAAACCCCACCATCAGGAAAAACCGTGCCATCAGGAGAGACTTTCATGCAGGAAAACAGTGAAGGCCGAATGAACCTTGTTCATTTGCCGGATTTTACTTATCGCATCGACCGTAGCGATCATCCTTCGGGGGAGGTTGTTATTCTGCTTCATGGTTCGGGTGGCGATGAAACGACGCTTTTTCCCTTTGCCCGCCCGATATGGCCGAAGGCAACGCTCATCGGCATTCGCGGGCGCATTGTGCAAAATGGTGAAACGCGCTGGTTCAAAAAGATAACGCCGACAAAATTCGACGAGAAAGACGCAAGTAGTGAAGCCGATGCTTTTGTAAAATTTATGGGAAACCTTGCCGAAGATCATCATTTCGATTTGTCGCGGGCAACTTTTGTGGGCTATTCCAATGGTGCGAATTTGCTTGCTGTCATTATGATGCGCCATCCCGGTTTTGCCCGCCGCGCCATTCTTATGCGTTCCATGCCGGTGATTGACAATATGGGCAAAGATGATTTGTCGAAAAATCGGATTTTGATTATTTCGGGTAAAAACGATGCGCTTTATTCGCCTTTTGCACCGGCATTATTGTCTGTTTTCAAGAAAAATGGTGCAAAGGTTGATGCAGCGATGGTCGATAGTGACCATATGATAGGCGAAGCTGATCGGGATGTTATTGTCAAATGGATCAAAGAACAGAATCCGGATCGTATTTCGGCCAATACAAAAGTTTAAAAAACTGCTCGTTAGCCGGTTGACCAAAGGCTTTCCGTCGCGATAGGAAAGACAAAAATCCAGCAGATTTGCAGGAAGGAAATGCGCGTGTCCAATATCACAAGCGATGCTGTTATCGACGAATTGAGAAAAGTAAAAGGGCCCGATTTTGAAAGCGATATCGTCTCGCTCGGGCTGGTTTCGGAAATATTCATTTCCGATGGAAAAGTGTTCTTTTCGATAACTGTGCCGGATGAAAGGGCACAAGAACTGGAGCCGTTGCGACAGGCTGCCCAGAAGGTGGTCGAGGCAATGGATGGCGTCAAAGCCGCAATTGTCACATTGACTGCCGAGAAAAAGGGTTCGGCCAATGCAGGTAAAACGACAAATAACGATGAGCCCCATAAAGCACCGGCAAAAAGAATTGTTGTCGAACCGGGGCACGCGAACCCGAAGATTGCGCGTGCGAGCCACGGCATTGGCGAAAAAAAGCCGATTGAAGGGGTCAAGCATATTATCGCTGTGGCTTCCGGCAAGGGTGGCGTCGGCAAATCGACAACAGCAATCAATCTGGCATTGGCACTTGCCGACAGGGGCTTTAAAACAGGGCTTCTTGATGCCGATATTTACGGCCCGTCATTGCCGAGATTGACCGGCCTTATCAACCAGCGTCCACGTGCAGTTGAAGGCAACAAGCTTGAAATACTTGAAAAATTCGGCCTGAAATTGATGTCGATGGGTTTTCTCGTGGATGAAGACCGCCCGATGGTTTGGCGGGGGCCGATGGTGATGTCGGCTGTTACACAATTTTTGCGTGATGTTTTGTGGGGGCCGCTTGATGTGCTGGTTGTCGATATGCCCCCCGGCACCGGCGACGCACAATTGACACTTGCCCAGCAAGTGCCGATGACCGGTGCAGTGATTGTTTCCACTCCGCAAGATCTCGCACTTGTCGATGCCCGCAAGGGAATCGAAATGTTTACCAAGGTCGGCGTGCCGATTTTGGGTGTAATCGAGAATATGAGCTATTTTATCGCTCCCGATACCGGCAAACGCTATGACATATTCGGCCATGGCGGGGCGCGCAGCGAAGCCCATCACCGGCAGGTGCCCTTTTTGGGCGAAATCCCGCTTGATCCGGACGTTCGTGCTTTGTCGGATGCTGGCACGCCTGTCTTTATTGAAAAGCCGCAAAGCGTTTTTGCCAAACTTTATCGGGAGATTGCAGAAAAGCTCGCAAATAACCTTTCGTAAACCATGTTTTGCCAAGTCGAACAAGTTGTGCTAGGTTGACTTTGCAACCGACGTGCCTAGATGTCGTTTTGGGAAGCTTGAAGATATTGTCTCAACAGTTTGAAGCAATGCTTCAAGGTGTCATTAAAAACGGGTTTATCCCCTGTTTGAATTAAGTTTTTAAGGGGGTATCCACTTTGATGACAAGAAAATGACACTTTGGTCACAGGATTGCCATGAAATCGGCAAATAAAGGCCGGAACGCACTTTTTGTACTGTGTATGTGCGTTTTGTCAGCCGTGATATTGGCTTTCTTTGAAAAGTTTGCATAAGTTTGAATAAAAAACGGGTGGTGCATGACTAAACGACGTTTGATTGTCAGCGGTAGTATTGTCGTATTAACGGGGTTTTTGGGTGCCTGTACACAGCAGAACAAACCGAAGACCGAACTCACCGATGCGACCACGTCTATAGCGCGTGTCGGAACAATGACGACACCTCTATCGTATGGCTATCTGATTGATAAAAAAATTCCGGTGCCGGTGTTCAAGGAACTTTCCTATACCGGCAAGGAAGCAAATCCGGCAGCACTTGCCAAAGCAAATGCACTAAATTCCAATGCGGCCAATCCCAATGCATTGAAAAGCCAATCCGGTCCTGTTGAACTTGCCCATGCAAGTCCCGAAGTCGAACAGCTTATTTCCAAATATTCAATGGCCTATAATGTGCCGGAAAGTCTTGTAAGGCGCGTTGTCAAACGTGAAAGCAACGGCAATCCCAATATTCGTAACGGCCCATATCTCGGATTGATGCAAATCAGCCACCCGACGGCCAAAGGCATGGGGTATCAGGGCGACCCGAAAGGGTTGCTTGACGCAGAAACCAATTTGCGTTTCGCGGTAAAATATCTGGCCGGTGCCTATAAGGTTGCCGATGGTAACGAAGCGCAGGCAGTGCGCCTTTATGCTCGTGGTTATTATTATGACGCCAAGGCCAAAGGGCTGCTTGACGAGACGGGGCTTGGTGATAATTCCGGCATTTCCGATGATGCCAAAGCCGCCGTTGAATCGGTTACCAGACAAAAGACCGATGCAAGTACAGGTAACGGCACTGTCAATATTCCGATCCCACAGCTCAAAAACAGCGGTACATGAGTTTTTTTAAAACATAAGAAGCGCTGTTTGATTGTCATATTCATTGTAACCCGTGCTTTTGTTGAAGAGCAAAAGCACGAAGGTTGCTCATGATGCAATTCTTTTGATATTTTATTTGCCAATGATTTGATATCGGTTTTACGGCAATAGATATCGGTTTGAGGGAAATGATGTCGATTTTAAAAAATTGACCACTGTTTACCCGATTGTCCGGGTTGGAATTGCCGGATAAAACATACGGGTTTCTTTTGAACGCCGGTTCATGTGAGCAACTGGAGATGATAGTAAACGGTGGTTGATTGTCGGGTTTTGAAGTTTTAAAGCAATGAAAACAGTGAATATTATAGAAAAACGGAAGCACAATTGCTTGATTGGAAAGACGGGCAAGTTGTGCTTTTTGTTTATGCCTGATAATGAGCTTTAAAGGGAACCTTATCCGTTCACCGGTCGTTTGCTTTTAAAACAAGCGCTCAAGGCAGAAGCTGAACGGGAAGTTTATGGCTTCTCAAGTCGTAACAGTGGGTTCGGTGATTGCAGGTTTTTAAACATGCAATCAGGTTTTTAAAAAAAGTCGCCCGAAAAAGGGGACTTAAAAAAAGATTGTCCGAAAAGGGCATTGCAATGGAGTTTGATTGATGGCGAATGTTATGCGGGATCGGTTGATTGTCGGGTTGGACGTCGCTGATATTCGGCAGGCAGAAAAGCTGGTTCAGGAATTGGGCGATACCATCAGCTTTTATAAAATCGGCTATCAATTATTGTTTGCCGGCGGGCTTGAATTTGCCCGCGAGCTCAAAGCGGCAAACAAAAAAGTTTTCCTTGATATGAAACTATTGGATATCGACAATACGATAAAAAGTGCGGTTGAAAATATCGTCAAGCTCGGCGTCGATATGTTGACGGTTCACGCTTATCCGAAAGCCATGCGGGCAGCTGTGAGCGCGGCCAAAGGAAGCAATCTTTGTCTTCTTGGTGTGACAGTGCTCACCTCTATGGACGACGCTGATCTTGAAGCGGCAGGCTACTCAGACAATGCCAAAACATTGGTGCTAAAGCGTGCGAAAGATGCGCGTTCAGCAGGAATGGGAGGCATTGTTGCCTCTGCCGCAGAAGCACGTGCTTTGCGGGAAGTGATTGGCCCTGACATGGCTTTGGTCACCCCCGGTATACGCCCGAAAGGGGCCGATAAAGGTGACCAGAAACGTGTCATGAGCCCGAAAGAAGCAATTGAGGCCGGTGCAAGCCATCTTGTGGTAGCCCGGCCTATTATCAAAGCCGATAATCCGTTGGAAGCGGCAAGAAAAATTTTGGATGAAATGAAAGAGGCTTGATAGCATAAGTTCGATAGTCTTCACTTGAATTTTTCAAAATTGGCGGGAGAGGTTGGCCTTGTTGCTATCGAGAGATGGGAGTAAAAAATGTTTGAAGACCGTATTCAGAGTGAGGAATTAAGAGCAAAAATCGTCTCGGCGGACGAGGCGGCAAGCCTTGTCAAAGACGGAATGGTCGTTGGTATGAGCGGCTTTACCCGTGCGGGCGACGCCAAACTTGTTCCTCATGCAATGGCAAAACGGGCGAAAAAACACCCTTTTAAAATCAGCCTGTTGACGGGCGCTTCCCTTGGTCATGACACCGACAAGATATTGAGCGAGGCAGGCGTGCTTGCCCGTCGTATGCCGTTTCAGGTTGACACTGCTTTAAGAGCGGCAATCAATCGCGGCGAGGTTATGTTTATTGATGAACATTTGTCGGAAATGGTCGAGCAATTGCGCGCCCACCAGTTACCGCCGGTCAATATTGCCATTATCGAAGCGATGATGATTCATGAAGATGGTTCGATTGTGCCGACGACATCTGTCGGCAATTCGGCAAGCTTTGCCTTGGGGGCGGATAAAATTATTATCGAGCTCAATACCAGTCTTAATCCGGATTTTGAAGGTATACACGACATCTATATTCCCGAAGCACGGCCGAACCGCAAGCCCGTCGGGGTTGTAAAACCGGATACGCGCATCGGCACGACTTCAATCAAGGTAGATAAAAACAAAATTGCGGCCATTGTCATTTCGGATGTGCCGGATAGCCCGTCATTGATTTCGCCGGCCGATGATGCAACCAATGCCATTGCCCGCCATTTGACCGAATTCTTCCTGAAAGAGGTCGATCAAGGGCGCATGGATATGACATTAAGCCCCATTCAGGCCGGTATCGGCACCATTGCCAATGCGGTTCTGACAGGCTTTGTGAATAGCCCGTTCCATAATTTGCAGATGTATAGCGAAGTGTTGCAGGATTCGACCTTCGAACTTTTCGATGCAGGCAAGCTCGATTTTGCATCGGCCTCGTCCATTACTTTGAGCGAAGCCTGTGCTGCACGGGTTTTCCCGAATATCGGGCGCTATAAGGACCGGTTGATCTTGCGGCCGCAAGAAATATCGAATTATCCGGAAATTATTCGCAGGCTCGGTATTATCGCGATCAATACCGCACTTGAAGCCGACATTTACGGCAATGTCAACTCGACCCATGTCGGTGGTACCCATATGATGAACGGTATTGGCGGTTCGGGCGATTTTGCGAGGAATGCCTATATTTCGGTTTTCGTAACAAAATCGGTTGCCAAAGGTGGCAAGATTTCCTCCGTTGTGCCGATGGTTGCCCATGTCGACCATACAGAGCATGATGTCGATGTTCTGGTGACAGAATTGGGTTATGCCGATTTGCGCGGTCTTGCACCACGCGAACGCGCGCCGCTTATCATTGAAAAATGTGCCCATCCCGATTATCATGATATATTGCGCGATTATTTCGACCGTGCTTGCAAAACGGCCGGAGGGCAGACCCCGCATATTCTTGAAGAAGCCTTTTCGTTGCACGAAAAGTTCAAGAAAACGGGTTCAATGTTAGGATGAGTTTTGGCAGACAGGAAATACATCATCGGTGCAAATGCTTATGAAGCACCCGCACTTGAACCGGCGCTCTATCTTGTAGCAACGCCGATAGGAAATCTCGGCGATATCACCTTGCGGGCAATAGAAACAATTGCCGCTGCCGATGAACTTGCCTGCGAAGATACCAGAGTGACACGCATCTTGCTTGAGCGTTATGGTATCCACCAGAAGCCGGTCGTTTATCAGGAACACAATGTCGAGGAAGCAGGCAGAAAGCTCCTTGGTGTTCTTGAAGATAATCACTCGGTGGCATTGGTGAGTGATGCCGGTATGCCACTTATTTCCGACCCCGGTTTCCGGCTGGTTGCCGAGGCACGCGAAAAAAATATCAAAATCGTGCCGGTGCCGGGTGCTTCGGCTGCCTTGACAGCATTGATTGCAACAGGGCTACCGACGGATAGTTTTTTCTTTTCCGGCTTTCTTCCGACAAAGTCCATGCAAAGAAAAGCCCGCCTTGAAGAACTTGGGCTCATTCCCGCTTCATTGATTTTTTATGAATCCCCGCACCGCGTTTGCGCAACTTTATCCGATATGGTTGATGTGTTCGGGGAAAAACGCCGTGGCGCGATCTGTCGCGAAATGACCAAAAAATTCGAGACAGTCGATGTTGCGCCACTTTCGGAATTGAAAGAACGCTATAATGATAGCGAAAAGATACGCGGCGAAATTGTTATCATTGTTGAACCACCGTCAAAACAGGAAGAAAAATTCAGTGCGGAAGAAATCGACAAACTTCTGATCGATCTGGCGAAAGATTTTCCCGCAGCAAAAGCCGCCGCAGAAGCGGCGAAAATCACAGGACACAAAAAACCGGAACTCTACAAACGCCTTTTATCGCTGAAGGATTAAGCTTTTTGAAGCGGATCAGGGGCTTTAAAAAAAAGGTTAAGGTGGCTCGAAAGGTCCAAGTAACTGAAAAAGATGAGGGGCTCAAGAAGGCCAGAGGATAAGAAGCCCGCCTAACCGAAAAAGATAAGAGGATGAAAAAGGTTAAGGTGGCTAAAAAAGCCCGAGTAGCTGAAAGAGATGAGGGGCTCAACAAATCCGTTAAATATCTTTTCTGTCAATTTGTAAATTTTCGGCCCTCTCGCCTTTGAAATAGTTAAGGGAACGATCTAAGAAAAGTATATTTTAAAAAATATTTCTGTATAAATCTTTATTCTTGTGAGTAGATAGATGTGTCATTTTTTTCACCTTTTCATGAAAAGAGATCATGAACAAAAAACACAAGCAGAAAACCTATTTACGCGGCATTTATGCTGAAAGGCTTGCGGGCTTATGGTTGCAAATGAAGGGCTATCATATTGCGGCACGCCGGTTTGAAACCCGTTTCGGCGAAATTGATATTATAGCGCGGCGTGGGCATGTTATCGCCATTGTTGAAGTGAAAGCCCGTCCTACCCTTGAAGAGGCGATGGAAGCGGTTAAACAGCCAAGTGAAAAACGGTTTGACAATGCAGCCAATATATTTCTCGCGCGTCAGCCCGACCGCAAAAAATTGCGGCTGCGCTATGATTTGATTGCAATCAGCCCGTGGAAATTTCCCCGTCATATAGAGTCGTTCTTTCAACCGGAAAATTGAAAAACAACAAGCGGGGAAAAATAACCGGCAATTGCGGTTTGGCAAGTTCAGTTTGTTCAGCATAAACGGTGTTGTTCATAAAAGCTTGTGCAATAAATAGAGTGTAATAGCTTTAACGACGAAGAGTTCGGGAGAGGAAAAACGGTTCCATGAAAGAAACTTCGCGAGCAGACGCATTGTTGAAGGGGCACGAACGAAAAAAACATTTTGTTTTTCTCTTTCATGCGTTAGAAGGAAAGAAACATCGAGTAGCCGGACTTTGATTTAAGAAGAATTGCAAGCCCGCTTGAAGAGGATTGATTATGGACGATTATGAGAAGTTCGCAACCGGTCTTATAATAGTTTTTGGTGCGTTGATTATTGGTGGCCTGATGGCTGCCCATCTTGTTGCCTTGAACCGCGCCGGTTTTATGTTTGCATTAAGCGCAGGTATTATGGGCTGGTTTTCTGCTTTCGCAATTCTGTTCGACAAGAAAAAGGCCTATCTTATTTTGATAATTCTGTCAGTTTTGTGTGTCGCTTGCTCTATCGGTATTTTTGTCCGGTGATGATCACAAAAAGTTTTATTAAAAAGGCGCCGGTTTATACCGGCGTTTTTTATTTCTATTCTTGGAATTTATTGACATAAAGAAATCTTTATGTCACTCATGACCGGCTGATATGAAAGGTTCCCCTGCTATGTCACATATTGTCGAAAAGTCATCTTCCGGTGAAGAGAAAGCCTCGGGCAAAACATCAAATTCCGATAAATCAAATCCTGTAGAAAAATTGTTCGGTCAAACAGAAAAGCCGAAAAACCGCACGGAAGAGTTGCGCCAATTGGCACGCGAGCGCATTCTTATTCTTGATGGCGCGATGGGAACGCAAATCCAGTCTTTCCATTTTGACGAAGAACATTTCCGTGGCGAGCGGTTTGTGGCTTGTAGCTGCGCTCTTCAAGGCAATAACGACCTTTTGACATTGACCCAGCCGAAAGCCATTGAAGACATCCATTTGCGCTATGCTTTGGCCGGTGCCGACATTCTGGAAACCAACACATTTTCCTCAACCACCATTGCGCAGGCCGATTATGGCATGGAAAATATGGTCTATGAGCTTAATCGTGATGGCGCCCGTCTTGCGCGCCGTGCGGCTTTACGGGCAGAAGAGAAAGATGGCAAGCCGCGCTTTGTTGCCGGTTCCATCGGCCCCACCAATAAGACCGCGTCGATTTCGCCAGATGTCAACAATCCCGGTTTTCGTGCCATTACTTTCGATGAATTGCGCATTGCTTATGGCGAGCAGATCAATGCACTGATTGATGGCGGTGTTGACCTGCTTCTCATTGAAACGATCTTTGACACGCTCAATGCCAAAGCGGCTATTTTTGCTGCAAAAGAAGTTTTTGCCAAAAAAAATATCGAATTGCCAATCATGATTTCCGGCACAATTACCGATATGTCGGGGCGCACACTTTCCGGGCAAACGCCGACTGCCTTTCTTTATTCGGTTGCCCACGCCAAGCCGTTTTCTGTCGGGCTTAATTGTGCTTTGGGCGCAAAGGCCATGCTGCCACTCGTCAAGGAAATGGCCGCCAATACAGAAGAACTGATTTGTGTTTATCCCAATGCCGGTTTGCCCAATGCTTTTGGCGGTTATGATGAAACGCCGGAAATTATGGCAAAAGAGCTTGGAGAATATGCGCGTGAAGGTGTCATCAATATTGTCGGCGGTTGTTGTGGAACCACGCCTGATCATATTCGCGCCATTGCCGAGGCGGTCAAACCGTTCAAACCGAGGAAGCCCAAGCCGCAAGAAAAGCTTTTGCATTTGTCGGGTCTTGAACCCTTTACACTCACCCACGACATTCCTTTCATCAATATTGGCGAGCGCACAAATGTTACGGGTTCGGCACGGTTTCGCAAACTCATAACCAATAATGATTATACGGCTGCTCTTGATGTTGCGCGCAATCAGGTGGAAAACGGTGCGCAGGTCATCGATATCAATATGGATGAAGGCTTGATTGATTCCGTTGCGGCCATGCGCAAATTCTTAAATCTTCTTGCCGCCGAGCCTGATATTTCCCGTGTTCCCGTCATGATTGATTCATCAAAATGGGAAGTTATTGAAGCCGGTCTTCAATGTGTGCAGGGGAAATCCATCGTCAACTCCATTTCCTTGAAAGAGGGCGAGGAAAAGTTTATCGAACACGCAAAACTTGCCTCCCGTTACGGGGCGGCGGTTGTGGTGATGGCTTTTGATGAAAAAGGCCAGGCCGACACCGAACAACGCAAGGTTTCAATCTGTGAGCGGGCTTATAGAATTCTTGTCGACAAGGTCGGTTTCCCGCCTCAGGATATTATTTTTGACCCCAATATTTTTGCCATTGCAACCGGCATTGACGAACATAATAATTACGCCGTCGATTTTATCGAAGCGACCAAGGAAATTCGCAAAAAATTGCCTTATTGCCATATTTCCGGCGGGGTCTCCAATCTGTCATTCTCGTTTCGTGGCAATGAACCGGTTCGCGAGGCGATGCATTCGGTCTTCCTTTATCGGGCAATTGCCGCCGGTATGGATATGGGCATTGTCAATGCCGGACAATTGGCCGTTTACGATACAATCGAACCCAAGCTTAAAAAAGCCTGTGAAGATGTGATCCTCAATAAAGACGCTGGCGCAACCGAGCGCCTGCTTGCTCTTGCGGAAGAATATCGCGGTAAGGCCGGTGGCGGTGTCAAAAAGGAAAAAGACTTGAGCTGGCGACAATTGCCGGTGGAAAAGCGCCTTGAACATGCTCTTGTGAACGGCATTACCGAATTTATCGACGCTGATACGGAAGAAGCACGCCAAAAAGCCGAACGCCCGCTTGATGTCATTGAAGGGCCGCTTATGGCCGGCATGAATGTGGTGGGCGACCTTTTCGGTTCGGGTAAAATGTTTTTGCCGCAGGTGGTCAAATCCGCCCGCGTGATGAAGCAGGCTGTGGCCATTCTTCTTCCCTATATGGAAGAGGAAAAGCGTAAAAACGGTGGCGAAGGCCACCAGAGTGCAGGCAAAATTATTCTCGCAACTGTCAAGGGCGATGTGCACGATATTGGCAAAAACATTGTCGGCGTTGTGCTTGCCTGCAATAATTACGAGATTATCGACCTTGGTGTGATGGTTCCGGCACAAACCATTCTCGATGCGGCACGGCGTGAAAAGGCCGATGCAATCGGTCTTTCCGGCCTCATTACGCCTTCGCTTGATGAAATGGTCAATGTTGCCCACGAAATGGAAAGTCAGGGCTTCGACATTCCCTTGTTAATCGGCGGGGCAACGACAAGCCGCGTTCACACGGCCGTCAAGATCAACCCGCAATATCACCGCGGGCAGAGTGTTTATGTGCTGGATGCAAGTCGGGCAGTGGGGGTTGTCTCATCGCTCCTTTCCCCGCAGACGAAAACCGAAACAATCAAAAAAATCCGTCAGGAATATGCGAAACTTGCCGCCGCCCATGAAAAGGGCGAACAACAAAAGACCCGCGTTTCATTAAGTGAAGCGCGCGCCAATGCACTGAAACTCGATTTCAAGAATTATAAACCGGTCAAGCCGACATTTCTTGGTGTCAAAAAATTCGACGATTGGGATCTTGCCGAACTTTCGACCTATTTCGACTGGACACCGTTTTTCCAGAGCTGGGAATTGCGCGGGCGTTTTCCGGCAATTCTTGATGATGAAAAGCAGGGGGCAACGGCCCGCCAGCTTTATGACGACGCGCAAAAAATGCTTAAAAAAATCATTGCCGAAAAATGGTTCCATCCGAAAGCGGTGATCGGCTTTTGGCCTGCAAACCGCGTTGGTGATGACATCCGCATTTACACTGACGAGACAAGAAAACACGAGCGGGCAACCTTCTTCACTTTGCGTCAGCAATTGCAGCGGCGCGAGGGAAAGCCCAATCTTGCTCTGGCCGATTTTGTTGCTCCTGTCGGCACGCCCGATTATCTTGGCGGTTTTGTGGTGACAAGTGGCTTTGGAGAGGAAAAAATTGCCGAACGTTTCAAACGCGAAAACGACGATTATTCTTCCATTCTGGTCAAAGCGCTGGCCGACCGTTTTGCCGAAGCTTTTGCCGAATGTCTGCATGAACGCGTTCGCAAAGTCTATTGGGGTTATGCGGCCGATGAAAATTCGACAAAAGAAGATCTGATTGTTGAACATTATCGCGGCATACGTCCGGCTCCGGGCTATCCCGCACAGCCTGATCATACCGAAAAAGGCACATTGTTCGAGCTTCTTGATGCGACAAAAAATACCGGCGTGAAACTTACCGAAAGTTACGCCATGTGGCCCGGCTCGTCGGTTGCCGGACTTTATTTTTCCCATCCCGACAGCTATTATTTCGGCGTTGCCAAGGTCGAACGCGATCAGGTTGAAGATTATGCCGAAAGAAAAGCAATGCCGGTGAGCGAAGTCGAACGCTGGCTTGGACCGATCTTGAATTACGAGGTTAAAAGAGACAAATGAAACTAGGTTTTATCGGTACAGGAACCATTGCCTCGGCTATGGTGGAAGGCTTGATGAAGAGCAATCTTCCGGTGGAACAAATTACGGTTTCACCCAGAAATGCCGACCGCGCGGCAGAGCTTTCCAAACGCTTTAACAAGGTCAAAATCGGCAAAGACAATCAGGATGTAATCGACCAAAGTGATGATGTTTTCATTTGTCTGAGAAGCCAGATTGCAGAAGAAGAATTAAAAAAACTCGATTTTACTAAAGCAAAAACGGTTATTTCGGTTATTGCCATGGCAACGGCAAGTGAAACTGAAAAATGGATTGGCAAAAAGGTTTTTCGCGCCGTACCGCTTCCCTTTGTTGCGGAAGCCAAAGGGATGACAGCAATTTATCCCGATAATCCGGAATTGAAGAAAATCTTCAATGCAATGGGTGGGGCAATTGCTGTCAAGGACGAAAGCCAGTTTGCCTTGATGATGACGGCCGGCTCTCTGATGGGCGTCTATTTCAATTTCATCGAAACGGCAAACCGGTGGTTAGAGAAAAACGGGCTTGATGAAAGCCAGTCGGCACCGTTTCTTGCCTCTATGTTTGGCAATCTTGCCGACGAGGCACGTAAAGTAGAGAAGCCCGATTTTACTAAATTGGAAGCCGAATATTCGACCAAAAAAGGCACGAACGAGCTGGTCTCCCAATATTTTACCGATCATGGTGGCAGAGAAGCGCTCACCGGCGGCCTTGATGAAGCGTTCAAACGTATCAAAGGTAAGTGAGGCGCTTAAAAGCAATCAAGCTCCGTTTCAGTGCGAAAGCAGGTTCATAACAATGCCAGTGCGTTAAAGCTTCGCGGGCAAAGAAAAGGCGAGTGAGGTGCTTGCAACCAATCACCCGGCATTTGGGTGAGGAAACTGTTCATAACAATGCCCGTGTGTTAAAGCCTCGCGGGCAAAGAAAAGGCAAGGGAGGTGCTTGCAACCGATCGCGCGCCATTTGTGAACGGTTTTAAATCAACAATACCCGAGCAATAAAACTCTGCGGGCATAGAAAAGGCGGTCAGGCATCCGACAGAAATTATGCACGGTTCGGGAGGGTTGCAAAGCTTCAAAGCAACAGCAGCGTGAGAAAACCTCGAACATATCGGATGCGGTCTAATAGTTCAAAACAATCGGTGGTGGCCGCCGGATGATTTTGGAAAAGCATTTGGTTTGACGTGTCCGCAATTTTTGCGGCCGGTTTTCGGGATTGATTACATTGTCAAGAATTGCCTTCAGCGGGGAAGGTAGTTTTTCCTCCCGCTATCGGAATAACAATAATGTCCGCCTCTGGGGCCAACGCAATAGGTTCCCGATCGGCAAGAACAATTTCCCGATGATGGTTCCATGAGAGACGGGCTGCTTTCCAAAGATTGGCTGTTTGTTGAACTGCCGCCCATATAGGCCGAACAATCTTTGGTCGATGCGCTGGTTGAACCGTCATTACAGATAAAGGTTCTGCCAACACAATGGGAAATGCCGCCTTTCCGGCCTGAACAAGGTGTATTTGCCGCAGCAAGTTCCGGAAATGAAGCTGTGAAAAAAATGAAAATCAGCAAAATATATCTCATATCGAGATTCCCCGTGCGATCATCGTAATACTCGAAATAATTTTTTTACAATCAATTTCGAGTTTGACGGGAGAAAAGCGGGACTATCGCCAAACTTGCTCAATAATGCGGTTGCTATTTCCGGCAATCCACCAGCTTCACTCCCCTGAAACGGTTTTCAAAGTGGATTTTCAGCAAACATTTTTTCTTGTCTCTGCCAGATCTCAAAGCGAGCAAGTTGTTGAAACATTTTTGTTAAAAATCCGTCTCTTAGTCTGTGGCGGTGCCTCACAAAAAAATCGTAGTCTTTTCACTCTCGCGGGTCTTTACCGAAAACCGTACTTCTTTATTACAAGCTTCTAGACCGAAAACCGTGCTTTTTTGTTATCGCGGCTCTTTACCGAAAACCGTTTCACACTTTTTGGGGCAACCGCTTGAGCCACTTTTCGGGAAGCATGTGGGACTTTTTGGGGCAGCCGCTTGAACCACCTTTCGGGAAGCTGGTTGTCGGTCGGTTGTCGTTAAGGCGAAGATGAACACAAGATTAACAAAAAGTTCAGGATAAGTTCAGCTAACAAAGCGTATGATGTGTTTCAAGAATCGTTAAAAGGATATCTCGCATGAGAAAACTGATTGTTCTTCTTTTAAGCCTTGTAATGACAGTGCCGCTTTTTGGTGCACTTTCTGCCAAGGCTGATGTTTATCCTGTCATCATCATCGATAACGGCCATCATCATCATTATGACCGCTATCATCACCGCTATCCGCCGCATCGTCGCTATTTCGAGCACCGGCACTTCTATCCGGCTCCGCCGCCCCCGCCACCCTATTATGGCCCGCATTTCGGTCCGCATGGTCCCCATTATGGTCCGCGGCCCTGGCACCCGCATCCTCATTGGTATTGATAGATTGTCGTAAGATAATCATAAACCGGAACCCCGATAAAAGCCCGTTTGGCAACACATGCCGGACGGGTTTTTTATTGTTTTCCTGAATTTTGCATCTTACACTTTTCCGCGTGAAACCGGATTGTCCGGTTTTAAACATGGCAATTCTTGCCCCTGTTTTGAAGGGTGACATGAAAAGACCGTGCGGGTGATTGAATGGGGCAGGGCAGATTTAAATAAAATGACCGGCGAGGTTTCAAGCCACCTTCCAATGCTGGGCAAATTTCCGATATTGCGTCAAAGCCGTTATCATATGATAAAAAATGGAAGCCGGAACATCTTCGGCAATGGCACGGCCATTTTCCGAAATAAGGTCAATCCATAAACCTTTGGGGGCGGCGTCGATATGCCACCGGAAAAGCCTTCCCACACGCGCTTCGATTTCAGGTTTCAAATCCGGCCCGTCATTGCCATCAAGCGCAAGGGCTGCTTTGATCGCTTCGGTTTGCGGCCAGCTTCTCGAATTGGTGTCGATCGGCATTCCGTGGCGCGAAATCGTGTTATAGGCAAGCCCCGTCTTGCGGTTCAAACCATTGGCAATCGCGGAGGCATAGAGCTTTTTGGCAAGCTTTATAACAGTGCGGTCATTGGTTTTTTTGGAAAAATCGACAAGCAGCGACGACCATTCAAAATGGTGGCCGGGTTCGCAAATGTCACCGTCGGGAGCGGGAGCTCTTTGCCAGTCCTTGTCATAATATTCGGCAAGGGTCCAGCTATCTTCATCAAAGAAATGTTCCTTGAAAAGATCGACAATGCGTTCTGCCCGTTCAAGATAATCTCTATCACCTGTCACATCATACCAGGCCATGAAACTTTCAAACAAATGCATATGCGGGTTGGAACGGCGAAATGTTTTCTCTCCGTCGGCTTTGGCATTTTCAAAAAAGCCCTTGCCTTTTTTATCGGCAAGATGAAGGTCGATAAAAGAGAAGGTTTCCATAGCAAGCGGCAAGGCTTTTTTATTGCCGACACGATGGGCGTGGGCAAGTGCCAGTAACACACAAGCCTGATCGTAACTGTCTTCGGTTGCGTTGAGAACCTTGCCATCTTGTGAAAGCTGCAAAACCCAACCGCCACGGTCTGTTCTGCCATTTTTGCCGATAAATTCGAGGCCGTGGTCAATCAGCTCTTTATAAGGGCCGTCCCAGCCCATTTCACCGGCCATGGCAAAAGCATAAATTTGGCGTGCCATTGTGCGCATGCGTTTGGCGCGCAATACCGGCATTCCGTCAAAGCCCAAGGCTTCATAAAAGCCGCCTTTTTCGTCAACCCCGCGGGTTGACCAGAGCGGCAGCGCCTCATCAAAAAGCCAATGCTCGACACGGGTGAGATAGGCACCGCTTTGCGGTATTTTATCGGCGGCAGGGGTGAATTTGGTTTCAAGCCTTCCCGCTTTTTCAAGTGTTGCCACCACGTCGCGCACATTCTGGCTTTCTTTGACGGGAGCCACAAAAGTTGCGTCCGTTGTCGCAACAACCGCCATATTGTGAAGCCCGACAGCCGATAGTAACCCCGCTTCCGAGCGCAAATAGCTGCCATGGCAATTGATTGCCACAACATCGCCAATAATCACATTACCGTTTTCATCAGGCGGTGTGGGGCTTGATTGCTGGTTCAAAAGCGATTGCCACGAGCCGAGATCATTCCAGTGAAAGCGGGCGGGCACAAGCGCAATGTCTTTGACATGCTCCATAATGGCATAATCGACTGAATCGGAAGGAATGGCCGCATAATGCTCGTAATTTAGCCATGTGCCCGATATGTCTGTATGGGCGCTTTTCAGCGCCTCGACTGTCTTGTTCCAGATTTCCGGCTGGAATTCAAGAAAGGCTTTTTTCATAGTTGCTGCGGAAAAAAGGAATATTCCCGAATTCCATAAAAAATTGCCCGACTGCAAATATTTTTTGGCCGTCTCAACATCCGGCTTTTCAACAAAGCGGATAACGTCATAAACGCCGTTTTTTTCTTTTCCTGTTTCGACATAGCCATAGCCGGTTTCCGGCTTATCCGGATGAATTCCGAAAACCACAATGCGCCCGCTCCTTGCGGCTTTTTCCCCTTCGTGGACGGTTTTCCAAAAATCGTCGTCGGTTGAAATTTCATGGTCAGACGGGGCAACGAGAATGAGCTTGTCACCATATTCGGCAAGGGTGATTGCTGTTGCCAAAGCAACCGCAGCTGCCGTATTTCGCCCCAAAGGTTCAAAAATCGGGCGCCCGCCATTTAATGGCAAACCGGCAATATCATGGCGCAAACGGTATTCATGAGCTTCCGAGGCAATGAGAAAAATCGGCCCGTGGCCGCTTGTCCGTGCATTCATGCGCTTGACTGTGCCGGACACCATCGAGCCTTTGCCGGAAAGGTCATGAAACTGTTTTGGAAAGTCTTCGCGCGATAATGGCCAAAGGCGGGTGCCAACGCCGCCACTCATAATAAAACTGATGATTTTTTCGGCCATTTTTTCTTTTCCGGCTTGAACTTAAAAAGCATATTCTTGCTATCGCTTTTCAAGGGTTTAGGTCAAGTCAATGCCGCCCGCCGCCTAAAAAATAATAAAACCAATAGAATGAAGACCGATAGTCGAGCGCTTCTCCAAGCGATAGGGCGATGGCTGTGGAAATCGGCAAATGTTTTTTAAACCGGCCTTCGGCGGTGCCCGTCGGCGTGATCTTTGCTCGATCGGATAAACGAGAAAAGCATCGAAATGTTTGCAAAAAGGTGGGCAAGGGAAAAATCGGTCAAGAACGGAAAATCGGCCAAACTTGCAGCAGAAGTTTCGAGAGGTGGAAGACAACTTTTTAAAACGGCAAAATTGCCGTGCTATTGGCAAAAATCTCATGCTTTGGCGGAAAAGTTTCAAGAACAAGATAATAAAACGCTGTCGCGCGAGGGGACAAAAGCGGATGAGAGAGAAAAACGGATTAGAAAAAGGCGATTGCAAGCTAAGAGGAAAGGGGAAACAGACACGAAATGAATAATTGTTGAGCGGGTTTTTTTAAAAAACACTTGCGAGAAGTCTGTCATAACGGTATAAGCCCGCCAACACCAGTTAGTCGGAGTGTAGCGCAGACTGGTAGCGCACCTCGTTCGGGACGAGGGGGTCGGAGGTTCAAATCCTCTCACTCCGACCATTTTTCATAAAAATTTGTTTTTTAAGCGGCAAGCCGCCTAATTTCCAAAGTTCAAAACATCGAAAAAGCAATGGTGTTTTGCGCGTGATTTTATCGTCTATCATTGTTTGAAAAGTTTGGGTTCATAAGTCTCAACCGTGTCAATTAAAATGCCCGCGCGTGAACGAAATACTCGTAAATGCTCGCGCTCGAATGAAATGCTCCCGTTCGAATGAAATGCCCCCATTCAAATGAAATGCCCCCGTTCAAATGAAATGATTGCCAGAACGACCGGATATTTTGATTAATATTTTTGATGGAAAAGCATAAGCTGGAGGTGACATGCAGAGTTTATAATAAAATGTTTCTGGTTAGTTGCGGTTGCTGCCTAAAAAAGAAGTGATTCGGTAAGAATATAGAATTCATTCTATTTTTTTAAAAATTAATGTTTTTAAATTTCAAAAATTTCAGCGAAAGAATACATTGTTTTCGAGTAATCAAACTCTTTTTCGTTTTTTTAAAAATGAAGTTTCTATAGAATTTTCAAATATTTATTATTCCTTCAATAATACCAAAATTAATTGTTAGGCGGTTTACTAAATTTAGCGAATAGAACCCGTTTAATATTATTTATTGACACTTTTAAAGATTATAATTTACATTCAAACTGTTGATGACAATTCCGCCATTAACGATCAAGCCTTGGTGGCGACCAAGGCTTGATTTGAAAATAAAATAAACCATCGCGAATTGGAGATTCACGATTTCGGGTTATTCTTATTGGCCATCACACATTTTATCTTTCATTTTTGAAAATATCAATGTGTGAAATGAGAAGAAACGCGTAATCGTAGATTTTCTTCCTTTGCGACGGTTCTTTCAACAGGACATTCCTATGAACTTAGTAAATGATCATATGGTGTCAGTAATTAAATTGGCACGTTCAAAAGGCATAAAATGTCATATTATTTCCTCCTATTTTAAAATAAATCAGGGGCGAATATCAGACGTGACAAAGGGAAGAATTGGAAAGGGAGTTGAAATGGCGAAGTCACTTCCTGTTGATTTTCCCATAAAACACTAAAAAACTGGAAGCGCGTCTTTTTTCGGATGCGCTTCCAAACCTCTGGCTCAAAACACGGCAATCTGTTAATTAAAAACGTTTATTGGTCTCTGGTAAAACCAAAGGGGCTCATGCGCTTGAAGAAATTCCGGTGGCAGTTCTTCTCACACATCGTGGTTGATAGAACTCACCAAGGTAAGGGGCTGCGCTTTTGCGCAACGCCCTTCTTTTGGTCATCTCCTCTTCTCAGCTTGTTGCTTTCCGTGCCGTTGTCGTTGAGGCAGCTGATGAAAAAGCCAAGAGGTTTTATGAACATTTCGGATTTTTCCAAATAAAAGGAATGGACATGAAACTTATTCTTTCTACCGCCGATATTCTAAAATCATCCTTGGAAGCTTGTGATGGAAGAGATTGCTGATAGGAAATCCCTTCACGTTTTTCGGGACGGGCGATCGTTTCAATTATTTTTCTTTTTCAACACGAAGTTATCCGGAAAATCGGGAAAACAAAGCGGTTTTAAGCAAACCGGAACCAAGCGTGAGCCAGTATTATATTTCGTGATTTCGGTGGTCTTTAGGCCGGCAAGTTCTTGAAAAATAAGTGCAAAAATTCTGGATAATCAGAAATCAATTTGCTCCGAGGAAAGCGGACTTTGCAATTGAACAGAAAAGGAAGTGCGGCTTGAAAAGGCAGTTTGCCAACCGCATATAATTTGGGTAAGGGGTTCGTTTAGGCCATTAGCCTGAACGATTTTTTAATTGACTCTTTTTAGAAAAATAAGAACAATACGAGAACAAAAATGGAGTCGCGTAAAGTGAGCAAAGCTGTTTCAAAAGATAGTTGTGAAGACGATATTGATGGCCTCATTGCAGCCTATGACGGGGATGCAAAAGCCCTCATTAGAGCTTTGCTTGAAGAACGGAAAATGCTCATCCACCAAATCGAAGTTGCCGCTTCCGCTATGTCTGTCGGCTATGGTCGGGGGTGGAAACCAAAATTGCCGATTGACTAGGTTGGCCTTTCTTAATCTTTATGGCGCTTGAAACCCGCGTTAGGATTTCGCCTTTCATTTTGTTTCAGGTTTGTTTCAAGGACCGGTCAAACGAACTTAAAAGCCAACGAGACCTTTGCTGCAAGCTTGGCAATTTAAGGTTGAAGCCGGATTTTAATGTTGGGCATCCGCGGCTTGAAGTTCAAAGCGATGGTTATGCTTGTGAGTTACTGAAACAAAGAGACGGGGAGAAGATGCGATATATTCTAAGACCGGCTTCACTAGCGATGAATGATATTTCCGGAAGGGCGGATTTCGTCACGTTATAAAAGGCAAAATAGGAGATAGTAGAGTTACCGGTTATTCGATAATCCAAAATTTCATGAGGGGGTAAAGCGGCGGTAATTTAGATGGAATTGATTGCTGTTTGCCTTTTTCTGTTGCCGATCAAGCGGCAATGTTTAAAAAAGGTAGCAAGCGGTCGTGGTGAAGTTCAAGTTTCTGCCGCTCTTTTCTAGTGAAATGTTTTGCCTGCATTGGTCTGATGTGAAAAAGCCGGTTTGACCGGGGAATGAATGACAATTGACAAGGCCGGCTTATGAACCGAATTTTCTTCTCAAAAGGCCTATGACGCTATCGATCATTGCAACACCCAAAGCACCGCATAAAAAACCGGCAAGGCCAAGAAATTTTTCCGGCACAACATAGGAACCGTCGATCAGGTCGAATTTATCAAGCAGATGAGAAAGGGTATTGGCGGCAAGCTCTGCTCCGTAAATAGCGCATAAAGCACCGCCAACCCATTCCATTACGCGTTGTGGCCATTTCTTGGGGGCGCCGTTAAGCTGGCTTAAAAAACTGCCGCAAGCACCGGCAAGAGCAAGAAGCCCGAACCGGACAAGATAAGCAAGCCAGTCGGGTGGGGGATTGTTTTCTGACATTTGATTGTTCCATAAAAGGCGCGAGCGGCAATTTGAATAAATTGAAGCAAATATTAAACCCGTTATTTTATATGCATCTGAACTATGTTGTTAGCCGGCTAATGTTATATCACGAGGGAGAATAACTGTGCCGGTAGGGGAGTAGGAACCAGAACTTTGGTCGGGCAAAGATATTTGTTCTTGTGTCGGGGAGGGAAACCTGACGGGATTTCATCAAAATGACGGCTATTGTTTATGGTAAATTGCGAAGCACTGCATTTCATATGTTATAAAATAGGTGATGGGGCTTGGCCGGAAAATTCCTTTTAGTTGTCCGTGAGATGGTTTCTTTCCGATTGTTCAGAAAATTCGCCTAAAACATTGGCATCAACGCGCTGCCCAATGATCGACTTTTAATGAATGCCACTTGGCATAAGGATAAAAAGTTTTTTCATTTCCAGCATTTCTGTTTCTCTCCAAACCGGTCGGTCGAGATGATCCATTTGGTGATTGCCGGTTCGTTTTCGACTAGGTGCGCGGCGTCATTTGCCTTGGGTGGTTTTGTCCAACCCGCGCAGGAGAACCCTGCAGTCGTATGGCACCCCGCCAATAGCAAGGCAGCGCTGATAAGGGTTAAGAGCTTCAACTTCATTTTCAACCTCGTGAGACTTTTCAAAGGCGGCATTGGCGGCTGCAAGCGACTTTTGTTTTTGCAACTCTTGACCGATAAAAATACCGCCGGAGATGGCGGCAACAATGATGAAAATGATGACGGCAATGGTCATAGAAAGCCGTTCGAGTGTGGTCATGCTTCCGCCTCTCTAAACCGTTTGAGAAAATAGAAACTGCCGATTGCAACGCCGATCACTATGACGGCTGCCAACGCCCATTGGAATGGTCCCGAACCGGTAGAAAAACCGGTCAAGCCGAAACGGACAGTATCACCCGCACCTTTCTGGGTTTCGTCCTTAAGCTGGATAATGCTGTTGGTGTCGGTTCCGATCAAAGGCGCAATCTCGGTAGCTTTCGATACTTCGACGGCAAGTTTCTTCGACCAGGCACGAACAGCCAGAGGGTCGTTCACCCCGATGGATGTAATAGCCATTATGGCCTCCTAAAATTCAATTGATTTTCAAGCTTTTTGTCGCTTTAACGCGAGCGAACCAACGAAACCGGAAAACCTCCGGTGGGTGAAAATGATAACGTCCATTTCAAACGAAAATCCGCAAAAGAAAAAGGTGAAAGTTTTAAAACGAACCTACACGAACCTACTTCAAAGTTTTAGAAGCCCCATCTTTTGCAAGCGGTGGTTTTTAAAGCTCAAGCTTTTGAAACAGAAGTCTCTCAAATCAGCTTTAAAAAACAGGCTTGTGCAAAAAGCCTTATTTTGCTAAAAGCCTTATTTTGCTAAAAGCCTTATTCCCCCTTCATCAGAATGTTGAAGGCTCTTTCATTTCGCGGATTGGAAATCCACTCGGCAAATTGCCGGTCGCTCATGGCATCTATGGCTTCAAGGCTCAACGGGTCGGCAATAGCGCGCCCGTTTGATGCGGTGAGTGTGCGTGCAGCGTTTTTTTTGGCGCGCATTGTGGCAATGTCACCCCCCGCTATAGATTTCGCCTTGAAGCCGATATTTTTTGCATAATTATAAATTGTTTGCGCAGGATTGGTGCCGCTTTCCAAAGCACCTTTGACAATGGCCGCAAGCTCGTTTCCAATCTGCGCATTGATCGCATCGACATTTTTAAAAGCAGGGTAAGCATCGGCGAGCGCCATCAACTGGTTCACCCGTGCTTCATAAAGAAAATCGGCCGCCTCGTCGAAATCCGGCAGTTCGGCTTTGAGTGCGGTTACAGAAGTGGCAAAATAATCCTTCACCACTTCCTGTTCTTTCGCAGTTTCAATAAATTGTCGCTCTTCGGCTTCTCTCTTTTGTCTTTCGGCTTCCTCGTTTTGCAATTTCGTGCCAATCCATTTGACATAGCCGACAAAATCTTTTTCCGGGTCGGGCGCTTCTGGTCGTGGCTGTTTTAATGGTGAGAAGCTCTCGCCTTCGGCATGATTTTCTGTGAATTCACGTGCAATTTTGAAACGTTCTTCAATGCGGGCAAGTTTGGCTTTTGCTTCTGCCGCCTCGGCTTGCGCTTTTTTGCGTTCTTCCCTTTCAGCGTGAAGTGCACCATGCGGAACCATATGGTTTCGCGCTTTTGCGGTTCTTTCCTCTTCTTCCGCTACCGGTTTTTCTTGTTTCCCTTCCTGACTTTCGGAAGGTTCGATCATAGTATTACTGTCGGAAAAATTTTCCGGTAAAGCGGTCTCATCATCAAATCCGTTATTGTCGGTATTCGGGTGGCCAAGAACATCCTGTTCTTCCGGTGAAAATTCGGGTGCAATATCCATAAATTTATCCTTTAAACATGCCCTTTAAAAAAGCGGGCAGCAGAGCATCAAAACGCCGATGCTTGAGGCGAAGCCGGTTCTTCCGGCAGGAAAAACAAAAGTTGCAATTGCGGGCGGTAAAAAGCAGCGACAATCTGAATTGCCGCTTTGCCAAATTTAAAACCCATTCCGTCCAAGCTTTTGGGTCGCTTGTTTCAGGAATTGGCGCGCCCCGTTTGCGATTGTTCAATTTTCAATTGTTCAATGAGCGCGCGGTTTTTGGCCGTTTCGGTCTCAAGCCTTGCTTTCTGATTTTTTAAAAAAAGATCGGCCGCTTTAGCATTCAGGTCGAGTTCACGGGCTTTTGCTTTCATATCAAGCTCGTTTGCCAAGGCTTGCAACTTCAATTGCTCGGCCTGTTGCCCGATAGACTGTTCCGGCAATGCATTTCTTTCCGGTGCCGCTTCTTGGCCGGCGATCTCTTTTCTTGCCATCTGTTCTCTGGCCATTTCCTGTTCTGCTTTTTGTTGAGCCGCTTCTTTTGCTTTCTCCGTCCATTTTTCAACAAGCGAGGCGGGAAGTGGCGAATAGCGCAGAATTTCCAGTCCGATTTCCGGTGTGAGATAATCTTTCAACATTGGCAACATCTGTTGAATAATCGCAAATGTCCGTTCTTTTTCATTGGGGCTTGTCGGTGCATCATCAACAATAATGTCATATTGGCGATTGGCGACCGCTTCATGTGTCAAAGGCACATATTTCTTGTTGTCATCCCCCACAATGCGGATAAGCCTTCCATCGGAAAGATAGTTCTGTATGAGGTAAAGCATAATTTGCCCCTGTCTTTTCCGATAACGGCGCAGTGCATCAAAAAGCGAGGCAAGCAAATTCAAAGAAGATTGCCGGCGCTGGCTTTCCAGAACACCGGGCTGGTTTACTTCTCCCGTGCCGATAAATTCTGAAGACAAGCCCGTCACATCCGAAATTGCTTCTTTGGCTTCGTTGAAAAGCTGAAAAAAACCGACCGGAAATTGTGCCACGGGTTTGGGTTGAATGCGGGCATTTTGTCCGCCAAGCGCATTCTGTTTTGTCCAGGTAATGGCATCGGCGCGCGCCCAGCTTTCTTCTGCCTGCCTGTCATCATCAAAAGCACCGCGTTCGGCAAGAATGCCGCCCTTCGATTGGCTGTTTAAAAGATACATCACCTGGCTGAAAAATTTGTTCGCCCAGCGCTGCGGGTCTTTTGTGGGGCGCACAATGCCATAATAATGCTTTTTCATCTTGTCGAAATAGCCGGTAATGCATTCCCAACCAAGTTGCCCGTTCGGCACCATCGGCTGATCGGGTTCGGCAAGCAAAACCTCGCCCAGAAAAGCCCTTTTCACAATCTTTCTTGTAAGCCTTACCGATTGTATTTCAGACGAAATTTTCTTTTTCTCTTCATAGTCGCGAAGCGAATAATCCTGTGTTTCACCTGTCAGCGGGTCAAAAACCTTGTAAAAAGCCTCACGCTCGAACCAGCGGCATTCGACAAGCGTCACCAGAGAGCTCGCGGCGGAAGAAAGCCCCAAGTCGTTTTCATCCGCATCCGAAGCACCCGTTTGGTCGTCACCATAGAATGTGTCAGAATTCACATGGGAAAGTGGGGTGTCATTATCAAAAACACCATTTTTTGCCCAGCGTGCATCAAGCAGTGACGGGTCAATATCGGGAAACATGCGGCGCGCTTCGGCAAGCGGCTTTTCGTCGATATACCAGAGGCGCTCCGCATCCACCAGATTGGCTTTCACCGCCGAGGCATCCCACACCATTTTTAACGGGTCAAGGCGGCAAACAACAGGTTTACCCGCTTCATCATCGTCAAAGTCAAGGCGTGTATCTGTCCACCCCATGCCGCATATTACGGTATCTGTAAAAGCTTCCGAATCCTCATATTCCGCTTCCGCCTGATCGCGAAACCATTCCGCCGCACCCGTCAATATTTCATTGGCTCTGGCGTCTCCGATTTCACGCGGAATAAATTGCACTTCGCGTTTGTTGTTGCGCTCCGAGCCGATAACAGCATTGACGAGCGGCGCAATGCGGTTGAACGTCATAACAGGGCGCTTTTGCTCGAAAAGCGCCGCCTTGTCTTGGGCTTCCCACTGTTCACCATTATAAAAGGCATAATCTTCGCGGGCATTTTTGCGCCATTCGGCAACATGCGCCATATCCTGCCGGAAAAGCTTTAACAATGACTGGAACAAAATATCTCTTTTTGCACTGTCAAACTGCGTGGAAGAACCATGTTCTAAAGTCTCGTTTTCTAGCATCATCATTAGCCCGTAAAATTAATGGTTAAAATTGGTCGCGCGCCGCCCGCTCAACTTGAAAGTTCAATTCTGAAAAAGCCAAAAAGCCCGAAAAAAAAACATAAGCAAACCGCGCAAGCGGGCAGGCGGGAAAGCACAAGGCAATCATCATAAAGAAACAAAAAGGTCAGCTCACATGAAACAAAAGCCATCGCCGGAAAACCAAAAGCCGATTGATTGCGCATCCGGTTCTATTGTTCCGAATAGTGCACCTCGTGCGACACCGGCAATCACAGCGAATATCACTCATGCCGCGAACGCTGCCAATATTACGCGTCCCGTAAACATCGCAAATATTCCGAACATTTCCCGTGCCTTAAACGATGCAAACATCGCAAATATTCCGAACGCCGCCAAATTCACGCCTGCCGCGCATAAAGCTTGTTTGAGCTTCGCCCCTCGTTTTTCTCGCTCTTTTGCCCATTTTGGAAGCTCTTATCGCAAACATTGCGAACGCCGCCAAATTCACGCCTGCCGCGCATAAAGCTTGTTTGAGCTTCGCCCC
>CAMLON010000019.1 GCA_946481695.1 uncultured Bartonella sp. | reverse complement strand
CGCCCTCGTTGTGGCGCTCATATAGACCTTCCTTTCTCCAAGTGTCAACAGCCAATATGCATTTTTTTTCATTTTTTTGATTTTTTTTCATAAAACCGAACAAAACTGCCGGTTTCGCGGGGCACTTTAACACTTATCGTGCAAAAATCGTGTAATTAGGTTCATTCAACGGCCAAAAACTGGCCGCATTCGTTCTTTAGATTGCCGGAACTCGTAGTTCCGGTTTCTTTTTTGGGTCGGTCTGTGATTGTTCTTATAATGTGCTTTTCTCATTAGAGGGTGATTATATTTTTAAAGGCGGTCATGCTCTTGGACTTTTCTTTTTGGGTTCGCTATGGCACAGTTATTGTCTTTACCGACGCTTTCATAATTACAACGGCTAGGCTTTAAAGAAATCAAGAAACGGATATTGCTTTTTTTGTTCGTGGAAACCATTTGCTGAATTAATGTTAGAAGATCGACGTTTTACCAATGATCCCGGAGAGGAACCTGCGCTTGTCACGGACGGGCGCCGGCAGCCTGATCGTCGACAAATTTCTATCCGTTGGTTGGCAGGTACCATTCTGACCGGTGTCACCTCATGTACATTGATGGGGGTTGCCTTGTTTGTAGCACTTGATGGTCGCGAACAACTCGCGACGCCACCGGAATTGATGACGCAGTCGGAACTACCGACAATCGAGGCTGAAGAATCAGAAGAAAAGAAAGTCGACCGGATTGCCCAAGTGGTGCCAAGAAAGAACTTTGATGACCGGCGGCATTTCGATTTGTCGATCATGCAAAAGCAAGGTGAAAAGGAAGTCATTCGTACCCAGCCTTTTGAACTGGTACGTATGGCGCTTGCTGAAGATCGCCCCGGTAATTTGAAATATCCGCCGTTTAATGCATTGACGATTTTTGCCGATCAAACAGTCAAGCAAGGCGAAAAGCCGGAAAACAGCCTGCAAATTTATGGCACCAAAGTTGAAACAGAGATTACACTTCACAGTGTCGACTTTGATGTGAATTCGGCTTCTTTTGATGACGCTGATAGTTTGACCACCGAACAAGCCGAACAAAATATACGCTCTGCCGGATTTGTTCTGGGAGACAATATAACCCGTGTCGCCGCACTTCATTATCTTGACCCTGCCCAATTGGGGCATTTCGGTTCAGTGAAATTTTCCGAAATGCCGGATGTCAAGATCATACAGGAAAATGTAAGCATTTCACCACGTGTGGCCCAAGCCGACAATTATGACGAATATGCCGAAGACATTATTCCCTTCAGAAAAACGCAAACCATCATCAACGCGTTGAATGATGCCAATTACGAGGGCGATGATGCCGACAGGCTTGCTCAAGCGCTAACCCGTTTCAACGGCTCGGACACACTTCATGCCGGAAATGTCTTGCGCATCGGTATCGAAACCAATTCGGCGTCGGAAGATCATCTCGTACGTGCAAGCATTTATCACGGTATGCATCATGTGCTTTCCATTTCTTTGAACGACAAAAACGAATTTATAAAAAGCAACGAACCGGAAATGACTCCGATTCTGAAAACCGCGTTCGAGGGAGGCGTACCGCTCACCCATATTAATGCTTCCAATTTACCGACAATCTATGATGCAATTTACCGGTCGGTTTTGAGTTATGATATGCCGTTGACGACTGCCCGACAACTTATTCGCGTCATGGCCAATGATGTCGACCTTGAAGATCGTGTTTCGCCAAACGATACATTGGAAGTCTTTTATGCGACTCCGGGAAAAGACGAGGAAGACAGTTCCGAACCGGAGATTCGCTTTGTCAGTGCTACATTCGGCGGCGTTACACGTAAATATTATCGCTTCCGTTCAACTGACGGAACAATTGATTATTATGATTCGCAAGGCCGCAGCTCGAAACAATTTCTGTTAAGAAAGCCTGTCCCCAATGCTATCTTCCGCTCGCCATTCGGGCCAAGAAGACATCCCGTTCTCGGTTATGTCAGAATGCATACCGGTGTCGATTGGAGCGCGCCGAGGGGTTCTCCCATTGTTGCAGCCGGTGACGGTGTTGTAACGAAAGCAGGCCCCGTTCGCGGTTATGGCAATCAAACCGAAATCCGTCATGCTAACGGATATGTCACATCCTATGCCCATCAGAACAGCTTCGCTCCCGGTATCAAAGTCGGAGCAAAAGTTCGTCAGGGGCAGATTATCGGCTATGTCGGATCAAGCGGTCTTGCAACGGGACCTCACTGCCACTTTGAAGTTTCTGTCAACAACACCAAAGTTGACCCGATGCGAATTCGTCTGCCTGATGCGAAGTCGTTACACGGAAAAGATCTGGAAGCATTCAAACGTGATCGCAACAAATTGGAGGCTCTTATCAACGGACAGGACGATCAGAAGCTTGCAGCAACGGTCACTTCCGACGATAAAGTGCGAAATCCACGTTCCGACATTTGACAGGAAACTGCTTTAAACTGCGATAAACCGGCTCACCGGATTTTTTTTATCATATCGGGTGAGCTTAAAAATTGTAAACGTCGCGGATTTTATTTCTTATATTGATTCGACAGAACCTGTTTTGGATTTATTAAAATGAGTAGTATTCGCGCAGTTTGAAGCTGCGTTTACGGCTCACCGGCCAATCAAAAATTCATCATATATTACAGGAAATCGAAAAATGATTTTTCATTCGTCAACAATTGGGCGGATGACCAATTTTTCACTTCCCGTTTGCGGAACCGTTCCGGCAACAACACCGGAATAACTGAACCCCGCTTTCGACCGGCGGGTCTGATATTATGGGTTGCCGATCCCAATTCTCTTATAAGTTCCAATTCTATCATAATAAGATAGAAAGGCTGTTCCGTGAGTTGCTTTTAGCAATACAGCCTCTAGCCTCTCTCACCGGAAAAATTCCGGCAAGCCTGTTTGTTCCGCCTGTCAGTTATTCGTAAACGAGCGCATTGTTGCGGCTGCCGAATTGGCGTCGGGACCATAATCCGATTGACCGTTAACGCCCAATAATTCCTGTAGACGGGTACGCGCGCGGCTGACACGGCTTTTTATTGTGCCGACAGCACAACCGCAAATTTCTGCTGTATCTTCATAAGAAAAGCCGGAAGCACCAATAAGGATGATGGCTTCTTTCTGGTCGTCGGGCAATTGGTCCAGAGCTTTTCTGAAATCCTGTAAATCAAGGGAACCGTATTGTGCAGGATGAACAGCGACATTTTCAGTGAAAACGCCTTCGCTGTCCTGCACTTCACGGCCTTTTTTACGCATTTGACTGAAAAACTCGTTTCTCAAAATCGTGAATAACCAGGCTTTCATATTTGTTCCGATTTCGAAACTGTCCTGTTTTGCCCAAGCTTTCATAATGGTGTCTTGAACAAGGTCATCGGCTTTATCGTGCTGACCACTCAAAGACACGGCAAAAGCGCGCAGAGACGGTAAAATTGAAAGAAGTTCACGTTTGAAATCAGGATTATGCGGGCTCATGGGTTTCACTTTCCCATATCAATTTTGGCTGCCTTGTTCGGCTTTATCAAGCTTTTCAAGAAGATCGAGAAATTTTTCCGGTATTTCTTCTTCCTGAAGAGCTGTATAAAACTGCCGCAACTTAACCGCTATTTCGCTATTGGATCCAAGCAGATCATCTTGCGGACCGAAATTCTCGGAACCGTTTTTTTCCTTGCCATCATCCATCTTAAGTCCCTTAAAAATGACGCCATCCGTTAATTTATAAAGAGTGTAAAAAAATACACTTACCTTAAAGAATATAGAAGTGAGTAAAAAGTTCCAAGGGGCTGGAACTTTTTTATTATTCATGAATTAATCTTCCAAACACACCCTCATGCGGGTACACTTTCAGGGGCAGAAGGAGTTCTTATATGACCTTATCAACGCGTATTGCACCGCATCTACCTTACTTGAGAAGATTTGCGCGTGCCGTTACCGGATCTCAAACTTCGGGTGACGCCTATGTTGCAGCTATGCTTGAAGCATTAATTGCCGACATTTCTATTTTCCCTGACACATCTTCCGACCGCATAAGCGTTTATCGGTTGTTTTGTGAATTATTCGATCAGACAACGCCGAATATTGCAGAGCCATTACCGCAATTCGGTGTCGAGCAGAAGGCAAATGCAAAACTTTCCTATCTCACTCCCAAGGCCCGTCAGGCATTTCTGCTCATCGCTGTTGAAGGTTTCAGCGATAAAGAAGCTATGAAAATTATGAATGTCGATGCTCAAGAATTCAGAAAATTGCTGAATGATGCTTCGAATGATATTTCCGAACAGGTCGCAACACGCATCCTTATTATTGAAGATGAACCGTTAATTGCTATGGATATCGAGCAACTGGTTGAATCGCTTGGTCACCAGGTGGTCGGCATTGCACGTACACGTGACGAAGCGGTTTCACTGTTCAAAAAGGAAAAACCCGGAATGGTTCTGGCGGATATTCAACTTGCCGATAACAGTTCGGGCATTGATGCGGTCAATGACATTCTGGAAACCGATGAAGTTCCGGTCATCTTTATTACCGCATTTCCCGAACGTCTCCTCACAGGTGAGCGGCCCGAACCGACATTCCTTGTAACCAAGCCTTTCAATCCCGATATGGTCAAAGCGTTGATCTCGCAAGCGCTTTTCTTCCAAGAAAATGCATCACGGAAGTAACAAAAGTGAAGCTTCAAAACTATCCCAGACAAAAGGTTATTCGTTTCTTATGACATCGGCTCCCCGATCAGCACCTGCCGTTGAAAGATTGCATGTGAGTGCCTTGGCACAGGCCATTCACGGAGCCGATATTTTTGTACTCTATCAAACGCCCGATTTTATCTATCATTGGGCTGAAAATTTGCCTGATATACTCGCGAACAAGTGGTTTGCCGGATGCCGTGAATCGGATTTTCTATCCGAAACACTCGCCGATAATATGAAAACTGTAAAATCGCAGGTTCTTGCAACAGGCAAGATGCAAACATTAGAAGCGCGCTTTGAAAATAGCTCGAACCGGATTTTGTGGTATAAATTTTCTATCGATTGTCATCGCAACGATCAGGGAGAAATTATCGGTTTATTGACGACGGGCGTCAATGTAACAGAATTACGGCGACGCGAGCAGGTACTCAAAGCTTTATTGAGAGAAGTAAGCCACCGTTCCAAAAATCTTTTAGCCATTATCCAGAGCGTGGCCGGCCAGACTGCCCGTTATACCGATTCATTGCAAACATTTTTAAAGAAGTTTCAGGGGCGCATACAATCCTTGTCGCATTCGCAAGATCTGGTCACAGATTCGGATTGGCGCGGTGCGCATTTCAGGGAGCTTTTTTTAAGCCAGGCTTCAAGCTACCTCGGGAGCGAACGTAAACGCTTTACGATCGAGGGAGAAGATCCCTATTTGTTCCCTGGTGCAGCCTTGCACATCGGTTTGGCGTTTCACGAACTTATCATCAATTCTCTTTCTTATGGTGCTCTCTCCAGACCTGACGGTTCGATACGTGTGACAAGCCGGATCAGCAAGGATAAAGGGCAGCCTTCCCACCTTTATATTTCCTGGTATGAAGTTTTTTCACCCGATCAAACCCTGGACGATGATCGCAAGGCCTGTTTTGGCAGCGCAGTTCTCGAAAAAATTGTTCCGGTTTCTGTCGATGGAACAGCAAGTCTCGAATTTACCGATGACGGTGTCGTTTATCATCTGACTTTGCCTGATACCTATTTTGATTTTTACGGCTGATCGCATTCGCGCTCACAGAAATTTTTTAATATCCTGCTTAAAAGGATAGCGGTTCTTGCGCGCCAAATTCAAACCTTTTTATGAAATATGTTTTGTTCTGGAACAAATAACCGGGTCAACCGTTTATTAATTATAAAACAAACGTAAATCCAGCCGTTCAATACTGTATCTTTTCTGAAGGGGTCAATTATGAATTCCGTCATTGCTGTCATGTTGCTTGTTTCCTGTACAGATGGTTTTTCTGCCTGCAATGCCTCTGATGATATGGTCAAGGTTTTTCCGACACACGAAGCCTGCGAAGCAGCGCTTTTGCCTGCGGTCAGCCGTGTTGGACAGACCAACGAGATGGTTTTCGGTAAATGTATCAAATCCGATCCGGACTTTATCAACGGCGATTTGAGTATTTATTGGCGGGTCGACCAGAATGGCGATTTCATTGTCGAGCTTTCCAACGAGGACAGTGAAGAAGAAGAGCTCACTGTGCCACTTGAAAAACTTGAAAAACCGGTGGCGGGTAAACCGGTAACCAATAAGCCGACTGCCTGATTTCAATAAAATCTTTTCTGATAACCGGATTTGACTTTCTGTTTCCGGTTTATCTTTCCCCTTAACACTTTATATACCACGGACTAAAAAATATATTTTCCATTGAAAGATCACCTCGAAACTCGTAAATGCGGTGCACTATCAATGGAGAATGTTCAATGCGCGATGATTACCAGTCAGGTTACGACGATATGGATTATCAGGATCCCTATAATCAGCAACCAACACAGCCACAAGCGCAATTAGACCCTGCAGTTGAAAAAGTAAGACGCAAACTTATGCGTTTGATGATGATTTCAATCGGAATAACAATCGTTCTGATTTTGATTATTCTGGCAGCGGTCATTTATAAAGTGACATCTTCACCTTCAGAAAAAACACCGACTGAAGTCAGCAAAACAGAGGCTAGTCCCGTTCCCAATGCAGAAACCGAAGCGACCTCTGAAGCCAAAACAACACAGCCGGCCGTTCCGGAATTTATCCGGCGTTCGATTGCCCTTCCACAAGGAACCCGCATTCTCTCGCAGAGCCTGTCGAACGATATGATTGCGCTTGAAACATTGACACCTGAAGGCAATACGGAACTTGTGATTTACGATTATCGCCAAGGGCATCTGGTTGCCGGAATCACGGTTGATACATCGCCGGTTGCCAAACAGCCGGTTGAAGAACCGACACCACAAAGCCAGCCCGCACAATAAAAAGATTTCAAATTTTATTCAAAAGAAAAGGCCGCTTCAAAAAGCGGCCTTTTCATCATCTCATGATCTTATTTCTTGTCTGTTTTACGGTTTGCATTGGAAGTTTTTCCATCACCCGCCTCTTCGGTCTTTTCGGCAACTTTTTCTTCAACTTTTGCCTCATCGACCGGATGCGTTGGCGTTGGCGTAAAGATCAAGCGATCGGAACCACGGGATATATTGACTGTCGAACCATCAAGAATATCACCGATCAGCAGCCTTTCAGCGAGCGGATCCTGAACTTCTCTCTGGATAACCCGTTTAAGTGGCCGTGCACCATAAGCCGGGTCATAACCCTTGTCGGCAAGAAATTCACGAGCACTATCATCAATAACCAGTTTGATCTTCCGGTCTGACAACAATGATTGCAAACGTTGCAACTGGATGTCGACAATGGCTCCCATTTCTTTCCGGTGCAACCGGTGGAACAGGATGATTTCGTCAACACGGTTGAGAAATTCCGGTCTGAATGCGGCTTTAACCACTGCCATAACATCGTCACGGGCTTTCTCGGCTTCGTCATTATCGTCAAGTGCTGTCAAATATTCGGCACCCAGATTCGATGTCATAATGATGAGCGTATTGCGGAAATCGACTGTGCGCCCCTGCCCATCGGTCAAGCGGCCATCATCAAGCACTTGTAAAAGAACGTTGAAAACATCCGGATGGGCTTTTTCAATTTCATCGAACAGAATGACCTGATAGGGCCGACGACGAACCGCTTCTGTCAAAGCACCGCCTTCTTCATAACCGACATATCCCGGAGGAGCACCAATCAAACGGGCAACCGAATGCTTTTCCATATATTCCGACATGTCGATACGAACCATTGCGGTTTCGTCCTGAAACAGGAATTTTGCCAGAGCCTTGGTGAGTTCTGTTTTACCAACACCTGTTGGCCCCAGGAAAATGAACGAACCAATCGGCCTGTTCGGGTCTTGCAAGCCCGCACGTGCACGACGTACCGCCCGCGAAACAGCCTGTATTGCTTCGCCCTGTCCGACAACGCGTTTGGCAAGCTCGTCTTCCATTCTCAGAAGTTTCTCACGCTCACCTTCAAGCATGCTGTCAACCGGAATACCGGTCCAGCGCGATACAACTTGCGCAATATGATCGGGTGTGACGGTTTCTTCCAGAATCGAGCCGTGATTTTCCTGACTTTCAGCCTCTTCCAATTGTTTAGCCAATTGCGGAATGATGCTGTAGGAAAGTTCACCGGCTTTTTGGTATTCACCGTTACGTTGTGCAATAGCCAGATTGTTGCGTGCTGCTTCCAATTGTTTCTTCAATTCGGCAGCATGACCCAGTTTCTGTTTTTCCGATTGCCATTTTGCTGTGATTTCATGCGATTGTTCTTCAAGCTCGACCAATTCATCTTCGAGTTTTTCCAAACGATCTTTCGAGGCAGGATCGGTTTCGGCTTTCAAAGCTTCCCGCTCGATCTTCAACTGCATGACACGGCGGTCAATTTCATCGAGTTCTTCCGGTTTGGAATCAACCTGCATACGCAGCCTTGAAGCCGCTTCATCAATAAGGTCAATTGCTTTATCGGGCAAAAACCGGTCGGTAATATAACGATTCGACAAAGTTGCCGCAGCAACAAGAGCCGAGTCGGAAATCCGGACTTTATGATGTTGCTCGTATTTTTCTTTAATGCCACGCAGAATAGAAATCGTGTCTTCAACCGTCGGCTCGTCGACAAAGACCGGCTGGAAACGACGTGCAAGAGCCGCGTCCTTTTCAACATATTTGCGATATTCTTCGAGAGTCGTCGCACCGACACAATGCAGTTCACCACGGGCAAGAGCCGGTTTTAAAAGGTTCGACGCATCCATTGCGCCATCCGATTTACCGGCACCGACCAATGTGTGCATTTCATCAATGAACAGAATAATTTCGCCATTTGCAGCCTGAACTTCGGTCAAAACCGCTTTCAGGCGCTCTTCAAACTCGCCACGATATTTTGCACCGGCAATCAATGCCCCCATATCGAGAGCCAAAAGCGATTTATCACGCAATGTTTCGGGAACATCACCATTGATAATACGCAATGCAAGCCCTTCGACAATAGCTGTTTTACCAACGCCTGGTTCACCTATCAGCACCGGATTGTTTTTGGTGCGCCTTGACAGGACCTGAATTGTCCGGCGGATTTCTTCATCACGCCCGATGACCGGATCAAGTTTCCCCTCGCGCGCATCCTTTGTCAGATCACGCGCATATTTCTTCAATGCGTCATACTGCGCTTCGGCATTGGCCGAATCAGCTGTGCGTCCTTTTCTCATCTCGTTGATCGCCTTGTTTAACGCCGTTGGCGTAACCCCACTTTTTGAAAGAATTTCTGCTGTTTTCGCTTTCGGCTCCATCAGCAAAGCCTGTAAAAGCCGTTCGACCGTTACAAAGCTGTCTCCTGCTTTTTCAGCCAGTTCTTCGGCTTTCGTAAAAACCTTTGCCAATGCTTCCGACATATAAAGCTGGCCATTGCCACCACTCACCTTGGGCAATGCCGAAAGTGCCGTAGCCAATGCGTCTTTTGCAGCTTTTACGTTGCCACCGGCCTTCTCTATCAACGATGCACAAAGGCCTTCATTGTCGTCTAGCAACACCTTTAACAAATGTTCCGGAAAAAACTGCTGATTATCAGACGATAAGGCAAAATTTTGTGCAGATTGTAGGAACCCCTGCACGCGCTCGGTATATTTTTCTAAATTCATTCTCGTCTCCTTTTCCCACAATCCATAAATGGCCTTATGGGCTTGAAGTGACAGACTCCCGTTAAGGCAAGCCGTACTCGTTACCTGATATGGTATTGACGGTGAAATTCGACAAGATCAAAAATAGTCAAGCCGACAAACAAAATGTGCTCTCTGAAAAGAAATAAAAACAAGCGCTTTTATTTGGAAAAAGTCTGTCTTTCATTTGCCGGAATAATATCCAGAGGAATTGTAATACCAAGTTTTCCCAGCATATTTTTAAAGTCCTGAACACCATAACCGGCGCTCTCGGTTACCAGCCCTTGAATAAAACCGCTTCCCTCTTCGCTTTTTCCAAGTTTGGCAATAACGCTTTCGGCTGGATCAAGAAAACAGCATTGTGGCGCTGCTTTTTCAAAAAAGCTTTTGAGCCACGGCAAATGGGTGCTTGAAAGTGTGCACGTATCAACGGCCGGATATTGTTCCAACAAATCGGCCATGAAACGGTCGACTTCGGCTTGTGTCTTTAGAGGATCAAACAGGAAAGTGCCGCTTTCCACCAGCTCGACCATAGAAGACGCATTGACGAGGGCGACATTTTCCGGACGTTTGCTGTGTTTCTTCACAAATGCTCTCCCCATGGGGCTTGCAACCATAGAAGCAACCCCCATAATTGCCACGTGACCGCTCCGGCTTTTTCTTTCTGCTTCTTCAAGTGGCGGAAATACCCCATAAAGCGGCACAGGGCAGCACTCTTTCACATCGTCGAACACCATAATAGACGGCGCATTTGAAGCGATAATGATGGCGGAAGGGTCGTAATGCATCAACCGTTTGAAGGTCAACTTCATTATATCGGTAAGCTCTCCGGCTGTTTTTTTCCCGTAAGGGAAATTGGCCCGATCGGCAAAATAGATAATGTCGCGTTGTGGTTGTTTTCTATGTAACAGATCAACAATGGCATAAGAACCAATGCCCGCGTCAAAAATAGCAACCGGCTTTATCATATTCATTCTTGTTCATCCGCGTTGTTGAATGGCTTTCCCGGCAATATATAAGCACCTTTCAGCCAGCGGTTAAGGTCGATTGACCGGCAACGCTCCGAACAGAACGGATAGGCTTCACGGATTGAAGGTTTACCACATTCCGGACATGGTCTGGGCGAACGCAAAGGATATACTTTTGCAGTTTCTGAAACCTCGCCATTTTTCGACGTAGCCATTTTCAGACCTCATCTTTCTGCCAATGTTCAAATACGGGATAATTCTGTGTCGTCAACAATTCAACTGTTTCGGCAAGCGGCAAGCCGACAATACCGCTATATGAACCGGATATTTGCAGGGCAAAACAACCGGCTCTGCCCTGAATAGCATACCCGCCTGCTTTTCCTTGCCATTCGCCGGATTGCAAGTAAGCTTCGATAACCGCCCTTCCAAGGCGCTCGAAACGTACTCTGCTTTCAACCAGCTTATGGTGGCTTTTACCTTTGCCGTTAATAAGACAGACACCGGTATAAACTTTGTGAGTGCGCCCTGAAAGAAGCCGCAAACATTCACGCGCTTCATCTTCGTCAACCGGTTTGGGAAGAATTCTGCGCCCCACTGCAACCACTGTATCGGCAGCAAGCACCAGAGCATTTTCGAGATCCGGTAAAACCCGAACCTTTTCAGCGCCTCTTTCGGCTTTTTCTTTTGCCAGTCTACGCGCCAAAAAACGCGGATGTTCCAGACGCCGCGGTGTTTCGTCAATATCGGCAGGGTGCAAATGATCGGGATAAACCCCGATCTGCCGCAGCAATGCCAGACGACGCGGAGAGGCTGAAGCAAGAACAAGTTTGACTTTCGCCAAAGAGTCTTCTTCAGGCATGGCAGCACTTTCGGTCATATTATTTATAACGGTAGGTGATCCTACCCTTTGTCAGGTCATAAGGTGTCATTTCCACCATGACCTTGTCACCTGCGAGAACTCTGATACGGTTCTTGCGCATACGCCCTGCCGTATGGGCGATGATTTCGTGATCGTTATCAAGCTTTACGCGGAACATCGCATTGGGTAAAAGCTCTGTAATCACGCCGGAAAATTCCAAGACTTCTTCTTTGGCCATAAATTACCTATTTCAAGACTGTTTATTTTGATCAAAATTTGACAAACGGCCTATACCGTCCATCCAGTTGGGGCGAACCTACCCTATTCTCGGCCATTTGTGAACAACTGAATCAAAAGAGCGCAACGGTTTGTGCCGGTTTTTATCTAAATTGGCACTATTTATTGCCGAAACGCGCCAATATCCGTTTCTTCAGGTTTTCCCGAATATCCCGATAGGCATCGAGTATTTGTTCACGCGAGCCTGTCGCAAGTGCCGGATCGGGTGTGGGCCAATATTCGACATCGACCGAAAAACCGCGCATCTGTTCGAGCACTGCGTGATGGGCTTGCGGGGTGAGTGTGATAGCGAGATCGAAATATCCATCCGACAATTCTTCAAGCCCGCGCGGGTTATGTTCTTCCATGGAAAGCCCGTCTTCAGCAATAACCGCGGCTGCAAAAGGGTCGCGGTTACCTTTGACAACGCCGGCCGAGGCGACATAAATATCAGGAAACATTTTGCGCGTCAGTGCTTCGGCAATGGGCGAGCGTATCGCATTCTGTCCGCAAACAAAAAGCACTGATGAGGGGCGTGTTGACTTCCGGTCTTCGATCATTGTCACCCTTTCCAGTATAAAACGCAAAGAAGGGTGAAAAGGCGCCGCGCGGTTTTGAAATCCATATCTATTTTCCCCCGCAGCCGTTCTTCCAGAGTGGTCGAACCTTCATTGTGCAAACCGCGACGCCCCATATCAATGGCTTCGATTTTTGTGGGAGTTGCAGACCGGATAGCCTCGTAATAGCTATCACAAATAAGATAATAATCTTTAACAATGCGTCGAAACGGCCCAAGCGATAATATATGGGTGGTTACCCATTCGCCATTTTCGCGGGAAATATCGAAAACCAGCCGCCTGTCGACAAGTGACAATTTTAGCTTATAGGGGCCGGTTCCAGTGTCGCCTACGGGCTTGAAACTATTTTCTTCAATCAGATCGAAAATAGCGACAGCACGTTCATGTTCTATTTCGGGCGTTGACCGCCCGATCGTTTCATCAAGTTCAACATCGATTAGACGTGCCTTGTCCACATTCCCCCTCCCTTTTTACCCTAGAGGTTCAATCTTACTGCAACAGACCGCCCGTGGGCTTCCAGCCCTTCGGCATTGGCAAGCTCTATTGCAGAAGGGCCAAGTTTGCGCAATTCTTCGGCTCCAAGTTTTAAAATCGAGCTGCGTTTCATATAGTCAAGAACCGAAAGACCCGATGAAAACCTTGCCGAACGAGCCGTCGGCAATACGTGATTCGATCCTCCTACATAGTCACCGATCACTTCCGGCGTATAGCGCCCGACAAAAATGGCTCCGGCATTGCGTATCATAGGCAAAAAGCGGTCAGGGTCTTCAACTGCCAGTTCGAGATGTTCCGGAGCAATACGATTGGCAAGCGGAAACGCACTTTCAAGATCATTGACAAGAATAACCGCGCCAAAGTCCTGCCAACTGGCAGAAGCTGTTTTGCCGCGTTTCAATGTCGTCAATTGTGTTTGAACCGCCTTCATGACATCGTTTGCAAAAGCTTCGTCATCGGTCATCAGAATGGATTGGGCGGCTGTATCATGTTCGGCTTGAGCCAATAGGTCGGCCGCTATCCAGTCGGCATCGTTCATTTTATCGGCAATCACCAAAACTTCCGAGGGACCGGCAATCATATCGATACCGACTTTGCCAAAAACCTGTCTTTTGGCAGCCGCAACGAAGGCATTACCGGGGCCGACAATTTTTGCAACCGGCTTTATGGTTTTTGTACCATAGGCAAGAGCTGCCACCGCTTGCGCCCCGCCAACACGATAAATCTCGCTGACACCGCCAAGTTTGGCTGCGGCAAGAACCAGCGGATTGAGCTGGCCATCCGGTGTCGGTACCACCATAACAATACGCTCGACACCGGCCACTTTAGCCGGAACAGCGTTCATCAAAACCGAACTCGGATAACTTGCCGTACCGCCCGGCACATAAAGCCCGACCGATTGGACGGCTGTCCAGCGCCAACCGAGTTCGACACCGAGAGGATCTACAAACCGTTCATCCTTCGGCAATTGTTTCCGGTGGTAAACAGCAATACGGTCGTGGGCAAGCTTCAGCGCATCAAGAGTCTTTGATGGAACAAGCTTGACCGCTTCATCAATTTCTTCCTCGCTGATTTTCAGCCCTTTTTCTTTTAAATCCACGCGATCGAATTTTGCCGAATAGTCGATCAGCGCTTTATCACCCTGTTCCCGAACAGTTTGAATAATGGTGCGGACTGTATCATCAACGCTTTGGGAAACTTCCCGTTTTGAATCAAGGAATACACGAAACTCGTTTTCAAAATTTGTCGATGTCTGACGAAGAATTTGAACCATTCTTTTTCCTGTCGAAAAACTATCTGTGATGGGGGTTGGCCTTGGCTTGCCATACGGGACCAAGGTCGGTCAATTGTGCTTCAATACATTCCACTTCAAGGCGGATAGCCGCTTCACCGGAAAAAATCAGCGTTACAATACCGGCAGGAGGAAGTGTTGGCTGGAATTGCATCGTCAGAAGTGACAAAACATTGTCTTTTTTGTCGCGATTGAAACCACGGCTTTTGACACTCAAAACACGATCGAAACGAAGAGCTGTGCGGTGGCGTTCTCCGGTTTTTGCACGCGAAAAAAAGCCCCCCTTCATCTGTTCTTCCCATGCAAAACGGTTGAGTGCCGCTATAAAACGCTTTTCATTACTGCGCCAGTCAAGATCGCCAACCTTGACAACAGCATCCTGCAAATGCGCCGACAAGACCTCCAAATCCTCATCATCCATGGCTATCAATTTCAAAAGTGGCATCTTACCAACCTATTTTAGTTTTATATTATCCTTCTGTCGACAAGAAAGATATTGTCATTATCCACTGATGCGTTCAATCTGTGCACCACAATTTGAAAGTTTTTCTTCCAGACGCTCGAAGCCGCGGTCGAGGTGATAAACACGATTGACCGTTGTTTCCCCTTCGGCTGCAAGTCCGGCTATGACGAGAGAAACCGAAGCGCGCAAATCGGTTGCCATAACCTGCGCACCCAGCAAACGATCGACACCTTCAACCGTTGCCGTTTGTCCCACAAGAGAAATATGAGCTCCAAGTCGGGCAAGTTCCTGAACGTGCATGAACCGGTTTTCAAAAATTGTCTCGGTGATGTGCGAAACACCTTTTGCACGTGTCATCAATCCCATAAATTGCGCTTGCAAATCTGTCGGGAAGCCTGGAAATGGCTGGGTTTCTATATCGGTCGGAACAATGTCAAGGCCGTTTCTTGCAACCCGTATTCCCTCATCACTTTCCTTTATTTCAAGTCCGGTTTTGGAAAGCGTATCCAGTACCGAACGCAAATAATCGGGGCGTGCGTCTTTCAGCATGACATCACCCCCTGTCATGGCAACCGCCATGGCATAGGTACCGGCTTCAATACGATCGGAAATAACCTTGACGCGTGCGCCAGAAAGCCCCTCGACGCCTTCGATATAAATCGTCGGGGTTCCGGCACCTTTGATTTTTGCTCCCATTGCATTAAGGCATTCGGCAAGGTTGACAACTTCCGGTTCACAAGCCGCATTATGTAAAACAGTATCGCCTCTTGCCAGACATGCTGCCATAAGCATGGTGTGAGTGCCTCCGACAGTTACCTTCGGAAAAGTAAATTCGGCAGCCCGCAGCCCTTTTGGCGCTTTGGCATGGACATAACCATTCTCGATATTGATTTCTGTGCCAAGTGCTTCAAGCCCTTGAAGGATAAAATCAACCGGACGGGTACCGATTGCGCAGCCACCGGGGAGCGAAACGCAAGCTTCTCCCATGCGGGCAACCAATGGTGCAATAACCCAGAAACTTGCCCGCATTTTCGAGACAAGCTCGTAAGGTGCACGGGTTGTCACAATCTGTCGTGCCGTAAAATGGACCGTTCGGGAATAGGCTCCATCCTGATGTTGGCGGCGGCCATTTACCGAATAATCGACACCATGATTGCCCAGAATTCTGATAAGCTGCTCGACATCGGCAAGGTGGGGAACATTATCCAGTGTCAACGTATCATCGGTAAGCAAAGAGGCAATCATCAACGGCAATGCTGCATTTTTTGCACCTGAAATGGGTATCACACCATTCAAACGGTTCCCGCCGATAATTTTGATACGATCCATACCGAAAGACCTTTCCTGAGGTTTCAATTAGTGATTATTGTCTGTTTATCCAATTAGCCTTTAGTAACAAAACATGGCGTAAACTGGACTCGATACACATTTATCCGAAAACAGTTTCTATAATATTTAAAATAGGATCAAACCGGACAGAAAGCGGTCGATCAACAAGGCGTTTCAAACTTATTTTGCCGATGAATGCCGGGGTTCGTCCGTTTTTTTGTGGTGTTCAACTTCACTTGCCCCGTCGCGTTCCCGCGCCTGTTGCTTGCGTCGCAAAAGATTGGCGCGCAATTGTTGTGCCAGCCGCATTTGCCGACGTTGCTGCGCGATTGAATCTGCCATCCTTCAAACCTGTTGAATATTCAAAAAAACGGTTCCGGTCATAACACCATGTGTAAAAAATTGCCAGCCAAAGAATATTGCCTTGATTTTTCTTATGAGAAAAGTGAATGTCCGCTTGCCTATTTCTTTACAATGTGGCAGAACGCCGCCCGAAAACTATTTTTCTTAGCTGCGGTAGCTCAGTGGTAGAGCACTCCCTTGGTAAGGGAGAGGTCGAGAGTTCAATCCTCTCTCGCAGCACCAGTAACCTTCCTTCTTGAAATTTCGGCATTGTTACCGATCATCTTTCATCACAATTGTTACCGGTCATCGTTAAAAAGCAATGCGTGAATCATTTACGAAAAAATCGGAAGATGACTTCGTTGCAATTCGGCAAAAGCAATTATCCGGTCAGGAGAGACGGGGAAATCTTCCCGAATTTCAAAAATGCATGTGCCAAATACATATCGGGGAATAACAATTCAAAATATCGCGCTCGGTGCGTTCCAAACCTATAAATTCAGTGCATTCCGGTTCTCTAAATAATGAGAATAAAAAACTGTTCTCTTTTGAACGCCACTTCAGTCCGGATATTCGATAACAGTCGAGATTGTTTGAATAATGTGACGGCACACAGAATAAAGGCTGCCTTTTTCCTGCCTCCAATTTGGTCTAGAAAACGGGTTCTTTGATTTAAACGAATTTATGACAATAGATTTGCGCGGTTCATAATGTTTCAAATTTCTTCCGGTTCTTGTTTGGCTTTTACTATTTTTGTCACATCAATAACTCCTGTTTTTGCAAGCGAAGTTGAAAAAGATGAAATAATCCGGCTGGCACAGCTTTATGACCCCGCCGATGCGCCGCGCCATAGCCAGCAATTGCGTATTTATCAGGATCAATACGGGCGACGGATCTATGTCGACGAACGTGGACAGGTTGTGCGTGTTGAAGAACCGCAAAACTACCCGCACGGGCTAACCCCTCCGCCTTATGAAACAAATAATCAGGGGCCGGTAGAAGGCGGAGCACCATACGATCAGGATGTACCGGAAGCGCCTGACGCAAGACCCTATCGCGGTGGCAGGCAAAATAATTCGCCTAACTATCGCAAAAATACCCCGCATTATCAGACCGGCGATACTCCGTCCGAACATACGCCTGCAATCAATGTTCCCAAGGGGCGTGAAACGGTAGCAGCTGTGCAAATTCTGATGGATCGGCTTGGCTCTTCGCCGGGGGCAATTGACGGACAGGTTGGAAGCAATTTTGATAAAGCAGCCGCCGCCGCGTGCGAAATCAGTGGTCGTTTCATTGACCCCAATGACAAGCAACGGCTTGATTCGGCATTGCAAGCAACCGGCGGCCCGGCCTTTACACAATATACAATTACAGAAAGCGATGTTAACCGGCATTATGCGTCTTCAATTCCCGCCGACTATGCAATGAAGGCGCAAATGCCCGCTATGGCTTATACTTCGGTCAGGGAAATGTTGGCAGAACGCTTCCATATTGATGAGAATTATCTGCAACAGCTCAATCCGCAGGCCCATTTTTCCCGTGTTGGTGAAACAATCAAAGTTCCCAATCTCGTTTTACCAAAGCGGGAAAGTGTCGTACGCATTGTTGCCGACAAGGCTCGCAAACAAGTGCGCGGCTATAACGCGGAAGGCCGTCTTGTTGTGGCTTATCCGGCAACAATCGGCTCCACTGATAATCCCTCGCCCTCCGGTACTGTACAAGTTGAACGAATAGCCTTTAACCCGAATTATACTTATAACCCCAAAGTCAATTTCAAACAGGGAAGTAACAACGAAATTCTCACAATTCCCCCCGGCCCCAACGGACCGGTCGGCACTGTCTGGATAGCTCTTTCAAAACCCACTTACGGCATTCACGGGACGCCCGACCCGTCACGGATTGGCAAGACTTCCAGCCATGGTTGCATACGTTTGACCAATTGGGATGCCGAAGAATTGGCAAAATTGGTAAAACCGGGCGTGGTGGTTCACTTTACCGATTGATATTTGAAGTTGATAAGCTCTTTGCGTGAGAGGTAACAATACAAAAAGCGGTTTTATTTCCGGCTGAATGGCCAAAAATTCAAAAACCGCTTTTTGGTGAGTTCATCGATTCTCGATCTAACTTCAGCCAAAGCATTGTTGCAACGTTTTGTAGCCTTCTTGTCATCACTGGCAACTGCTACCGCATGGAGTTCTGCAAGCAGTTCTGCTGCTTTTTCGAGCAATGGTCGCGCCTGTTTTGCGGGCACAATTTCTGCCCAGTCTTTCAACATCAGCGCATAGCTATTCAATATGTTGACCAATTTGTTATATTTATCTTTCAATACCGGCGAGGCTAGCAATTCCTCATAAATTGCCTGCGATTTCGGGAACGCATCCGGTATGCCGCCGAACGAGCCAAGGCGCCATAAAATAAGTGCATGGTGAGAACGCGTGTCCAGTTGTTCTTCTATATTATCAACGGTTCCCTTCGCGACAACAGAAAAGGCTGTTTCTACGGCAATATTGGCAGCCTTTAACAAATCAACCGGAGTTTCGGAATCTTTGCGCCGCGCCATTGCGTAAAGAACATGAGCCAGATTGCTATAAAGGCGGAATAGATCTCTTTTGTCTTTTTCCGGATCGAGTTTGGAAATTGCCAGCCGGAAATCCAGCTCCGCCTGTTTAAGCAATATCAATCCCTGATGGCTTTTTTCATCCTCTCCGAGACGGGCACGGGCAAGAGCACGCCATTGCAAAATCCGGTTTACAAGTTTTGCATTTTGCTGGCCTTTGACCGTTTCCAGAACCTGATTATAAAATTTTACCGCCTCACGAAGCATGTCGCCACGTTTTTCCGGCGCTTCGATATTGGCTGCAGCCTGAAGGGCTGCACCAAGTTCAATAAAATACGACAACCAATCCAATGGACGGGCAACTTTTATTTCTTTACCGACAGCTTTTCTCAACGCGGAAATAGCTTCAAGCCTTTTTTCAAGCTCCCGAAATGGTGAAGATGCCAAATTGGCAAGCTGCGTCAGATCTTTTCCCATATTGCCGTAAGCAAGTGCAAGCTCCACGGTTTCTCCCTTATCTTTGACAAGGGCTATATTTGAACGGTAAAGCGCAACCGCCTTTTCCAAAAGTGGAATTGCATTTTCACTATCTTTTTGCTGGGCAACAAGGGAAAGTGCCAATGCTGTTTCATTCTGAAGGCGAAAAAGGGCATTGCTCGTATTGTCATTCTTCAATGATTTATTAGCATTTTCGTAAGCCTTCAGCGCATTTTCCATAAGGCTCACATTGTTCGGACTATCCAATGTTGCAAGCTGCATCAATGTTCGCCCCATTTCAAAATAGACATAGGAAAGGTCCTGTGGGGCATCATCACCATTGAAAAAGACCAATGCCGTCTCGAAACGTTCGATTGCCTGTTCGAGGTATACTCTCGCTTTTTCAACCGGTTCGATGCGAGCCAATTCGGCAGCAACCAGCGCACTTGCAGACACGGCGAGCGACCAATAATGGAAATTTTCCTTTTCCCTTAGAATAGCAATGGCTGCATCGAATGCTTCCATTGCCAATTTCAATCTTTCCTGACGTGGCCGTGAAAAATCTATGTCGGAAAGCGCACGATAGACGTGGCCTTTTTCCGTCAATATCAGCGCGCGATCAAAAGCACCTTTCTGCTCTGGCAGGCCGCTATAAACTTCTTCAAGTAAAGAAAGCCCGCGTTTTAACCGCAAAACTGCAATTTCGCCACCTTCTCTTAAAGCATAATTGCGCAGACACCGCACATAGGAAACAATGATTCCTCCCCAGCGGGTAAAATTTTTCTTGCGGGTAAAAACCTGTAGGGCTTTTTCAAATCCGGATGCGGCTTCACTGTAATGACCAAGGGCATCATCTTCCCCTTCTTCGGCATCGGCAAGTGCCAGCAGTGCTTCTGAAAGTTCGATATGCGCTTCTGCCCACGAGGCATTATTTTCAGCACGTTTTTTTAGCGACAATGCCAAATCTGCATCCTCAACCTTCTGTCGAAGCGTTTTTTTGCTGTCACTATCCAAAGCCAACCGAACGATTCCTTTTAAAAATAAATCCTTTGTAACATATGCATTTCTGATAAAACAGAAATAACCATGTCACGAGCGAGTAATAAATGAATGAATTCCCCAATATTGTTGTTCTAACAGGCGCAGGTATATCTGCCGAATCAGGGTTGGAAACCTTCCGTGGCAGCGATGGTACATGGAATAAATATAAGGTCGAAGATGTTGCTACGCCGGAAGCTTTTGCACGAAGCCCCCGTCTCGTCAATGACTTCTATAACAAACGCCGACGTGATGCATTAAAAGCCTCACCCAATAAAGCGCATTTTGCGCTCGCCGCGCTGCAAAAGCATTTCACAGAATCCTTTGTACTTGTGACGCAGAACGTTGATGATTTGCATGAAAGAGCCGGTTCGACAAATGTTCTTCATATGCATGGAAGGCTCAATCAGGTTCTGTGCCTTTCCTGCCATAAAAAATCCGAATGGCTCACAGACGTAACAGAAACGAGTATTTGTCCGCATTGTCACGCCAAAGCGAGTCTCAGACCCGACATCGTATGGTTTGGTGAAATACCCTATTATATGGAAAAAATCGAAAATGCGCTTTCCAGAGCCGATATTTTTGCTGCTATCGGAACATCCGGCCTCGTCTATCCGGCTGCCGGTTTTGTAAACCTTGCACGTCTTTCAGGCGCAGAATGTCTGGAAATCAACCTTGCTGCCAATCCCCATTCCTATACGTTATTCGATGAAGTCATTTCCGGACCGGCAACAAAAACCGTACCGGAATTTGCACAAAAGCTCATTGAAAAATATCAACATTGAGGGTTTCAAACGTAAAAAACGGGTTTGGAACCATCGGCATATCGAATGAAATTCAAATTATTTTCAAGCAAAAAACAAGGTTCAAGACCGGACCGGAATGAACAAGGAAATGTTTTCAATAAGTGACAAGGTTGACTGAAGTGACAATGCCGACTGAAGTGACAATGCCGGATGAAGTGACAAGTCGAATGAACTAACAAGTCGAATTTTAATTTATCGGGTTAATCTATTTCAAAATTGAAGGAAATGTTTTCAACCGGCGATTTTTTAATGCGCATTTCGTCCGACACTATTTGTCCGGAAAATAGAAAGCCCTACCGGACTTTCATTATTTTTGTAGTTCTTCGCCCGAACGTTTGTCGGCTCATTATCAGCTTTTATAAAAAGCTTTATTCTTCCGGTAAAATCAGAAGATTTGTTACCTTTTCGGCCGGTCTACACAATTGAACCCCTTTGGGACAAACGACAATCGGCCGGTTTATCAATTCAGGATAATCGTGCATCTTGCTGGCGATGACATCGTCCGGCAATGTTTCATCGTCAAGACCCTGTTTTTTATAGGCCGGTTCTTTCGTCCGCAAAAATTCGCGGATAGAAACATTGGCGCGATTGGCAAGCCAAAGAAGCATTTCCGGTGTGGGTGGTGTTTTCAGATATTCGATAATATGGGGTTCATATCCCATGGCGCGAACAAGACCGACCACGTTTCGCGAGGTTGCACAACGCGGGTTATGATAAATGATAACATCGGTATTTTGCATAAATTGCCCCTTTTATAATTGAGTATTCTCTATCTGCTTTAACACGGCCGGAAAAGATTTGCCGAGGATAGTCTATCTGTTTCCCGACCGATAGAGCAATTATCAAACCCGTTTTTATGTTTTTGATATAAGCGGCGGGTTACTGAAACGTTTTTTTTAATATCGGTTGGGGAGACTTGAATTTTTGCGTCTATACGACACGAAAAAAGTGACGGAATTTTTCTTGAATAGTTAAAAAGCCGAATGACAAGGTGTTTTTATATGGGGGAAAAAAGCCGCATACGGGCTTTCATACCAAGAAATTATTATCACCAGATAATTTTATAAAAATTATTTGTTTCAAGATTTTTCTTGAAGAACATCTTCAAGCAGCCAACAAAATAGCAATGAAGCCCAGGAATCATGAAAGTCTGATTGGTGCGGGTGGTCGGAATCGAACCGACACTCCTTTTGGGAACCAGATTTTGAGTCTGGCGCGTCTACCAGTTCCACCACACCCGCATCGATGAAGTGAGGACACAAACCTGTGTCATGGATTTGTTGAGTTATATTAAGAACCGATGTCTCGTCAACTGTCTTACGCACAATTATCTTAAAAAAATTTGTTCGAGCTACTGGATTAACGCTTTAACCCTCTTTAGAGATAGCATCATTGACGAGGAAAAGAAGAATGCTAAAAAAGCTCGGAGACTGGACACTATCTCTTGCGGGCCGCCGGTCGGCAGAATATTGGCTGGCGTTTATCGCTTTTGTGGAAAGCTCTGTCTTTCTCATTCCCGCCGATGTTCTGTTTATCCCTATGTCGCTTATCAACAAAGAAAAGACCTATCGCTATGCCTTTATCGCATCGCTGTTTTCTGTTCTTGGCGGCGTACTTGGATGGCTTATCGGCCATTTTGCATATGAAGCAATAGCAAAACCGGTTCTCGAATTTTATGGAAAATTTGAAACCTTCGAGGCATTGCGCAGCAATACCAGTATGGAAATCATTCTGCTTTTGCTCATTACGTCGGGAATATCACACCTGCCACCAATCAAGGTAGTGACGATTCTTGCCGGTGTTGTGGGAATGAATATATGGATTTTCATCCTTTCGGCAATTATCACACGCAGTGCGCGTTTCTATTGTCTGGCCTGGCTCATAAGCCGTTATGGTGCAGCCATGCTCGAATATATCCTGCCCAGGCTCAAATGGATTATCGCTATCGCTTGCACTGTTCTGATAATCGGCTATATTTTTTATAAAATATTGGTTTAAAGGAATTCGGAGTGATCGGTTTCGCCTCGCCCATTTATTTATCCGGACGGCTTCAAACGATTCTGTCATGTTTGATGCTGGTCATTATGGTGATCGCGATTGGAACGGCACTCGGCTTTGAACATATTGGCGGCTATATGCCGTGCAAATTGTGCCTTGAAGAACGTATTCCCTATTATTCGGGCATCCCTTTGATGGCTGTTACTTTTATTCTGTCTTTAAAGGGAAAGCCGGGGATTCTTATCCGTGTGCTTTTTTTAATTTGCGCCGTTTTGATGCTCTATAATTGCGGTCTATCTATCTATCACGCCGGAGCCGAGTATAAATTCTGGCAAGGGCCGACAGATTGTTCGGCTGCAGCAACCGCGATTACCACCGATGCAAATGATTTGCTCGCCAATTTGAATAGCAAACGCCCCCCCTCTTGCGACAAGGCCGCAGGATATTTTCTCGGTCTTTCATTTGCCGGTTGGAATGGTGTTTCAAGTCTCATTTTGACTGTTCTGGGTTTTATCGGCTCGTTTTGTGCCTTCAAGAAGAATGGTGAACACTAAAACTGCCAGATTACGTTTTGCCCCCAGTCCCAATGGATATTTGCATCTGGGGCACGCCTATTCGGCACTTGTGAACAAGCATATCGCCGATGAGTTGAATGGCGAGCTTATCTTGCGCATGGAAAATATTGATACAATTCGTTGCACAACAGAGTTTGAAAATGCAATTGTTGAAGATCTTTCATGGCTCGAATGCGATTTTCAAAAGCCGTTCAGACGCCAGTCGGAACATTTTTCCGACTATAGAAAGGCATTCAACGAACTTGAAAAACTCGGACTTGTCTATCCTGCATTTTTGACCCGTGGCGAGGTGAAAGAAATCATTGCCGAAGCTGAACGGAAGGGTAAGAATTGGCCGCGTGATCCCGATGGAGTGCCACTTTACCCGACAGATGAACGCTCTCTTTCACCTGTGAAAGCGAAAAAAATGATCGCCGAAGGTGTGCCCTATTCATGGCGGCTTAATATGGAGCTGGCACGGCGTTTTTTAAACAAAGAGCTTTTTTGGTACGAATTTAAAGGCCATGAAACCGAAAAAATTATAGCTCGTCCGGAACTTTGGGGTGATGTCATTATCGCGCGCAAAGACATCCCGACAAGCTATCATTTATCGGTTGTTGTCGACGATGCTCTTCAAAAGATCAGCCATGTCGTAAGAGGAGCCGATCTCTTTCAAGCAACTTCGGTTCACCGGCTGTTACAGGAGATTCTGGGTTATAAACCGCCGCTTTATTACCACCACCCGCTGGTTCTTGGTCGAGACGGGCACAAATTGTCAAAATCCAGCAAAGATACAAGTTTGCGCTCGCTGCGTGAACACGGGCTATCGGTACAAGACATTCTTGCCATTTTGCCGGAAATTTGACCGTTGCTACAGTTCCCCCTCTTCCCACCGTTTTAAAAAACGATTAGGGTTTGAAATCATAATATTCGATGGATTTTAAAAATGATTACTATTAGACCGGCCGAAGAACGTGATCTCGAAGCCATCACAGATATTTATAATGATGCAGTAAAAAACACACTTGCCATCTGGAATGAAAAAACCGTCGATATTGATAATCGTCGGGAATGGCTAAAGACAAGAAATGCAAGCGGATATCCGGTTCTTGTAGCAGATGATGATAGTAAAACTGTCGGTTATGCAAGCTATGGCCCGTTCAGACCTTTCGAGGGATATCGCTATTCTGCCGAAATATCCATTTATATTGAAAAAACCCAACGCGGCAAAGGCATCGGAAAAAAACTTCTCGGTGCCTTGATTACCCATGCCGAACAAAACCATATCCATGTGCTTATTGCCGGTATTGAAGCGGGTAATAAAGCATCCATAGCCATTCATAAAGCCTTCGGTTTCACCATTACCGGACACATGCCGGAAGTCGGCACAAAGGCCGGACAGTGGCTCAATCTTGTGTTGATGCAAAGAATTCTCTAGCTGTTAGCGAGGCTTTATAGATATTTGTCATGAATGTCTCTTTAATTCCGGAGACATCGGCTTTATCTTTATAGCCTCTTGGAGGAAGTGATAATTATTCCTTCCCCTTTATAGCGTTCCAAATATTGTTCCAAAATATAAGCGAATGATCGGGCATAAATAAACCGGTTGGAGTGGCAATGAAAACCAACGCCGATGGTCGCTATAGAGCACTTCTTACATTTTAATCCGGATTGTTCTGCGCTATCGGCGAATTTTCATCCGCGCCGGATAATGTGGAGAGGAAATTGCTTTTTTGCAATTCTAAGGGTGACATTCAGGTTTATTTTTGTCACAAATCAAAAGGGGTTAAATTCCGTTTATTGAAAACCGGAGATTGGGTAGAGCGATCATGTTTATCAAAACCAGACGGGTGCAAACAAAAATTCCGGTTGGAAACGGTTGGAGGAGCGCAGAAAAGCCCCGTATTCCGGCTTGCAACCTGATTTAAAAGGCTTAGGCCCCGCCACTCATCCATCTCAACACGCGTTCCAGCCGGATAAAGGCAATTCACAATCCGGTGCAAAGCGTATTTTACAATTGAAATTCTTACCAACTCGATTAGTTTAGAATAATTCTAATTTTCAGGTTCCAAATGTTTTCAAAACTTTTCGCCTCTTCCTATCGCAAACCATTTTCCTCGCTTAGCGAAAAGGAAATTCTCGCTCTTGCCATTTCCTCTGAAGAAGATGACGAGCGCATCTATCTTAACTATGCTGATGGTTTACGTGACGAGTTTCCCGCAACTGCCAAGATTTTTGAAAAAATGGCGGATGAGGAACATAGCCACCGCGACAGGCTGATAAAGATTTTTGAAAAACGTTTTGGCAAAATGATTCCGCTTATCCGGCGCGAACATGTCAGCGGCTTTTATGATCGCAAACCGGATTGGTTGGTTCGCCCGCTCGGTATTGATAAAGTGCGTGATTCGGTTGCACAAATGGAAGACCAATCGGCACGCTTTTATGAACAGGCTGCCGAGCATGCCAAGGATGCGGAAATCCGCAAACTCCTGGGCGATCTTGCGCTTGAAGAAAAACACCACGAAGATGTGGCGATCGAGCTTGAAAAAAAATACACGCCGAAATCGGTTGCCGATGAAGAACGTGCAAAAGAACGCAAGCAAACGCTTCTCACTTGGATCCAGCCCGGTCTTGCCGGTTTGATGGATGGTTCGGTTTCAACTCTGGCACCGATTTTTGCGGCTGCCTTTGCCACCGGTGACACGAGACAAACATTTCTCGTCGGTTTATCCGCTTCACTCGGCGCCGGTATATCAATGGGCTTTACCGAAGCCGCCCACGATGACGGAAAACTATCCGGTCGCGGCTCACCAATCAAACGCGGCATTGCCAATGGTGTTATGACCTCTTTGGGTGGTCTTGGACACGCGCTTCCGTTTCTCATTCCCGATTTTCACATCGCAATTGCCATTGCATTTGCTGTTGTGTTTTTTGAATTGTGGGCAATTGCATGGATCCAGAACAAATTTATGGAAACACCATTCTGGCGTGCCGCTTTACAGGTTGTTGTCGGCGGGGCTCTGGTTTTTGCAACCGGTATTCTTATCGGTAGCGCTTGAAAAAGACCGCTCCAAGAGAACTTGTAACTTTTCGCTATCCCCTTTAAAAGGGTTGGCAGTGATTATATCGTCCTGAAGGCTTTCCATGTCGCAAACAGATTCTTCCATAAAACTCGCCATTCGTCGCCTTCCCCATTCGGAAGGGCTGAAATTGCCTTGCTATGAAACCGCAGGCTCGGCGGGAATGGATTTGAGAGCGGCATTGGAAGAAGGAAAAGAGCTTATCCTTTCCTCCGGTGAACGCGCACTCGTCCCTACAGGTTTGATATTCGAGTTACCGGAAGGATATGAGGCACAAATTCGCCCGCGTTCGGGGCTGGCCTTCAAAAACGGCGTTACCTGTTTGAATACACCCGGCACAATCGACAGCGATTATCGCGGTGAAATCAAAGTTCTGCTTATCAATCTCGGTCAGGAACCATTCACAATTACCCGCGGCATGAGAATTGCACAAACTGTCATTTCTCCGGCTCCGCAAATTGCCGTTGTGGAAACCACAACAACTTCGGATACAATTCGCGGCACCAAAGGGTTTGGTTCAACCGGACATAACTAGACAATTAGAATCCGTAGAGATTTTAAAACAGCAAACCTGAAAATAAGACAAAGCCTCTGAAAAGAAGTGCGAATGCCCGATTTATTTCAGGGGTTCTTATCAGGTTCTTTCGACTTCTGCGGCATTGCTTTGATAATATCGACAACAAAACAACGCTTAAAAATATAAAACCGCAATGTTTGGAAAAACATTGCGGTTAAATTCATTGAAACCTCAAGGCCTGAACCTAACGGTCTTTAATGCGATTTGCCCTCAAAAGCGCAATATACCATTTGCGATGGTGAGCCCATGCAAAGCCGCCGGAAATCTTGCCCTTTATCATTGCGCCGATTGAACCGGCAACCCAATAACCGGCATAGACATGGAAAATCCACACCGCGATAATGCAGGCGGCAACCAGCGAATGGGTAAGCAATGCATAACGCTGCCATTCAATAGGAACAAAAGGTGCAAAATAGGCTTGCCAAACCATAAAGCCTGTCACAATCAATATGATAAGACCAATCGACATCGACCAGAAAATACATTTTTGGCCAAAATTGTATTTTCCGATCATTGGCAGTTTTTCTTCATCGCCTTCAAGAACATCCTTGATATCGACAATCCATTTCAAATCCGTATTTTCCCAGATATTGAGGCGCCAGAAGCGGAAGAAAAGTCCGGCAAAGCTGATGACCATGACAACACCGATATAAGGGTGAATGGTACGCACAACTTGCCCGCCTCCAATGAGGTTTGAAAGCGGGAAAAGCGGTGGCCAATACATCATCAGACCGGTCAATGCCAAAAGAATCATTGAAATGGCGCCAATCCAGTGGTTGATGCGCGCGCCTTTTGTATAGCGGTCGACCATAACCGGATTACCTTTATGGACGTAATCGTATTTTTCATAAAGCTTATGCGTCATGATCGATATCCTCCAGAGTCTTTTCGGCTCGTTCTTCATCGTGTTTGGTTACTCTTGTACGCCCGATGAAGATACCATGTGCGGCAGCTCCAAGGATAGCCGCAGCAATAGCACCAAGCCCGAAATATTTGGAAATGCCCTTCCACGTTTTCACAATCGGTGAAATGTGCGGGTCTTCCGGCAGATTTGCATAAATGCTTGGCTTGTCGGCATGATGGAGAACATACATGACGTGCGTTCCGCCAACACCTTGCGGGTCATAAAGGCCGGCATTCTTGTAACCGCGGGCTTTCAGATCGGCAATGCGCTCTTTGGCATGTTCTTTAAGCTCGGCTTTTGTCCCGAACATAATCGCTTCGGTCGGGCAGGTTTTTGCACAAGCAGGCTTCTGCCCGACAGCAACACGGTCCGAACACAAGGTGCATTTATAGGCTCTGTGGGTTACTTGCGAGACACGCGGAATATTGAAAGGACAGCCTTTAATGCAATAACCGCAACCGATACATTTATCGTGAATAAAATCCACAATACCGTTGGAATATTGCACGATAGCACCCGGTGACGGGCAAGCGGCAAGACATCCCGGTTCCGAACAATGCATGCAACCATCCTTGCGGATAAGCCATTCGAGTGCATCTGTTTCCGGATTAACCCATTCTGTGAAACGCATAATTGTGAAAGCGTCCGGAGAAAGGTCACGTGGGTTGTCATAAACACCGACATTGTCACCAATTTCGGGGTTCAGTTCGTTCCACTCCGAACAGGCCGATTGGCAAGCTTTACAGCCGATGCAGCGTGAAACGTCAATCAGCTTGGCGATTTCTTCCAATTTTCGCTTCGGTTTCGGCGCTGGCGAAGCGGAAATCCGGATGTAATCATCCGGACCGATCTGCGGTTCGATTTTATCCTGTGTTGGAGGATTGATATTAATCATTGTTCCGCCTTTCCATTCTCATCGACTGGTGCTTTCGATTTTTCCATATTCACCAGAAATGCCTTGAATTCAGGCGTCTGGGAATTGGCATCGCCAACAAATGGTGTGAGCGAGTTAGGCCCAAAACCTTTCTTCGCCTCACCGATAAAGCCCCAATGCAGTGGAATGCCAATGACATGAACAGGCTTTCCATCACAAATGATCGGACGGATACGTTTGGTAACCAGCGCTTTGGCAAAAACCTGCCCGCGTTTGTTCCAGACTCTGACCCAATCACCTTTTACAACGCCTTTTTCAGCAGCCAGTTCTTCCGAAATCTCGACAAAGAATTGCGGCTGCAAAGCAGCATTGATCCGGTTGTTCTTCGTCCAATAGTGGAAGTGCTCGGTCAAGCGATATGACGTTGCTGCATATGGGAATTCGTCACTTGTTCCCAATTGTGCAAGATCTTCATCAAAGATACGAGCAGCCGGATTACCGCGGATATTCGGAGCAATCGGGTTGACGATCGGCGATTCGAACGGTTCGTAGTGAACCGGGAACGGACCGTCACGAAGTCCGGCAAGCGTGAAGAGTCGGCCAGTGCCTTCCGCATTCATGATAAACGGACCGACAGCGTGTGGATCGGATGCCGGCGGAATATCCGGAACATCAAATCCCGTCCATTTCTCGCCATTCCATTCGATAACCTTACGCTCCGGATCCCAGGCCTTACCGTCAAAATCGGCTGATGCGCGATTATAGAGAATACGACGGTTTGCAGGCCATGCGAATGTCCACTTCGGATAAAGTCCGGCACCATCATAGTCGGTGTTATCACGCCGTGCCATCATGTTTCCGTCTTCAGTAAAGCTGCCTGAATAAATCCAGCAGCCCGAAGCAGTGCTTCCGTCGGCTTTCAACGAAGCAAAGCCTGGAACCTGTTTGCCTTTTTCAAGGATCTTCTTGGTCGGGTCTTTCGGATCATAAAGATCTTCGACAGCATAACCGTTCATTTCCTTGGCAAGTTCTGCCGGCTGAGGTTCGCTTTCGTCCTCATATGGCCAATGGAGGTTGACGATAGGATCGGGGAACACACCGCCTTCTTTTTCATAAAGCTTCTTCAGCCTCAACCAGAGTTGCGCCATGATCCAAGTGTCGTGCTTTGCGTCACCCGGCGGATTTTGCCCTGCCCAGTGCCACTGCAACC
>CAMLON010000018.1 GCA_946481695.1 uncultured Bartonella sp. | reverse complement strand
AATATACCATCTGATTATAACGTGGCAGTATGAGCTATAATTTTTAACGTTTTGTTTTCCGGTTTTAAAAGTTCATTTCCACTGGTTTCCGGTTTTACCTGTTTCGGCTAATCCGCTTTGTCTTGAATGCCGAGCTGCCGCTATTCCCCAAATCCGTTTTAAAAGTTCATTTCCACTGGTTTCCGGTTTTGCCGGTTCCGGCTAATCCGCTTTGTCTTGAATGCCGAGCTGCCGGCATTCTCCAAGCGCGTTTTTTTAAGCGAAAGAAACAACCTTTCGGAAACACAGTTTTTTAAAAACAAGCACGCGGCGTGGTCTATGCCAAAAGCAATTACCTGCGCGCAGGTGGAAAGCTTTTCGGCATATAAGTGCCGGTCGGCTGATCAGTCAAAATCTCGTTTGGCACTGAAGCATTGAATTGAGCATTGGCAAGTTGTTCGGCCGCTTTTCCGTTTGCGGAATTGTCTCCGTTCTGGTTCAGAACTTCTTTGATATCGTTGAGTTCACTGTCAACCTCAGAAGAGGCTTCACCATCTTTCCCGAAATAGACATCAAGCTTTTGGTCAACTTCTTCCGCCTTTTGTGAAGATGTGTCAGCCATTGCCTCGACAACGTCTTCCGCCTTCAAGCCCATTTTATCAAGGCCGAGCCTTTTAGTGATGCCATCCATAAATTCTTCATAACCTATCGGGTCTTGAGATTTCAGATAAGCCAATTTGTCGCGGACCAAATTGGCCAGACGTTTGAGATCTGTTCCACCTTTATTAAGATCAATGCCGACGCTGCTTGCTATTTCTTTCAGTATTTTTGCTTTGAATTCGGTTTTGCTCATACGGCTATTATCAAATACTGTAGCGCCTGCTATTTTGCTCCGTATTTTGTCATAAGTCGATTTTTCTTCCGCCTTGAAAGATGAGCCTGCTTCTTTGGCTTTAAAAATCTGTTCCGTCGTTGTGGGAGCGCGTTTGGCCTGTTGTTCGTTCTGGTCAATCCTCTCTTGCAAGATTTTGACAGAAGCGAATTTCAAATTCTGAACCGGTGTCATCGCCATCATTGTTTCTCCCGCATTGTTACGTAAAATTACATGTTAGACAATATTATTAATCATATAATCTTGGATAAAGACTATCATAATTTAAATATATTTCAAATTATAATATATAAATTATGCGATAAAGCGTTTTTAACAAACGTAACACTTAAAAAATCATGATGAGATTGTAATATAATGTTCTTTATTACTGTTTCCCTGAAGCTATCGTGTTGATGGTAAGAGCGAATTTTACAGGAAGACCCCTCAAACGCGTGAAAAAGCCTCCAATACGCTAATCTGTTTTGTTTAAAAGGGGCAAATTGCGGGAAATGAAAAGAAATGGAAAAGCAAAAAACAGCCGGCTTTAATGGCGAATATTGGTTTTTTGCCACGCATCACGAACAACAAAAGCCTTTTGATGATGCGAAAGAAGAAACCCGATTAAAAGGAGCCCTGTTTTTACAATCTTTTCAAAACGTCGGGACAAATGTCAACCAGCGGTAAAGCAGGTTAATTCCATTTTTTTAAACCTGATACGGCTTTGGCCAGCAAGTCGTGAACTCGGTCATTCTTTTGTGTTCCATTCTTTTGATTGCAGGCAGGGTAGACTTTTCAAGATAATAAAAGACCAAGATAATAAAAGAGATGACGGTTATGCGGTTTTTAAACATGCACACTGCTGCACCGCAAGCCAACAACGTGGCGCATTGCTTTTTTAAAAACTCGGGCAAACTCTTCTCAACATAAAAACATCATGATTGAGCATTTTTGAAAAGTCTGAAGAAGCCGCGCGTGACGGCGCGTTTCTTTGTGTGGATGTTTCTCGGGTAACAGCCAAATTTCAAAGAGTTACAGAATTTTGATGAAGTGGCATTATTTTTCATTGAATAGAAGAAGAACTGCCTACAATTTACCATTATTGCCGCTCATGACATGGATCCGGATCAAGCAGAAGAATTTTTTCAGGCTTCTTTCATGAGTTCCGGTTTTTTGTTTATCTTATTGAAACTGTTCATTGCCTAAATTGCATCGAAACGTTTTGTCTGTGAAAGGGTTCAAGGGTGGAATCGGTTGTTGTGATATTGATATTGCTTGTTGCTGTTGTTTTCAGCGGCGCAATATCGCGCGCACTTCCTTTGCCCATTCCTCTGCCTTTGATCCAGATTGCTGTCGGTGTACTGGTTTCACTTGCCGGCGACATGGGCGTAAAACTGCGGCCGGAAATGTTTTTCCTGCTGTTTTTGCCGCCACTTCTGTTTCTTGATGGCTGGCGCATTCCCAAAGACGGTTTAAGGCGCGACCGCTGGACCGTGCTTGAAATGGCTCTGGGGCTTGTTGTTTTCACAGTTCTGGGCGTCGGCTTTTTCACTTATTGGATGATTCCGGCCATGCCGCTTTCGGTGGCTTTTGCACTTGCTGCCATCGTTTCACCAACCGATCCTGTGGCCGTTACAGCAATTGCCAAACGCTCGCCCATTCCGAAGCGTTTGATGCACATTCTGGAAGGTGAATCGCTGTTGAACGATGCATCAGGTCTGGTCAGTATGCGCTTTGCTGTGGCTGCTGCCATGACGGGCTCGTTTTCGCTCCTTGCCGCTTTCGGAACTTTTTTATGGACGGCTGTTGCCGGTCTTATTATCGGCGCGGCAACGACCTTTTGTGTCACTTGGGTCAGCACTTTCTGGAACAACAAATTCGGTGAAGAAACCGGTTCCCACATTGTCGTAAGCCTGCTCACACCTTTTGCTGCCTATCTTGCTGCCGAACAGGTGGATGCATCGGGAATCCTTGCCGCTGTTGCTGCCGGTATTTCCATGAGCTTTACCGAAGACAGTTTGCGCAACCTTGCTTTAACGCGCATTCGCAGGCTTGCCGTTTGGGACACAGTGCAATTTGTTGCCAATGGTGTCATCTTCGTTATTTTGGGTGAGCAGCTTCCCCATATTGTAAGCGGCGCGGCAATTGTGGTTCAGGAAACCGGCCATCATGAACCGATCTGGCTTGTGGTCTATGTCATTGCCATTAATCTGGCGCTCGCCTTACTCAGATTCATCTGGGTTTGGGTCTCTTTGCGTTTTACGCTTGCACGTGCCTATCGACGCGGTTTCAAACCGTTTGTGCCAAGCTGGCGGCTGGTTGCTGTGACATCGCTTGCCGGTGTTCGTGGAACAGTCACCCTTGCCGGTGTTTTGACATTGCCGCTTTTCCTCCCCGATGGCTCGCCATTTCCTGCGCGCGACCTTGCAATATTTCTTGCCACCGGCGTTATTCTGATTTCGCTTGTCATGGCAAGCGTTTCGCTTCCCTATCTCCTCAAAGGTTTGGAATTGCCGCCCGAACCTTCCCATCAGAAGGAAGAAGAACGTGCCCATATTGCCGCTGCCGAGGCGGCCATCAAAGCGGTTGAACAGGCGGTGCACAATTGGGGTGAAGGCCGTAGCGATGCCGACCTTTATACAACAGCCGGCGCGCGCGTCATGTCGAACTATCGCGAAAGACTGGCCGACCAGAATGTTTCGGATGCCGATGCGATCAACACGCAGAAGGTTGCCGAAATCGAGCGGCGTTTGCGCCTTGAAGCTTTGAAAGCTGAACGCCAGACCTATTTTGCTTTCGGCCGTCGTCACCAGCTTTCGGAAGAAACAACTGCAAAATTGATCCGCGAAGTCGATCTTCTGGAAACCCGTTTTTCAAACGGTTGAGCGCGAAATTTTGAAACGGCTTATTGCCCGACCTTCCCAAGCCGGTAAGCGGCAAGTTGTAGCTTGAATGGCAGAAAAGAAAAGCCTGAAAAGAACGGCCTGAAAAAACGCCAAAAACAGAATGCGGGCTTTATGATTTTTTATGTTTTCCGCTTGTGAGCCGCAAGCCACCGGTCAATACGGCGAGTAAAAAACAGGTTGTGCCGCACCACAAAGCATAGCGCGAGCCGTAATGGGAAGAGACAATCAGGAAAAATGCAACAAGTGTGCTTCCCACCGATTGGCCGATAAGCCTTGCCATGCCCATAATGCCACCGGCAGCGCCACTTCTGTCGGCAGGCGCTGAAAGCATGATAACGCGCTGGTTGGGCGCATTGAAAAAGCCCATGCCGCATCCACACACCATCATGCAGATCACAATCACAAGAACCGGCGTTCCCTCACCAAGAAGGCTTAACGAAAACATTCCGCTTGCACATAAGAGCATACCGATAGCCACAAGCAGAACCGGTGAAAAATGGTCGGAAAGCCTGCCGGTAAAGGTTGAGGTGAGTGCCGCGCAAGCAGGCCACGGCGCAATGAGAAAGCCGGTGGCAAACTGGCTTTTATGCATCAACATCTGGAACGAAAAGGGAAGCGCCACAAAAGCAATCCCTTGCGCGATAAAGGCAAAAAGGACTGCAAGAATGGAAAGGGTAAAAATCCGCGAGGAAAAGAGATCGAAGGCCAGAAACGGGGCAGGGTGGTTTTTCTGTCGAATGATAAGGGCGGCAATTGCAACAAATGAAATGACAAAGGTCGGAATAATCATGGAAAGCGGCTGGCGGTGCGCACATTCACCAATGCCGAAGATGAGAGCGGCAAAACCGATGCCGCAAAAACAGGCGGCAAGATTATCAAAACGATAGTGGCTCAAGGGTGTTTTCGGCAGTGAATGGAAGGAAATAGCAAGCGCCACAATGCCGAGTGGAACATTCATCAAAAACAGCCAATGCCAAGTGGTAAACCACAAAATAAGTGAGGCGAGTGTCGGCCCTAAAGAAAAGCCCACTCCCATGCAAATGGCATTGATGCCAAGCCCGACACCCAGTTTCTGCGGCGGAAAGGTAAAGCGGATAAGGGGAAGGTTGGTGCTCAATATTCCGGCCGCACCAATACCTTGCAAAATGCGTGCGCCAACCAGTGTTGGAAGTGACCATGATAGCCCGCAAAGAAGCGAAGCGAGGGTAAAAACCAGAAGTCCGACGATGAAGATAATGCGAAAGCCGATCACCTCGCCAAGGCTTGCGAAGGGCAGTGTCATTGCAACCATGGAAAGAAGATAGGCCGTCACCGCCCAAACGGTTGAAGCTTCGCTGGTTTTGAATTCCTGTGCAATTGTGGGAAGGGCGGTATTGGTAATACCGGTGTCGATCATTGCCATGATAACACCAAGGCAAATCGCAAAAATAGCGGCCAATTTATAGGATTTCGTCACTTCAGCATTTCTATTCACTTGCAACGTCTCTTTAACAATGCGGACTTCAATCTTGTGTCAGCTGTCTTTCCGGCGAGGCTTCCTGAGCCATGACTATAAACATGAACGCGCTTCAAATGCATAAGAATATTTTCGTGAAGAAGTACCGATACACGGGTTTTTTAAAAACGCTTTTGGTCTTTCGGCTTTTGTCTTTCCTGATTTTATCTTCTCGTTGGCGTTTTGGTTTTCGCCTTCGCTTATGATTTTGCCTTTCGGTTTTTCTCTTTTTCGCTTTGCCATTTGGCTTACCCGCTTTTATCCGCCCATTTTTTCAAAGAAGGTGAAAAGTGATGGTGTTTTTTTAAAAATTCACCCGTTTTAGTCGTTGAAGAGAATTTTTGAATGACGCGGGCAGAAGGAAAAATATAAAGCAGCCATTGCGGTTAAAAATGCCTATGCCTCTTAAAACCGCCCGTGCCGGTCAAGTTGATTGGTGAAAACGGAAAGGTAGTGAAAACATCGGTCTTCTGCCGGATTTTTTGTTGATTGCTTCAGAAGTGACCGCTTGAATTTGAAGGGCAGCTTTTCCTCGTCTGTCGCTTTTTGACTATGCTGCATGAAGCTTCTGTCGCAAGCATGTCATCGGGATGTTTCTAGCGGTAATAAACAGCGATTTTCTGCCCGTCTATATCTTTAACTTTGATGTCGATATTGTAGATTGCCGAAAGAATTTCATCTTTCATGATATTTTCGGGAGTACCGGAATAGACGAGTTTGCCTTCTTTCAAAGCAATGATGAGATCGGAATAACAGGAGGCAAAATTGAGATCATGCATTACCATAATAATGGTTTTTCCCAATTCGTCGGCCGCATTGCGAAGCCGCTTCATCATTGAAACGGCATGGCGCATATCAAGATTGTTCAATGGCTCGTCAAGCAGGATGTAATCGGTGTTTTGAGAAATCACCATGGCAACAAAAGCGCGTTGTCTCTGCCCGCCCGACAATTCGTCAAGAAAACGTTTGCGATAAGGGTCCAGCCCCAGATAGCTAATGGCATTATCGACAAATGTTTTGTCTTCTTTTGTCAAGACACCATGCGAATAGGGGTAGCGGCCAAAGCTTACAAGATCTTCCACGGTGATACGCGCTGTGAGAGTGTTTTCCTGTCGCAAAATAGAAAGCCGTTTGGCAAAATCGGCTCCTTTTGCCTTTGTCACATCAATTCCGTCAACCGTAATTTTACCCTTTGTGATCGGCAGCAGGCGGCTTATCATAGTTAGAAGTGTGGATTTACCCGCACCATTGGGGCCAATAATCGAAACCATTCCGCCTTTCGGGATTTCAAGTGACAAATCCTCGATAATGCTAGTGTCGTCATAGCTTTTGGATACATGGCTAATTTCAATCATCTCAATTTTCCCTTGATGAGCAGGGTCAAAAACACAATGCCGCCGACAAATTCGATAATAAAGCTCAACCGGCTTGCCATATTGAAAAGCTGTTCGAGAATGAATTGGCCGCCGACAAGAAAAATAATCGAAAGCAGAATGGCAACCGGCAACACGCTCATATGTTTGGCCGTCGGCGTAAACTGGTAGGCAAGGCTTGCAACCAACAGGCCGAAAAAGGTGACCGGCCCCACAAGTGCGGTTGAAACGGCAACCATGATCGAAACCAGCACGAGAATGCGCGTGACGGCCTGTTTATAATCGACACCGAGATTGATTGCCATATCGCGCCCCAGTGCCAGCACATCGAAAAGATAGCGCATACGCCAGCCGATCAGGGAAACAATCACAACAATAATCACTGCAATGCCGATCAGATTGGTGTTGAAGCGGTTGAAATTGGCAAACATCACATCGGTGAGGTTGACCGCTTCATCGGGGTTTAATTGCAGTTGCAACAACATGCGCAAGCTGAAGAACAGGCCGCCAAACACAACGCCGATCAAAAGCGTCATGTGTAGCCCCTTGATGGTTCCCGAAAAGAGCCATGTGAAAAGGCTTGTCGAAAACAGTGTCAGAATGAGCGCCACAACGATGAAACGCACTTCGTCGCTCACCCCGTAAATAACGGTCGAGCCGACAAAATAAACCACGACCGTCTGGATGAGAATATAAAGCTGGTCAAAACCCATAATCGAGGGGGTAAGAATCCGGTTGTTGGAAACCGTCTGGAAAAGCACCGTCGAGACAGCAATCGTATAGGCAATCAGAATAAGCGAAACGAGTTTGCCCAAACGGAACGGCCAGATCACAACCGACATATTCCATGAAAGGTAAAGCGCAATAAAAATGGCAGCAACAACGCCAAGGCCGACGAGAAGCGGTAGTGTCGAGCGGATTTTTCTTGAATGTCCGGTTTTGCCGAAGCTCAAATCTGTGGAACCACTGCCGGTAATAGCCGTTTTGGAAGAATTTGCTTCATCCGTGCTAATAAAGCGGGATAAAGCTGCGGCATTTTCGCTATTTGCTTTCTTGTCTTTTTCTCTTGCTTGCCCGTTTGCTTGCCCGTTTGCTTCCCTTTCCGCTTCTTTGCCCAAATCCCTGTCCGGTTTCTTGTTCGGGATTTTTACTTCGTCAAGGCCTGCCTCGCCAATTCCGGCTTCGCCAATATCTTTTTCGTCAATTTCTGCTTCGACAATATCCGCTTTAACAGAAACATTTTTTTGACCATTCGGCGCGCTGGCATCGGTTTCGATAATTTCTGTTTTTGTAAAATTATTCTCACCAATTGCAGTTTCGATTTGATTGGTTTCAAGAAGGCCGGCTGTAGCAATACCGGACTCGACCGCATTTGTTTCGGTGACGCCCTTTCCGGCAGGTTGTGGTTTCTCACCTTTGAGAGCGGGCTTTTTATTGTCCGGTGTTTTCCTAGCCAAGGCGCTTTCTCCATTTCAAGAGAAGTGCGATAAAAAGCACACTGCCAAGAACCCCCATAATGGTTCCAACCGGTATTTCTGCCGATTTGCTCATCAACCGGCCAAGAATGTCGCAGGTAAGCACCAGTCCCGCACCGGTTATCATGACAAAAGGTGCTGTGCGGCGCATATTGTCGCCCATGACGATAGAGACGATATTGGGCACAACAAGGCCGATAAAGGGAATCCGCCCGACAGTGCAAATGACGGTTGCCGTTATCATGGAAATAATGACAAGGCCGAAAAGCATAACTTTTTTATAATCAAGGCCGAGATTACTTGAAAAATCTTCGCCAAAACCGGCAACGGTAAAACGGTCGGCCGCAAGATAGGCAATAAGGCAAAGCGGCAACGACAGCCATAATAGTTCATATTTGCCTTCAACCACCATGGAAAAGCTGCCAAAAAGATAGGATTGCAGCGATGGCAACAACATTTCCTGATCGGCAATGCCATTTGTGAGCGCGCCAATCACATAGCCGAGCATGATACCTGTTAGCGGCACAATCAGCACGGATTTAAGCGGGATTTGCCGCAATAAAAACATGAAAATGAGCGAGCCGAAAAGTGCAAACAGGGCTGCCACCAGCATTTTCAAAATCACATCAAGACCGGGGGCAAATATCATCACCACGAGGATACCAAGCGAGGCCGATTCAACGGTTCCCGCTGTCGAAGGTTCGACAAAACGGTTACGGGTCAGCATTTGCATAATCATGCCGGCAAGGGCAAGAGAAGCGCCTGAAAGAATAAGCGCAATGGTGCGCGGAACACGGGTTTGGAAAAATACAAGGAAGCTGTGCTCGTCACCGGCAAGAAGGCCGGAGAGGGTAACACTGGAAAACCCCAGAAACATACTGATAATCGACAGGACGATAATAACCGTTATGCCAATAATAAGAGAGCGCACGTCAATCTTTACCCGATTAAAAAACATCAGAAGCCGGCAGACCAATCTGCTGCTTCCGATGTTTAAGCGTTAAAGCTTGAAACAATCAACCCGTTTCATGACTTTTTCAGTCAACAACAGGCTAAATGCTTATTTTGCTTTTGAAAATACGTCATCAAGTTGATCGGCTGTCTCATGAAGACCCGAAAGTCCGCCACCGATAAGATACCAGTTTTGCGGGTCGAGATAAACGATATGCTTGTTCTCGGCCGCTTTGGTTTTGTTGATAAGGGCATTATCAAGCAATTTTGCAGCTGATTCCCCTTCGCGGCCAATGGCTGCATCACGGTCGATCACAAAGAGCCAGTCGGGATTGGTTTCCAAAATGAATTCGGGTGAAATCATCTGCCCGTGATTGCCCACTTCCAGTTTGTCGTTCGCCGGTTTGACACCAAAACCGGAATGCAACAGGCCGAAACGCGATCCCGGTCCGAAGGCTGAAATTTTGCCACCGGTGGTCAGAACAAGAAGACCTGTTCCTTTGTCAGCCGCAACCTTCCTTACCTCTTCAAGCTTTTTGTTAAGACTGTCGATTTCGTCTTTTGCTTCTTTCTGCTTATTAAAAATCTGGCCCAAAATTGTCACATTGCGGTCAACATCGGCAAGATAGTGATTATTGTTGACGGACAAATCGATTGTCGGGGCAATTTTTGCAAGATCGTTGAATTTCGATGCCGAACGGTCGGCAATAATGATAAGATCAGGTTTCAGGCTTGCCACTGTCTCGTAATTGGGTTCAAACAAGGTTCCGACCTTGGTGTATTTTGCATCATTATATTGCTCGAGATATTTCGGCTTTATCCCTTCCGGCACACCCACAATATTATCAATTTTTAACCGGTTCATATTGTCGAGCGTGGCAAGGTCGAACACCACAACCCGTTTCGGATTATCGGGAATAGAGGTTTCACCGGCGGCATGTTTGATGACAACATCGGCACTTGCCGGTGATTGAAATGACAAAACGGAAGCCAGTGCACCAAAGAGCAGTGCGGCGAGAGTATTGCGTCTATTAATCATTTTTACCTCATTTCTTTTCGACTGGTTGAAGGGAGTTTGCGGGAAATTTTTGTTGTTTGAAATTTTTCGCATTCAACGCGAAGTGCAGACAGTCTTTGATCGCAGGCGAAAGCATTGTGCCGTGGTTTTTATCGGAAAAGCTGTAAAACGTGTTGTCAACTGCCTTTGTCTTTCTCAAAATCTCTGAAACATCTTTGCCATTCGGGCCGGAATGTAAATCCTTAACCGGCTTTTTATTCGTTTCAGTCACATTCTTATGATGGGTTTTAATGCCCGATGTTTCAATCAATAGTCGTGATTTAAAACCCTCCGGCTTGTTATAAGCGGCAAGTTTTTCCATAAATTCATGCCCGTTCCACCAGATAGACGGGTCGGCAGCGCAATAGGTAGCAAAACCGTGATTGCCCGCCGATAAAAAACTCTTCATCACAAAAAGCCCGCCAAGCGAATGGCCAAAGAGCGTGATATTGTTGCGATTGACCGGCAATTGCTTGAATATTTCGGGCAAAATCCTGTTTTCGATAAGGCTGCGAAATTCTTCTTCACCGCCGGTTTTCGGCGCTTCCATGCCTTCTCGAAGCGGAATTTTATCGGCCGGTGCATAAGAGGTGAGGTCATAAAAGCGGCGTTTCACAATCTCTTTTTTCTCGTCGGTGGAATAGCCGATTGCCACAATCACAGCATCGGGTGCTTGCTTGATTGCGGGCTTGAATGTCGTGTTGCCATCAAGGAGTAAAACAAGTGGAAAGCCCTCTCTTGGTGCCGGCTTTTCCGGCACAGCAATAAACAGGCGATAGCGCCTTATCTCGCCGTTTTCGTGCTTCTTTCCGGCCTTGATTGTTTCTTCGTTTCTTGGCTGTGCGGTGTTTATCCCTTGACCACTTTTTTCATCAGCATTTTCAAGCACGGCGCTCTCAGAACCGTTATTCCCGGCGCCATGAAACCCGACGCTTGGATTCATTTTACCCGAATTTTCCCCGCCGGTTTTTGTCGGGCTTTCTGCTTTGTTTCCCTTTTCATCTTCTTTGTTGCCAGCCGAATTTTGCGCCTCTCCTTCAGGTGGTAACAAAGCAATATGTCCATCCACAAAAGAAACGTCTATATCTTTGGTGTGTATGCGCATTTTTTCTGTATTTTCGTTTGTCACATTCGCAAAACTACAGGAAAGGCCGAAAAAAAGGCCGGCAACAAAAAGAGCAGACATCTTCAAGCAGAAAAATGGAAAGCTGGAAAATGACAAACCGGACAATGACACGCGGGAAAATGGCGGGGCTTGCAAGCTGTAAGCGCCCCCCCGTTTTGCCCGAATATTTTCTGCCCGTTCAGCCGGAACAATTCCCGCCCTTTCTCCCGTAACAATTCCCATTCTTTCTACCCGAACATTTACCCCCTGTTTTTCCCTCACAAAGCGGGGGCTTGAAATAAACCGGCGTGTTCCGGAGAAGCAGCTTTCCAAACTTCGGGCTTCCGCCAAATTTTCAAGTTTTGCCAAAGCCAAAGATTTTTCACGAACAAAAACAATTGCCTGAAAAAGAGCGTTTTCCAGAGTTAAAGAATTTGGCGGAGCAAAAACATTCTTTGTAAAAAGACCATTTGCCGGAAACAGGGAAGGCCGGTTTTTAAAAAACCGGCACATGATGTTTTTCATCAAACGCGAACTTTCAAAATTAATTCTGTCCTTCAAGAGTTGATCACTCTGTTCATCCGGGCATTAAAATTGCGAGTTCATGCTCAACCAGAGGCGGCGGCCTTCCACCACATCATTGAACTGGTCAACACCCACACGCTTGTCAAACAGGTTGTAGATTGCGGCATTCAGTTTGACATTTTCGGAAAAAGCGTAAGAACCGCCAATATCGAAGGTGACATAATCATCATATTCGCGGCCGACAATTTTGCCGTTTTTGTAAACCGCCTTACCGGCAGTACCGGTTCTAAAACCCGCATTGGTTTCCTTGCCGTGATAGGTTGCGGCAGCAAAACTTTCGAGCTTTTCAATCGGTGTTTGCCATTCGGCGCGCAGATTAGCCATGTGTTTTGGCGTTCTTGCCAAAGGTAGCCCCTCATAATCGCCGCTCTTTTGTTCGGAATGGGTGTAGGTGTAGTTGGAACGGATAGTCAAAACATCAATCGGTTTCCATGAACCGGTAAGCTCCACCCCTTGCATCACAGCATCGTCGATATTGAGGTTTTCATAAAGCACATAATTCGGGTCAACCGACCATTCAACCGGATTGCCTTTGCTATCCAGAACCTGCCGGTTGGTGATTTTGTCTTTGAAATCGGTGTAGAAATAGGTTGCCCCCAATTCGAGATTATCAAGATTGTCCCAAATGGTAGAAAATTCATAAGAGGTACTTTTTTCCGCTTCCAGATTGTCGGCACCGACAATCACACCGCAGCGGTTGCGCCCTTTCGGGGGATTGCGCCCGTAAAAGCAATTACCACCTCCGGTTGTATAAGCATATCCGGGTGCAATTTCACGAATTTCCGGTGCTTTGAAGCCGGTTGAAACACCGCCTTTGAAAACAAGATTGTCGGTGGCATGCCAAACAGCATAACCGCGCGGGCTCCAATGTTCGCCATAAATCTGGTGGTGGTCCATACGCACCCCGCCGGTTAGCGAGAATGTATCGGTCAGCCACCATTCATCTTCGGCAAAACCCGCCCATTGTTCAATGGTGAACTCTTCATCAAGTCCGGTGCGCATACCGGGGTTCTGGTCGGTCAATGCCCCTCGGTTGAATTGCCCGCCGGTTACCAATGTGTGGCGGCCAAAAATGTCGAACGGGGTGGTAAATTTGCCATCGACAACGGTGTTTCGTATTTCCGGCGAACGCAAATTGGCAACATAATCGTGGGTCGGTGTGTCCCATGTGTAATTGGTACGGTTTGCGGTTTCCTGCAACACGGAAAAATCGGCAGTGGTAAAGCCGTAACGGCCGGTATAGCCGACAACCCAATGGTCACGATCATTCTTGTTATAGGTGTCAACCGGCTTGCGGCTGATATTTTCGGTTCGCTCGATATTGTGACCCACCGAACTATAGCGGCGCAATCTTGTGTGACCGGCTTCAAAGGTTAAATCGTTGTTTTCGTCCGGTGTTACGGTAACCTTGCCGGTAATGTCGATTTCCTTTTTCTTCGGTGTACCGGAAATAATATCATCTTCCTCGCGCCCCAAACCTCTTCCCCAAAGCTGCATTCCCACAACATCGGGCGCCAGAGGGCCGCCAACATAATAGCTTCCTTGAGCGGTATTGCCGAATTTGCTGTACTGGTTTGCCGTGCCATCAATGGTAAAGGAACCGGTCCATTTTTGCGGCACTTTGCGGGTGATAATATTGATAACACCACCCATTGCATCCGAACCGTAAAGCGACGACATCGGCCCGCGCACAACTTCAATCCGCTCGATTGCGGCAGCCGGCGGAATGAAACTTTGCTCGAAACCGGAATTGCCATTGGTGCGTGCTTCACGCGTGCTCTGACGTTTGCCGTCAACCAGGATAAGCGTATAGGCACCGGGAAGCCCGCGAATGAAAATATCCTGTTCGGCAGCCGTTCCCGTCACTGCAACACCTTGAACATTCCTCAAGGCATCGGTCAAATCGCGGAACGACCCTTTTTCGATTTCCTCGCGCGGGATCACCGAAATACTGGCCGGTGCATCTTTCACATTCTGCTCGAAGCCGGTCGCACTTACCACCACTTGGCGTAACATTGTACCTTCATCGGCAAGTGGCGCCTGATTATCAGCTGAAGCCGAAGCAGCGGAATTCGAAGCGGCTTCTCCGGTTTCAGTTGCCGCCTTTTCCCCCGTCGCGTTTTGCTTTTTTTTCGCAAGAGAGGGTTTGCTCTGTTTGCCATTTTTGGCAATTTTTACTTCGTTATTGACGGTCTCGGCAAAGGCTGTGCCATCAAAAAACAGGCTTGTTGAAAAAAAACTGCTGCAAGCAAGTGCAACCAACATTTTCCGGCTTGCTCTGAAACTCTTTGCCTCACCGAAGCTTTCACCCGCACTGAATTCTTTTCCCCGACCGCTTTCGTTTTCCGCTCTGAAGCTTTGGGCAGCCATGTTTCGGTGGCTTTTCAAAATTTTCTTTTCCGTCATCACATTCTGACAAGCCGAAAATCCCTGATCGTCTGAAAAATGTTCTCCTTCACCGTACCCGATCGACATACGCAATCCCTCGAATTTTAAAGTTGATAAAAAAAGTATAGATTGAGAAACAGTTAAAAAATATTTAAACCTAATGTCAACACTCAAGTTTTAGAATAGTTCGAATATACTGTAAAAAACATTTAATAATAGGAGCTTAGACGCTAAAAAAAATAAATTCATGAAATATAGAATGCAACTTCCGGCATGTGGAAAGTTTTTCATTTATCGTTCTACTATTTATTTATAGGGATGAAATAAAATATATTTGAGAATCATAACCGGAATTATCGTTATATTTTTGATCAGATACGAAATTCACTCGATAGAGTGCCTGTTATTTGGTTGAAATATTATGAACGACAATCAGAAAAAATAGCAAAAAACGGCGAGAAAATCGGAGATAAATTTAGAGAAAGTCCATGAAAAGAGCCGAAGAGCTTAAACCTTTATAATCCGGCATGATCCGTTCTTTCCCGTTCTCGTCCTGCAAAAATCGGGGCTTTGCTTGCCGCAAGTTTGCAACATAACACTTGATTCAATCGGTTACGATTTGGCTTTTAAAAAACAAGGCGGGCGGAACAGAAAAATGGAGAGCGGCTTTTCGAAGTGGTGAATTTCCAAAAAAATCCAATCTCCAAAAAGCCCGAATTTTTAAAAAACCGGTTTTAAAAAACGACTTTAAATTGATGCACGTCACGCCGAAGGCAATAGGCTCTCGATGGGTTATTTTCATTTCCGGCAAGAAACTTTGTAATAGTTTCCAAGGACAACAAGAAACTTTGTCACACTTTTCAAGGAAACCTGCGTCATTTACCCCAAAGGAGTCTATTCAAGCGTCTTGCCGGTCGTTTTAGCATTTTATAATTTCAGTATTTTACGAAATGCAGAGTTTTGATGAAATGCAAGGTTTTGAAATTTTAGTTTGTTTTTATTGTCCCTTATATTGCTTATCGGTCACTTCTTCCATCCAGTCGGCACTTTTGCCATTCACTGTTTCCTGTATGGCATAATGTGACATTGCCGTGTCAGGGGAAGCACCATGCCAATGTTTTTCACCCGGTTCAAACCAGACAATATCACCGGCAAAAACTTCCTTCACTTCTCCATTTTCACGGCCGATAAACCCGCGCCCGAAAGTGATAATCAAAGCCTGCCCCTTTGGGTGCGTGTGCCAATGCGTGCGCGCTCCCGGCTCAAAGGTGACATGACCGGCAAGAAGGTTTGAACCCTCATGCGGGTCGATTGCCGGATCAAGTCTCACCCGACCGGTAAAAAATTCTTCCGGAACTTTGCCGGAAGGGCGGCTGCCACTTCTTTTGATTTCCATTGTTTTTCTTCCCTAAAATGTGTTTCGTTATGAGTTCCGGCTTTACTTTGGAATGGCTGTTTCAGCGCGCTGCCAACAAAAACATTCTCCCAAACATTTTTCCCGAACGCTCTTTGAAAGCGTATGAACACGATTGTTTGAAAGCGCATGAACAGTACCCGCAAAAACACTTTTCCAAACAGTCTTTGAAAGCGCATGAACATGATTGGTTGAAAGAGCAGGGGCTTTGCCGGTTTGGGCTTTCGCTCGTTCGGTCAAGCCAAGCGCGAACAAGGCTTGTTGTCAGCGGGGTTTGTTGTGAGCGGGGCTTGTTGCTCGCCCCGCTTTCTCGACTTAAAACCGTTTTCCGGAATGAAGTCTCCCGAACAATACGGCTTTCAGAATGAGGCCATGTCGATGACAAAGCGGTATTTCACATCGCTTTTGAGCATGCGTTCATAAGCCTTGTCGATTTCCTGAGCTTTGATGAGCTCGATATCGGCGGTAATGTTGTGTTTGCCACAAAAATCCAGCATTTCCTGTGTTTCGGCAATGCCGCCAATGCACGAGCCGGCAAACGAACGACGTGCCATAATGAGGTTGAAAACGCCAACCGGCAAAGGTTCGGCCGGTGCACCAACCTGCACCAATGTGCCATTGACTTTAAGAAGGTTGAGGTAAGCGTCGATATTGTGCTTGGCCGCAATGGTGTCGATAATGAGATCAAGCGTTTTTGCCGCTTTTGCGAGGTTTTCGCTGTCGCGTGTCAAAACCACATGATGGGCACCAAGACGACGCGCATCCGCTTCTTTGGAAGGCGAGGTGGTGAGCATCGTCACATCCGCCCCCATAGCGTGGGCAAGTTTCACCGCCATATGTCCCAAACCGCCAAGACCGGCAACACCCACTTTCATGCCTTTTCCGGCTTTCCAGTGGCGCAAGGGCGAATAGGTGGTAATGCCTGCGCAAAGGAGCGGTGCGGCTCCTGCTAGATCAAGATTTTCCGGTACCGACAAAACAAAGTTGTCGTTCACCACAATGCGTTTTGAATAGCCGCCGAAAGTATAACGGTCTTTTCCGGTTTCAGGGTCTGGGCTGTTATAGGTAAGGGTGTTGCCTTTTTCGCAATATTGTTCAAGTCCGGCACGGCAGCAATCGCACGTTCCGCAGGAATTGACCATGCAGCCCACACCCACCGTGTCACCCTCTTTGAAACGGGTTACTTTTTTGCCTACGCGGCGCACCTTACCGACAATTTCATGACCTGGCACACAAGGATAAAGTGTGCCCTCCCAGTCACTGCGCGCCGTGTGAAGGTCGGAATGGCAAACGCCACAATAGAGAATTTCAATATCCACGTCATGGTCAAGCGGGTCACGCCGCTCGAATGTGAAAGGGTGAAAGGTCTGGTCAGCACCGTCTACGGCAAATGCATCACATGTAAACATAGAGGGAATTTCCTTTTGAATAGTTGTTTGGCGATCGGTTTCGAGCTTTTTCTTTTTTGCTTCTTTACTTGTTGGTTCTCCGGTTTTTGATATCGGGTTTTAATTCTCCGGTTTTTTAAAAGCGAAATATTTCATTTGAAATTGAAATCATCCGGTTTCATTCTCTTAAACCTTCTACAAGCAGTTATTCTCTTTTTTTCCGGTTTTAAAAACGCAATTTTTTCAAATAAAATTTCCGGTCAGGAATGGAGCTATTCAACCCGAAATAACAACCGTCAATTCTATTTCCGGTTGTTTTTTGGATCCGGCACTTTTTCCGGTTGATAACAACTATATTCTTCAGGACGAGTTTGATAAACTCTATCAAAATCATTGGGCTTATGAATATTTTTCATAAAACCCGACAAATGAAAAAATAAATGCACGACAAAATAAACGCACGACAAAATAGAAAGTAGCAAAATGGCAAAAGTGGCTTTTATCGGTTTGGGTGTAATGGGCTATCCTATGGCAGGGCATTTGAAAAAAGCCGGCCATGATGTAACGGTTTATAACCGCACGGCAAAAAAGGCTGAAAAATGGGTAGAGGAGTTTCACGGCAAAAAAGCCGATACACCGGCCGAAGCGGCAAAGGGGCAGGATATTGTTTTTGCCTGTGTCGGCAATGACAATGACATAAGAGAAGTCACAACCGGCAAGGATGGTGCGTTCAAAACAATGGCAAGGGGGAGCGTTTTTGTCGACCATACGACGGATTCTGCAAAGGTTGCCCGCGAGCTTGAAGGGGAAGCGGAAAAATGCGGTATCGGTTTTATCGACGCGCCGGTTTCGGGTGGTCAGGCCGGTGCAGAGAACGGCAAACTCACCATTATGTGCGGTGGTAAGAAGGACATATTTGAAAAAACCGCAGATGTCATGAAAGCCTATGGCATTTCGGTAAAGCGGCTGGGAAAAAGCGGCAGCGGGCAATTGTGCAAAATGGTCAACCAGATTTGCCTTGCCGGTGCTGTTCAAGGTCTTGCCGAAGGGCTTGCTTTCGGTAAAAAAGCAGGCCTTGATATGAACGAGGTTCTTGATGTCATTTCCAAAGGGGCTGCCGGTTCATGGCAAATGTCGAACCGCGGCACCACCATGGTTGAAGGCAAGTTCGATTTCGGCTTTGCTGTCGACTGGATGAGAAAAGATCTCGGCATCTGCCTTGATGAAGCGCGCGCTAACGGCGCGGTTTTGCCGGTCACTGCTCTGATCGACCAGTTTTATGCCGATATTCAGGCAGAAAATGGCGGCCGGCTTGATACATCAAGCCTGATCAAACGGCTCCCGCAATAATTCTGTAGCAGCCGTTTATCTGTTGCAATTGGCTGCGAGGCGTTGCGGTGGTCGCGCCACGCTTTCACCAATGCTGGTCAAATAACAAGTCGGCCGCTTTCTCTGAACCTTTCTTGCAAGCGGCGACGTTACCCATTGGTCGAATTTTTATATGAACCGGTTGAACCCGCTCGGCAAAATCGACCGGTTCAATAGTCGTGCGGCATAGGGTTTCATCAAAAGCGTTGCTGACAATCAGGTGGGTGCGGCGCCACTGTTTTGTAACCGCCAGCCACCATAGGGCAGCATTGTTTCAAAAAAGAAAGCTTGTGCGGTTCTCGCAAGCAGCCGGCTTGTTGGTGGGGGTTAATTTTTATATCAACCGTTAAAGCCGTGCTGCTTTATTGAAGCATTTCAATTTCTGCCACTTGAAGTTTCATTGAAAGCGTGGGCAAAGGTGAATCATAATGGTGTGAACCAAATTCCTGAACCGGCAAATGTGCCAAAAGAAGAAAGCTCATGCCTTATTTCATTTCTTTCGCATCGGGGTTTATGCGGGCTTTCAAGGTTGAACCGCGAACAATCAATTTGCTTTTCAAAACCGTTTGCAGCACCGGTTTTAACGGGTTTTCAAGCCTTTCCATCAAACAATGATAGGCTTCGCGGGCAATGTCGCCAACCGGCTGGGCAATGGTTGTAATACCGTTAAAGACAAGTTCCATCCACGGTTCGTCATCAAAGGCTGCAAAAGCCAGTTGATCGGGCACAACAATACCGGCTTTGTTCAAAAATGCCGCAGCTTTTAAAGCGAGAACCCCGTTGGTGACAATGAGCGCATCAATTCGGGGATTTTTTGCAAGCGCGTTTTTTAAAGATTTCGCCATATTATCTTTTCCGTGTTTTACCGCTACACTTTCACCTGAAAGGTGAAGGGCGTTGATTGCTTCATCAAAGCCTTTTTGCCTTTCAAAACCGGTTCGGCTATCCGCTCCATAAAGGCAAAGAATGTGTTTTCTGCCATTTTCATAAAGGTGGTGCACAAGCTTTTTGGCGGCAGCAAGATTGTCGATAAGCACGGAATCATAAATCATTTCATCGGGCGTGCGATCAACAAGAACAAGCGGGCGTTGGAGTTTTGCCGGTCTTGTTTTGCGGCTTGTTATGTGTTTGTGGCTCGTTAAAAGTGTAGGGGCAAGAATAATACCGGCAACATTTTCTTCCTCCATCAAGTCGAGATAGGCCTTTTCCTGCTCCGGATTTTCATCCGTATTGCATAAGATCACATGCTGGTTGCGGGTTTTGGCAATATCGTCGATTGCGCGGGCAAAGCGGGTAAAAAACGGGTTTCTGATGTCGGCAATGATAAGGCCGATTGTGTCGTCGGTTCGAGCGCGCAAACGGCGGGCGGCAAGGTTCGGCCGGTAACCGGTGGCAAGGATTGCCTCTTCCACTTTGCTTTTCAATTCATGGCTCACAACTTTGCCGGAAATCGCACGCGAAACAGTGGCAACCGAAACACCGGCAAGTTTTGCAACATCCTTGATTGTGGCAGCCATTCGATTTTTCTTTCTTTCTTGGTGCCTGAACACGATAAATAGGCGTTTTTTCCTTGAAAACGTTTCCAGAATTTGCTGTAAAATTATATGACAGAATTAAACAGTTGCTTGATATTTTTCAAGAAAACGTTTTCAATTCATTTTGAAAAGCCCAAGGGAGGAAACCCGTGGCAGCAGCATCTGAAAAGACAGCAATTCTTTCCGAAAATGCAATTTTGTTGAATGCGGATTTTCCCGACAAGGAGTCGGCCATTCTTGCCGCAGCTCAACTTCTTGTTGATGAAGGCGCAATTGAACCGGCTTATGGAAAAAGCATGTTGGCGCGTGAAAAGGTTGCCAATACGTGGCTTGGTTCGGGCGTTGTCATTCCCCATGGCATGGTGGAAGACCGCAACCTTGTCAACCGTGATGCGATTTCGGTTATTCAGGTTCCAAACGGGGTGGACTGGCAAAATGGTGAAAAGGCAACACTGATTTTTGCTATCGCTGCCAATTCCGATGGCCATATCGAAATTTTAAAAAGGCTCACCCGTCTTCTCAGCCATCCCGACGCGCTGCAAAAACTTGAAACCACGGGCGACAAATCGGTCATTATGGCAGCCCTTGTCGAAAATGAAGAAGCACCACAAAGTGAGGCCGCCGATCTTCGAGTGACCAAAGAATGGGTTCTTGATTATCCGTCGGGTCTTCATGCGCGTCCGGCATCAATCTGGGTGGAATTTGCCAAAAAAAGCGGGCAAAAAATTCTCGTCCGCAATGGCAATAGTCAGGCCGATATGACAAGCCTTGCCGGCCTCTTGCAACTGGGCGGGAAAAATGGTGACACGCTTGTTTTTTCAACCGACGCGGAAAATGGTGAAGAGCTTCTGGGGGAAGCGGTTTTAATGGCAAGAAAAATCACCCTGAGCGAAAAGGAGGCGGCCGAAAAAGCGGAAGTGAAACCGAAGAAAATTTATGGCTTCCGGCCACCTTCAGGAAAAACGGGCATTGACGGCCTTTCGGCAAGCCCCGGTCTTTCGGTTGGCACAATTTTCATTCTGGAAAACGGGGCGGGTGAAGTCGAAGATAAGCCCGGCAAACTTTCTGAAGATGCCGCACGGCTTGAAAACGCTTTGGGGCGCACCAAAGACAAGATGAAAGCGATTGTCGATGATGTGACCCGTCGTATCGGCGCGTCGGATGCTGCCATTTTCAAGGCACAGGCCACCCTTCTTGATGATGATAATCTTATCTCTTCTGCCTGCCATTTGATGGCGGAAGGCCATGGCGTGGCATGGAGCTGGAACAAGGCGGTCGAAGAGGCGGCCAATGCCCTTCAACATATGGATAATCCTTTGCTTGCCGCCCGCGCGGTCGATTTGCGCGATGTCGGCGGGCGTGTCCTTGCCGAGATCGACCCGCTTTATGCCAAAGGCTCGTTCGAGAATATCGGTGAAGGGGCAATTATTGTTGCGGAAGATTTAACACCCTCCGACACGGCCAATCTGAATCCTGAAAAAGTCCACGGTCTCATCACGGCATCGGGCGGGCCAACCTCGCACACCGCCATTCTTGCGCGCACTTTGGGAATTCCTGCGCTGGTTGCGGCGGGAAACAAGGTTTTTGAAGCAAAGAATGGCGAAAGCGCGATTGTCGACGGCTATAACGGCATTTTATATCTTTCGCCCACAAAGGAAGATGTCGAGGCTGCACAAAAGCAAATCGTCAAATTGGCAGAAGAGCGTGAAAAAGAAGTTGCCGAACGGGCAAAGCCCGCAAAAACCACCGACGGCCATGTGATCGACATTGCCGCCAATATCAACCGCCCCGATCAGGTTGCCTTTGCATTGGATGAAGGGGGTGAAGGTGTCGGGCTGATGCGCACGGAATTTTTGTTTCTGGAAAGCACCGAAACGCCCGACGAGGAGACGCAATATAAGGTCTATCGCGATATGCTTTCGGCATTAAATGGCAAATCGCTTATTATCAGGGCACTCGACATTGGTGGCGATAAACAGGTTGCCCATCTTGATTTGCCGAAAGAAGATAATCCGTTTTTGGGCGTGAGAGGCGCGCGCCTTCTATTGCGCAGAAAAGACCTGCTGGTGCCGCAATTGCGCGCAATTTATCGCGCTGCCAAAGAAGGCGGGGATCCGTGGATTATGTTTCCGATGATTATGTCGGTGAACGAAATTAGAGAGTTGAAAACGCTTGCCGAAGAAATCCGCAAAGATCTTGCCGCGCCGGTTTTAAAAATCGGCATTATGATCGAAGTACCGGCGGCTGCCATTATGGCCGATATTTTTGCTCCCCATGTCGATTTCTTTTCAATCGGCACCAATGATCTCACCCAATATACCATGGCGGTTGACCGGCAAAATCCCGATCTTGCGGCCGAGGCCGACAGCCTTGACCCTGCGGTTTTGCGGATGGTGGAAAGAACGGTTGCAGGGGCAGAAAAAGCGGGCAAATGGGTAGGCGTTTGCGGCGGCATTGCCGGTGACCCGTTCGGGGCGATGTTGCTTTCCGGCCTTGGTGTCAACGAATTGTCGATGACCCCGCGCGATATTGCAACGGTCAAGGCAAGGCTCAGGGCAAAAAGCCTTGCCGATATGCGCAAGCTTGCCAACAAGGCTTTGCAATGTGAAACCGCCGAAGAGGTTCGCGCCCTTGACGAGGCCAAGTCATGAAAATTGCAACACTCACCGTCAATCCGGCAATTGATGAAACAATCCATTTGAAAAAACTTGAACGCGGGCATGTCCACCGTGCCGAAGGGGCACGCTTTAACGCTGGCGGCAAGGGGATTAATGTGGCGGCCTGCCTTGCCGATTTTTCTGTTGAAACGGCGGTCACAGGGTTTCTTGGAAATGCCAATAGCCGGCTTTTTGAAGAGCTTTTTCAAAGTCATCATATTGAAGACCGCTTTATCCGCTATGAGGGGGAAACGCGCACCAATATCAAAATCGTTGACGAGGGCGAAACCACCGACATCAATTTGCAAGGGGTAAGCCCGACGGTGGAAGAAATCGCAAAATTGCAAAATATTGTCGATGATTTTATTGCCGAAGGCGCGCTTATTGTGATGAGTGGCAGCCTTCCCCCGAAAATGGATCCGCGTTTTTATAGAAACGAGGTTGAAAGGGCGGGAAGTGGCGCAAAAATCATTGTCGATTGCAGCGGAAAAGCGCTTCAGGAATTGTTGAAAGCGGAAAAACTTCCCCTTGCTATCAAACCCAATATTGACGAGCTTTCGGCCTTTTCAGGTCAAAAGCTTGAAAATGAAGGAGAGGTTTTAAACATTGCCCGCTCCTTGATTGACCGTGGAATGGCACTTGTTGCCGTCTCTATGGGCGAAAAAGGCGGGCTTTTTGTTTCCCGTGAAGGGGCAATCCACGCGCAATATTTGCTTTCGGGTGTCAAAAGCACAGTCGGGGCGGGCGATGCCATGGTTGCAGGCATTGCAAAAAGCATTTCCGACAATGCAAAACTTGAAGATATTGCACGCCTTGGCACAGCCTTTGCGGTTGGCAAACTTCAAAAATTCGGACCGGCTTTGCCGGAAAAGACGATAATCGAAAATTTGGCTCAAAAGGTAGAATGTCGGCGGGTCGGTTGATCGCCGCATTTGAACGAGGAGAAGAACATGACTTTGATAGCCTTGATAGATGGTGCGGGCGGTGGTGTGCATAGTTTGCTTGCTCGCGAAGTTCTTCAAAAAGCCGCAAGCGAAAGGGGCGCACTTTTAAGCCTTGAAATCGTCGAGCCGGGAAGTTTGCCGCGCATTCCCAAAGATGCCGGTTCCGATACATTGCTGCTTGTCAGTAACAATCATGATTGGCAAAGCGATCACATCAAAAGCTTCAAAGGGCAATTGCAAAGGGTCACATTTGAAGAGCTCTTCAAAAACCCTTCTGCTGTTATTTTTTCGGGAGACGGCGAAAATCCTCCGGCAGAAAACGGAACAGAAAAAACAGCCGGTTCCGATGAATTTCGTCAGGATTTGAATGGAGCCAATCGCAGTCTTAAAATTGTTGCTGTGACATCCTGCCCGACAGGCATTGCCCACACATTCATGGCGGCCGAGGGGCTTACAGAAGCGGCCAAAGCTTTGGGCCATGAAATCAGGGTTGAAACGCAAGGGTCGGTTGGTGCCGGTACACCTTTGACGGCGGCCGAAATAGCCGCAGCCGATCTTGTTATTATTGCCGCCGACCGCGAAGTTGACCGTGCCCGTTTTGCGGGAAAGCGCGTTTATTCCTGCCCGACAAAACCGGCCATCAATAATGGCGAAGCTTTGATAAAGAAAGCCATTGAAAGCGCTGAAGTGCAAAAGCAGAAAGCGGTTCAGGACGGGGAAAGTGCTGAAATGAGCGAAACGGCCGGCGGTGTCTACAAGCATTTGATGACCGGTGTTTCTTTCATGCTTCCCTTTGTTGTTGCGGGCGGGCTTTTGATTGCATTGTCCTTTGCCATTGGCGGCGTTGGTGTCACCAGTCAGGAAGGCACATTTGCCAATGCACTTTTTGTCATCGGCTCCAAGGGCGGTTTTGCCTTGATGGTGCCGGCACTTGCCGGCTTTATTGCCTATTCCATTGCCGACCGGCCGGGCATTGCACCGGGGATGATCGGCGGGTTACTGTCGCAAAATATCGGCGCCGGTTTCATTGGCGGCATTTTTGCCGGTTTCATTGCCGGTTACTCGGTTCGCCTCGCAATCAAATGGATAAAATTGCCGAAAAGCTTGCAAGGCTTGATGCCGGTTCTGGTCTTGCCACTCATTGCCACATTGATAACCGGCCTGTTGATGATGTTTGCTATCGGAACGCCGGTCGCAGCACTGCTTAATTTCTTGACCGAATGGCTCAAAGGCCTGCAAGGCACCAATGCCTATCTCCTTGGCGCTATTATTGGCGGCATGATGGCGGTTGATATGGGCGGGCCGGTCAACAAGGCAGCCTATGCAACTTCGGTTGCACTCATTTCATCTGGCGTTTACGGGCCGATTGCCGCAACCATGATTGCCGGTATGACTCCGCCTATGGCTTTGGCACTTGCCGCATGGCTTTTCCCCAACCGCTTTACAACCGATGAACGTTCCTCGAAAGTTTCAACCTTCATTCTGGGGCTTGCTTTCATCAGCGAAGGGTCCATTCCTTTTGCCGCGCGCGACCCGTTTCGTGTCATTCCCGCGCTTGTTGTAGGCTCGGCTGTGGCCGGTGCGGTCGCTTTGGGGCTTGGCACGGGCCTCCGCGCACCCCATGGCGGCATATTCCTTGCCTTTATTCCGGGTGTTGTTATCAATTATATCGGCTATTTTGCAGCTCTTATTATTGGTACCATTGTTACCACGATTGTGCTCGGGCTTTTGAAACAACCGCTTGTTGCGGCCGAAAAAAAGGCCTGAACGGCACACATTCCTTTCCGCCATATGGTTTATGGCGGAAAGTGGGTTAATTCTGAAAGCAGTTTATGCGGTTTCATGCAGAAAGCGGTTTATAAAGCGAGCGTTGCAAAATTTTGCTTGGGGCGCGAGGTCACAAAACCGGAACAGCTTTGTTGGAAAAAACGCCTTGACGGTGCGACGCTCATTGCCCTTGCTCCCTTCAAACTTGCTTTCAATTGGCCACAATGAAATCTGGCATTTCGGCGATAATCAAGTAGAACAGCTTATCAGAAAAAAGTTTCAAAACTTTCATTTAGTAAGTCAAAAGCACTCGCTCCCACCAATTCATTTTGTCTTTAAAAACCGGAGGCGAAAGTTTACGACCTGTACTAAAAACATTTGTTTTAAAACCTTAAGTTGTGGAAACGTTGTTGAATAAAGAAATACAATGGAAACATTGCCTTTACTTGCTTTTTTTCCGGTGAGAGATTTTATTAATTGGCGCACCGTGGCGGGCTTTTGAAAAAGCTTCTCAAAACGCTAGCCATAAAGGCAATCTGAAAGGCAAAGTTGATGACAAATAGCAAACCGGAAATGGCAATCGCCTATGACTTTGATGGCACATTGGCCGACGGTAACATGCAAGAAGCGCAATTTTTGCCCAATATCGGTATGAAGCCGAAGGACTTCTGGAAAGAGGTCAATCAATTGGCAAAGGAAAATCAGGGCGATAACGTGCTCATCTATATGAGCCGGATGCTCCGCAAAGCCGAGGCCGCTGAAGTTCCGGTACGGCGTGAAGATTTCAAGAAACTTGGCGAAGCAGTCAAATTGTTCAAAGGTGTCGAAAGCTGGTTTCAACGCATCAACATTTATGGAAAATCAAAAGGGGTTGAGGTCAAACATTACCTGCTTTCTTCAGGGAATTATGAAATTATTGCCGGAACGGCGATCGCAAAAGAGTTTACTGAAATTTACGCATCCAAATTCTTGTTCGACGCAAATGGTGTTGCTTTTTCTCCAGCCTTGGCCGTCAATTACACAACCAAAACACAATATCTTTTTCGCATCAACAAAGGCGCGTTCGATCTGAGCGACGATGTCAAGGTCAATCAATATGTGAACAAGGCCGACCGTCCCGTACCCTTTGAAAATATGGTCTATATTGGCGACGGAACAACAGATGTTCCCTGTTTTCGCCTTGTCAAAGATCAGGGCGGGCTTTCTATCGCGGTTTATAAAGCCAATAAAAATGGTGCGCACGAAACGGCATTGAAATATATTGATGATGGTCGTGTCCAATGTGTTTTACCGGCAAATTATTCGGAAGAAAGCAAACTTGAAGAGGTGATCAAAGCCAATATTGATGTTGTTGCCGCACGCTCTGCCCTTAAAACGCTGCTCTATCATAAAAAACAGCCGCGAAAAGCCCGTGCAAAAAAGAGCGATCAATAGTTCGGAATTTTCAAGAACACGCAATTCTGCCAACCCCGCCAATTTTGAAAGCAGGAAATGTTAGCCAAAACAATCCAATCTTTTTGGTTGTGGGTGGGAGAAAATCTTTCCGGAAAAACCACTGGAAAATTGCGCTGCAAGAGGCTTTTAAACCCTTTCAACTGTTTTGCGATTGTTTGTAGCTTGCCTGATTTTCAAAAAACCGCAACAAAATGACCTTAGTCAAAATCCGCTTCTTTTTGCCAAACGTGCAATGCCTCTTCAAACAAATCGGAACATTGTCTTCAAACCGATAAAACCTCATTTGAACAGCGGAAGGTTATCGGGAATATCATCAAGTTTATCACGATAAAGGCTTACAAAAGTTTCAAGGTCACAAAGACTTCCAAGATCGGAAGCACCACTTTTCGCGCTTTCCTTTTTTCCCGCTGGATTAGCGTTATCCTGTTTCTCTAGTGCTTCAGCACTCTTTGCTTTTTCCTGCGTTTTACCCCCTTTATCGTCCATTCTGTCTTTTTCATCTTTTCCGGATAAACTGCATTCCGGATTGGTATAAATTTCGCGGGCAATCGGGTTTTTCTCTGAAAGCGGCGTTAAAAACCGCCATTCGTCAAGTGTTCGGGCAGCAAATGACAATTGCACGGCCAAGCGGCCGGTTTTGTTATTTTTATAACGCTTGAATATCAACATGCCACCGGGGGGAATATCGTCTGCCGGATAGGAAGCAAGTTTCCAATGAAAATCCAATATGGTTTTGATTTGTGAAATATTGGTGTCGTGGCCGACAAATATAACAAGGGGGAACCTGAGTTCCGGAAAGCTCTCTTTGTTTTCCGCCACGCTACCGGCAGTAAGGCTGTCAGTTATTTCATGCATTAAAATATTGCCGCCGGTTCTTGCAATTTCCATTGTATTGTCGAGAAGATCATATTTTGCCGCATGAAGGCTCATGAGTTTCAACACATCGCCCGCATTTTTTACGTGCCCGAATGCCACATCTTGAAGGGGTAATCCTTCACTATATTGTAAGCGGATTGTTTCCGAAATTGCACTGGCAGCCGAGACGGGGCCGGTCAATTTGTATTTTCCGGATTTTGTTTTTTTGAAGCCCCATTTTTCATCCAAAAATTGGCAGTCTTTCGGTTTTTTTCCACACACGGTTTGGCGCAATAGCGCCACATCATCGGCATATTTTTGTGCTGCTTTTTCGGGCGAGCCGCCCATGGCTTCCATCACTTCATTGTCAACCTTTTTCGGGTCGGGGTGCGCCAGCCCCATTTCCACAGATTGAAAAAGCGGGTCTTTTTTTTGAAGCGGCAAATGGCTTGGCGTTATACCGCATCCGGGAAACATACCGTCGGTTAAAGCTTGCGCTGTTGCAACAGTCCGCTCGATAGGGCTTGCCCAGATAAAGGCTTCATTTTTTTTCGGGCAAGGGGCGGAGAGTGCAAGGCCTTCGCTTTTCCAGTTTTCAAACATATAGCGGGATTGGTCGACAATACCCGCATAGCCATGGCCGCTCAAATTGCCATCGGGAACTAACCATTGCGGCCAATTCTTGCCGGTTGCTTGATCGAGTTTTGCGGTGTCGTTTTGCGGGCGCACGCCATGGCGCATCAAAACCACCACCTTGTCCAATGTGTAATCGGAAAAATCATCACCGGCTACCGCCTCCGGCTTCAATATAGACAAACTCAACAACAGAACGACAATGAAAACCGCCATCAAGCGACATATTTCAGCCCACAAAAAACGGATTGTTTTGATAGACATGTCGGTTGATTTTTTCATTGGGTGATCGCCTGCGGGCTCCGGCTTTAAAAAATTGTCGTTTTATTCAAAAAAATGTCGTCAATTTTACAAATAGTCATTACGCGCTTTTTTGACAGGAAAAACGCAAAAACAAGCCGAATATTTTCCACCGCTATTTCAGCAAAAACGCATTATGCTTTTAAAAAATCGCACCTTTTTTCTTTTCCACCATGCACAAATTTCGCTGCCACCAAGCACAAAGTGGCCGGAATGATGACAGGTCTTCTAAACGAATAATACATCAATAAGCACGAAACCCGTGCGAGAAAAAATCCAAAAAAATAAATGAAAGTACAATAAAAAACAGCCCCCTGAGGAGCTGTCTTATTTGGTGCATATCTAGCTTGTTAACAGCCAGACCGCATTTTCTAATCTGTGAACATTAAATTATATGAAAATAACCAGTTGTCAATATTTTTTTATTCTTGCTTATTTTTTCCTCTTGTTTAAATTTTTCAAGAATTTTGCGTGAGGGGAGCGGTTATGACTGCAGAAAATTATTCCAATGTTCGTTTTTCTTTCGATATTGGCACGAATTCTATCGGCTGGGCGGTTTTTCAATTAAACGACAAGCGGGAAGCGGTAAAAATTTTCAATGCCGGTGCACGTATTTTCAGCGATGGTCGGGATCCGAAAACTTTTGAACCTTTGGCGGTAAGGCGGCGTCAAGCACGTTCGGCTTCCCGCATGCGCGACCGTTATCTCCGTCGCAGAAAAAGAACATTGGATAAATTGATAGGCTATGGCCTTCTGCCTGAAGATAAAGCCGCGCGTGATAAAATACTCCTTGAAACCAATGACAAACCATCCGGTTCTAGAGACAAAAATACCGACCCCTATTCGTTAAGAGCACGAGCACTTGAAGAAAAATTGCCTTTGGCCTATGTGGCACGCGCGCTTTTCCATATCGGGCAAAGGCGCGGCTTCAAATCCAACCGTAAAGCCGATCGTAAAAGCAATGAAAAAGGCAAAATTGCTGTCGGTATTGAAGAATTGTCAGGCTTGATGCACCAAAGCCACGCGCCGACTTTGGGCGCTTATCTTGCCAAACGGCGGGAAGGGGGGCATGTCGTGCGCCTTCGCGCCAGTTCCGAAGCATTGACAAATAAGGCTTACGCCTTTTATCCCGAACGCGCCATGCTTGAAGACGAGTTTCACAAAATCTGGCAAGCGCAGGCAGAATATTATCCCGATGTTTTAACAAAAGAGCGGGAAGAAGAATTGTTCCATGTCATGTTCTTCCAGCGCCCGCTTAAAGAACAAAAGGTGGGCTTGTGTACTTTGGTTGAAGGCGAAACAAGGCTTGCAAAATCCGACCCGCTTTTTCAACAATTCCGCCTCTATAAAGAAATCAATGAATTGGCGATTATCCTTCCCGATCTGTCGCAACGCAAATTGACCATGGAAGAGCGCGATACGCTCATCACATTGATGCGCCTGTCAAAAACAAAAACATTTGCGGCACTTCGCAAAGCGTTGAAAATTCCCGCTGGCGGGCGTTTCAATAAAGAAACCGAAAATCGCAAGCAGTTAACGGGCGACGAAGTCTATTCGGTCTTTTCAAAACCGGAACTTTTCGGGGGAGATTGGGGAAAATTTTCAACAGAGCAACAGCGCGAAATTGTCTTTGAGCTCAATAATGAAGAAAATCCCGATAAACTCGAAGAATGGTTGAAGAACAAATTCCCGAAACTGTCGGATGAACAGCGGGCTGAAATCATCAATGCCAATCTGCCTGACGGTTATGGGCGTTTTGGCATTACAGCAACATCCAGAATTCTGGAACAATTGAAGAAGGATGTGATTAGCGAAGCCGAAGCAGCCCATCGTTGCGGTTTCGATCATTCATTGGCAAATCGCAATTGGAAGGGATTGGACGAGTTGCCACGCTATCAGGAGGTTCTGGAACGCCATATCGTTCCGGGAACCGGCGACAAGAATGATATTTATGACATTTATAAGGGCAGGCTCACCAATCCCACAGTTCATATCGGGCTCAATCAGGTTCGTCGCCTCACCAACCGGCTCATCAAGGCTTATGGCAAGCCGTGGCAAATTGTGGTTGAACTTGCGCGCGACCTACCAATGTCGTCAGAAGAGAGAAAAGAACATAACAAAACGCTTAATGACAACATTAAAGCCGGTTTTGAACGTACCCAAAAACTTGAAAGGCTAGGACAAAAAGACAACGCCAATAACCGATTGTTGCTGAAGCTTTGGGAAGAGCTTGGGAAGGATCCTGACGATAGAAAGTCCATTTATTCGGGAACACGGATAACCGAACCGATGCTGTTTTCGGGCGAAGTGGAAATCGATCACATTTTGCCTTTTTCACTCACCTATGATGATAGTTATGCCAATAAAATTCTCTGCTTACGCGAAGAAAACAGAATAAAGCGCAACCGTGCTCCTGCCGACGTTACAGAATGGAAAGATCGTTATGATGAAATCATCGGGCGGTCAAAAAAATTGCCAGAGAACAAACAGAAACGTTTTAGGCTCGATGCAATGAAAAAGTTCGAGGACAATCGGCAATTTCTTGCCCGTCAATTGACGGATACCCAATATTTGGCAAAGCTTGCCCGCGAATATTTTGATAGTCTTTATCCGGGGGAAGAGGCAGATTCTGTTGGCGAGTTCAAAAAGATTCAACACGTTTGGGTAACTCCCGGCAGATTGACCGAATTGTTGCGGAGTAAGTGGAATTTGAATTTCATTCTGGCACTTGACCCGGGATTGTCGAGTTTTGAGAAGTTCAAAACCCATTATAAGAAAAACCGTAAAGATCATCGTCATCATGCCATTGATGCCATTGTAATCGGTGTCACGACGCGTTCTCTTTTGAAGAGCATTGCAACGGCAGCCGGAAAATTTGAAAAGGAGGATTTTGATGCTTTTGTAGAAAAAGTAGTTTCTGATGCCTTGCCGTGGCCCAACTTTTATGACGATGTTAAAAACATTATAGATAAAATCATTGTCAGCCATAAGCAGGATCATGGCACAATAAACCGTGCCGGTTACGCTCAAGGCAAGGGCAAAACCGCCGGACAGTTGCACAATGAAACAGCCTATGGCATAACCGGTGAAATGGATGAAAAGGGCAATAAAATTGTTGTCACGAGAGAGAATTTCTTGTCGCTCGAGAGTGAAGATATTCCAACAATTCGTGACGAGAATTTACAAGCCGAACTTTATAGTGCAACGCAAGGTTTGGACAAAAAGGAATTTCAGGAAGCTTTGCTCCGTTTTGCACGTGACCATAAGCTTTATAAGGGTATCCGCCATGTCAGGGTGCTCCTGCCTCGTAATGTCATTGAAATAAAAGACAAAAATGGTGAACCCTATAAAGGCTATATGGGAAATTCAAACTATCGCTATGATGTTTGGGAAACTTTGGATGGCAAATGGAATAGCGAAGTTGTTTCAACGTTTGACGCGCACCAACCAAAATGGAGTTCGCAATTCCATAAAAATAACCCCACAGCGCGCAAAGTGTTGAGCCTGCAACAAAATGATATGGTGGCTTATAATGATCCGGAAAAAGGGCATGTGATTGCCCGCATTGTCAAATTCGGTCAAAACGGCCAGATATTTTTTGCTCCCCATAATGAAGCGGATGTATCGGCGAGGGATTCCAACAAAAAAGACCCCTTTAAATTGACTGTTAAAACAGCAACGGGGTTGAAAAAAATGCAATTCCGGCAAATTCGTGTGGATGAAATGGGGCGCGTTTTCGACCCCGGTGCGCAGGACAGAGAGTCCAAACAGGCAAGGTCATAGGAAATGAACCCTGTTTATAAAAAACTGTTGAGAACATGCCGTTTTGCGGCATGCTCTTTTCATGGAAAGAATAGTTGACATACCTGCTGATGGCTTACACCTTGCCATAAAAAGCACCTTGCCATAAAAAGACGTTTTTTAACCATTTCCAGTCGAGAAGCGGAAGTGGGGCGGGTTGCGCTTGATGATATTGGAGCCTTAATTACTCATTCTTATGGTTTGAGCTCAACAAATCACGTCTTTATCGAATTGTCCGAACGCTCTATTCCAATCGTTTTATGTGGAAATAACCACCGTCCGGTTGCTATCGTTTGGCCAGTAGAAGGCCATTCTGTTCAAGCTGTGCGGATGAAAGCGCAGGCATCGGCACCAAAGCCGATACAAAAACAGATTTGGGCAGAAATCGTTCGTTGTAAAATCAGGCTACAAGGCGCAGTGCTCAAAGCTTGTGGCAAAGAGGGGGCGGATTTTGTCTCCATTGCCCGTCAGGTGCGTAGCGGTGACCCGGAAAATAAGGAAGCACAGGCCGCCCGAAAATATTGGAAAGCATTATTCGGAACCGCCTTCAAGCGTGACATAGCACAAGGAGGTATCAACAGCCTTTTAAATTATGGTTACATCGTTCTACGTGCACTTGTTTCACGCGCTATTTGTGCTGGTGGCCTCCATCCAACATTGGGCGTTTTTCATTCACATCGTGCCAATGCCTTCGCGCTTGCTGATGATTTGATGGAACCTTATCGTCCTTTTGTTGATCGCCTGGTCTTCCACCTGCTTACTTAAAGGAAAAACAAAAGTTGATGCCGAGGTAAAAACTTATCTTGCTTCACTTTCAAC